>JAGAQA010000012.1 GCA_017622995.1 Oscillospiraceae bacterium
GAACCAGCTGCTGACCGAGATGGACGGCTTCGAGGGCAACACCGGCGTCATCATTCTGGCGGCCACCAACCGTCCGGAATCCCTGGACCCCGCCCTGACCCGTCCCGGCCGGTTTGACCGCCGGGTGCCGGTGGAGCTGCCGGATCTCAAGGGCCGGGAGGAAATCCTCAAGGTCCACGCCCGGAAAATCAAGGTATCCGACGATGTGGATTTCGGGAAAATCGCCCGGATGGCCTCCGGCGCCAGCGGCGCGGAGCTTGCCAACATCGTCAACGAAGCCGCCCTGCGGGCAGTCCGGGACAACCGGAAGTTCGCCACCCAGTCCGATATGGAGGAATCCATTGAGGTGGTCATTGCGGGCTATCAGAAGAAGAACGCCATTCTCACCGACCACGAAAAGCTGGTGGTGGCCTACCACGAAATCGGTCACGCCCTGGTGGCGGCAAAGCAGACCAATTCCGCCCCGGTGCAGAAGATCACCATTATTCCCCGCACCTCCGGGGCTCTGGGCTACACCATGCAGGTGGAGGAGGGCAACCACTACCTGATGACAAAAGCGGAGCTGGAAACCAAGATTGCCACCTACACCGGCGGCCGCGCGGCGGAGGAAGTGGCCTTTGGTTCCGTCACCACCGGCGCCTCCAACGACATCGAGCAGGCTACCAAGCTGGCCCGGGCCATGATTACCCGGTATGGCATGAGCGAGGATTTCGGCATGGTGGCTCTGGAAACCGTGTCCAACCAGTATTTGGGCGGCGACGCGTCCCTTGCCTGCTCCGGGGAAACCCAGACCGCCGTGGACCGGCAGGTCATGGCCCTTGTGAAGGCCCAGCACGACAAAGCAGTGCAGATTCTGACGGAAAACCGGGAAAAGCTGGTGGAGCTGTCCGAATACCTGTACCAGAGGGAAACCATCACCGGCGAGGAATTCATGGACATCCTGAACCGGTAACACCATAGAAAATAGGGAACCTCTGAACAAATCGTCTGCGGCTGAGCAGCGGATCTTTTGCTCTGACAGTGCAGTTTGAAAAACAGGAAATACATACAGTATTCCTCTGTTTTTCAAACCTTCTGTCAAATCAAAATCTCTCGCTGTCAGCTCTTGCCGACTTATTCAGAGATTCCCCAGCAGCCGTGAACGACCAAAACCGTTCACGGCTGCTTGTTTTTCGAGAAATCCCACTTTCGGAGGACACCGTCACCTTCGGTGCCAGCTCCCCCAGAGGGGGGAGCCGGGGTAGGAGCGGGGCTTGGCCCCGGGCTTACAGCAGCTTCAGGGTGCCGGAGGCGATGCGGCGGCCGCTTCTGCGGTCAAAGAGCATCACATTGCTGCCGGTGATTTCCAGAGGCAGCTTGCTTCCGATGGCAAACAGGGTGCTGCCGAAGACCACGCCGGTGAGCAGGTACTCTCCGATGCGTACCTTCACGGTGGATTCCATACCGGTGGGCATGGCGCCGTAGATTTCGCACTCCACATTTCCGCCGCCGGTGATGGACAGGAACTCCGGGCGAATGCCCAGCACCAGATCCTCCTGGGTCAGCACCGGCTCCTCATGGATGCCGTCGTCCTCGTCATTGACCCGGGCGATGTGATAGCGGAAGGTTTCGTCCTTGTTGCTCTTTTCCACATAGCCGCTCTCACCGGCCCGGGCCTTCAGGGCCTGTGCCTGGTCCTCCAGCTCCTGGTCCAGCTGACGGAACCACTGGGAAAGATTCAGAGGCTTGTCCGGGGTGAACACCGCCTTGTGGTCCCCCAGCACCCTCATGTGGATGGTGCCGTCGTCGCTTTGCTGGGCCTTGGCCTCCACAAAGTTGATGGAGGGGTTGCCCACGAAGTCCGCCACAAACAGGTTCTCGGGGTGGTTGTAAACCTCCAGGGGGGCGGCATACTGCTGCAGCACGCCGTTGTTGATCAGGCAGATCCGGGTGGCCAGGGTCATGGCCTCCATCTGGTCGTGGGTGACGTAGACAAAGGTGGAGCCGGTTTCCACATGGAGCCGCTGGAGCTCATAGCGCATTTCCAGCCGGAGCTTGGCATCCAGATTGGAAAGGGGTTCGTCCATGAACAGCACACTGGGCTCCGGGGCCAACGTCCGGGCAATGGCCACACGCTGCTGCTGGCCGCCGGACAGCTCCGCCGGATATCGGTCCATGAACATACTGATTTTCACAATCCGGGACACCCGGCGCACGGACAGGTCAATTTCCTCTTTGGTGAGCTTCCGGATGCAGGTTTCCACCTTGCCGTCCTTCAGCAGCTCGAAGCTTTCGCTCAAGGGCTGGGCCTTCCGGGCGGCCTCCACCTTCTCCTCCAGTGCCTTGACCTCGGCAGAAACATCCTTGCCCTGTTCCAGGTGGTAGGCAAAGAGTTTCTTGGCGGTGTACTGGGAGAGGGTATAGGTATCAATGAGCTTGATAATGGCTTTCTTTTCGTCCAGCTTACCGTTCTTGTCCCGGCACTCCTCCAGGGTCTTCACCACATCCTGGGGATTCTTCAGGATCTGGGCCAGGCGGGCGGCGTTTTTCGCCTCAAAGTTGATTTTCGGCAGTTCCTCCTTGATGTTGGACAGGCCGAAGGAGATATTCTGGTAGACGGTCATGTTGGGCCACAGGGCGTAGTTCTGGAACAGGAAGCCCACCTTTCGCTTGTTGGCGGGGATGTTGATGCCCAGCTCGCTGTCAAATACCACCCGGTCGCCGATGGTGATGCGGCCGCTGGTGGGGGTTTCCAGTCCGGCGATCATACGCAGTGTGGTGGTCTTGCCGCAGCCGGAGGGGCCCAGCAGGGTTACGAATGCGTTGTTTTCAATGACCAGGTTCAGGTCATCCACACCATAGAATTTGCCCCAGCGCTTGGTGATATGCTCTAATCTGATTTCAGGCATGATTTAACCTCCGATTCCTTTGTCCAGGCTTGCGCCGGTGACTTTGTTGACAATGGTGTTGCACACCAGAATGGTGATGATGAGGATCAGGTTGATGCCGCTGGAGAAGGCATACAGACCCATTTCATCGAAGTAGTCCAGGGTGGTGGACAGGATGAAGCCCTGTACGCACAGCAGCATGAACAGGCTCAGCTCTCTCAGGCAGGTCATGAAGGGCAGCAGATAGCCGCTGATGATGGAGGACTTCTGGATGGGGATGATGATGCGGGTCATCCGCTTGATCCAGGGAATGTCCTGAATGATGGCGGCCTCCTCGATTTCGCCGGAGAGCTGCAGCATGGAGTTCAGGGAGCTGCGGCTGGCGAAGGGGATGTACTTGATGGTGCCCACGATGATCAGCAGGGTGTAGGTGTTGAAAAGGTTCAGCCGTTCCGTGGAGAACAGGATGAAGAAGGCGGCGCCCACAGCCAGGGAGGGCATCAGGTAGGGCAGGAAAGCCATGGAGTTTACATAATTAGCCCATTTGCTTCGCCGGTTCTTGGAAACCGCGTAGCCGACCAGGGTGCCGATGGTGCCGGCCAGCAGGGCGCAGGCCACGCTCACCAGGATGGTGCCGCCGAAGGCCCGCCAGATGGTCTCGTTGTAGAGGATGCCCTTCTGGCCGTACATACCGTTCTCGGTGACGTTTTCACTGGTGACCCACCACTTGGTGGTCAGGTTGCTGGCATCGCCGGTGTACAGGAAGGAGTAATCGCCGGGGTTGGGCAGGAAGGTCTCAAAGGCGAAGGAGACGATGGGGAAAATACTGGTGAAGAAGGTGAGAATCACCAGCACCAGGGCGATGACGTACTTGCCCGCCTTGCCCAGGTTGATCTTGGAGATCTGGCCGGACTTGCCGGTGACGGTGGTGTAGTTCTTCCGGCTGGTGAGGGACAGCTGGTTCAGCAGCATAATAGCCACGCCGAAGATCATCATGATGATGGCCAGGATGCTGGCTTCGCCGGTATACTTGGAGTTCATGGACACATACTTGGTGGACAGGGTGCTGAGTCCCAGGTAATGGGGCACCGGGTAGGAGCCCATGGCACTGCCGAAGACCAGCAGAATGGTGGAAAGAATGGCAGGCTTCACCATGGGCAGGGTGATGCGGGTCATGGTCTTCCACTTGGGGGTGTCCAGAATAGTGGCGGCTTCCTCCAGGTTAGCGTCCATGTTGCGGAAGATGCCGCCGATGAGGATGTAGGCAAAGGGGGCGTAGTGCAGGCCCAGCACTACCATGCTGGGGAACAGACCCTTGCACCACCACATGGGCATCTGAATGCCGAAGAGGGCGGCCAGAAGCCCGTTGGAGGTGCCGGTGACGGCGTTGGAGTTAAACAGATTCTGCCACACCACAGCCAGGGTCCACTGGGGCATGATGTAGGGGAAGATAAAGATGGAACTGATGTACTTGCGCCATGCCATGTTGGTGCGGGTGACCAGGAAGGCCACAATGCCGCCGAAGAGAATGGAAACGATGCAGGTGCCCACCGCCAGCAGAACCGTATTGAGCAGGGGCGTCCACAGGTTGGTTTTCGCCATGCGGCTGGTGAACAAGTCGATGTAGTTGACGATGGTATAGCCGACTGTCTTGCCGGTCAGGTGGGCGTCGATGGTGCCGGGATGGATTTTCAGGGTATCCTCCACGATGGCCACAATGGGGGCGATGGTGGTGATGGTGAAGACAATGCCCATCAGCAGCAGGATCACGTTATAGGGCTTGGAGAAAAAGGTCTTGGTCTTATTCAGCCCGATGGTGAGGCGGCTGGCGGGACGTTTGGCAGTGGTTTTCATGGAACCTCCTTTGGGAAAAGGGTAGCGCCTCCGGATCGCTTGTTGGGCAGATCCAGAGGCGCCGTAACGTTACTTGACTGTCATTTCTCTGGAATTTAGCCTGCGCTGTACTTGCTCAGCATTTCAATCCAGCTGCCTACGGTGAAGGCAACGGATGCGCAGTACTCGGGGTCTTCCAGAACCAGCTTGCCGTTGGTGGTCCACCAGTCGTAGCCACGGTCGTTCTTGGCTTCATAGACGCTGACGCCGTCCACATAGCCGCCGGTCTGATGGTGACGGGTGTTCTCGGTGGCCTCCGCAACCTTGGGGTTGGAGGAGTAGCCGCCCATATCCTTGCCCCAGGCGGAGAAGCCGTCCTCGGTGCAGGTCATGTAGGCGATGAAGGCGCAGGCGGTCCAGGGCAGGGGAGAGTTGTCGGTGACGAACAGGTAGTGGCAGTAGCCATAGCCGCCGATGCCCTGATAGCCGTCGGTGTAAGCGGCCACGTTGATGTTGTTCACGGAGACGGAATTGGATTCCTCAACGGAGCGGAGCTTGGAGTAAACCAGCAGGCCGAACTGATCGGTGGCGCTCTTGTCAACCAGGGTGTTGCAGATGGGGCCGTCGTCGGTCTGGGCGTTGTAGCTCTCTACCCACAGCTTGATCCATGCCAGGGCGTAGGCGCCGTCGGGGCCCAGGCCCAGGTCAGCGGCCTCAGACTCCATGGCCTTGATGGTGGGCTGGAAGTAGGCCTGCTCCTCGGCGGGCAGGGCATTGAAGGCATCCTTCAGCCAGGCGGCGTAGGTGTCCTCGGTGAGCATGTACAGGAAGTTCTTGCCGACGATCTCGGAGTCGATGTCCATGTACAGGCCATGCTCGCCCTCGGCCACGAAGTCCCAGCAGTTGTCATAGGTCTTGGAGCCGGTGTTGTTGTACATAAAGACCTTGTTCAGGGTCTGCAGGGCCAGGAAGCCCTTGTATTCCTCGGCAGTGGTGCCGTTGGCATCCGCCCAGTCCTTGGGAATGAAGGTGTCCAGAATACCGGTCTGAACCATCTTGCTCTCAATCTGGTTGCCGTCCTGAATCAGGGTCATGGCGAAGGTGCCGGTGTCCTTCAGGGAGTCGGCGGTGAGCTGATCAAAGATCTTGTTGTTCTTGGGCTGCTGCCACTCGAACTCCATGTTATAATTGGGATCGATGGTCTGCAGGTAGGCGATGAACAGGGGCAGGGCGCTCTTGCCGCGGCTGGAGTTGCCCACGCCGTAGAACATCTTGCCGTTGGACTCCTCGATGGCCTTCTTGGCCAGCTCTTCCAGAGTCATGGTCTGGGCTTCCTTGATGATCTTCTGGGTTTCCGTCAGATTTTCCTCGGGGACGGCTTCCGTAGCGGCGGGCGCTTCATCGGCGGGGGCTGCGGCAGCGGGAGCTTCGGTGGGGGCAGGGGCCTTCTGGCCGCAGGCAGCCAGGCCCAGTACCATGCACAGAACCAGAAGCATTGCAAGCGTACGTTTCATTTCAGTTCCTCCTCAAAATTTGTGGGCGGCAGGTCTTTTTCTCTGCCTGTGCTTATAGTGTAATGGCAAATCGCACAAAAAGAAACGGGACAAAACTGATATTTTTTGCACTATTCTGATAACTTTGGAAAAATTGATGAAATCAGCTCCGTGATGTGCTATAATTTGGGCAATTCGATGGAAGGACAATTGACAGTTGACAATTGACAATGAAGGAATCCCCTGCGGGGATGGTTCAACCATTCTTTCAGTCATTTATGAAATAGATTAAAAACGTCCAGGTTCGTTTCCTTGGGAACCGGATGTTTTTCCCGTAGGGGAAGGCCTCCTGGACTTCCCGGGTACAGCTTTCCGAATTCGCCTGACGTTCCCGAAAAAGGAAATGCACTGCTGCCGCTTGGTCGAGGACGCCCGCCCCTACGGAAGGCGGTAAGCATTTCGCGGCAAACGTCCCTTTGTGCATTTTTCAAATAGGATCATTTGGATATTCAAATTCATCCCGAAGGGATACCACAATTGTCAACTGTCCATTGTCAACTGTCAATTCGCCAAATCCCAATTTGTCGCACAATCTTCTGGTCAATGGGCCCAAAGGATGTTATGGGCGGAACCAGGTTCGCAGCGCTTTGTCTTGCGGCTCAGCCGCCCTGATTTCTGCTTTCCGCTGCTATTTTTCAAAACGGAGACATACTGCATGAAAAAACGATTTCTTCTTCTCTTCCTCCTGCTGCTGCTCACCGGCTGCGGGGGGACCCAGACCGCGCCCCTTTCCTGCACTCCGCCGGAGAGCCAGCGGCTGGTGGTCTACACCTCCCACAAGGAGGAGGTCTACACCCCCATTATCCGGGAATTTGAGGAGCGTACCGGAATCTGGGTGGAGGTGGTCACCGGCGGCACCAATGAGCTGCTTCAGCAAATCGAAAAGGAACAGGACGCCCCCAGGGCGGACGTGATGTTCGGCGGCGGCGTGGAGAGCCTGGAATCCTACCGGGACTGCTTCACCCCTTACATCTGCCGGGAGGCCGACCGGATCCGGGAGGGGTTTCAGTCCCAGTGCGGGTATTGGACGCCCTTCTCCGCGCTGCCGGTGGTGCTCATCTATAATACCAAGCTGGTGAGGGCGGAGTCTGTCACAAGCTGGGTGGATCTGGAAAAACCGGCGTTCCGGGGAAATATTGCCTTTGCCGATCCCCAGATTTCCGGCTCCTCCTATACGGCCCTGGTGACCCGGATCCTGGCCGGGGGAGGGGAGGACTGCCTGTCCGGCTTCCGCGCGGCCCTGGAGGGTAGACAGGCGGACAGCTCCGGCGCGGTGGTGTCCTCAGTTGCCAGAGGCAGCGCGCTGGTTGGGATTACATTGGAGGAAACCGCTCTGCAGCACATATCGGCCGGGGAGGACATTGCCCTGGTCTATCCCGCCGACGGCACCTCCTGCGTACCCGACGGCAGCGCGCTGGTAAAGGGCGCCCCCCATGAGGAAAACGCCAGGCGGTTTCTGGACTTCACCGTCAGTGAGGATGTGCAGTCCCTGGTGGGTCAGCGGTTCTGCCGCCGGGCGGTTCGCGGGGACATTCCCGCCGACCCAGCCCTGCCCGCCCTGTCGACCCTGAACCTGGTGGACTATGACGTGGAGTGGGCCAGTCAGAACCGGGACCGGCTGCTGTCGGACTGGGCCTTTCTGCTGGGGGAGGTGGCGCCATGACCAGACCCCAAAGCCGTTCCTTCCGGAACCGGCTGCTGTGTTCCTTCCTGATTGCCTCCCTGGTGCCCATGATCATCTGCTCGGCTCTTTTGTCCCAGATTTTCCGCATTCAGATGAAAAAGCAGATGGAAACCGATGCCCAGACCCAGACGGCCCACCTGATGACCGCCCTGGACCATGTGAGCGATGCCCTGCCGGGGGCCGCCCGGGCGCTGAAGGAAAGCGGTCTGCTGCCCCGGGCCTTTACCAGCCTGGAAGACACCAAGGTCAATACGGCCCTGTTCTATGCCACCGAGGGCAGCCGGGATCTGGCGGATTACTCTCTGTATGACCTGGGGGGCAGCCTCTGCTATTCCACCGGCAGCGTCACCCCGGGGGCCACCCTGCCCACCCGTTGGGGCATCCTGTTCGCGGCGAAAAACGCCGGTGGGCAGGCGGTGTATCAGCCGCCCATGGACGGCGGCGAAGCCCTGCTGCAGGGGGCGGCGCTGCTGAGCAGTCCCCAGGGAGAACCCCTGGGCTATCTGGTGATGGAGCTGTCCGGGGAGAACTTTCAGAAGCTCTTCTCCGGGAAATACGGCAGCTCCAACCAGATTCTGCTGCTCAGCCGGTACTGGCACCCGGTCTATGCCAGCCAGAGCGGTCTGACGGAGGAGCTGGCGGATACCCTCCGTTCTCAGCTGCTGGGGGACGGCCGCCCCGGGGCCCAGACCGAGGACTTCCGCTATCAGATCCAGGCCCACCGGCCCACCGGCCTGTTTCTGGTGCTGCGTCAGCCCCAGCTGTTTACCCAGAGCACCAGAAAGCTGCTCCGTGCCGCCAGCTTTTTCTGTGTTCTGGTGGGTATTGTGATTTCCGCGGCCCTGTGTCTTCCCCTGAGCCAGCGGGTTTCCCTGCCCATCCGGCGGCTGCTGGAGGCCTTTAACCGGCTGGAGCAGGACGATCTGGATGTCCATGTGTCCCGGGACGGGGAGGATGAGCTGGGGCAGCTGGCGGAGGGCTTTAACCACATGGTGCTGGCCCTGAAGACCAACCGGCAGGAGCTGGTAGACAATCAGCGGGAGCTGAACCAGGCCCAGGTCCGGATGCTGCAGGCCCAGCTGAATCCCCACTTCCTTTGCAACACCCTGGATACCATGAAGTGGATCAGCAAAATGAGCCATGTGCCCCAGGTGGCGCTGATGTCCACCAATCTGGCGGATATTCTGCGGTTCTGCATCTCTGCCGAGGAATTTGTACCCCTTTCCCGGGAGGTGGAGGTGCTGAACCGGTATGTGGAAATTCAAAAGATCCGGCTGAGCGACCAGTTTTCCTTTGTGGTCAGCCTGCCGGAGGAGCTGGAAACCTGTATGGTTCCCAAAATGATCCTCCAGCCCATTGTGGAGAACGCCATTCTTCACGGACTGGAGGGGGTATCCGACAGCGTCATCCGGGTGGAGGCGGAGCAGGAGGATGCGGAGCTGCTGATCACCGTCACGGACAATGGCCACGGCCTGCCGCCGGATATGATCGGCCATCCCTACCGCCGGGAGTCCGCGCCTGCGGGACACCATCTGGGACTTTATAATGTAGACACCATTCTGAAAAAGCATTACGGGGAACGGTATGGCCTGTATCTGGACAACAACCCCGAAGGCAGCGGAGCCCGGGTCCGGGCGCGGCTGCCCCTGAAGAGAAAGGAGGAGAACCAGTGCTGAAGGTACTGATTGTGGAGGACGAGGAGCTGATCCGCAAGGGCATTGTGCTGACAGTGGACTGGGCGGCTCTGGACTGCCTGGTGGTGGGGGAAGCCGCCAACGGCGCGGAGGGCCTGGAACAGGCGGCCCGGTGCAATCCCGACCTCATCATCACCGATCTGAAAATGCCCCAGATGGATGGCATCCAAATGCTGGAAAAGCTCCGGGGAATGGGGAAGAATACATATGTAATCATTCTGACCGCCTACGACAGCTTTTCCTATATCCAGGCTGCCCTGCGGCTGGAGGCCGTGGACTACCTGCTCAAGCCCTTTCACGACGGCGATCTGGAAAAGGCGGTGCAGCGGGTCCAGGCCAAGCTGACGCCAAAGGAGCAGGCCCTGCCGGAGCCCAAAACCGGCAGCACAAACCGCTACGTCTCCATGGCCATTTCCTATATCCAACAGCACTATCAGGAGCCGGACATCAGCGTCAGCTCCGTGGCCCAGAGCCTGAACATCAGCGAGGGGCACCTGAGCCACACCTTTAAGAAGGAAACAGGCAGCACGCTGCTGGGCTATCTCACCCGTTACCGCATCCACAAGGCAGCGGAGCTGCTGAAGGACGGCCGGATGAAGGTCTATGAGGTGGCGGAGCAGGTGGGCTACCGGGACATCGGGTATTTTTCCAACACCTTCAAAAAAATCACCGGGAAAACACCCTCGGAATATCAGGACAGTCTTTAAGGGGGAAATGGTATGTACTGCATTCTGGTTGCCGGTATGCCTGCCAGCGGAAAAAGCACCATCGCGGAGAAAATTTCGGAGGCCCTGGAAATTCCCATGCTGTCCAAGGACTCCATCAAAGAGGTGCTGTTTGATGACCTGGGCTTTCGCAGCCGGGAGGAAAAGGTCCGGCTGGGCGTGGCGGCCATGCACATCCTGTACTATTCCGCAGCCCAGCTGATGAAGGCCAACAAGCCCTTTGTTCTGGAAAACAATTTTGAGGATGCCTCCCTGCCGGGGCTTCTGGCCCTGCTGGAAGCGCACCACTACACCGCCATTACAGTGCGTCTCACCGGGGACCCGGAGGTGATTTACCGCCGGTTTGCCGCCCGGGATCTGTCGGACACCCGGCACCGGGGCCATGTGGTCAACGACCGCTACCCGGAGCCGCCGGGAGCCCCCCGGGAAAATCCCACCCGAAAAAGCTATGAACAGTTCCGGCAGGACATTGCCACCCGGGGATACACCCGCTTTCAGGCCAACGGCCCGGTGCTGGAAGTGGATGTGACGGAGCTGAGCAGTCTGGACGTTCCGGCTCTGCTGGATTCCCTCCGGAAGCTGCTCTGAGCTGCCGGGGTTTTCCGTAAGCCCAGCGCTCAGCCAAACAGCGTACAGAGCCAGTAAATAAGGCCGTAGACCACACTGGCGGACAGGCCGTATACAATTACCGGCCCGGCGATGGTAAACATTTTCGCCCCCACACCCAGGATAAAGCCCTCGGTTTTGAATTCCACCGCCGGGGCGGAGATG
The DNA here is from genome assembly GCA_017622995.1 of Oscillospiraceae bacterium. Lineage (GTDB taxonomy): Bacteria > Bacillota > Clostridia > Oscillospirales > Oscillospiraceae > Faecousia. The sequence goes on from JAGAQA010000012.1 coordinate 11,128, forward strand.
GCGTTGGCAAAGCCGGTGATGGGCACCAGGGTTCCGGCGCCGGCGGCCTTGGCAAGATCGTCATAGAGGCTCAGCCCTGTGAGCAGGGCAGAAAGGGCCACAAGGCTCATGGACGCGGCGGTTCCCGCCTCCTCCTTGGGAAGCCCCAGGGAAGTATAGAGTGTGATACAGCACTGGCCCAGCAGGCAGATCAGCCCGCCTATCAGAAAGGCCATGAGGCAGTCCTTTCCCACCGGGGAATTGGGGCTGATCTGCTGCACCAGCTTGGCGTACTGTTTCTGGGTCATGGTCATCCCTCCTGACGGAAGAGTGCCCGTTTTACCCGGATTTTATGCAAAAAAAAGAGCTGCCGGGTGGGCAGCTCAAAGTATTTGTTCTGAAATCCTCCGTCAGTCCAGCTTCCTCCGCAGCAGGATAAAGAGCCGGTAGAGGCCATAGCCCAGGGCCGCGCCGCTGACATTCAGAATCAGGTCGTCAATGTCGCAGGAGCCCACCATCAGGGCAAGCTGGCACAGCTCAATGATGGTAATGATGAAGGTGACGCTCAGCAGCGTCCGGAAGAATTTCCGCAGAGGGGGAAACAGCACCGGCAGGAAGATGCCCAGGGGTGTGAACAGCAGAATGTTTCCCAGCAGATTGCGGATGGCAATGCGCACCAGATATTCCCGCACCGGGGGCACCAGGAGCCTGGAAAACAGCTGAATGGTCCGGAAGGGCCGCAGATTCACATGGGCCCGGATATACACGGGGAAGGGAACCTCCGCCGGATTGGGCTGGCGGGCAAACAGCAGCCAGAGCATAAGGCCGCAGTATAGAACAAAAGCAGCCATTGCGGCATTCCGGGTCTTTTTCACCATGGGGCCTCCTTTCCGAAAGAATACCGCGCCATTATACCAGACAACGGGGAAAAAGGCAAGGCGAAAAGAGGAGCGGCTTCCGGGAGAAAGGGACGATGTGAAAGGGAGACCAAGCAGAACGACAAATTGGGAGTTGGCGGGGAGATGCCTTCCCCTGGGGGAAGGTGCCCCAGTGCGCACACTGGGGCGGATGAGGGGCGGAACCAGGTAAGTTGTACCGCCCCACACCCGTCTCGCTGCGCGAGCCACCCTCTCCCAGGAGA
>JAGAQA010000013.1 GCA_017622995.1 Oscillospiraceae bacterium
AACGTTCGGCCAATCGGCTGGGCGTTTTTCAATTATCAGGGAATGAGAACTGGCGACCTCATCCGCGAATTGCCAAAGGCAATTCCAATTCAATCTGAGGTCGAAAGGGTTCCCGAAAAGCAAGGCTTTTTGGGAAGCCGGCAGCCAGTTCAAATCTGGCTAGCAGCTCCAAGCCCTTGAAACTCCTGAGTTTCAGGGGTTTTTCTTGTTTCTATTGCTATGATGATGTCCTCATCCCTAACTGACCGAAAATTGAAAGGGATGAGGACATATTCTATGCGTAAATTGAAGATGCCGAAACAAGAAATGAACAAATTTGAAGATGTTTTCCACATCTTTGAAGCATCTCAGAACGCCAAGGGTGTGTCTGATTTGTTCTGCCTCATTTTCACTGACAAAACCACACACCACATCAATCAGGCTTTTGGCTTTTCTCTCAGTCAGAAATTTGGCTGAGTAAATACATTCAGCAATCACTCTGAGGTCATGGACTTCAAACTTTCTGTGGGTGATGTTATATCCACCCTTTTTTCTGTCATAGACAATCAGCTTTTCAGCATCTTCCTCTTTGATAGCTTCATAGGCTTCATCAATACCCGTATCGTTTTCCAGCATCCAGGCAACAGCATTGATTTCATCAATGTCACTGTAGATAGACCTTCTGTCTGCATTGATGCCCAGAATTTCCTCGAGATAACCAGAAATTTCACTGGCACTGACAGAATGGGCTTCATCTGTATTTGCCTGTAAATATTGAAGCACAAGATATGGTTTCATTTTCTGATGTTGCTGACGACCTCTACGGCATTTGCGAGGGGGGAGGTTTTCGTCTGCCTTTCTCTGTGCTTTCTTCAAATCATCATTGGATGCCATTCTTTCCACTCCATTGTTGAAGTGCATTTTTCAATTACTATACCATACCAAAAGCCAAGAGAAAAGGGATATTATCAAAACCCTTTTGGTGGCTGGGTTTGGCATCAAAAGAATGCAAGAGGCTTTTTCATTCTGGGAGGCGAAGCAGACAGTCATTAAGGGTGCAGTAAAATAACCCCAAGGGTTTTCCATAGAAGATAAAAGAAAGAATGGAAAACCTTTGGGGTTTTATTTCATTTTTTTAACATTCTGGTTGTTATTTGATGAATAAGTTTCAAATCTTCCTCATTCAGCTTGCTGATATTCTCGATAGTGTCATTCAATAGAACAGGATTGAAGGCAGAAGTATTGAAGAAGTCAACTGGAGTAATTTGAAAATAACCACAGATAGCAAAGAATTCTGTCATGGAAGGAAGTGTTTTTCCTGAAGAAATGTTATTGATGTAACCTCTGCTATGCCCCAGGTCATAGCTCATTTGATATTCAGATACACCCTTTTGCAGTCTCAGCTGGGTTATTCTCTCTCTAACAAAATCAGCATTCATATACTTCACCTCCAATAGGCATAGTATACAAAAAGAAAATGGCGTTTTATCCATTTTAAAAAGTCTATTATGCTTAAAATATCGCTTTTAAAATGTTATTATCATATTAATAAATGTCGAACAACGAGAAACGACATTTTTAAACAGAAATAGCAAGAGGAGAAGTAAACATGAAACGCGTAACATATTTTTATTATAAAATCAAATAAGTCCACCATTATGGTGGACTTACAGAACTTTTTGGCTATAAAAGTGTGGCATGACCTTCAATGGCTTTCTCAATTCTCTGGGGTTCCAAGCCAATGTACCTCTGTGTGGTTTCAGCAGAGCTGTGTTGCAGTAACCTTTGCACCAGGGCAATGTCACACCCATTGGCTTTGTAGATTTCTGTTGCATACCACTTCCTGAAGCTGTGGGTTCCAATGCCCTCATAGCCCAGGGAATCACATACAATGGCTGACTCACTGCGTTAGTGAGACAGCCCCTTTGCCCGTTTCCCGGACAAACAGGGAAGTGGTGCCGGGAAACAGGGATTATTTCATTTTCAGCAGTTTTTTTGCGGCTTTTCCCAGTGTGTGAACACATCTGCTGATGGGGTTGTTCCCGTGGGCAAAAACCCGCAGGCCGTGAAGGAGCCATTCCTGCCAGAGCTGCCTGCATTTGCTCCGGAGGGTGAGCCTGCCGAAAGCGGCATAGTCGTGCATATCGCTTTTGGCGCTGCCCACGAAATGAATGTTGTAAAACCGTACCGTGCCGCCGGCCTGCAGATAAAAAATAGGGAGGCCGCCGTCTTTGGGGATGGTGAATTTCTTCAGCCGGGTCAGGGGACTGACCACATACTCCCTGGGACTGTAGTTCACGTCAGACCAGATGGTGTTGTTGAAAGCAAACCCGTTCTCCGGGATGGACATATTGTAAAAGCGCATATTCGGCCGATCCATCACCCACAGGTACAGCAGGGACATCTCCGTGACACCGCCGGGAATGTTGTTGGCCACATGGTAGTCGTATTTTACCTTCAGCCGGTCCAAGTGGTTTTCGTAGCTGTCCTGCAAAAAATTCAGGAAGTCATCCAGGGCGTCCAGGGTCCAATAGGAAATGCCACAGTTGGCAAACCACCGCAGTCCCTGGGTATCCTCCGGAGAGAAGTGCTGCTCCTTGTCAATGCAGCAGGCGAAATCACAGTCCTTGAAGGCGGATATTGCGGACAGATCCGTATAAACCAGAATGTCGCTGTCCAGCAGGATCATTTCCGTCAAGCCCCGCTGACGCAGATAGACCTCCATCAGAAACAGCCGCCGGAAGAAGATCAGGGAATTGGGGTAGTAGGGCGCCAGGTCCACATACACCCGCTCAAAGGCTGCCAGCCGGGGACTTTCCAGGGTTTTGGCGTCCACAAACCCCACCCCTTGGGGAAGCAGGCTTTCCCAGTTGGCGCTGCCAAAAAGCACCGTTTCCTGATTATATTTGGCCGACTGGCGCAGGCAGTCCAGAAGGTAAGTATGGGCAGAAGGCTCCGCGCATTCGTGGTGAATCAAAACGGGAAGCAAGACATCACATCCTCTCAATTTCCACCATTATAGCATGGGGATAGCACCTTTGCAATCATTCCGGCGGAACTGGACAAAAACCACAGAACTTGCTATAATATAAAGCAAAAGTGTTTCAAAGGAGCAGAATCGGAATGGATAACAAGCGCGGCTCCCGCTTCCAGAATACCTGGAAGAATTTCCGCTTTGGCGTGGCGGCCCAGATTGTGATCACCCTTCTGGGGTTTGTTTCCCGGACAATTTTCATCCATGTCCTCAGTGAGGACTATCTGGGCGTCAACGGCCTGTATGCCAGCATCCTCAATGTGCTGTCTCTGACAGAGCTGGGCCTATCGGACATTGTGGTGTACTCCCTGTATAAGCCCCTGGCGGAGGGGAACGAAAAACAGCTGACGGCCCTGATGGGCTATTACAAAACCATCTACCGGATCATTGCCCTGGCGGTGGCGGTAATCGGCCTGGCGCTGGTGCCGGTGCTGCGGCTGCTGGTGAAATCGGAAATTGATCAGTACCATCTGGTGCTGTACTATCTGATGTTCCTGACCAACTCCGTCTGCTCCTATCTGCTGGTGTACAAAAGCAGCATCATCCACGCGGACCAGAAACGCTATCTGATTTCCCGCTATGAGATGCTGTTTAAATTCCTGACGGTGGCATTGCAGGTGGTGTGCCTGCTGGCTTTTCGGAATTTTACGGTGTATCTGTTTATTCAGATTGCCATGACGGTGACCAACAACCTGTTTATCTCCCGGAAAGCGGACCAGCTCTATCCCTTCCTGAAGAAAAAGGAGCCCCTGGACCAGGAGAAAAAGAAAAGCATTTTTCGGGATGTGCGGTATATGTTCTCCTACAAGGCCGGAGGACAGCTGCTCAACAGCACGGATAACCTGTATATCTCTTCTCTCATCAGTACGGCTACCTGCGGCCTGTACGACAACTATCTGATGATTCAGGGCATGGTGTCCGCCTATACCACCATCATCTCCCAGTCGGTACTGGGTTCTCTGGGAAACCTGAACGCCACCGCCGAGCCCCGGCAGAAAAAACAGGTATTTGATGCCTACAGCATGGCCTTTTCCTGGATTGCCACCTTCTGCTCTGCAGCCCTCCTTGTGATGTACAATCCCTTTATCCTGCTCTGGGCAGGGGAAAAGTGGCTGCTGCCCATGCAGACCGTGGCGGTGATCTGCCTGAATTTCTTTCTGCCCAATGTACTGGTTCCGGTATGGAACTTCCGCAATACCACCGGGCTCTTCCGGGAAACCAAGAATATCCTTTTGTACGCCGCAGCCATCAATCTGGTGCTGTCCTATCTGCTGGGAGTCCGGTGGGGGCTGACGGGAATACTGGCGGCAACCTCTGTTTCCAGACTGCTGACTTCTTTCTGGTTTGAACCCTATATCCTCCACAAAAAGGTCTTTGGCACCTCAAGCATGCCATTCTTTCTGCGGCAGGCGGTGCATCTGTCAATTGTGGTGGTTTCCTTTCTGCTGATCAGCTGGGTGGGCAGGCTGGCAGCCCTGGGGCCCTGGGGGGACTTTTTCCTGAAAGGGATTCTCTGCGTGATGATTCCCAATGTGCTGATTCTGGCGGTCAACGGAAAAACAGAGTCCTTCCGGTATTTGAAGAATAAAGTTCTGGAAAAATTCAGAAGCTAACAAAGGCCCCCTGCCGTCGAAAGGCAGGGGGCTGCGTTTGTTATTCCAGTACCAGTTCGCCATCCCGGCAGTCCACGGTAACGGTGGAACCGACGGGGACGGTTCCTTCCAGAATCTTGCGGCTGAGCATGGTTTCCACGGTGTGCTGCACATAGCGGCGCAGAGGACGGGCACCGAATTCCGGATCATAGGCCTCGTCTACAATAAACCGCTTTGCGCTGTCTGTCAGGCGGCAGGTGAGCTGCTGGGCCTCCAGACGGCTGTTCAGCTTTTCGATTTGCAGGTCGATGATTCTCTGGATGTTGTCCTTGGTCAGGGGCTTGTAGAATACAATCTCGTCCAAACGGTTCAGGAACTCCGGGCGGAAGGACCGGTGCAGCAGAGTCAGCACCCGCTGCCTGGTATCCTCGGCAATCTCGCCGTTGTCCTGAATGCCCTCCAGCAGCTCCTGAGAGCCCAGGTTGGAGGTCAGGATCAGAATGGTATTCTTAAAGTCCACGGTGCGGCCCTGGGAGTCGGTGATCCGGCCGTCATCCAGAACCTGGAGAAGAACATTGAATACATCCGGATGGGCCTTTTCCACCTCATCAAACAGCACCACGCTGTAGGGCTTTCTGCGGACGGCTTCGGTGAGCTGACCGCCTTCCTCATAGCCCACATATCCGGGAGGCGCTCCGATCAGACGGGAGACGGAGAATTTCTCCATATATTCGGACATATCGATTCGGACCATGTTGTTTTCGTCATCAAACAGGGCTTCCGCCAGGGCCTTTGCCAGCTCCGTTTTGCCGACGCCGGTGGGGCCCAGGAACAGGAAGGACCCGATGGGTCGGTTGGGGTCCTGAATACCCGCACGGCTGCGCTGAATGGCCTCCGTAACGGAACGGACGGCCTCATCCTGGCCCACCACACGCCTGTGAAGAATGGTTTCCAGATTCAGGAGCTTCTCCCGCTCCCCCTGTACCAGGCGGCTGACGGGAATGCCGGTCCAGCGCTCCACGATTTTGGCGATTTCTTCGTCGGTGATCTTGTTGCGCAGCAGGGCAGTGGCGCTGTCCTTCTGAATCCGGCGCTCCTGCTCCTCCAGCTCCTTCTGAGCCTGGGGAAGCTTGCCGTATTTCAGTTCGGCGGCTTTCTCCAGATCATAGCTCTGCTCGGCGGCTTCAATCTGACGGTTCAGATCCTCGATGTGTTCCCGAAGCTGCTGAACCTGGCCGATGGAAGCCTTTTCGTTGTCCCACTGGGCCTTCTTTGCCTTGAAGCTTTCCCGCTCCTCTGCCAGCTCCTTCTGAATCTGGGCAAGACGGCTCTTGGAGCGTTCGTCTTCTTCCTTCTTCAGGGAGGCCTCCTCAATTTCCAGCTGGATGATCTTCCGGTTGACCTCGTCCAGCTCCGTGGGCATGGAGTCCATTTCCGTTCGGATCTGGGCGCAGGCTTCATCGATCAGGTCAATGGCCTTGTCCGGCAGGAACCGGTCGGTGATATACCGGTGGGAAAGGGTGGCGGCGGCAATGATGGCCGGGTCCGTGATCTTGACACCGTGGAACACCTCGTACCGTTCCTTCAGGCCCCGGAGAATGGCAATGGTATCCTCCACCGTGGGCTCATCCACCGTCACGGGCTGGAACCGGCGCTCCAATGCGGGGTCCTTTTCAATATACTGGCGGTATTCGTCCAGGGTGGTGGCGCCGATGCAGTGCAGCTCGCCCCGGGCCAGCATGGGCTTCAGCAGATTGCCCGCATCCATGCTGCCTTCGGTCTTTCCGGCGCCCACGATGGTGTGCAGCTCATCGATGAACAGCAGGATTTGGCCATTGGACTGCTTCACTTCGTTGAGAACGGCTTTGAGCCGCTCCTCGAATTCGCCCCGGTATTTGGCACCGGCCACCAGCGCGCCCATATCCAGGGAGAAGATGCTTTTATCCTGTAAGGATTTGGGCACTTCCTTCTTGACAATCCGTTGGGCAAGGCCCTCCACAATGGCGGTTTTGCCCACACCGGGCTCGCCAATCAGAACCGGGTTATTCTTGGTCTTTCGGGACAGAATCCGAATCACATTCCGGATTTCTTCATCCCGGCCGATAACCGGATCCATTTTCTGCTCCCGGGCTTTCTTGACCAGATCCGTGCCGTATTTTTGCAGGGCATCGTAGGTGCCCTCGGGGCTGTCGGTGGTGACCCGCTGATTGCCCCGAACAGCCTGCAGGGCAGCCAGAATTCCCTCTTTGGTGATACGGTAATCGGAAAGAATCCGTTTTACCCCACCTTGGGCACATTCCAGCAGCCCCAGCAGCAGGTGCTCTACGGATACATACTCGTCCTTCATGGCCTTGGCTTCATTCTCGGCGGCGTTGAGGGCGGAAATCACGCTGGAATCCGCGTACATCTGGTCAAAATTCACGCTGCCGCTGACAGCAGGGACCTTTTGCAGCTCTCCGTTTGCGGCGGCATCCATGCTTTCCAGGGTGACACCCATCTTTTTCAACAACTGGGGAACCAGCCCATCGCGCTGACGCAGAAGGGCACTGAGCAGGTGAATCTGCTCCAATTGCTGATTGTGATTCTGTGTCGCAATGCGCTGTGCGTCCTGGATAGCCTCTTTGGACTTGTTGGTGTAGATATCAAAATTCATAGCCATCCTTCTTTCTTGGGTTTAGCACTCTTGCTCATCGAGTGCTAAAATTATTTTGCCTATACTATACCCCTTTTCCCAAAAATGTCAAGTAGGAACCGGGAAGTATCACAAATTGTTTACAATTGGGAAACTGCACAAAGGAAACGGGAAACATGAATGAAACTTAATATATTTTTAACAAAAAACCTCTTGCGTTTTTTGAGTGAGTGGTCTATAATAAAGGCAACAAACGATGATCTTACTTTTTCATTTTCTTACCTCTCTTTTCTCTGGAAACACCCGGTATGGTCTGGTCAACCGTATCGGGTGTTTTCCGTTTTTGGGGACCAACAGGAATGGAGGGATGTGCGGGAAAGCCCATTTTGTGACGGAATCACCTGCTTTATTCAAAAATACAAAGTTATGATACATTTATACATTGTGAAAGAGCATCATCTGTGGTATCTTATGGAAGAGGATGAATTGTCAATATTTTGAAAATGTGTATTGAGATGAGGCACTATGAAGAAAAAGAACAAAGGCTTTACGTTGACGGAAATGCTGATTGTAGTGGCAATCATTGCAATCCTGATTGCCATCGCAATTCCTACCTTCACAAAAACACTGGAAAGATCCCGGGAGGCGGCCGACCTTGCCAACGTGCGCAATGCCTATTCCCAGGTACTGACGGCTGCGATTTGGGACGATACCCACTCGCCCCTGTACCAGAATGGGACCTATCAGCTTACCGTGCGGCTGCAGCAGGCTGTGGATGGCTGGACCATGAACACAGACGAATTAAATGTCGGCGGCATCCGCTACACGGACGACGTGCATTGGAAGGGAAAGAAGCCCCGTGCAAAGGGCAAGTGCAGGGTCTACTATTCCGAGGGTGGGGTTTATCTCAACTGGGCAGGTGAGGATTATATCAACAGTGTGTCCGCTCAGGATTTTCTGACTCCCGAGGCTCTCAGAGATATTGTTGGCGACCAATACAAGTATACGGTCATCAACTCCAACGAGACCTATGGGCAGGGCGAGGGAACGCAGAAATTTCTCGATTACGCCAGGGAGCATGGGTTCAACCTGGCTGACTACGGCGCTGCCACCTGGCAGATCTATGTCAAGGAGAACGGGAAAAACGAGATTTTGAAAAAACCGGCCATTTACTGGTCCACCGTGGAGCTGACAGACGAGACGGCTGGAAAAAAAGTCCCGGTCATGGGTTATCGGGACGGAAAATACGATGTGTACAGCGCTTTGGTTGAGACCTACAATTCCGGCACGGCAAACCAGTACAACTCGATCAAGAATAACTTTGCGAATATAACGGACAGCGGCGGCAATGCCACTTTCCAGTTTGACAGCTATGAAGAGGCCAAGGCGGCCTACGATCAAATTCTGAAAGCCTATCAGGCAAAGGGGACTGTGGAATACAGTGACCTGAAAAATGCCGGGCTGACCGACTGATTGGTCCCGCACAAAAGAGCATATGGACACCCCAGCCGCTTCCTGTTATGGAGGCGGCTGCTTTCTCTGTGTCATGGGAAGTGTGGATATGGGAATCCAGGGAAGCGATTCAGGAAGGCTTCAGAACGCAATTTACATATTGACAAATGTAAATCTATTGAATAGAATAGGGAGGAAGCCGATGGGAGGTGTACCATGGACCAGCGAAAGACTGCCTTGATTTTCAAGGCCTTCTGTGATGAAAACCGTGTCCGCATTTTGAATCTGCTCCGGGGTGGGGAAAAGTGCGCCTGCCGCCTGCTGGAGGAAATGAGCATCAGCCAGCCCACGTTATCCCACCATATGAGGATTCTCTGCGATTCCGGCATTGTTGTGGGCCGGAAGGAGGGCAAGTGGATGCACTACCGCATCTGTTCGGAGGGCGTTCAGCTCGCGAAGGAATACCTGGATGGGTTGACCAATGCCCAGACCTTAGACGAAGAAAAACCGTGCTGTGAATGAATCCATGCTTCCGGCAGGGCTTATTTCGCACATCATAAATCGATAAATTTCTATTTACCGATATGAAAGGGGTTTCTTAATGAATATACTGACTGGCATCTGGGAATTTGTTCAGAACCAGATTCTGGGCATGAAATGGCTGAGTGTTGCCATCGGAAGCGGCTTGTCCGCTCTGGGGCTGGACACAGCTTCCCGCTGGGGCGGCAGCGTCCGTTTTTTTCTCTATGATGTCATCAAGATCACGGTGCTGCTGTGCATCCTGATTTTCGTGATCTCCTACATTCAGAGCTTTTTCCCGCCGGAGCGGAGCAAGCGGATTCTGGGGCGGTTCCACGGTCTGTGGGCCAACCTCATTGCCGCGCTGCTGGGCACGGTGACGCCCTTCTGCTCCTGTTCCTCCATCCCGCTGTTCATTGGCTTCACCAGCGCGGGGCTGCCACTGGGGGTGACCTTTTCCTTCCTGATTTCCTCGCCAATGGTGGACCTGGGAAGCCTGGTGCTGCTCATGAGCATTTTCGGAGCGAGGGTTGCCATCGTTTACGTCGTTCTCGGCCTGGTTGTTGCCGTTGTTGGCGGTACACTGATTGAGAAGCTCCATATGGAAAATCATGTGGAGGAATTCATCCGCAAAGCCAAGGGCGGCGTGGACATTGAAGCGCCTGACCTGACGGTAAAGGACCGCTTGATCTACGCAAAGGATCAGGTGGCGGGCACCTTCAAAAAGGTATTTCCCTATATTCTCATTGGCGTGGGCATCGGCGCGGTGATTCACAACTGGATTCCCGAAAGCTGGATCGAGACAATTCTGGGCAGCCGCAATCCCTTCGGTGTGATTCTGGCGGTAATTGTAGGCGTTCCCATGTACGCCGACATTTTCGGTACCATTCCTGTTGCGGAAGCGCTCCTTGCCAAGGGCGCTCAGCTGGGAACCATCCTCAGCTTTATGATGGCGGTGACCACCCTGAGCCTGCCCTCCATGATTATGCTGCGCAAGGCGGTAAAGCCCAGGCTGCTGGGACTGTTCGTTGCAATCTGTACCATCGGAATTGTAATCGTGGGTTATTTCTTTAACGCGATTCAATATTTACTTGTATAATGGGAGGAAACAATATGGCACTGTTCAATTTCGGAAAGAAAAAGGAAGAAGAAAAGAAGTCCTGCTGCTGCGGAGGTGAAGCCAAGGCAGAGGAAACCACCGGCTGCTGCTGCGGTTCCACGTCCAAAGCGGAAGCGTCCTGCTGCGGCGCTCCCGCAGAGGGAATCTGCTGTGTTAAGGTTCTGGGCGCGGGCTGCAAGTCCTGCCATGAGCAGTACGAGAACGCGAAGATAGCGGTGCAGGCGCTGGGGCTGAACGTGGAAGTGGAGTACATCACCGACATGGAGAAGGTGATGGCGTACGGTGTTATGTCCATGCCCGCCATCGTGGTCAACGATCAGGTTGTCTCCATGGGCAAGGTGCTGAAAGCTGCCGACGTGGAGAAGCTGCTGCGCAAGCTGGGGTAAGGATATGCAGCGGGTCGCGTTCATCTGCGTCCACAATTCCTGCCGCAGCCAGATCGCGGAAGCCCTGGGCAGGCATCTGGCCGCCAATGTGTTTGAAAGCTATTCCGCAGGGACGGAGCGAAAGGACCATATCAATCCCGATGCCGTTCGGCTGATGAAGCAGATTTACCATATCGATATGGAGGCGGAGGGACAGCACAGCAAGCTCCTGTCCGACCTACCAAACGTGGATGTGGTCATCACCATGGGCTGCAACGTCCAGTGCCCCATGCTGCCCTGCGCCTGGCGGGAGGACTGGGGCCTGGAGGATCCCACCGGAAAACCGGATGAAGAATTTCTGAAAACCATCGCCCGGATTGAAGAAAAGATTCTGGATTTAAGGGCAAGGCTGGGCGGATAAAGAAAACAGAATCATTGTGGCAAGGAAGCACTCAGGCAATCCGCCTGAGTGTTTTTTGCTGGAAAAATACGAAATGGCGTGATATAATACAGCCGAGTCATGATGTGCGTATTCCCGTCTCATAATGATTCACTAATGCAAGTGGCCTCTCGCAAGCGATTGTCCACTTTCAAAAGAGAATCCGTATCAAAAAAGGAAAGAGAATATGGTAAAAATCTTATTTTTGTGTCATGGCAATATTTGCAGAAGCGTTATGGGAGAATATATTCTCAAGGACATGGTGGAAAAAGCGGGGGTTTCGGACCGCTTTGAGATTGATTCCGCCGCGGTGAGCCGGGAAGAGATCGGAAATTCCATCTATCCGCCTGCCCGGCGGGAGCTTCTGCGCCGGGGCGTGACCGTGGGAAATCACCGGGCAAGACAGGTGACCATGGCGGATTACGATCATTTTGACCGGATTTATTATATGGACGAAAGCAACCGCCGGTATCTGCTGCAGTTGCTGCCGGAAAACGAGGAAAAGATCCAAAGGCTCCTTCCCCGGGATGTGGCGGACCCCTGGTATTCCGGGAATTTTGAAAAGACATATGAAGATCTGGCGGAGGGCTGCCGCCGGATACTGGAGGAATTTGCATGAATTATGAAAAACTGGAGGCTGGTCTTTCGGAGCTGCCGCTGTACATCTATTGCTGGATTGATCCGCAGAGCCTGGAATTTTCTGATCGGGTCCGGTGGATCTGTGAGCATGAGTGCGCCATGTACGGCACCACCTGGGCCTGTCCTCCCGGCGTGGGCACGGTGGAAAGCTGCAAGGCAAAGTGTCTGAGCTACAATAAATGCCTGCTGATCTCCTCCATTACCGAGGTGGCGGATATTTCGGATATGGCGCAGACCCTGGCTACCCGTGCCGACCATGAGGCATTGACGGATCAGGTGGGAGCGCTGCTGCGGTCCCTGGGGGCGGAGCCCTACATCCTATCCACAGAGGCCTGCGCTATCTGTGACCGCTGCGCGATTTTCGACAACCAGCCCTGCCGGCACAGGGACAGAATGCACCCCTGCGTGGAAAGTCAGGGAATCAACATCATTCCCACCCTGGAAGCCAACGGTTTGGAGTTCCAGTATGGCTCCAATGTGGTTACCTGGGTATCCCTTCTCTTGTTTCATGATGCAATATAGATAAAAACAGAACGATAAAACCTCATAAAAAAGTCGTAATGCACAAAAACGGGAATGAATTTTGTATATTGCGATAAAAATTCCCGGAATTGGGAAATACAGTTGCAATTCGCAAGGGCCCGTGGTATACTATTTTGGCACTTAGGATATTTATTTGTGTAAAATCTAAGCAAAATAGCATTGCTTGCTATAGGAAAGGGGTATTTTATGTCTCACAAGTATGTCTATATGTTCACCGAGGGTGACGGTTCCATGCGTGAGCTTCTGGGCGGTAAGGGCGCCAATCTGGCTGAAATGACCAGAATCGGCCTGCCGGTTCCCCAGGGCTTTACTATTTCTACCGAAGCCTGCACCAAGTACTACGAGGACGGCCGGAAAATCAATGACGAGATCATGGCCCAGATCATGGAGTACGTGGATAAGATGGAGCAGGTCAACGGCAAGAAGTTCGGCGACCTTCAGAATCCTCTGCTGGTTTCCGTTCGTTCCGGCGCCCGCGCTTCCATGCCCGGTATGATGGACACCATTCTGAACCTGGGCCTTAACGACGAGGTTGTGGATGCCATGATCAAGGGCAACCCCGATCCCAAGTTCGCCCGGTTTGTATACGACTCCTACCGCCGCTTCATCCAGATGTTCTCCGACGTGGTTATGGAAGTGGGCAAGAAGTACTTTGAGCAGCTCATCGACGAGATGAAGCAGAAGAAGGGCGTTGTCTACGATGTGGACCTGACCGCTGAGGACCTGAAGGAGCTGGCCGGTCAGTTCAAGGCGGAATACAAGGCAAAGCTGGGTGAGGACTTCCCCTCCGACCCCAAGGTTCAGCTGTACGAAGCCATCCGCGCCGTGTTCCGTTCCTGGGACAACCCCCGTGCCAATGTTTACCGTCGTGACAACGACATCCCCTACTCCTGGGGCACTGCCGTGAACGTCATGCCCATGGTATTCGGCAACCTGAACGACAATTCCGGCACCGGCGTTGCTTTCACCCGTGATCCCGCCACCGGCGAGAAGAAGCTGATGGGCGAGTTCCTGACCAACGCCCAGGGCGAAGACGTGGTGGCCGGTGTCCGTACCCCCATGCCCATTGCCCAGATGGCGGACAAGTTCCCCGAGGCTTACGACCAGTTCACCAAGGTCTGCGCACTGCTGGAGGACCACTACCGCGATATGCAGGATATGGAGTTCACCGTGGAAAACGGCAAGCTCTATATGCTGCAGACCCGTAACGGCAAGCGTACCGCCAAGGCCGCTCTGAAGATCGCCTGCGACCTGCTGGACGAGGGCATGATCGATGAGAAGAAGGCCGTGGCCATGATCGATCCCCGGAACCTGGATACCCTGCTGCATCCCCAGTTCGATGCCAAGGCCCTGAAGGAAGCTACCCCCATCGGCCGCGGCCTGGGCGCTTCTCCCGGAGCTGCCTGCGGCAAGGTCGTCTTCTCTGCGGAGGATGCCGAAAGCTGGGCTGCCCGGGGCGAGAAGGTTGTTCTGGTGCGTCTGGAAACCTCTCCCGAAGACATCACCGGTATGAAGGCTGCTCAGGGCATCCTGACGGTCCGGGGCGGCATGACCTCCCACGCTGCCGTTGTGGCCCGGGGCATGGGCTCCTGCTGCGTTTCCGGCTGCGGCGACATCGTCATGGACGAGGAGAACAAGCAGTTCACTCTGGCGGGCAAGACCTACCACGAGGGCGACTTCATCTCCATTGACGGCTCCACCGGCAACATCTACGAGGGTGTGATCCCCACTGTGGACGCCGAGATTGCCGGCGAGTTCGGCCGCATCATGGCCCTGGCGGACAAGTACCGTACCATGAAGGTCCGTACCAATGCCGATACCCCCGCGGACGCCAAGAAGGCCCGTGAGCTGGGCGCGGAAGGCATCGGCCTGTGCCGTACCGAGCATATGTTCTTTGAGCCTGAGCGCATCGCCGCCTTCCGTGAGATGATCTGCTCCGACACCGTTGCCGAGCGGGAAGCCGCTCTGGATAAGATCCTGCCCTACCAGCAGGGTGACTTTGAAAAGCTCTACGAGGCTCTGGAAGGCATGCCCGTGTGCATCCGCTTCCTGGATCCCCCTCTGCACGAGTTCGTTCCCACCACCCAGCCCGAAATCGAGGCTCTGGCCGCGGCTCAGGGCAAGAGCGTGGAGTCCATCAAGGCCATCATCGCGTCTCTGCATGAGTTCAACCCCATGATGGGTCACCGCGGCTGCCGTCTGGCGGTTACCTATCCCGAAATCGCCAAGATGCAGACCCGGGCTGTCATCCGCGCTGCCATCAATGTGCAGAAGGCACATCCTGACTGGAAGGTCGAGCCGGAAATCATGATCCCCCTGGTTGGCGAGATCAAGGAGCTGGCTTATGTCAAGAAGACCGTCCTGGAGACTGCTGATGCCGAAATCGCCGCTGCCGGTGTGGAGCTGAAGTACGAAGTGGGCACCATGATTGAGATCCCCCGCGCCGCTCTGACTGCCGATGAGATTGCGAAGGAAGCTGAGTTCTTCTGCTTCGGCACCAATGACCTGACCCAGATGACCTTCGGCTTCTCCCGTGACGATGCAGGCAAGTTCCTGAACGCCTACTACGAGGCCAAGATCTATGAGAACGATCCCTTTGCCAAGTTGGACCAGAATGGTGTGGGCAAGCTGATGAGCCTGGCTATGGAACTGGGCAAGAAGACCCGTCCCGGCCTGCACTGCGGTATCTGCGGCGAGCACGGCGGCGATCCCACGTCCGTTGAGTTCTGCAACACCCTGGGCCTGGACTATGTGTCCTGCAGCCCCTTCCGTGTGCCCATCGCCCGTCTGGCCGCCGCTCAGGCTGCCATCAAGCAGGAGGCCGAGAAGACTGCCGCTGCCGAAAAGGCAGAAGAGGACAAGGCTGCTGCCCGGGAGGCCGCCAAGGAAGCCGCGAAGGAAGCTGCCAAGGAGTTTGCCGAGAACGCCAAGGAGGTTGCCCAGGTGGCTGCCGATACCCTGGCTGAGGTTGCCAAGGCAGGTCTGGCCGGTGCCAAGGCCGGTTTTGCGGAAGCAAAGAAGATCTTTAACGAGACCCGCGGCAATAAGTAATTCACTTGTTTGTCCCATTTCCGGGGCCGTCCAGTAATGGGCGGCCCCGTTTTGCAGTTTTTAGAAAGGTTGTGAAGTCATGAAGTTAGGTGTTCTCGGCACAGGTTCCATTGCCCATACGGTGATCTCCGGCGTATGCCGGTTGGAGGAAATCCAGTGCACAGCCGTTGCTGCCAGAGATCTGGAAAGAGCCCGGGCCTTTGCCGGGGAATTCGGTTTCCGGCGGGCCTACGGCAGCTATCTGGAATTGGTGGAGGATCCGGAGGTGGAACTGATCTATATCACCACACCCCATGCGCTGCACTTTGAGCACATGATGCTCTGCCTGGACCATGGGAAAAGCGTCCTGTGTGAAAAGCCCTTTACCTTAAATGCCGTGCAGGCCCGGCTGGTTGCGGAAAAGGCCAGGGAAAAGGGGCTCTATGCGGCGGAAGCCATCTGGACCCGGTATATGCCCTCCAGACAGATGATCAACCGGGCCATGGAGGACATCGGCAGAGCCTGGACCCTCAGTGCCAATCTATCCTATCCCATGCCCAACAAAAAGCGGATCCATGATCCGGCGTTGGGTGGCGGCGCCCTGCTGGACATTGGCATCTACGGGCTGAACTTTGCCATGATGCACTTTGGCCCCGACTTTGCCAGGGTAGATTCTTCCGTT
Organism: Oscillospiraceae bacterium; assembly: GCA_017622995.1. Classification (GTDB taxonomy): domain Bacteria; phylum Bacillota; class Clostridia; order Oscillospirales; family Oscillospiraceae; genus Faecousia. Next base: position 16,027 of record JAGAQA010000013.1, read on the forward strand.
CTGCTTACCGAAACCGGTGTGGACGGTACGGAATCGCTCACCTGTGTCTACCCGGATGGGCGTATGGCGGTGCTGCATCACAGCGTTTTCTGCCGGTCTGACCGGAAGGGAATCATCCACGGCGACAAGGGCTATCTGGTGGTGGAAAACATCAACAATCCCCAGTCCATTGCCGTGTACGACAAGGATGACCATCTGCTGTACAGCGAAGAGGTGCCGCCCCAGATCAATGGATACGAGTATGAATTCCTGGAGGCGGCTGCCTGCCTGAAGGACGGAAAGCTTGAAAGCCACTCCATGCCTCTGGAGGAAACCATTCATGTGATGGAGGTTATGGATGCTCTGCGGAAAACCTGGGGCCTCCGCTACCCCGGGGAGGAACAGCGATGAAAACCATTGGCATTGTGAGCCTGTCCAGCGGCACCATCGGAGAAGATTTCGCGGCCCATGAGGTAGAGCTGGGGGTGCGGCGGCTGGAAAGCTGGGGCTATGGGGTGAAATTCCTGCCCAATGCCCGCAAGGGAATCGAGTATTTAAAAGCCCATCCGGAGAAGCGGGCGGAGGACCTGCTGCGGGCCTTCCGGGATCCGGAGATTGACGTGATTCTCTGCGCCATCGGGGGCGACGATACCTACCGGCTGCTGCCATACCTCTTTGAGGAGAACCGGCTGGAAAAGGCACTGACGCGAAAGCGATTCCTGGGCTTTTCCGATACCACGGTAAACCATTTCATGCTCCACAAGCTGGGGCTGCCCACATTCTATGGCCAGTCCTTCCTGGCGGATGTCTGCGAGCTGGACAAAACCATGCTCCCCTATTCCGAAGGGTATCTGCGCCAACTTTTGGAAACCGGAACCATCTCCAGGGTAGTGCCAAGCGATGTGTGGTATGAGGAGCGGACCCAGTGGGGAGAGGATCAGCTGGGTGTACCCCGAAAAGCCCATCCAAACCAGGGCTTCCGGCTGCTGCAGGGGAGAGCCTGCTTTGAGGGGGAAATCCTCGGCGGCTGTATCGATACAATTTATGATTTCTTCGACGGGGAACGCTATGCCGATATGCCGCTTCTCACGGAAAAATATGGCCTTTTTCCAAAAGCGGAGGACTGGAAGGGAAGAATCCTTCTGCTGGAATCCAGCGAGGAGAAAATGCCGCCCGAAAAATACCGCCGGGCTTTGCAGCACCTGAAAAAGGCCGGTGTGCTGGACGCGGTCAGCGGTATTCTGGTGGGAAAGCCTATGGATGAGGTGTTTCAGCAGGAGTATCACCGGATCCTGACGGAGGTGGTGGAGGATCCGGAGAAGCCCATCCTGGCCAACCTGAACATCGGCCACGCAACGCCCAGATGCATCCTTCCCTTTGGCATTCCCGCCAGGGTGAACGGGGAAAAACAGGAGATACGGTTTGATTGACATTCCCCGGGCCTTTCGGAAAGAAGGCCCGGGGCTTCTTTTTGCGGAAATTTTCCACCCACATCATATTGCGTTTCACGGGGAAATCCGATATAATGAGAACCGTTGATTTTGAGAGAAAGAGGCGGCTACTCATGGTTCAAAGGGCATTTGACAACGACAAATATCTGCAAATGCAGTCCAGCCATATCCGGGATCGCATTGCCCAGTTCGGCGGCAAGCTCTATCTGGAGTTCGGCGGCAAGCTGTATGACGACAATCACGCATCCCGTGTGCTTCCCGGCTTCCGGCCGGACAGCAAGCTGCGGATGCTGCTGCACCTGAAGGAGCAGGTGGAGATGGTAATTGCCATCAACACCGCGGATATCGAGAAAAACAAAATCCGGGGGGATCTGGGCATTACCTATGATCTGGATGTGATCCGGCTGATCAACATCTTCCGGGACTTCGGCCTCTATGTGTCCAGTGTTGTGCTGACCCGCTATCATGACAATACCGCGGCCAAGGCCTTCCAGGCGCGGCTGGAGGGAATGGGCATTCGGGTGTATCACCACTACGCCATTGAGGGCTACCCCTCCAATACTGCCTATGTTGTGTCCGACGATGGCTTTGGCAGAAACGACTATGTGGAAACCTCCCGGGAGCTGGTGGTGGTCACGGCCCCCGGTCCCGGCAGCGGCAAGCTTGCCACCTGTCTGAGCCAGCTGTACCACGAGCATAAGCGGGGCATTACCGCGGGCTATGCCAAGTTTGAAACCTTCCCCATCTGGAACCTGCCCCTGAACCATCCTGTGAATCTGGCCTACGAGGCTGCCACCGCGGACCTGAACGATGTGAATATGATCGACCCCTTCCACCTGGAGGCCTACGGCAAGACAACCGTGAACTACAACCGGGATGTGGAGGCGTTCCCGGTCCTGGTAGCCATCTTTGAGAAGATCCTGGGCCAGTGCCCTTACAAGTCCCCCACAGATATGGGAGTCAACATGGTTGGCAACTGCATTGTGGATGACGATGCGGCCTGCTTTGCCTCCCGTCAGGAGATTATCCGCAGATATTACACCGTTCTGGGGGACCAGAAAAAGGGCAAGGTGGCGGATGATGAGGTATTCAAGCTGGAAATGCTGATGAAGAAGGCCGGTGTGAGGCCGGAGGACCGCAGGGTGGTGGCCCCGGCTCTTGCCAGAGCAGAGCAGACCCAGGCGCCTGCCGCTGCCATGGAGCTGCCGGACGGCAGCATCATCACCGGAAAGACCTCCGATCTGCTGGGCGCGTCTTCGGCACTGCTTCTGAATGCCCTGAAGGCGCTGGCCGGTATTCCTTCCGATCTGCACCTGATCGCCCCCGCGGTGCTGGATCCCATTCAGCACCTGAAGGTGGACCATCTGGGCAACCGGAATCCCCGGCTGCATACCGACGAGACGCTGATCGCCCTGTCCATCAGCGCGGCCACCAATCCCACTGCAGAGTGTGCCATGGAGCAGCTGGACAAGCTGCGGGGCTGCGAGGTCCATTCCACCGTTCTCCTGTCCGGTGTGGATGTGAATATGTTCCGCCGGTTGGGTGTCAACCTGACCTGTGAAGCCAAGTACGAATGATGCTTCTGCCGGAATCCCTGCTTGCATTTTGAATGCGATGTATGGTATAGTAATCTGAGAAACAAAACAAGGAGTGTACACCTTATGCGTAAAAGCGGTATCCTCATGCACATTACCTCTCTGCCCGGGCCCTACGGTGTGGGCACTATGGGCAAGAATGCCTATGCGTTTCTGGAGTTCCTTCACAAGTCCGGCCAGCAGAGCTGGCAGATGCTGCCTCTGACTCCCACAGGCTTTGGCGACAGCCCCTATCAGTCCTGCTCTGCCTATGCGGGCAACCCCTATCTCATCGATCTGGATACGCTGGTCCGGCAGCATTTGCTGAAGAAGGAAGAGCTCCTGGCGGTGGATTGGGGCGATGACGATACCCGGGTGGATTTTGGCAAGCTCTACAACGGCAGAACACCGATTCTGAAGCTGGCCTACAGCCGTTTCCGCAACGATCAGGCCCTGAACGCGTTTATTAAGAAGAACGCCTCCTGGCTGAATGACTATGCGCTTTTCATGGCACTGAAGGAGACCCACGGTTTTGCGCCCTGGTTCCAGTGGGAAGAGGAGCTCAAGACCCGTGATCCGGAGGCACTGGAGGCCCAGCGCCAGGCCCTGGCCGAGCCCATTCGGTTCTACTGCTTTGTGCAGTATCTGTTCTTCAGGCAGTGGACCGCCCTGCGGAAAAAGGCGGAGGAATACGGAATTGAGCTCATCGGAGATGTGCCCATCTATGTTCCTTACGATTCGGTGGAGGTGTGGAAGGATCCCCAGCTTTTCCAGCTGGATGAACAGCTGACCCCCACCGCTGTGGCAGGCTGCCCCCCCGATGCGTTTACCGCCGACGGCCAGCTTTGGGGAAATCCCCTGTACCGTTGGGATGTGCTGGAGAAAACCGGCTATAAGTGGTGGATCGATCGCCTGGCTGCCGCAGGAAAGCTCTTTGACGTGGTGCGGCTGGACCACTTCCGGGGCTTTGAGGCCTACTGGGCCGTTCCCTACGGCGACGAAAACGCCCGGGGCGGCAAGTGGGTAAAGGGCCCGGGAATGTCGTTTGTGGATGCCCTGAAGAAGAATCTGCCGGATCTGGACTTCATTGCGGAGGACCTGGGCTTCCTGACCCAGGAGGTTCTGGACCTGCGGGATGATTCCGGTTACCCCGGCATGAAGGTGCTGGAGTTTGCCTTTGATTCCATGGAGCCCTCTGAATACCGGCCCCACACCTATACGGCCAATACGGTCTGCTATACCGGCACTCACGACAATATGACCATGCGTCAGTGGTTTGAGGAAGCATCTGAGGAGGCTGTCAAGGTGGCCGTGGATTACATGACTCTGACCAAAAAAGAGGGCTATGTATGGGGCACCATCCGCACCGCCATGAGCTCTGTTTCCAATCGGGCAATTGTCCAGATGCAGGACTATCTGAACCTGGGGGCGGAGGCCAGAATGAACTTCCCCGGAAAGCCCAGCGGAAACTGGACCTGGCGCGCGAAGAAGGGGTACCTGACGGGCAGCCTTGCCGCCCGGATTCTGGAACTGTCCCAGCGGTACGACCGGTGTAAGAAAGCGTAAATTGATCCATAAATTGTCTACTTTCCACAAAAGAGACAACAGAACCTTGTGGTTAATCACAACAAAAACAAGGGAATTCTTTGTTGACTTTGCACATATTCATGGTGTATAATAAAACCTGCTTGGGGGCCTTTTGGACAAACCGCCAAGCAGGTTCTTTTTGGCATTTCCGGCCTGTGGGCTGTTATGCAAATAAACAATTGGAGGCACAATTATGAAAAAGACCATCGCAATACTCCTGGCTCTGGTTCTGGTTGTAGGTCTGTTCGCAGGCTGCGGCAAGAAGGCTGCTGCCGGCAGCGTTTACTACCTGAACTTTAAGCCCGAAGCGGATGAGGCTTGGCAGGCACTGGCTAAGACTTATACCGAAAAGACCGGTGTTAAGGTCACTGTCGTTACCGCTGCATCCGGTACTTACGCTGATACCCTGACCGCTGAACTGGATAAGAGCGAAGCTCCTACCATGTTCCAGGCCGGCAACCAGGGCGCCATCGACACCTTTGGCGACTGGTGCCTGGATCTGCGGGACACCGATGTCTACAAGGAAATGACCACCGACGCTTTCAACCTGAAGGGCGCTGACGGTACTGTCCTGTCCATCGGCTACTGCTACGAGTCCTACGGCATCATCGTAAACAAGGCTCTGCTGAAGCAGGCCGGTTACGAGCTCACCGACATTAAGGATTTCGCCTCTCTGAAGGCTGCTGCTGACGACATCCACGCCCGCGCTGCTGAGCTGGGCTTCGATGCCTTCACCTCCGCCGGCCTGGACGGCTCCTCCTCCTGGAGATTCTCCGGCCACCTGATCAATATGCCTCTGTTCTACCAGGCTCGTGACAACGGCTGGACCTCCCAGCCCAGCGCCATCACCGCTGATTACCTGGACAACTTCAAGGCGATCTGGGATCTGTACACCACCGATTCCGCTACCACCGGCGCTGCTCTGACCACCGCTACCGGCGACCAGGCTGAGGCTGAGTTTGGTAAGGGCGAGGCCGTCTTCTACCAGAATGGTACCTGGGAGTACGGCAACCTGACCGAAAAGTTCGGCATGAACCCCGCTGACCTGGCTATGATCCCCATCTACTGCGGCGTTGCCGGCGAAGAGAAGGCTGGCCTGTGCTCCGGCACCGAGAACTGCTGGGCTGTCAACAAGAAGGCTTCCGAGGCTGACCAGAAGGCTACTCTGGACTTCATGAAGTGGGTTGTCACCTCCGACGAGGGCACCACCATGCTGGCTGAGCAGTTTGGTCCCTGCCCCTTCAAGAGCGCCAAGACTCCTGACAACGTGTTCTGCGCCGATGCCAACGCTCTGCTGGCTGCCGGTAACTACAACGTTGACTGGGCATTCAACTGGACTCCCGCCGTTGATGATTTCCGTGCAGGCGTTGTGGACGCTCTGACTCAGTATGTTGCCGGTACCGGCGACTGGGCTGCTGTGGAAACCTCCATCGTGGATGGCTGGGCTGCCATGTACGCAAAGGATCACGCATAATCTGATCTGACCTGTACCCGCCGGGGCGAGTGAAATTCGCTCGCTCCGGCGCTTTTTTCCCATGTATAATCCCGAAAGCGCTTACATGGCTTTCCGAAGAGGAGAAATGACTATGGCTAAGAAGAAAACCAAAAACGACGGCTCTTCGCTGAACTCGGTGCTGGTTCGCCGCCCGATTCAGAAGTGTTTCCCGCTGTTCCTGCTGCCTACCTTCATTGCATTCTGCATTGGCTTCTTGTATCCGTTCGGAAAGGGCATTTTCCTTTCCTTCTGTGACTTTAAAACCACCAGTATTTGGAACTGGTCCGGCCTCTCAAACTATGTGAAAGCGTTCCAGGATGAGAGCTTTATGTACTCGTTCTGGTATACCGCCGGGTTTGCACTGGTTTCTCTGCTGATTATCAATATCTTTGCGTTTACGGTTGCATATTTGCTGACCAAGGGCATAAAGGGCTCCAATGTTTTCCGTACCGTGTTTTTCATGCCCAACCTGATCGGCGGTATTGTCCTGGGCTATATTTGGTCCATGATCTTTGACGGCATTCTGTCCCGGTACAATACTTCTATTCTGCTGAATTCTACATATGGCTTCTGGGGCCTGATCATTCTGATGGCCTGGCAGCAGATCGGCTATATGATGATCATCTATATTGCGGGCCTGCAGGCGGTTCCCGGTGATATGCTGGAGGCTGCAAAGATTGACGGTGCTTCCGAATGGAAGACCCTTTGGCACATCACCATTCCCAATGTGATGCCTTCCATCACCATCTGCACCTTCCTGACGCTGACCAATTCCTTCAAGCTGTATGACCAGAACCTGGCTTTGACCGGCGGCCGTCCTTATCTGGGCAATATTCACACCACCGAAATGCTGGCGCTTAATATCGTGAATTCCAACACCGCCAATTCCAAAGGTATCGGTCAGGCAAAGGCCGTTCTGTTCTTCATTCTGGTTGCCGCAATCGGCATTCTGCAGATGAAGTCCACCCATGATAAGGAGGTACAGCAGTAATGAGCAAGAAAGAGACGACGCTTCAGGGCGAAAAGCGCATGAAAACCATCCTGACGGTGCTTTTCTCCATTATCGCGATTGTATATCTGATGCCTATTTTCCTGGTGCTGATGAACTCCTTTAAGGCCAACGCCTATGTCAATACAGAGACCTTTGCACTGCCGAGTAAGGAATCCTATGTGGGCTTCCAGAATTACATCAAGGGCATGACCTTTGGTAACTACCCCTTCGCAAAGTCGGTTGGTTACTCCCTGTTTATCACCATTGTTTCCAGCGCGCTGATCCTGGTCTGCACCTCTATGGCAGCCTGGTATATTGCCCGCGTGGGCAGCACCTTCAGCAAAATTGTGTACTACCTCTGCGTGTTCTCCATGGTGGTGCCCTTCCAGATGGTGATGTTCACCCTGCCCAAGACTGCGGATACGCTGCATCTGAACACCCCCTGGACCATCCCCATCATTTATCTTGGCTTTGGCGCAGGCCTGGCTGTGTTTATGTTCTCCGGCTTCGTAAAATCCATCCCCCTGTCCATTGAGGAAGCTGCCGCCATTGACGGCTGCGGCCCGATTCGCACCTTCTTCAGTGTGGTTCTGCCGATGATGAAGCCTACCCTGATTTCCGTTGGCGTTTTGGAAATCATGTGGGTATGGAACGATTACCTCCTGCCTTACCTGGTTCTGGACAGAAAGAAGTACATGACCATTCCCATTCACATTCAGTACCTGAAGGGCAGCTACGGTTCCGTGGATATGGGCGCTACCATGGCGCTGATCCTGCTGAGCATTGTTCCTGTTATCATCTTCTACCTGACCTGCCAGAAGCACATCATTAAGGGTGTCGCGGCCGGCGCTGTAAAGGGCTAAATGCAATTCCCGTACCGTTCCGGCGGTACGGGATTTCTTTGGCTTTCAGCCGGGGATGAAGAGGAAACGCCGAAAACCGATGCTCTGCACCGGATGGAAGATGCCGCCCCGGTCAGGGCGGCGGAAAAGCGTACAATCTGTACAAAAATGCCAAAATACAATTGATTTTATAGGCTTATTTATCATATTATATACAATCCCCGTCATTGGGCAGAAAACGGCTCACGGACGACAAGCCGAACGCATTGTTCCAGAAGAGGGGAACCGGTATGAATCAGGTTATTGTGGACGGATATATTTACATATCCATTGCCATTGCCTTGACGGGCGCAATCCTGTCAGTCAAGTCCTTTCAAAAAAATAAGACCACCGGATTCTTTCTGGGCTGCGCCTGTGCGGCGGCTGCACCCAGGCGCAGGCTCAGGAATGCCTGGAGCTGGTAAAAGAACACTTCGATGGGAAAAATCAGCATGCCGTTTCCGTCGTTACAGAGGAGAAGCCGGATGTTTTGCAGGCCATTCAGGAAGCGGCGGCAGCCGTGCGCACCAAGAAACTGCTGGATCAGGAGTCCATTCACTCCGAAATGCTGACCTCTCTGATCCGCGCCCTCCAGGAATGCGACAGTGATACGGAGCATCATGTGCGCCGCACCCAGATCATGGGGGCGGAGCTGGGAAGACGGATTGCGCTCAACGATATTCAGCAGAGCCGGCTTTCCCTGCTGTGCCTGCTGCACGACATTGGCAAGATCGGCATTCCCCTGGAAATTCTGAACAAGCCGGGCAAGCTTTCCGACGAGGAATGGGCGCTTCTGAAAACCCATACGGAAAAGGGCTATGAGATTGCCAACAGCAACAATGAACTCAAGCAGATTTCCGAGGATATTCGCCACCACCATGAGCGCTGGGACGGCAGGGGATACCCCGACGGACTGAGCCGGGAGAGCATTCCGTTGCTGTCCCGGGTGATCGCCGTGGTGGATGCCTACGACGCTATGGTCAGTGACCGGGCCTATCGGGCTGCCATGCCCCAGGAAAAGGCCATGGAGGAGCTGAAACGGTGCGCGGGCACCCAGTTTGACCCCTATATCGTGGGGGAGTTTCTGCGGATGCTGAAGGAGCATCCCGAGTATGCCCGTACCGGCATTGGGGCAGCCGGGGCGGTTTCCGTTGTCAGGGCAGAGCTGCCTGATGTGGATGATGCGCAAAGCGAGCAGGGCAACAGCGTTCATCCAGTGCCCTATTGCCGGTATCTTCTGGATGACTCCATGCGTATTGTGTATGTGGACGAGAATTTTGAACCCATGACCGGCTACACCCGGGAGGACATCCGCACCATGACTCAGGCGGACCTGATTCCGGAGGAGGAGCGCACGGCCTATCTGTGCCAGACCAGCGCGGCCCTTGCCAAAAGCCCGCTGGTGTTCCAGGAGCACAAGCTTCGCCGGAAGGACGGCACGGATATTTACGTATTCTGTTACGGCAGAGTGTATTATGACTCCGCGGCCCGGGCGGAGCGTTCGGAGATTATCATTGCCAACATAGCCAGCACCTACGCCATGAAGATGCTGGCGGATGCTGAGCAGAGCAAGGCGCAGACCCGTCTGCGGTACTGGGAGCGCACCTACCGGGCGGATCCCCTGACGGGATTGCTCAACCATGCCGCCTTCCGCAGCGACGTGGAGCTGAAGCTTCTGGAGGGTAACTCCAGAATCATGATGCTGATGATGGATGTGGACAATTTCAAGAAATACAACGATACCTATGGCCATCACAGCGGTGATCAGTATCTGATTCTGGTTGCCCAAACCCTGCTTGCCTCCGTTCGGGAGGGGGATTACACCTGCCGCATGGGCGGTGATGAGTTTGCGGCCATGCTCTTTTTCGGCGCGGACGCGTCGCCGGAGCTGATGAAGAAGCGGGCCCAGCAGATTTTTGACAAGGTAAATCTAACACTGAAATCCACAAAAGAGGGAACGGGGATTTCTATGGGCGCGGTGATTGCACAGCCGGAGACCAATTTCAATCAGCTCTATGAAAAGGCCGACAAGGCCCTTTATGCGGCCAAGAGAAATGGCAGAAGCAGATTGGTGATTTCTTAAAGCAGCTTCCGGGAGATGATTCCGTGCGTACGCTGATAAAAACTGACGGCATTGCCTGCTCTGGAGGTGATTGCGTACGGGGAAAGGAAGCTCTGCATTCGCTATGGGTTTCATGGTTCAAATGGCTGAAACTGCCCGATTGCTTTCTCAAAAGGCGTGCCGCAATGAAATTGTCGAAAAAGAGAAAATACTGCTTGACAAAACGGAAACAAAATGGTATCATAATCGAGCTGTCGGAAAGGCAGCTGCCTGTACCTTGTAAATTGAATAACGTTAAGACGAACAAATAACACCTTGGACAATTGAATGGAATTGTTTAAGCGTAAGCGAAAAACAGCCAACGAAAATTCTTGAGTAATTGCTAGAAGCAGATTATTCAAAAACTTGATTTTAGCTCGTAAGAGTTAAGATACAATTTTTTGAGAGTTTGATCCTGGCTC
>JAGAQA010000014.1 GCA_017622995.1 Oscillospiraceae bacterium
CTTGAAAGCCAAGGCTTTCCGGCAACCTTTGCGTTATTCTGGTGCAAGGATTTTGCGACTTTGGCCGCAAAATCCTTGCACCTGCTTTTCCTGCATGGTTCGCCATGCAGGAAAAGCTACGCATTGATTGCTGTCTGAATTTCAAAAAATGGTTAAAAAGAGCCCTTTTTTGAGATTACACACCTTCGGTGTGTGAATAAGCCGCATTGGCGGCTTATTCAGCAGACATCAAATAACGAATCGGCAGCAAAGAACGCCCTTTGCTGCCGATATTTTATTCCGTTTCCGCATCCTCCAGGGCCATTTCCTTCAGGAGCTTCTGGTCCTGCTTTGAGGAAAGATCCAGCTTTTCGTACATATCCGGTCTGCGTGCTTTCGTGCGGCGCAGGGATTGCTTCCGCCGCCACTGATTCACCTTCTCATGGTTGCCGGAGAGCAGAATCTCCGGCACGGCCCGGCCATGCCACACCGCCGGGCGGCTGTACTGGGGGTATTCCAGGAGCCCTGAAAAGTGACTTTCATCCTCAAAGCATTCCGGATCCGCCAGCACCCCGGGGACCATACGGCACACGGCATCCGTCACCGCCATGGCTGCGATCTCGCCGCCGGTAAGCACAAAATCCCCCAGCGAGATTTCCTCGTCTACGCACTCATCGATAAAGCGCTGGTCAATCCCCTCGTAATGGCCGCAGACCAGAATCAGATTCTCCAGCTTGCTCAGGCGGATGGCATCCGCCTGCTTGAACGTATGCCCGCAGGGGGACAGATAAATGGTGTGCACCGGGCCGCCGGCCTCATCGCACACGGATTCCCAGCAACGATAGATGGGATCCGCCTGCATGATGGCGCCCCGGCCGCCCCCATAGGGATAATCATCCACCTGGTTCTGCTTGTTGGAGGTGTAATCCCGAATTTGGTGTGCCTCAATGCGGATGAACCCCCGCTCCTGGGCACGGCCCAGAATGCTTTCAGACAGCACATCCCCCAGTGTATCGGGAAACAGGGTCAGAATATCAATCCGCATCGTTTTCCATTCCCTCCAGCAGCGCAACCTGCATTTCGTTCTTTTCCATATCTGTGGAAAGAATGAACGCTTTGACCGCAGGGATCATATAGGTTTTCTCCCCCTCTACCACATAGACCTGATTGCCGGGATAGTCCAGCACCTGGGTAAGCTCCCCGATCTGTTTGCCGTCGCTGAATACCCGCATACCCGTCAGCTCCGCGGCGAAAATCACATCGTCACTGACATCCTCCCGATAGATTTCTACCGTTTTTCCACGCAGCGCCTGGGCTTTTTCCATGGTATCCACCCCTTCCAGGCGCATGAGATTGCAGGTATTCTGTACCCGGCAGGACAGGATCACATAGTCCTGTTTGCCGATGCGGCACCGGGAAAACCCGCACATGTCCTGGGGGCTGTCCAGCCATGTGAGCATTTTTACTTCCCCCCGGACACCGTGGGTATTTACAATTTCGCCTGCTTCGATCAATGGCAGTCTCATCCGATTCTCCTTTATCCGATCCACCACTGGGGCGTCAGTTCCCCCAGGGTGACGATTGTCCCGTTCTCATAATCCAGCATGATCTGGATATCCCGGTACTTCCCGGGGTTCAGCTGAACCATAAGCTCACGGCAGGCCCCGCAGGGCGCGCCGGTTTTACCATCGGGCATAAGGGCAAGCACCTTGGAAATCCGATGCTCTCCGTTTGTCAGCATGTTGAATATGGCATTGCGCTCGGCACAGATGCCCAGGGTACTGGCGGTATCCACGCAGACGCCGGTGTAAATCCTTCCGCTTTCGGAAAGAATGGCCGCGGCCACACCGCCCGCCTCCACATAGTCCGATATTTTCCGATTCTTCTGCACGGCTTTCGCCGCGTCATACATGGTTTTCCAGATGGCCTCCATAGGTCTCCTCCGTAAAAAAACGAAAATGCGTGACGAAATCGCCACGCATAGCCGTTCAGGGAAGCTCTGAATAAATCGGCAAGTGCTGAAAGCGTGAGAATTTGATTCGCCGGAAGATTTGGAAAACAGAGGAATACTGTATGTATTTCCTGTTTTTCAAACCGCTCCGGCGGAGCAAAGAATCCGCTTTTCAGCCGCAGACGATTTGTTCGGAGTTTCCTCAGTCCACAATTTCAACGGTGACCTTTTCGCCAGTGCGCTGGGCAACCGTCTTGATAATGGTACGGATCTCTTTGGCGATCCGCCCCTGGCGTCCGATAACCTTGCCCATATCGCCTTCGGCCACATGGAGCTCCAAAACCTTGCCTTCCTCGTCAGAGGTTTCCACAACGGTAACGGAATCCGGATCATCAACCAGGTTCTTTGCCATATACAGCAAAAGTTCCTTCATTTTGCCACTCCTTCAAAAGGGCTTACAGAACACCGGCGTTCTTCAGCAGGCCCCGAACGGTATCGGTGGGCTGTGCACCGTTCTTGATCCAAGTCTGTGCCTTCTCGACGTCAACGGTAACGGTGGCGGGAGCGGTCAGAGGGTTGTAGGTGCCGATCTCTTCGATGCAGCGGCCATCACGGGGGGAACGGGAATCGGCAACAACAATACGGTAGTAAGGAGCCTTCTTCGCACCCATTCTTCTCAGTCTGATCTTAACCATGAAAGTTTCACCTCCATAAAATAACAGGATGATCTATCGCAAAGCATATTGCTTTTGGCGAACAAAAGAACTTAGGAAGCTCTGAATCAGTCGGCAAGCGCTGACAGCGAGAGATTTTGATTTGACAGAAGGTTTGGAAAACAGAGGAATACTGTATGTATTTCCTGTTTTTCTGCTCAGCCGCAGACGATTTGTTCAGAGGTTCCCTTACATTCCGGGGAAACGCATTCCGCCGAAGCCCCGCATCCGCCTGAGCTTCTTGGCGGCTCCGGGGGAATTGAACTGCTTCATGAGCTTGCGCATCTGCTCAAAGGATTTGAGAAGCTTGTTTACATCCTCCACCCGCAGGCCGCAGCCCGCAGCAATCCGCTTTTTGCGGTTGGCCCCGATGATGCTGGGGTTTTCCCGCTCTTTAGGGGTCATGGAAAGGATGATGGCCTCGGTATGTGCCATGGCCTTGGGATCCAGCTTGATGTCCTTGAGACCTGCGCCCCCGGGCATCTGTGCCAGAAGCTCTTCCATGGAACCCATGGAGCGGAGCTGAACCATCTGGTCATAGAAATCCTGAAGGGTAAAGCGGTTGGTTTTCAGCTTTTCCTCCAGCTTGGCGGCCTGCTTGGCATCGTATGCCTTTTCGGCCTTCTCAATGAGGGTCAGCACATCGCCCATGCCCAGGATCCGGCTTGCCATCCGGTCAGGATGGAAAACCTCAATATCCTCCAGTTTTTCGCCCATACCGGCGAACTTGATGGGCTTTCCGGTAACGGCCCGCACGGACAGGGCCGCGCCGCCTCTGGCATCGCCGTCCAGCTTGGAAAGCATAACGGAATCAATATCCAGCCACTCGTTAAAGCTCTGTGCGGCATTCACCGCGTCCTGACCGGTCATGGCGTCCACAACCAGCATAATCTCGTTGGGCTTTACGGTAGCTTTGATCTTTTTCAGCTCTTCCATAAGGGCCTCGTCCACATGCAGACGGCCGGCGGTGTCCAAGAACACCATATCGTAGCCCCTCTGCCGGGCATAGAGCACAGCCTCTTTCGCGGTAACCACCGGGTCCTGAGTGCCTTTTTCAAACACGGGAATCCCCAGTTTTTCACCGCAGACCTTTAACTGCTGGATTGCCGCGGGACGATATACGTCACAGGCCACCAGCAGAGGGTTTCTGCCCTGCCGCTTCATCAGGCCTGCCAGCTTGCTGCCGTTGGTGGTTTTACCTGCACCCTGCAGGCCAACCAGCATGACCACAGTAGGACCGTTGGGATTGATGTTCAGGTGCTTGGTTTCCGCGCCCATGAGCTTGCAGAGCTCTTCATTGACGATCTTCACAATCATCTGGGCAGGGGTCAGGGATTCCAGAACATCCGTGCCGACACAGCGCTCTGTGACAGACTTGGTGAAATCCTTCACCACCTTATAGCTGACGTCCGCTTCCAGAAGTGCCATGCGGATTTCCCGCATTGCCTCCTTCACATCCGCTTCCTTCAGGCGGCCTTTGCCGCGAAGCTTTTTGAAGGTGGAAGATATTTTTTCAGTCAAGCCTTCAAATGCCATACATTACTCCTCAAGCTCCCGGACCGCGGAAAGAATCCGCTGTGCCAGGGCAACAATCCCGGGATCGGAATGATCCAAAAGGGTCACTGCCGCCTCTTCAATGCCACGGGCAGCGGCGCGAACCTTTTCATCCCGCCTGACAAATCCGGTTTTTTCTTCCATGTTTCGCAGAAGCGCCTCTGCCCGGCTGAGATTATCATATACGCCCTGACGGCTGATGCCCAGCTCCTGCGCGATTTCTCCCAGAGACAGATCCTGATTATAGCGCATATCCACACAGGCACGCTGTTTTTCTGTAAGCAGTTCGCCGTAATAGTCGAACAACAGCGTCATTTCCAGTGCTTCCATGGCTTTCCCTCTCTGTGTCAAGGTTTTCCCCTTGACAGCTCGTTCATTCTACACGATGTACTTCCGTTTGTCAAGTATTTTTCCTTGACAGAAGCATATTATTTTTCAATCCGATACCAGCGGGACAATTCCTTCACCGTCACGAAACCGATTTTTTCATAAAGGGCAATGGCCCGATGGTTCTCGGATGCCACCTCCAGCCGCAGCGGAACACCGGGGCAAACCGAGCAGAGGGAATGCAGCACCTGCTTCCCCGCCCCGGGCTTTACAGCCGCAATGGCCTCTATTGTATCCTCCCGAAGCCAGCCGATGCCCAGGAGCTCCCCCCTGTGGTGTATATAATACGCCCCGCCCTTCAGAATCTCCTTTTCATCTCTGGCCTCCTGGGTCGCGGCGTTGTGGACGCAGGCAAACGCGCTGTTATAGATTTCCCGCCACCGGGCAACGGTATTGTCCGTCACCGGAAACAGGTTTTGAATCCACGCTTCCTGAATATTGGGGATGCCCCGCATTTCCAGCATGGCGGTGTGAAAGGGATACCCTTCCACCACCGGGTGACCGGAAGCATACAGCTTTTCTGCCCCGCAGGCCCGGCAAAAGTCCGCACACTCCCGAAGCAGTGCCTCCGGGCTCTGGGTATCCCGAAGAATGATGTAGGCCTCTGACCGATAGGGAATCTCCTTCAGAATCAGGCTGGCAGCTCCGTTTTCTGTTGTAAACAGGGGAAAATCCTTCATGAAAGCAGTTCCTTTCAAAGCAATGTTGAAAAAAAGCTGGAAATGTGATATACTATGAAAAACGAGCAAAGAGAAGGTTCCGATATGTCAGCAAACTATCACACCCATACGCCCCGGTGCAATCACGCTGTGGGTTCCGAACGGGAATATGTTCAGAAAGCACTGGAAGCCGGTTTGAAAATACTGGGCTTTTCCGATCACACACCCTATCTGTTCCCCGGGGACTACTACTCCACCTTTCGGATGCATCCCCAGGAATTGCCCGGTTATGTCGCGGCGGTAGAAAGCCTGAAAAAGGAATTCGCGGGTTCACTGGAAATTCACACCGGCCTGGAAGCGGAATTCTATCCTGCCTACTTCCCCAAAACCCTGGATTTTCTCCGGGAAGCAGGTGTTGAATACCTGCTTTTGGGACAGCATTTTATCGGAAACGAACCCTTTGGCAGCTACAGCGGCCGGGAAACCACCGACGAATCCATTCTGGAGGGCTATTGCCGCCAGGTCATTGCTGCCATGGATACCGGCGCTTTCACCTATATCGCCCACCCGGACATCATCCATTTTGTCGGACCCCGGAATATTTACCGGAAGTGGATGGGCACCCTGGTGCGGGAAGCAAAGGATCACCAAATACCTCTGGAGCTGAATCTGCTGGGTCTGCGGGAAAACCGCAACTACCCCAATTCCCTGTTTTTGGAATTGGTGGCGGAAGAAAATCTTCCCATGGTTCTGGGCTACGATGCCCATCAGCCGGATCATCTGACAAACACAGTCCAACTGACACAGGCAGAAGCCCTGCTGAATCCCTTCGGTATCCGGCTGCTCCCCACAGTGGAGCTGAAACCCATATAAGGAAACAGCCATCGGTTTGCACCGATGGCTGTATGATTACTTGCCTTCCTTTTCGGCCTTCTTGGCAGCCTTGGCCTTTGCCTTGGCTTCCTGAACCTTCTTGGCCTCTGCCTTCGCGTTCTCGGCAGCGGTCTCATTGGTGGACATTGCCCACTTGGCAATCTCGATGCGGACCTGGTCAGCGCCGGTTTCGATGACCAGCTTGTCTTCCTTCACGTTGACAACGGTACCCACAATACCGCCGATGGTGGTGATCTTATCGCCGTTCTTCACGGAGGAACGCATCTGCTCTGCTTCCTTCTTCCGCTTGTTTTCGGGACGGATGAGCATGAAGTAGAACACAGCCAGCATCAGAACCAGGGTAATCAGCATGCTGGACATTCCGGTCGTACCGGTAGCAGTCAAAATTGTAAGCATTGAGAGGAACTCCTTTATATGTGATGGAAAACATTATAGCATTCCAGGCGCAAAAGCGCAAGATAAAAATCCAAACATTTTACCAGGTTGTGTCTGTAGCATTGGGATAGTGGAAAACCTCCTGCAGCTTCGCGTAATAGGGCGTTGGATCCCCGTTTTCCTCATAGCGCCAGGGGGTGCCATATTCATTGCCCTCATACTGGGTGAGGCACTCCGGATGGACTTCCCCGAAGCGGTCAAGCTCCTCCTGAGAAGCCCTGGGCTTCACATACACAAAGCACTCCAGCGGCAGCTTGTCCAGGGGCGACAGGTCTTCCACATGGGTGTAACTGATGTTCAGCCGTTTCAGGCTGTCGCAGCCGGAAAGGGGGGAAAGGTCCGTTACCAGACCGCAGTTGGAAAGCTCCAGAAATTCCAGTTCCTTACAGTTTTCAAAGGGTGTCAGGTCCTTGATGATGGAGCCGGAAACAATGATGGCCTTCAGCCTGGGCATATTGGACACCCAGCTCCAATCGGACAGAATTTCATTGTGGCCGAAATCAATATACTCCACATCTTCGCAATATTTCAGCTGCTTGACCGTACTGTTGGTCACGTTGTAGACATAGCGCAGAACCGTCCGGTCCGTCAGGCAGCTCCCTGCCTTGGCAAAATAGATCCGCCAGACGATTTTTGTCTGATCCCGGTAGTCATCCCGGAGCTGGGCCAGGACTTCATCGCTGAAATAACAGTGCTCCAGCAGCAGATACTTGCAGCCCTTCATAATGTCCAGCGACTGCCGCAGTTCCGGTTCCCTGCTGTCGCCGATTTTTTTGCTGTGGAACTCCACCCGTTCGTCCGTTGTGGAAATACGCTGGCCGAACAGATCAAAGGTATAGTCCAGCATCACTTCCGGTGCCGATTCCTGGAGGGTGTGCACCTCCTCCACGGATAAAGCAGAATTTCCTTCCTCGTCGCTCAGTTTGACGGTCCGCAAATTGGGAAGCAGCGGCAGCGCCGCGGCTGCTTCTTCCACATTCTCCGAGGTCATGGCAGACAGATCCGCCTCAATCGCCTCGGAAGAAATCTCCTGACCCAAGAGCGCTACCGTATAGCGCAGGGAAAGCTCCGGATAGGTCAGCCGCAATTCCTGCAGCTGTTGGAATGTCAACTCCATTCCCGGCAGATTCAATTCCCTGAGGCGGGGAAAATACCTGAGATTTTCCAGCAGCAGATCATAATCAAAGCTTTCCAGGGTCAGGGTCTCAACATCCGCTTTCGGCTGGGAAGCGCCCAAATCGACGGTGTAAATCACTTCCACCTGAGGATGGGTTTTTGCATAGTCCGTGATTTGGGCATAGCAGGTGCTGCCGGAAAGGTCTGCTTTCTTTAGGTTGGGATAGTCCTCCAGCTGATGGATGGTCTGCTCTGTTACAACAAGCGTTATTTCCTCCACATCCGGCACCGGGCTTTCCGTCTGACCCGGATCCCCGGGCTTCCCGCAGGCAGCGAGCAGCATCACGCACATCAGAAGAAGCAGCCGGACACAGCTTCCTTTTTTCATTCCTGTTCTTCTCCCCTTCCGTCTATCCGGGGGATTATACCATAGCTCAGCCCGGAAAACAAGGCATCTGTCCTCTATTCTGTCCCGCATCCTCTTTTTCATTCCCCAGGGTGAAAAAGAGCTTGACAAAGTACCGGGTGTTCGTCTTATAATAACAAAAACAAAGCAGGAGGTTTCCCCATGGAAAAAGCAAAAGTGTATTTTACCCGGAATATCACCCCGGAAAACGTGGTCCGGCTGTATTCCCTTTTGGACAAGCAGCTTCCCGGCAAGGTAGCCGTGAAGGTTCACTCCGGTGAGAAGGGCAACCAGAATTTTCTGCGTCCCGAATTTATGAAGCCCATGATTGACGCTGTGAAGGGCACGGTTGTGGAGTGCAACACCGCCTATGGCGGGGAACGGAACACCTCTGAAAAGCACCGCAAGCTGATCGCCTACCACGGCTGGAGCCACTACTTTGACGTAGACCTTATGGATGCGGAAGGCCCGGATCTGGAGCTGGCAATCCCTGAGGGCAGAAAAATCCATAAAAACCTGGTGGGCAAAAACCTTGCCGCCTACGACTCCATGCTGGTGCTGTCCCACTTTAAGGGGCATCCCATGGGCGGCTTCGGCGGCGCCCTGAAGCAGCTCTCCATTGGCTGTGCCTCCACCGCGGGCAAGGCCTACATTCATTCCGCAGGCAAAACCACGGACCAGTATATTCTCTGGGACAATGTGGCTGCCCAGGATGATTTTCTTGCGAGTATGGCCGATTCCGCCAGCAGTGTGGTGAAATACTTTAGGGGCAACATGGCCTTTGTCAACATCATGTGCAATATGAGCGTTGACTGCGACTGCTGCGCCGTCGCGGAGGACCCCTGCATGAAGGACATCGGTATTCTGTCCTCCCTGGACCCCGTGGCCCTGGACCAGGCCTGTGTTGACCTTGTAAAGCAGTCCGATGATCCCGGCAGGGACCATCTGCTGGAGCGGATCAACACCCGCCACGGCACCCACACCATTGACTGTGCAGCCGCTCTTGGTATCGGCAGTCAGGATTATGAACTGATCTGTGTAGACTGATTCACCGCGTTTTCCCCGGAAGCAGTGCTTCCGGGGATTTTTAAGCTTTGTTTAAGCTTTCCCGGGATTGTTGCATTGGGCGTTTTCTCATGCTATAGTGTCAGAAAAGGAGGAATGCCCAGTGATTGGCTATCTTACCGAGTGTTTTTTCAGCGGTGTTTGCGCGCTGCCGGTGCTTCTGCTGCTGCGGCTGGCTTTCGGGAAAAGGCTGAGCGGCGGCGGACGGTTTTTTCTGATCCTCTATGTGCTGTACATCAGTATGATGTTTAACGTGGTAGGGCTTCCGGCCATTCCCTACCTCAGTTGGGGGCCCAGCCTGAACCTGATCCCATTTTCCGATTTTCAGGACAGACGGTTTTTCCTGCTGTCCGGGATGAATGTTCTGATGTTTGTACCCCTGGGCTTTCTGCTGCCCATGATCTGGGGCAGATTCCGCAGCTTTGGAGACACACTGGCTGCGGGAATGCTCACTTCCCTATCCATTGAGCTTTTGCAGCTTTTCTCCTTCCGGGCAACGGATGTGGACGATTTGATCTTCAACACCATTGGTGCCTGTCTGGGCTTTCTTGCCGCCAAGCTTCTGTTTGGCCGCCGCTGGCGTGTTTCTGTCCGGACCGGCAGGCAGGATTTACTCTCTCTGCTTACCGTAAACGGAATTGTCTTTTTCTTCCACTTTTTCTGGCGGTTCCAGGCACTGGAACTGATTTACAGCCTGACACATTAAAATACCGGGACCTGCTGCGGTCCCGGGTTTCTTATTGGATGCGGTTCGCGATCTCCTCACCCATACGGGTGCAGCCCACCTTTACGCAGTCTGTTGACGACAGAATATCCGCCGTACGGAAGCCCGCATCCAACGTATCGGATACCGCCTGTTCAATGGCATCCGCTTCCCTTTCCATATCAAAGCTGAAGCGCAGCATCATCCCTGCCGCCAGAATGGTCCCGATGGGGTTGGCTGCATCCTGCCCCGCAATGTCCGGCGCGGAACCGTGAATGGGCTCGTACAGTCCTCTGGTGGTGGCGCCCAGGCTGGAGGACGGAATGGTTCCGATGGAACCGGTGATCATGGAGGCCTCATCGGACAGAATGTCGCCGAACATATTCTCCGTGACAATCACATCAAACTGGCTGGGGTCCCTGACAATCTGCATGGCGCAGTTGTCTACCAGCATATCGGAAAGAACCACATCCGGGTATTCCCCTGCCAGCTCATGCATGACTTTTTTCCACAGGCGGCTGGAATCCAGTACATTGCTCTTTTCCACGGAGCAAAGTCTTCCCTTCCGCTTCCGGGCAGTCTCAAAGCCGATGCGGCCAATCCGGCGGATCTCTTCCGCACTGTAGGTCAGAATATCCTCCGCAACCGCCTGGCCGCCTTCCTGCCGGGTGGAGTGGGAGCCAAAGTAGATGCCGCCGGTGAGCTCCCGGACAATGATGAAATCAATGCCCTTTTCCACCAGTTCCGGCTTCAGCGGGGAAGCGCTTGCCAGCTGGGGCCAGATCTTTGCCGGCCGGTTGTTGCTGTAGACCTCCATAGCCGCTCTCAGCCGCAGCAGTCCCTTTTCCGGCCGCATGGGGCCGGGAACATCATTCCACTTGGGGCCGCCCACCGCGCCAAGCAGCACACTGTCAGAAGCCAGGCATTTCTCTAGCTCTGCCTGGGGCAGGGGGTCGCCCCACTTGTCGATGGCGTTTCCGCCCATATCTACATCCGTATAGGAAAAGCTGTGGCCGTAAACCCTTGCCACCTGATCCAGCACCTTCACCGCCTGGACGATGATTTCCGGACCAATGCCGTCGCCGCGAATCAGGGCAATCTTCTTCTCCATGGGTCAGCCCTCCTTCAGGGATGCCAGCAGGCCCCCTGCCCGGATGATTCTCTGAATAAACTCCGGGAAGGGTTCCGCCTGGTATTGTTTGCCGGTGGTTTCATCGGTGATGACGCCGGTATCAAAGTTCACATCCACCCGGTCGCCGGGCTGAATCTCCTCTGCCGCCTGCTCGCACTCCAGAATCGGCAGTCCAATATTGATGGCATTGCGGTAAAAGATCCGAGCAAAGCTCTTGGCGATTACACAGCCTATACCGCAGGTCTTGATCGCCAGAGGCGCATGCTCCCGGGAGGAGCCGCAGCCGAAGTTCCAGCCTGCTACCATAATATCTCCCGGGCGCACGCTGGATACAAAGGATGTATCAATATCCTCCATGCAGTGTTTGGCCAGCTCCTGGGCATTGGGGGTGTTCAGATACCGGGCGGGGATAATCACGTCCGTGTCCACATTATCCGGGTACTTAAAAACGGTTCCCTGTGTCTGCATCTTACATATCCTCCTTGGGAGCGGTGATAAAGCCGGTCAGCGCGCTTGCGGCGGCAGTGGCGGGGCTTGCAAGGTAGATTTCGCTTTTTACATGGCCCATACGGCCCACAAAATTCCGGTTGGTGGTGGCAACGCACCGTTCCCCCTCTGCCAGAATGCCCATGTAGCCCCCCAGGCAGGGGCCGCAGGTAGGTGTGGAAACCACCGCACCGGCATCCACAAAGGCGGTGGTATAGCCTCTGACGATGCACTCCCGGTAAATTGCCATGGTGGCGGGGATGATGATGCAGCGCACACCGGGCGCAACGGTGTGATCCTTTAAGATCCGGTAGGCCGTTTCCATATCCTCCATCCGGCCGTTGGTGCAGCTGCCGATGACCACCTGATCAATTTTGATGGAACCCAGTTCCGCTGCCGGGTGGGTGTTCTCCGGCAGATGGGGGCAGGCCACCGTGGGAACAATGGAAGACAGATCGATCTCGATGGTCTTCTCGTAAACGGCATCCTCGTCAGCGGAATAAATCACAGGCTCCCGCTCACTGCGGCCCTTGAGGTAGGCAAGGGTCACCTGGTCCACAGGGAAAATTCCGTTTTTGGCGCCGGCCTCTATTGCCATATTGCAGATGCACAGCCGGTCATCCATACTCAAAGACGCCACACCGGGTCCGGTAAACTCCATGCTTTTATAGAGGGCACCGTCCACACCGATCCTGCCGATGATGGTCAGAATCACATCCTTGCCGCTGACATTGGGTCTGAGACTCCCCGTCAGATGGAAACGGATCGCAGAAGGGACCTTAAACCAGGCTTTCCCGGTTGCCATGCCCGCCGCCATATCCGTGCTGCCCACGCCGGTGGAGAACGCGCCCAAAGCGCCATAGGTGCAGGTGTGGCTGTCGGCACCGATGATGCAGTCACCGGCAGTTACCACGCCCTGTTCCGGCAGCAGGGCGTGCTCTATGCCCATTTTGCCCACATCGTAGAAATGGCTGACGCAGTGGGCGCAGGCAAACTCCCGGCAGGTTTTGCTCTGCTGGGCAGCCTTAATATCCTTGTTGGGCACAAAGTGATCCAGAACGATTACAACCTTGTCCGGATCATATACCCCCTCAAAACCGGCCTTTTGAAACTCGTTCACAGCCACAGGGGTGGTAATGTCATTGCCCAATACAATGTTCAGGTCCGCCTGGATCAACTGCCCCGGGGTAACCTGGGGCAGTCCCGCATGGGCCGCCAGGATTTTTTGTGTCATTGTCATTGCCATAGCTGTTTGCTCCTTACTCGGTAATGGAATTATTGAAGGCGCTCAAAAGCGCGTAGATACTTGCCCGGGTAATATCCGTATCGCTGCCCGCACCCCAGTGCATTCTGCCGTCGGCACCTTCGATGCCCACATAGGAAACAGCGGTAGAGCCGGAATTCTTCTGCTGAAGGCTGTGTTCGGTATAGACCTTCAGGGTATAGTTTACGCCTGTGTAGGCCTTCAGCGCGTTGCTGACGGCATCCAGGCTGCCGTTGCCGGATCCATGAATCTGTGCCGCAATCCCGTCCTTCACAAAGACCGCATCACAGCAGGCGCCTCCCGCCATGGGCTCGATTTTTACATTCCGCAAAGAGATTGGGGCCTGGATATTCAGGTAGCTCAGCCGGAACACCCGGAGTACATCCTCCGCTTTCAGCTCCCGGTGCTCATGGTCGGAAATATCCTTGCACAGGTAACCAAAATGCTCCCGCATTTTGGCTGGCAGCACATAGCCATAGGCATGCTCCAGGAGGTAGCTGATGCCACCCTTGCCGCTCTGGGAATTGACCCGGATGACATCGGCATCGTAGGTCCGGCTGATGTCTCTGGGATCGATGGGAATATAGGGCACCGTCCACCGGTGCAGCTGCTTTTCCTCCCGCCATTTCATGCCCTTGGCAATGGCATCCTGATGGCTGCCGGAGAAAGCCGCAAACACCAGAGCACCGGCATAGGGCGTCCGCTCATAAACATGCATCCGGGTGCAGCGCTCATAAACCTCCACAATGGCCGGAAGATTGGAAAAGTCCAGTCCGGGATCTACGCCGTGGGAATACATATTCATGGCCAGGGTGACAACATCCACATTGCCGGTTCGCTCGCCATTGCCAAAGAGGGTGCCTTCCACCCGGTCGGCACCGGCCAGCAGCGCCAGCTCTGTATCGGCTACACCGGTGCCCCGGTCGTTGTGGGGGTGCAGGGAAAGGGTCACATAGGGGCGGTACTTCAGATTCTCGCTGATGTATTCTACCTGGCTGGCGTATACATGGGGCAGGCTCATCTCCACCGTTACCGGCAGATTGATGATCACGTTATTGGTTTCACTGGGTTCCAGCACATCCAGAACCGCGTTGCATACCTCCAGCGCGTACTCCGGCTCGGTTCCGGTGAAGCTTTCGGGAGAATACTCAAAACGGAAATTGCCCTCATACTCCTCTGCCAGACGCTTGACAAGCCTTGCGCCCTCCACAGCGATTTCCTTGATCTCCTCCTTGCTCTTGCGGAACACCTGCTCCCGCTGGGCAACACTGGTGGAATTGTAAAAATGAATGATGGCACTGGGGGCACCCTTGCAGGCCTCGAAGGTTTTGCGGATGATATGCTCCCGGCACTGGGTCAGCACCTGCACCGTCACATCCTCCGGAATCATCTTTTCCTCGATCAGGGTCCGCAGAAAGGTGTATTCCGTCTCCGAGGCCGCGGGGAAGCCCACCTCGATCTCTTTAAATCCAACCTTCAGCAGCATCCGGTAGAAGTCCAGCTTCTCTTCCAGGCTCATGGGAATCACCAGGCTCTGGTTGCCGTCCCGCAGGTCCACACTGCACCATGCGGGAGCCTGCTCGATATGATCCCGCTGCACCCACTTGTAATGGGCTCCGGGGGCGGGATAATACCCTGCCGCGTACTTTGTTGCGTCCATGTTCTTTTTCTCCTTTTTGGATAAAATGAATTGGATGTTCTGAGGTGACAGAAAAAGCCCTGTCTCTTCCACAAGAAAGAGACAGGGCAGAAACGCCTTGCGGTACCACTCTTTTTGCCGATAACACGGCCACCTCACCGCAGTCCAACAACTGCGTTTCGCTGTAACGGGCGTCCCCCGTCCTGCCTAATAGAAGCAAGGTGCTCCGTTCTGCAAGGCCGCTCCGAGGCCAGTATACGCTCCCGCCGTCCCTTGGCTCGCACCATCCGCCAATTCTCTGAGTCAGGTATGGAAACGCTTTTTCCTCATCTGTGCGTTTGTCATGTTGGTGGGATTATAACACCGCAGAAACGAATTGTCAAGCATTTTGTCGCTGCGGGAAGAATGGTTGTCCTCAATCGGCGGCCACATTCCCTTGGATACAGCACTTTAGCTAAATAAAGTGCTGCACCAAGACCATTCTTTTGTATCAGCCTACAAAGCTGTTTTTTCTTTCAAAAAGGGCTTTACAGCTTTAGCGAATGAAAGTATAATGCTGTCAGGAAACACCCGTACGCACAAGTTTCTTGCAGACTGTCGAAGAAGTGGTGTCATTCCGAAGAAGTAGATCACACTGGCGTGGTGACCGAAGGGAATACTCTTGAGTGGAATCCCCCGGTTTTAAGGGCAAACCTGTCCATTACCGACCCATATAGTTCGGGGATTGCCACACCAGGCTGCGGCCTGGTTCGCAATGACAGGTTTATCGACACGCTGTTGATCAATTTGTATTGGTTACTCTGGCCCCTACCCTGATGAAAGCGAAAATCCAGGTCCGGTTTTTTGTTGCCCCAAAGCGTAAACGCGCCAGCAATTTCCTGAAGGGTATGCGGGAAGAGCCATAAGGAGGCAGGTATTTTGGAAAAACAGGAAAAAATCAATGCATTGTATGAAACCATCGTGTCGCTGGAATCCATAGATTCCTGCCGTGATCTATTTGAAGATCTATGCACCCAGAAGGAACTGGAGAAAATGGCGGAACGAATCTACGCCGCAAAGCTGCTTCTGCAAGGAAAAACCTACAATCAGGTCATCGCGGAAGCGGATATTTCTTCCGCCACCTTAAGCAGAGTTTCCAGATGTGTACAGTACGGAAACGGGTACTCCAAACTTCTAAAATAAGACAAATGCCGTCATTGTGAATGTGCAGCTTCGCACAATCGCAATGACGGCATTGATCCTTTAAAAAGCCTTTTTCTTAAATGATGCTGTTAGAATCAGCGGCATTACACAGATCACACTGTAGGCATAACGGAATTCCGCATGTACCGGTGTTGCCACAAGCAGGGTGCCGATGACCATAATTGGCATAACTGATGTAAAGAAAGCCTCCTTATCCCGTTTCAGCCATGCGGCATACACCGCGAAAATCAGCGCCCAAGAATAAAGGCCAATGCAGGAAACGCACTGCAAGAGCGGGGTCTCGAACAGGGAAGCATAGGATAGATACAGGCTCTGAGACGCGACGCTGTGCTCCAAGCCAAAGGGATTCTCCTGCCAGAAATGGGGGGCAATCTTTGCATCATACCATCTCCAATAGCTGTAACCACCGTTCCAGTACCCTTTTGTTTGCTCTACCCAAGCATGAAGATATACAACAGGATTTCGTATTCCCAGCGATACATACAATTTCAGGAACTCCAGCCTATGTTCAGAAAGATACTGCTGATTGTTTCGTTCCCGAACCAGGGTCTTCATTGGGTCAGATATTCTGCCGATGTAGGTTTCCTGGATCCGATCTACATCCACTACCTGATTCAACAGTTCCCTCTGTTCCAATGTCAATGGCTTTCCTTCCAGAACTGTCCGGCTGATTTGCTGCAGCGGCACAGACAGGGACTCAATGGTGTCTGGCTGTGCAACATCCAGTGCTTTCAAAACAGGGTGCTTCAGTACGAAGCATCCGCAGAGGATTGCCATCAGCACAAGCAGCATTCTCTTATGATCTTTCCAAAAAAGCATTGCGAAAACAACCACACTCGCCGCAAAGGCCAGGAACCCATTGCTGCGCAAAAGGCAAACGCTAACCCCAGACAGGACCCAGATAAACTGATCTGCACGATTTCTTTTTCCTTTACCCTTAAGGATTCGGTAGCTGCTGGTGATGAAGAAAGTCGACGCCGCGGCAAAAGGGACATCCCTCCACATGGTGAAACTATAGGTGATGTGGTAAGGCATCAGAAGATACCACGCAAAAATTCCTAACGCCAGTTTTCTGTTTCCGGTAAAAACAAAAACCGTGTAAATCACATAGGCAAAACAGCCAGACAGCAGCAGCACCGAAAACACACTGTATACCGCCACCCCTGCATTGATGCTGCCAAACAGACTAGTGCCCATCATCAGGCACAGGCGAATCAGCTGGGTATGATAAAACGGATGGTGATTGGTGTAGGTTCCGGACAAAATCTGCTCAATCTGATCTATGCTGTCCACGGTATAAAGTCCTGGGTAAAAAACAAGGAACAGCGCCGCAAGATACAGAGAAGCCAGCACCAGCCAGCTGAACACAAGCAGTCGCTTCCCTACTGTGGGATCGGCAAGCCGCTGCCTGCCGTCAGTACTGCTCATTCTCCAATAGATAACCCGAAAGATCTGGCGAAACAGCAAATACCCGCTTGCCAACATAAGACAAAGGTTCATCACTCTACAGAAGCTGCCAAGCAATCCATTGTAGTCCAATGGAAACAGGCTAAAGTTTGCCAGCACTACCACAAAGGACAGCAGTGCTGAACCAGCTGCTGCCGCAATGCAGCTTTCTTTTGACTCCCGTACGGTTCTCATTGTCGGGACATACGCAGATCCTGCCAGAGCCAGAATGGCAATCAACAGATATGGTTCAATGCGCGCATCAGATTTTCTCAAAAACACACACCAGTAAACGGCAGCTGCGGCAAGAAGCATCTTATTTACCGTTGCGCATATCGTCTCTTTCTTCAAAACCATTCTCCTAATTTCCCCAATTAAAAATCAATCACACCCAGAAGATTCAACCCCAGCTTGACAAACAGCAGCGCCAACACCAGGAACATGACGATGCGGATTTTTCCGCCGCCGCCCCGGATGGCAAACCGGGCACCCAGGTAGTTCCCCAGCATGGAGGAGGCCATTGCCGGAATGCCGATGGTAAACAGTATGTCCCCATCCAGGAAATAGATCACCATAGATGCCACGTTGGAAGCAAGATTGGCGATCTTCGCGCAGCCGGAGGATTTCACCAGGGTATAGCCAAGACCCAGGGAAAAGCCGATTGCCAGGAAGGTGCCGGTGCCGGGCCCCACCAGGCCATCGTAGAGGCCCACCAGGAGGCCCACCCCCAGAGAAATCAGAATGGTGGCACAGGTTCCCTTATCCGGCTTTTCCTCCACCCCGAAGTTCCGGGACAGTACCAGAATCACCGCAACCACAGGAAGCGTTCCCACCACAATCCCCTGCAGGACATCCTCCCGGAGGTATACCGCCAGGGAGGTTCCAACGCTGGAGCCTGCCAGCGATCCCAGGGCTGCCGGAATGGCACAGAGCCAGTTAATATTGCCGGAACGGGCATAGCGCCAGGAAGCAAGGGCCGTACCGAAGCCGTTGGCAAACTTGTTGGTTCCCGCCGCGATTTTCATGGGAACCCCCGCCAGCAGGTAGGCCGGAATAGAAATCACTCCGCCGCCCCCGGCAACGGAATCCACAAAGCCCGCCACAAATACCAGCGGACAGACGATCAAAAAGGTCCAAACGGTGATGTGCATGGTTATTCTCTCTTTTCTTCTCTTTGTCCTTCTATTATACCGCCGTTTTCCGGTACTTTCCACTGTGAAATCTACCGAAAGCCGGGTCAGAAACCGGTTTTCCCCATTGCGATTTTCCCAAGGCAGCGGTATAATGGAGGCAGAAATTGCAGGAGGTTTTGCATATGCAGTACCGCAGTGACCGATACGGCAATCCCATTTCCGTTCTGGGCTATGGCTGTATGCGTTTTACCCAGACCGCCGGAAAAATCGACATAGACAAAGCCGAGCAGGAAATCATGGAAGCTTTCCATGCCGGTGTGAATTATTTCGATACCGCCTATGTTTACCCCGGCAGCGAAGCCGCACTGGGCCAGATTCTCGCCCGGAACCACATCCGGGATCAGGTAAACATTGCCACCAAGCTTCCCCATTACCTGATCAAAAAACCAGACAGCATGGAAACCTACTTCGCGGAGGAGCTGCGGCGGCTGCAAACCGATCATGTGGACTACTACCTGATGCACATGCTCACGGATACCAAAACCTGGGAGCGACTGGTGGAGCTGGGGATCCTTCCCTGGCTGGAGGAAAAGAAAAAAAGCGGTGCCATCCGTCAGGTGGGCTTCTCCTACCACGGAAACAGCGACATGTTCTGTAAGCTCCTGGAGGTCTACGACTGGGATTTCTGTCAGATCCAATACAACTATCTGGACGAAAACTCCCAGGCAGGCACCACAGGGCTCCATCGGGCGGCGGAAAAAGGGCTGCCGGTGATCATCATGGAGCCTTTGCGGGGCGGCCGGCTGACAAACGGCTTGCCCGGCTCTGCCAAAAAAGTAATGGAACGCGCCCACGTAGAACGTACCCCTGCCCAGTGGGCCTTCTCCTGGCTGTGGGACCAGAAGGAGGTCACCTGTGTGCTCTCCGGCATGAACTCCCTGGAAATGGTCCGGGAAAATGTCCGCACCGCCGACAGCGCCAGAGCAGGCTCTTTCACGGAGGAAGACCGGACGGTTCTGCGCAGAGTGGTGGATGCCATCAATGAAAACATGAAGGTCGGCTGCACCGGCTGCCGCTACTGTATGCCCTGCCCCAGAGGCGTGGATATTCCCGGCACCTTTGCCGCCTACAACCGGCTCTCCTCCGACGGCTACTGGAAAGCTCTGGCAGAATACTTTATGATCACCGGCGTCCGCAGGGACTATACCGGTCCCGGCAACTGCATCGGCTGCGGGAAATGCGAGCAGCACTGCCCCCAGCACATTTCCATTCGGGAAGAGCTGAAAAACGCGAAAAAGGCCATGGAGGGACTGCCCTATCAAGCGGGAAGACGGGTGCTTCCCTATATCATGCGCTACTAAGGATGCCTATGGGAAAGAAAACAGGAGAATTGATTCGCGGGGCCCGAACCGGGGCCAAAATGACCCAGCAGCAGCTGGCAAAGGCAGTCGGTCTGACCCCCGGAGAAATCGGCAAGGCCGAACGTGGAGAGCTGGACCTGACCCAGGCCGCACTGAAAGCCATTGCCAAAGCCACCGGCGTTACACAGGCCTCCCTGCTGAATGGGGAGAAAGCTCAGAAAGCACCAGCAAAGCCCCCCTCCGGCGGGCTGAAGCTGAATGCCGCGGAGCAGAAGCTGGTAAGGCTTTATCGCTCCGCCACCCAGGATCAGAAAAACGATGCCCTGCGGATTCTGAACGGCGAGAAAACGGAAGTCGAGCAGCTGGTGGATGCTATGCTCGGCGAAAAATGGAAGAAAAAGTTCAAAAAATAGCAAGAATCCGGGACCCATAGACGGTCCCGGATATTTGTTGTTCATACTGAGTCTCTTATAAAAGCAGACGCGAGTTTGCGAGAAGCAACTTTTATTTGAGACTCATAATGAGACGGGAAAATGTGATTTTCCTTCCTAAAATCACATTTTCGGCAGCGCTGCTGAGCGATGCCTTTCAAATTGAAAGATCACTTTCAATTTGAAAATGGTATCAGTTCCAGAAATACACCCTGGCTTCATAGGGATTCAGCCGGTCCTCTTCCGGTTCCGGATAGTTGCACAGAATCCGTTTTCCCTTGTCCAGGTGGAATTCCTTGGGGGGCCGGAATTTCCGTACACGGTCGCTGAAGGAGCAGATCACCAGAATTTTCTGCCGGTCATCTCGCATGGAATACATGTAGAGCCAATCGCTTCCCTTTCTGTATTCCTGATAGGTGCCCCAGCGGACACAGCTGAGCTTTTTCCGCAGGCCGATGGCCAGGCGGTAGTAATTCAGAACGGAATTTCTGTCCGGCTCCTGCCGGGCAACGTTGATTTCCCGATAGTTTTCATTGACCGCAAACCAGGGTTTCCCCGTTGTAAAGCCGGCGTTTTCGCTGTCGTCCCACTGCATCAGTGTCCGGGCGGAGTCCCGGGAGCAGCGCCACAGCTTGTGCAGCCGCTGCCGTGGAGTCAGCTTGCGGGCTTTGTGGGTATAATAGTAACGGGTTGCCACATCTTCATAATCTTCCCAGCTCGACGGATGCCAGTTGGTCATGCCGATCTCCTGCCCCTGGTAGAGGAAGGGCGTACCTTTCTGAAAAAGGTAGGCGGTTGCCAGCATCTTGCCGCTGGCCTCCCGGAAGGCTTCGCTTCCATACCGGGAGATGATCCGGGGGTGATCGTGGTTTTCCAGGAACAGCATATTCCAGCCCTTCCCATCCAGCTTCTTCTGCCAGGTACGGAAAGCTCTTTTCAGTTTCCGCAAATGGAATTTTGTTGGGAAGTAGTCCTGGAAAAAGCAATCGGCGCACATGGCCTCGTTCTGGATCATCATATCGATTTGCTTATCCGGCCCCTCGTCTATGTATTTGAGGGCAACCTTCGGCGTGACCATGGGTGCCTCCGCCAGGGTCATGCAGTCATACTGGGAGAGCACTTCATCCCGGAACTCTCTCAGATACGCATGGATGTGGGGGCCGTGATTGTAATAGAAAATGCCCTTGTATACCGGAAGAATCCGGTCGTCCGGCAGACCCTCTTTTTTGGAGATAAACGTGATTACGTCCTCCCGAAAGCCGTCCACCCCTTTGTCCAGCCAGAAGCGCATGATTTTTTTGACTTCCTCACGGACAAGCGGATTGTCCATATTGAGGTCCGGCTGCTTTACCGCAAACAGATGCAGATAGTATTCCCTACGGACCGGGTCAAAGGTCCAGGCCTTGCCCTCAAAATGGGAGTCCCAGTTGTTGGGCAGCTTGCCGTCATCCCGCAGAGGGCGCCAGATATAATAATCCGTATAGGGATCGATTCTGCGGCGGCTCTTCTGAAACCATTCGTGTTCGTCACTGGTGTGGTTGATCACCAGATCCATGATCACCTTCATTCCCCGGTTATGGGCTTCCCGCAGGCAGGTCTCAAAGGCCTCCATGCCGCCGAATTGGGGGTCTATGTCCATGTAGTCCGAAATATCATAGCCGCAATCCGCTCCGGGGGATGGATATAAGGGAGAAAACCAGATTCCATCGCAGCCCAGGCTCTTGATATAATCCAGCTTTTCAATCACGCCGTACAGATCGCCCATGCCATCGCCGTTTCCGTCCCGGAAGCTCCGGGGCCAGATCTGATAAAACACGGTATTCTTATACCAATCCGTATGAACCATAGGCTCCTCCTTATTGTTTTGTCAGCTTCCGCCGGAGCTTCTTCCCGGTTTCCCGCAAGAATAAGGATACAACATCTTTTTTATAGGGATAACTGATGCCCCGGATATAATACTGAGCATCCCCCGCCCGGGAAGACCGGGTCCCGGGCAGTTTCTTGGCGTTGGGACTCAGCTTATAAAGGCGGATCACATTGCCCGGCACCTCCGCCAGCACATTCCACTCCTGAGGCCGCATCTCCCTGCCAAAGGAGCAGATGACTTCTCCGCCTTCCACACCGGAGGTTGTGAGCAGGTAGTCCTTCCCTTCAAAGTCGGTTTTCGCGCCATAGAGATCGATACAGGCATCTTTTCCCAGGAACTGCACCAGATACAGGTTTTCCATCCACTGATCATAAACCGCCTTGGATTCTTCCAGGCGAGAAAGCCGCAGCGCTCCTGTCCTTCCGGCTGCCATCAGCGGCACCTGGAACGTATTCTCACTTTCAGAGAAATTCACCCCGGCATCGGAAAAGCAGGTTGTTCTTGCTACCCGGGGATATAGGAAAAACCGATCCGTTTCAATGCAGAACGCAATATGGTATTTGAGCCAGGAGTGCTTTCCCCAATCCTTGATATGCTCCGGAATTTTGGCGGACGCGGCAAAATCGTAGTCGGAATGCTCCGTGAACCAGGCTTTAAACAAGGCCCATTGCTCTTTTGTCCACATCTGTCCCCAGGAGCAGGCGTAGCGGAAATACCAGTTGTCGAAGCCGTCCTCCAAGGGTTCAAACACCTTTTCCGTCAGCTGGCTCAGGCGGTGATTGTAAAGCGCCACACCGGCAATTCTGTCCTGCCCCTGTACAAAGGCGCAGCACTCCTGAGCATAGCGGTAAAAGTCCGGGGAAACCACCAGATCATCCTCCAACAGGATGATTCCATCGTGTTCCTGAGTCAGATCGCCGCAGGTGAGAATGTGCCGCTTGAGCCCCAGATTCTCCGGCCGGTAAATCACCCGTTTTTCGCCGTAGGGCCAGGGAAACGCATCCGCGTATTGGAGGACCTCCTGGTTGTCGCCTCTGTCGATGCTGATAATCAGCTCCACCGGTTCCCGGGGATACTCCCCCCGGGACAAGGATGCCAATATCCGTTTCAGAGATTCCAGACGGTTATAGGCCACCACCACTATGGGAATATCAGCCATGCTTTCCCCCTCCTTCCGCGATTTTCAGTGCCTGGGCATAGCCGCGCGCCGCCAGCCGGAAGCTGAATTTCTCCCCCAGTTCTTCCCGCATGGAGTCTGCCGGGAACTGCTCACTCAGCAGTCTATCCAGGCAGGCTGCAAATTCCTCCGGCTTTTCCGGGTCAGCGATCAAGCCGTTTACGCCGGGTTCAATGACATCATAGGCCCCATCCGCGTAACATGAGGCGGCAATGGGCACACCCGCGCAGCCGGCCTCCACCAGGATCAGGCCAAAGCAGTCCGACCGGGAGGGCACCGCCAACAGGCTTGCCTTGCTGTATTCCTCCAGAAGCGCCTGTCCTTCCCGGTAGCCCAGAAAAACCACCCGATCCCCGAGGCCCAAGGCTTCGGTTTTTTCCTTTACAAGCTGCTCTTCGCCGCCCACATCGTTCCCCACCACCCGCAGGCAGCAGGGTGTCTTTGCCCTTGCCAGCGCTTCCACCAGCAGATCCAGTCCTTTCTCGTGGGAGATACGGCCCACATACAGAATCCTGCCGGGTTCCGGCGCTCTTTGAAGCGCCAGGAAGGGTCCCGTTGGCACCGTCAGGAAACTGACGGCTATTTTTTCCTCGGCGGCACCCCAATGGAGCAGTTTTTCCTTTGCCTTGGTTGAGCTGGCCAGAAACCCGTCGGAACGGGAGATGATCAGCTTCCGGGTCAGCTTTTGAATCCTGCCGATGTAGGTTTCGGACCGCAGGGTACCGTCCGTCAGATTAATATACGGAATCCCACGGCCTTTCGCCCAGAGGAAGGCCTGCACCGCAGACAGGTTGTACTCCGATCCAATGATCACATCCGGATTCAGGTTCTTTAACATCCCCCTTAAGCCTTTGGGAATATGAATAAACCGGGTGGCTGTGCCGCCGGTTTCTCCGCCCTTGACCGACAAAACACGGGACGACTGAAAATAGGTATCCTTCAATCCTTCCGTATTCTGGGTCCATGCACGGTCGCTCTCCTTGCGGCTGGTGTACAGGATCTGAAACCGATACTCCGTCTGTGTTTCCTGTAGATAGGAAAAGAGCGCCGTACGGTAAGGAGAGGGAATGTTGCTGATGATCAGCACCTTTTTCATTCTGCGCTTCCCTTCCTTTCCATGGCATGGTCATAAATCTCCATCAGACGGCGATAGTTGTTTTCCGGGGTCATATAGGCGTGATACTCCCGGCTGGCGTTTTCACACCAGGGCGTTTGGGTATCCTTCAGAAATGCCTGGACGGTATCCGCAATAGACTGAGGGGATTTCTGGTTGAATTTCATTCCGGTAACCCCCTGCTTTACCAGGCTGCCGCCGTTTCCCAGGTCGGAAACCAGCACCGGCGTTCCCACGCTGTAGCTTTCCGCAATGCACATTGGGAAGCCTTCATAGCACTGTGTAGGCAAAATCAGCGCCCGGCTGGTGGCAAGAAGACGGCGGATATTTTCATTGGGCAGCCGTCCTGCCAAGGACACATTGCGCATTTTGTTTTCCTGAATAAAGCCCAGGCACCAGCTTTCCAGAGGTCCGTCTCCGCAGATCACCAGTCTGGGCCCATCCGCCCCCAGCAGTCGCCAGGCCTCCAGCAAAACCCGCAGTCCCTTTAGCTCCTCCAGGCGGGAGGCAAAGATAATCCGGTCAGCCCGGGCTTCCATAGGAACCAGCGCTTCCGTCTGAACCACAAAGTTCGGCTTTACCAGCACGTTTTCCGGCCGGATTCCCTTCAGCGTCAACAGTTTTCTGCGGTTAAACTCCGTCAGGCAGATATAGTTCAGATACTTGTAAATGCCGGTCATCCGGTGGAACCGGGTTGCCATCACGCAGCCCAGGGTTTGGATCCGGCTGCCGCGGTAACAGCGGTGGCGAACGGCACAGCCCAGACCATCGGTCAGGCAGTCCTCACATACCGCGCCGTCCCGGAAAAACACCGCGCCGGGGCACAGCATCCGGAAATTGTGGATGGTCTGTACCACGGGAACCCTGCGGCTCTTTGCCCCATAGTACACCGCGGGAGAAATCAGCATCAGGGTATTGTGCACATGAACCAGGTCAATCTGCTCCTGGCGGATTACTTTCCGTATCTCCCGGTAGGTCCGGGGGTTGAAAACCAAGATAAAGGGAAGCAGCAGTTTTTGAAGTCCCCTTTGATCCTTCAGCTCTGTATTGTCACGGGTGTAGAGAATCACCTTATGGCCGTGGCTTTCCAGCAAAGCCTTTTCCGCTGCCACAACAGCGTCTTCTCCCCCCGGAATCTGGTAGTGATTATGGACAATCAGAATGTTCATATTACTTTCCCCGCAGTCCGGCCTGAATGAGATAGACCGAATTGGTTATAAAATAGCGCTTAAACAGCCGTTTCGGGTCCTGCACCAGCCGGTAAAGCCACTCCAGATTGTGCTTCTGCATCCACAGAGGAGCCCGATGGATATTCCCCGCTTCATAATCAAAGGCGGCGCCCACACCGACCATCAGACCGTGAAGCTTCCCCTGATGGGCATACATCCAGTTTTCCTGCTTGGGTGCACCCAAGCCCACCCAGATAAAATCCGCCTCCGCGGCGTTGATTTTCTCGATGATCTGCCGGTCTTCCTCCTCCGTCATGGGACGGAAGGGCGGGCTGTACATACCCGCGATCTGAATACCGGGGTAACGCTGGGGCAGCTCTTTTTCCAGAATATCCAGCGTTTCCTGGGTGCTTCCGTAGAAATAATGCTTCCAGCCCTTCTCCAGGCCCAGGGTAATCGCCTTCTGCATATAATCCGGACCGGTCACCCGCTGCATATCCGGGTAGCCCCGCCTGCGCCCGGTGGAAGACAGGGGGCCCCCATCCGGAATCGCCAGAATGCCGCCATTCTGCACGGCCCGGTAGGCGGAATCCTGATAGGCTGTGACGGTTGTATGGACATTGGATACACAGATATAATCCCCGGACAGGTCTTTTAGATTCCTGTCTGTGAAATCCAGCAGCCAGGGCATATTGATTGCCGCCAGTTCCACACCCAAAATCGGGCAAACCGGTATGCTTTTCTTGTCGATCCTGTGGGCAAAGCCACCATTGCACTGGTCCATATGTTCCCTCCGTCTTTATGCTGCGATCCGATTGTTTTTTATGATTATACCATTATCCCGCTTAAAAATCTACCGTCAGTTTGGCCCGGTTCTCCTCAGAAAAAACAGGCCGGAATGAATCCGGCCTGTGTATTATTGAATCTGACTGCGTTCCCTGCTTTCCTCACTCAGGTAGTCCCCTTCCCGACAGCAAATGCTGACAGCAGGGCTCCCCGTAAGGCCCAGAAGCGTATCCATTTCTTCCGCAGCACACCAATATGGTTCTT
The DNA here is from genome assembly GCA_017622995.1 of Oscillospiraceae bacterium. GTDB lineage: Bacteria > Bacillota > Clostridia > Oscillospirales > Oscillospiraceae > Faecousia. The sequence goes on from JAGAQA010000014.1 coordinate 26,335, forward strand.
TCTGGTGGTGCACCAAAATATAGTCTGCCTCCCGGATCTTGCCGGAAGCCGCCTGGCAAAAGCTCCGCATGGGCGCGCTGAGCCGGAAAACCCAGATGGGACTGCAAAGGGTCACATGGGCGTATTGGCTCAAATCCACCCCGATGGGCTCAATGGGCATGGCCCAGCGGTGCATTCCGTAACGGCCGCACCACCAGAAGCCCAGGGTGCCTTCGGTACGTTCCGTTGCCTTCACCTCGTAAATGTCCGCACCGGTCCGGTCGGCCTCCTCCAGTGCTTTCTTTCTGGTATAGCCCATGCGGGAAAAGAAGACCACCAGACGATTGTGATTGGTGCCAATTCTTGGATAGTCCGCCTGGCAGACATGGAAGGCTTCCTGCTTTGCAAAAATCCAGGCCATCATACCGGTGATTGCCTGAAGAAAACCGAACACAAAATAGCTTATGGAAAGGGGATTCGCGGGAAACAGCCAGAACTGAATGCAGATCCACAGCATCAGCGTCACACCGAAGATGCCCCCCAGAAGCACACCTAGCTTCTTGCCCACAATCATCAGGCCCGCGGCCAGCAGATTCGGCAGGCCGTTGACCAGCAGCAAGGCGATGCCCGAGAAAATGTAATCCCTGAACAGTACATCCGCAAAGGGCATTTTCTGAAAATAGGGAAGCATCGCATCCATTTGCAGGCTCTTCCCCGTCGGGTCCGTCAGCATTTGGTAACTGCCAAATACCGCGCCCAGGCCAATAAACAATGTCCAGAAAATCAGCGCCCGTTTTGTGGGGGTAAACCGGGATTTTGTCATGTTCATCCTTCTTTCCGCCGGCCGCGGTCAACGCCGCTGCCCAGCCCGTCAGAATCAGGCGAAAGCGGCTATGCATGATCAAAGCCTGCGCCTGTCTTTGTTCTGAACACAGTATAATTCCTTCTGTTTCCGGCTTCTAGGGGGATTTTTGCGCTGATTGTGTTTTGTTTTCCGGAAAGCAGGTGCCCTGCCGGGCGGCAGGGCACTGTTTCAGGCATCCGCTTTTTCCAGGTTCTGCTTCGCGGCGGACAGCATCAGCTTGATTCGGTTCAGTTGGTTCACTTCACTGGCACCGGGATCATAATCCACGGCGGTAATGTTCGCCTGGGGATAGGCTTTTTTCAGCACTTTCATGACGCCCTTTCCCACCACATGGTTGGGAAGGCAGGCAAAGGGCTGGATGCAGATGACATTGGGTGTGCCAGAGGTGATCAGCTCCACCATTTCACCGGTCAGGAACCAGCCCTCACCGTACTGATTGCCCAGTGACAGGAAGGGCTTTGTTTTCTCCGCGATCTCCTCAATGGGCACAGGAGGAGTAAAGCGTCTGCTCTTTTTCAGCGCGTCGACGGCAGGCTGCCGAAGTGCCCGGATGGATTTGACACCGGCCTTTGCAAGCAGCTCCGAACTCAGCCCGTCACCCAGAAATTCATGGCGATATTCTCCGCCCAGCAGACAGTAATTGAAGAAATCCAGCATATCCGGCACCACCGCCTCCGCTCCCTCGGCTTCCAGCACCTCTACCAGGTGGTTATTGGCCAGGGGCATGTACTTGACCAGGATTTCTCCCACAATACCCACTCTGGGCTTACGCAGGTCCTCATGGATGGGCAGCGCGTCAAAGGCTTCCACAATTCCGTGGCAAACCTGGCTGTAGCTGAGACTGGCTTTGGGGTTCACCAGAGAATCGATGCAGATTGCCTTCCATTTTTCGTGAAGCGCATCCGCAGAGCCCTTTGTCTTTTCATAGGGCCGTACCCGATACAGACAGCGCATGAAGAGATCTCCATACACAATGGCGTGGACGGCATCCATAAGAAGTCCCGGCGTGAACCGGAAGCCCTCGTTTTTCTCCATGCCGTTGGCATTGACCGAGATGACAGGGATATGGCCGCAGCCCGCCTTTTGCAGCGCTCTGCGGATAAACGCCACATAGTTGCTGGCCCGGCAGCAGCCGCCGGTCTGGGTCATCATAATGGCCAGATGGTCCCTGTCGTACTTTCCGGAAAGCACCGCCTCCATGATCTGCCCCACCACGGTAATGGAGGGGAAACAGGCATCATTGTTTACATACTTGAGGCCCACGTCAATTGCACTGCGGTCGTCGTTGTCCAGAACCACCACATGATAGCCATGCTTTTCAAACACCGGCTGCAAAATCTCAAAGTGGATGGGACTCATCTGAGGGGCCAGAATGGTGTAGCCCTCCAGCTGCATCTGGGAAGTATATTCCTGCCGTCGGAACTTTACGGGCTGGGGGGACGCGTGAATGGCCTCTTCCCGGCGCATTTTCATGGCGGCGATCAGGCTTCGGATCCGGATACGCACAGCCCCCAGGTTGTTCACCTCGTCAATTTTCAGCAGCGTATACAGCTTGTTGCTGCCCTCCAGAATCTCGGAGACCTGATCCGTGGTAACGGCATCCAGGCCACAGCCAAAGGAATTGAGCTGCAGCAGCTCCAGGTCGTCCCGGTTCCGCACAAATCTGGCTGCAGCGTACAGCCGGGAATGGTAAACCCACTGGTCCACAATACGCAGCTGCTGCTCCTCCCGGAGATCGGGCAGACAGTCCTCCGTCAGCACCGTCAGGCCGTAGGAGGCGATGAGCTCCGGAATTCCGTGGTTGATCTCCGGATCGATGTGGTAGGGTCTGCCTGCCAGCACAATGCCGCTGCCGCCCTTTTCCTCCATCTCATGAAGGACGCGGGTTCCCTCCGCCACAATGTCTGCCTTTGTTTTTCTTTGCTCCTCCCAGGCCAGGTGCACAGCCGTCCTTGTCTCGGAGGCCGGAATGTTCCACTCCTCTTTGCAGACCTTGACCAACCGGTCGGCAGCCGTCTTTTCACTGGTAAACGCCACAAAGGGGCGGATATAACGGACCTTTCCTTCTGTTACAGCCTCCACATTGTTTTTCAGGTTCTCCGGGTAGGAGGCAACGATGGGACAGCTGTAATGATTCTGAGAATCCTCGTGTTCCTGATATTCATAGAAAACACAGGGGTGGAAAATTGTGGTGATTCCCTGATCAATCAGCCACTGCACATGGCCATGGGCCAGCTTGGCAGGATAGCACTCGGATTCCGATGGAATGGAATCCATGCCCTTTTCATAGATTTTCCGGTCAGAGAATGGGGACAAAACCGCGCGAATCCCCAGTTCCCGGAAAAAAGTTGCCCAGAAGGGGTAATTCTCGTACATATTCAGCACTCTGGGCAATCCAACAGTGCCCCTGACCGCTTCCTCCTGGGGCAAGGGCTCATAGGCAAACATCCGTTTCTGCTTGAATGCCACCATATTGGGTGCCTTTTCCCCCTTGCTTCCGCCGCCGGCGCCCTTTTCACAGCGGTTTCCGGTAATGTGCCTGCGGCCGCCGGGGAACACATTGACGGTCAGCATACAGTTGTTGGCACAGCCTCCGCAGCGGACCGTTTTGGTGGTGTAGGTCAGATTCACGATGTCCTCCAGCGGCATCATGGAAGTTCCCTTTCCCTCATCATGGTTCCGGGCAATCAGCGCGGCGCCAAAGGCACCCATGAGACCGGCAATATCGGGGCAAACCACCTGGGCATCCGCGATGGTTTCAAAGGCGCGGAGCACCGCCTGATTGTGGAAGGTGCCGCCCTGAACCACGATATGGCTGCCCAGTTCCCTGGCCGAGCTGAGCTTGATCACCTTGAAAAGCGCGTTTTTGATAACGGAATAGGCAAGGCCCGCGGAAATATCCGAAACCTCAGCTCCCTCCTTCTGGGCCTGCTTGACATTGGAATTCATAAACACGGTGCAGCGGGTACCCAGATCCACAGGATGCTGGGCAAACAGCGCTTCCTTTGCAAAATCCTGGGCGGAATAGCCCAGAGAATTGGCAAAATTTTCAATGAAAGAGCCGCAGCCTGAGGAGCAGGCTTCATTCAGCATGATGGTATCCACAGCGCCGTTTTTCAGACGGATACACTTCATATCCTGGCCGCCGATATCCAGCACACAGTCCACCTTGGGATCGAAGAAGGAGGCCGCCGTGCAGTGGGCAATGGTCTCCACCTCTCCCTCGTCCAGGGAAAAGGCGGATTTCAGCAGTGCTTCCCCGTATCCGGTGGAACAGCTCCGGGCAATCCGGGCAGAGCCGGGCAGCATGGTTTTCAGATTCCAGATGGCGGTTTTGGCCGTTTCGATGGGGTTTCCCTTATTATTGGCGTAGAAGGAATACAACAGCTGGCCCTCCTGGCCAATGAGGGCCAGTTTGGTTGTGGTGGAACCGGCATCAATGCCCAGATAACAGTCACCGCAGTAGGTTTCCAGATTTTCCTTTCGCACTACCGCCTGACTGTGACGCTGCCGGAAGGCATTGTAATCCTCCTGATTTTCAAACAGCGCCGGAAGTCTGGGCATTTCAAAAGAAACCGTTACCCCCTTTTCCAGTCTGCCGATCAGCTCCTCCAGGGGAACCGCCGCGGCATCACCGCTTTCCAGCGCGGAACCCATGGCGGCAAACAGGTGGGAATTCTCCGGATCCACCACGTTTTCCGGCGTCAGCTTCAATGTACGGATAAAGGCTTTTTTCAGTTCCGGCAGAAAATGCAGGGGGCCGCCCAAAAACGCCACACAGCCCCGAATGGGCTTGCCGCAGGCCAGGCCGGAAATGGTCTGATTCACCACCGCCTGAAAAATAGAGGCCGCCAGATCCGCCTTTGTGGCCCCCTCGTTAATCAGGGGCTGGATGTCCGTCTTCGCGAACACCCCACAGCGGGCGGCAATGGGATAGATCTGCCGGTAGTTTTCTGCCTCTTTGTTCAGGCCCCCGGCGTCAATTTGCAGCAGCGCGGCCATCTGATCGATGAAGGAGCCGGTACCGCCGGCGCAGACACCGTTCATCCGCTCCTCCAAGCCGCCGGTGAAATAGATGATTTTCGCATCCTCACCGCCCAGCTCAATTGCCACATCCGTCTGAGGATAGTAGTATTTCAGGGAAGAAGCCACTGCCACCACTTCCTGCACGAAACCGATGTCCATTGCCTTTGCCAAGGTGATGGCGCCGGAACCGGTGATCTTCACCTGCAGCAGGCACTGCCCCAGCTTCTCACGGGCATCCCGGAGAAGCTCTGCCAGAGCGCCCTGGGTGTTGGCCTGATGGCGGCAGTAATTCCCATAGACCAGATGATTCTTTTCGTCCAGAACCGCCAGCTTTACGGTGGTGGAACCGATGTCAATTCCTGCACGATAGGTGTTCATTCTTCTTCGCTCTCCATGCTCTCTATGTAATGTGCAAAGGGACATTCTTATACACGGTATAGGGAAATTATAGGGAACTTTTCTCAACCGAAACGAAACGAAAACCCGGGACCGTCCTCCGGTCCCGGGCAACTGTTTTATTCTGTCTTCAGGTGGCGGAGCAATTCCAAAACATGGGGTTCTCCATCCACTTCTATATACTTGGCAATCACTTCATGGCAGGTTCCGTCAACGGTGATCACCATCGCTTCCTCGCCCCTGGATTTCAGGGCCTGAAGCGCCAGGCATCGCGTCGCCTGATCAGGATCACTGAGGTTGGAGCAGCGGCAGCAGAGCATTTCTTCCGATTCTGCCTGATTCCGGATCCTGTCCAGCGCATTCGCATCCAGAAGATGAACCATATCAAAAATCATCCGGTAGCCGTGGAGCATATCCTGCATCTCCCGCCGGGTCAGCCGGTTATCCGGTTCCACCGTCTCCGATTTCCGATACACACTGGTCATTCGCAGCGCGGGATCGGCGGTCTGACCAAGCCGGCCCTCTGCGCGGCATTTCTCCACATAGGCCAGGAACTCGGCCTCGGGCAGAGGCTTGGAGAAATAGTAGCCCTGGATATAATCGCAGTCGTTATCCCGCAGGAATTTCACCTGTTCCTGTGTTTCCGCGCCCTCGGCAATAACCTTAATGCCCAGATGATGGACCATTTCCATGATGCCGCTGATAATGGTACGAACCTTGGGGCTGGTTTCGATCTGACGGGTGAAGGTCATATCCAGCTTCAGAATGTCAAAATCGTACTGCTTAAGCATTCCGAAGGAGGAATACCCGCTGCCAAAGTCATCCAGCAGAATCTTGGCTCCCGCGCCCCGCAGCTGCTTCAGAATGCCGGCCCGGTCGCTTTCCAGGGCGGCATAGGAGGTTTCGGTGATTTCCAGACGCATATCCCCATTGCGGAGGGTATTGCCCTGGAAAATATCCACAAGACGTTCTATGAGACCATCATCATAGAAATCCATCCAGGAGAGGTTCACGGAAACCGGCACCATTGGGATACCTTCCTTATAGCAGTTGAGAATGGTCTTGTGCACATGGTCCGCCACAAACCAGTCCAGCTTTGAGATCTGGCCGCCGCTTTCCAAAGCGGGGATAAAGGCAGCGGGACTGACCATACCGCGCTGGGGATGGACCCAACGAACCAGCGCTTCCGCCGATACCAGATTGCCGGTGGCAGCTTCCACAACAGGCTGATAGTAAACCTTGAATTCCCCGTTGGCAATGGCTGACTCATATTCGCCCATGAGTTCCACCTGATCCATGTAGATCCGGCGCATGGAATCGTCAAATACCGCAAAGGGCTGCACATGATCGCCGAGGATGCTTTCCTCTGCCAGCTTTGCCCGGTCAATCATGCCGGAAACATCCGTGTCGCTTTCGTTCAGGCAGTATATACCGCAGTAGCCATAGAGCTTCATACTCCTGCCCTTGAGCTGAGCGGTTATTTTCAGCTTTGCGGCCATGGATTCCAGGTCCACGTGGTCCTGCTTCACCAGACACACAAAGTGGTCTGTATCCAGCCGGCCGGAAACCTCCGGCTCCCAGAAGTCATTGATCCGGGCATAAAAATCCCTCAGGATCATATCTCCGCCTTCCGTGCCGAAAAGCTCATTGGTTGCCTTGAAGTTTTTGATGTCCAGGAACATCAGTGCGTAATCCGTACGCCTTTTCGCATTGTGCAGGACGTTTTCCGCCATACGGATGAAGCCGTTCCGGTTATAGCTGCCGGTAAGGCTGTCTATATAGTCATGCTCATACAGGGAAAGGATATTGTGTACCCGATTCAGGACAATCTCTGGGCTGAAGGGCTTCGAAAAGAAGTCCACCGCGCCCAGCTCATAGGCATGGAGAATGGATTCATCTGAGGAATCGCCGGAAATAACAATGACCGGCAGTTCTTTCAGCAGATTGTGTCTTTGCAGGTATTCAAGGACCCCGAATCCATCCATGACAGGCATCTGAATGTCCAGCAGCACCAGGCGGTAAATCCGCTCCTGAGACTCGATCATCTCAATCGCCTGTGCGCCGTTCTCTGCCTGGAAGACCTGATAGCGATCCTGAAGAATGAACTCCAGCAGTTCCCGATTTATTTGCGCGTCGTCAACAATAAGAACGCTTGCTTTCTGCATGACGTTTTCTCCTCCCCTGAACCAGTTTCCACTCCATTGTGCAAGCAAAGCTCTGTCCGGAAGTGTGCGGCGTTCCCGGCAATTACTTTTCTGCCTGGTAGGCGCGGATGGCATCCACCACCATGCCGTAGGCCTTCTCTACACCAGCCATCAGTTCGGCATCTGCGGGGCTCTGCTGAGGACGCAGCTGCTCTGTCAGATCGGAGGCCGCCTTCTGCAGGCCGGTGAATGCCAGGTTCGCGGCCACGCCCTTCAGCGTATGGGCTTCCCGGAAAGATACCGCAACATCCCCCTGGGCAATTGCCTTGCGAAGATTATCCATTGTCGGATCGTCCAGGAACCTCATAACAAACCGCTCGATCATAGAATCCGTCATCAGCCGGCCCTTTGCCTCTTCATAGCTGCCGTTCATCCGATCATAGCATTCTTTTAAGGTCATGATAAACCCCTCCATTCGTATAGAAATACAGCAAGCAGGAGAAAACGCCGTTGTTTCTCCTGCATTGCTGAAGTATACTGTCAGAATATCCAACAAATACCAGTCCCTGTTTATTGTACATGGTCTTTCTGGAAATAGCATGGATAATCCGACAGAATCCGACAAATTCTGTCCGCTTCCCTTCCAGCCCACCGAGAAGCAATACAAGCCCTCCGGGCAAAGGAAAAGATTTCCCACTATCACTAAAAAGATATTGATTTTCGCAAATCGTTCTGTATAATATTATGGTAGTGTTGTTAAGCAGCGCACTCAGATCTTTCCTGAAAGGAGGCCGGGACATCATGGAAAAGATAAAAAACTTTGTTACACAGACTGTACCCAAGGTGCTCTCGGTTTTGCTAACATTCCTGATTCTGCTGTCGATGATGGATGTTCGCCTTCTCCAGGGTACCGCCAAAACCATTAACTGCACCGGCAGCGCCAGAGGCATGAGCCAAAAGCTCGTAAAGCAGGAAATTCTGGGTCTGCGCAATGATCAGATGATCAATGATCTGACAGAGCTCCTTCTGGAACTGAAAGAGGGCGGTACAACCTATGGCATTACCCCCTTGCGCAATGTAGAATACCGGAGCAGCGTTGCCGTTTTGACCCGATATTGGGATACGCTTCAGGAGGAAATACAGGTTGTTCGCACCCAGGGAGCCGAAAACAGCGACATCCTGTATGTGAGTAAACACTTTTATGAGCTGGCCGATCAGGCCGTCAAATACTCCGAAGAGTATTCCACGGAGATCACCGAGGATCTGCGGTCCATAGAGAACCTCATGGTTGTTGTCAGCATTCTGATGATTCTTCTGATGCTTTTCAACACCATCCAAAACCGAAAGCTTTCCACCGTTAACTCGGAGCTTTCCCATACCGCTTACCTGGATAAACACACCAGCCTTCCCAACAAAAGCCGCTGTGAGGAGCTGCTGAATGCCCCGGAAGAGCTGGATCTGGCAACCGCCTGTCTGATGTTCGACCTGAACAATCTGAAGAAGATCAATGATGCCATGGGGCATCAGGCCGGCGACGATATGATCAAGGGCTTTGCCCATCTGCTGCGCAAGGCCACTCCGCCTTCTGATTTTGTAGGCCGGTACGGCGGTGATGAATTCATCATCATTATGAAGGATGTAACCCCCGGCGATGTGGACGCGTTTCTGGAAAAGCTGGCCCGGATGGCCGCTGACTACAACTGCTCCGGCACCCAGTTCATGCCTGTGATTCCCCTAAGCTACGCCGTGGGCTATGCCCACTCCGCTCAGGTGCCCAACAGCACCATGCCCATGCTTCTGGAAGTCGCCGATTCCAATATGTATGCCAACAAGGCGAAAGTGAAAGCTGCCATGAAAGACCAACGATACGCAGAAGTTCGATAATCCAAAACCCGGTATCCGACAAATGGATACCGGGTTTTCGCTAAATTGTTTCCTGAAGAATGGCTTCCGCCGTCATCATGCCGTCAACGGCCGCGGACATGATCCCGCCTGCGTATCCGGCTCCCTCCCCCGTGGGATACAGCCCCCGCAGGGAGGACTGCCGTGTTTCATCCCGGACAATCCGCACCGGAGAAGAACTCCGGGTTTCCGGGGCGGTAAGCACCGCGTCCGGGTCCGCAAAGCCCCGCAGTCTGTCATCCAGTTTCGGAAGAGCCTTGGCAAGGGCATCTGTAATATGCTTCGGCAGGCACTTATGCAGATCCGTCCAGCGCACCCCAGGACGGTAAGTGGGCTTCACGGAGCCGGGGCCGCTGCTTTCCCTGCCGGTCAGGAAATCTCCAACCTTCTGTGCCGGTGCCAGATAGCTGCCGCTCACACGGTACGCAGCCTCCTCAATTTCCCGCTGCCAATACATGCCCCCCAGTGGGCCAGGATCCGGAAAGATTTCCGGGTTGACCGTCACAAGCAGAGCGGCATTGGCGTTTTCTCCGTCCCGGTCCGCGTAGCTCATACCGTTGGTGACCACCCGGCCTTCTTCCGAAGCCGCCGCCACCACATATCCGCCGGGACACATACAAAAAGTATACACCGTACCGTCATCCAAATGCTGCACCAGCTTATAATCCGCCGGCGGCAGGCTGGGGTTCTCCTCCCCGTACTGGGCCCTGTCAATGCTTTTCTGGCTGTGCTCAATACGCACCCCCATGGCAAAGGGCTTGGGTTCCATGGTGATTCCAATGGAATGCAGCATCTCAAAGGTATCTCTGGCGCTGTGGCCGATGGCCAGCACCGCCTGCCTGCAGGGTATCCGTTCTCCGCTTTCCAGCCGGACACCGGTCAGGTGATCTCCCTGGGATTCCAGAGCCGTCACCTGACTGCAAAAGCGCACCTCGCCTCCCAGAGACTCGATCCGTTTTCTCAGATTCTGAACCACCTCCAGAAGCACATCCGTTCCCACATGGGGCTTTGCGTCAAAAAGGATCTCTTCCCTGGCACCTGCCGCTACAAACTGCTTAAGAATCCAGCCGATTCTGGGATTGTTTACACCGGTATTCAGTTTCCCATCGGAGAAGGTTCCCGCGCCGCCTTCCCCAAACTGCACGTTGCTCCTGGGGTCCAGCTTTCCGGTTTTAAAAAATGCTTCCACCTTCCGGTGCCGGGTAAGGGCATCCTCTCCCCGCTCCAGAACAATCGGCCTGCGTCCGGCAAGGGCCAGCACCAGCGCCGCAAACATCCCCGCAGGCCCAAAGCCAATGACCACCGGCCGTTCCCCACCGGGCTGCGCTGCCGGGATGCGGTAACGGTTCACCGGCGCTGGGCTGACCCGGCTGCTGCGGCAGCGCTTCAGCACCTTGTTTTCGCTGCCCTTCAGTGCCACATCCACGGTATAGATCACCCGCACCTGGGGTTTTTTCCTGGCATCGATGGATTTTCTCACCAGCTGCAGGCTCCGGATTTCCGATGCGGAAATACCCAGAATTCTGGATGCCTCATAAAGAAGCACACTTTGGTCATGCTCCGGGGCAATGGAAATATCCCGAATTCTAAGCATTTCGCACACCTCCCGCGTGATTGCCCGCCAATCTGCCGGAGCTCCAGGCCCACTGCAGATTGTATCCGCCGCAGTCACCATCCACATCCAGCACTTCTCCGCAGGCATACAGCCCGGGGACAAGACGGCTTTCCATCGTCATTGGGTCAAATTCCTCCGTACAGATCCCCCCTGCCGTTACCTGGGCGCTGTCCATGCCCAAGGGTTCCGTCAGGGACACCCGGAACCCCTTGACAGCCTGGGCGACCTCCCGGATTTCATTATCCTTCAGCTCCGATGCCGCACCGGTCAGGGTCAGGCCGCAGCTCTGCACAATGACCCGTCCCAGTCGATTGTGGAGAATTCCCGTCAGGATTTCCCCGTTGGGAAGTCCCGTATCCCGGCGCATACCCAGCAGTTGTTCCAGTTTTTGCTGAGAAACCTGGGGCAGCAGGTCCAGAATACACACCCACTTCCCCTTTTCCCGGCAAACATCACGGGATATTTCAAAAATCACAGGCCCGGACAAACCCTGCTCCGTAAACTGGATCTCCCCCTGACTCCGGGCAAACAGCACATCATCCCGATAGATTGCCGCATGGCAGTTTGCCCGGACGCCTTTGAGACCGGTGATGCCCGGCCAATCCGTTTTAATCTGTACCAGCGCGGGCCGCAGCTTGGTGCAGTGGTGCCCCAGGCCCCGCAGAATCTGATAGCCGGACATGGTGCCGCCCAGCTTGCTGCCGGCCAGACCGCCGCAGGCAACAATCAGCCGCTCGCAGCGCAGCTGTCCCTGGTCCGTTTCCAGCAGGAAGCCTTCGGAGGATTTTTTCACCCGGCGGACCTCAACGCCTGTCATTACCCGGATATTGGGTTTCTCCAGGGCAAAACGCAGCACATCCACCACGGAATTGGCCTGATCGGAATAGGGATATACCCTGCCGGAGGCCTCCGCAACGGTTAGCAAGCCCAGCTTCTGGAACCAGGCAAGGGTCTCCTCCGGAGGGTATTGTGAAATGGCGTAGTCGGAAAAGCCCGTCTCCTCTCCGTGGTAGCCCCCCTGAGACGCGTGGAGATTGCTGAGATTACACCGGCCGTTTCCGGTTGCCTGAAGCTTCCGCCCCACCCGGGCCTGCCGTTCCAGCAGCAGCACCTGTGTATCCGGGTTGTGTGCCGCGCTGATCGCCGCAGCCATGCCGGACGCACCGCCGCCAATGATTCCAACTACCATTGTCTTCGTTCCTTTCCCGCCTTTTATTTCTGTATTATACACATTATTCCACTCCGGCACAAGAAAAACTTCTTCCCAGAGGACTTTTTCTGTGATATAATGATGGATAAGCGGTGTTTATTCCGGCTTTTCCGAAACCGAATATCAACGGCCCAATGATACCGTTTCGCCCTTCCTCACGGTATCCTTTATAAAGGTGATCATATGCAGAGAGATTCCATTGACAAAATTGCAAAAACCCCGGAAGACCGTATGCTGCTGGCAAAGCTCTGGGATAAGATTAACGGCGGTATCCGAAAAAATATCGTGGGCCAAACCGGCTTTCTGTCTCCCAGAGAGCTGGAAATGGCAGAGTTTCTTTTCGGGGATGCCCCGAGGCTCTATGCCTTCGGCGGGTATGTGGATGCCGAACGGAAAATGCTTGTGTACCTGCCGGATTATTTGGAAAAGGACTACCTCCTGTCGGAAGACAGCCCGGTGGTCTGCCTGGAGGGCAGCTTTTTCCAGGGGGATGCCCTGAGCCACCGGGATATTCTGGGCGCTCTGATGGGAGCCGGAATATCCCGGGAAACCGTGGGCGACATCTGTGTAGAGCCGGGCCGATGCGTGTTTTTTGTCACCCAGGAAATGGCCCCCTACATTCTTGACAACCTTTCTTCCGCCGGACGGACGGCCCTGCGCCTTTCCCGGCAGGATTTGAACCAAGTGCGCCTGCCCCAGCCCGTGTTTGAGATCATAAAGGATACCCTCGCCTCCCTGCGGCTGGACAGTGTTGTCTCCTCCGGATTCCGAATTGGGAGAGCCCTGGCCGCGGACTACATCCGTTCCGGAAAAACAAGTCTGGATGGCATCCCCTGTGAAAAACCAGACAAAGAAGTTGCAGAGGGCGCGAAGATTTCCGTCAGAGGGCTTGGCAAAATCCGCCTTGCGCAGATCGGCGGGCGAACAAAGAAAGATCGGATCTCTGTCACGATCCAGAAATATGTGTGAGGAATATGAAATGAACATGAATGAAGTCATCGCCAGAATCAATGAACTGGCGAAAAAAGCCAAGGAAGGCGCTCTGACCACCGAAGAGCTGGCTGAGCGGGACAAGCTCCGCCGAATCTATATCGACTCCGTGAAGGCCAATCTGGTAGGTCAGCTGGAAAATACCTATATTCTACAGCCTGACGGAACCAAAAAGAAAGTGACGAAGAAATAATATGGAGCTTTTGGATGCGCTGAACCACTTTTGCCCCTGCAACGAGCAGGAGGAAACCGACAAAAAACAGATCCTATCCCTGTTGGCCAGCGGACAGGACCTGTATACCCGGGACAATCCGGTTGCCCACCTGACCGCTTCCTCCTGGGTGGTCAGTCCGGACCGGAAGCAGGTGCTCCTGGTCTACCACAATCTGTACCGTTCCTGGTCCTGGATGGGCGGCCACGCCGACGGTGACCGGGATCTTTGCCAGGTAGCCCTGCGGGAAACCCGGGAAGAAAGCGGACTGGAAGACCTGACGCTGGTGAGTCCCGAAATTTTCTCCCTGGAATCTCTTACCGTTGACGGCCATGAAAAACGAGGTAACTACATATCCAGCCACCTGCATCTGAACGTAACCTACCTGCTGGAAGCTGACCCCAGTCAGCCCATTCGCGTCAAGCCGGACGAAAACAGCGGTGTTGCCTGGTTCCCCGTGGAGGAGGTTGCCGGGAAGGTCAGCGAGCCCTGGATGATGCAAAGAATTTACAGCAAGCTTATGGAAAAAGTAACTGCTTGCGGCAAATAACGGAGGATTCCATGGAATTTTTACCCATTACCAAAAGTGAAATGGAAGCCCGGGGCATTGCGCAGCCGGACTTTGTATATGTCATCGGTGATGCCTATGTGGATCACCCCTCCTTCGGCCACGCCATTATCAGCCGTGTTCTGGAAAACCGGGGCTACAGCGTGTGCATCATCTCTCAGCCCAATTGGAAGGACCCCCAGTCCGTAACGACCTTCGGCCGGCCCCGGCTGGGCTTTCTGGTCAGCGGCGGCAACATGGACTCCATGGTGAACCACTATTCCGTCACCCGCCATCGGCGGAAAACCGATTCCTTTACCCCCGGTGGCGTCATGGGAAAGCGCCCGGATTATGCCACCATCGTCTACTGCAACCTGATCCGGCAGACCTATAAAGACGTACCCATTCTCATCGGCGGAATTGAAGCCAGTCTGCGCCGCCTGGGCCACTACGATTACTGGTCCGACGGCATGAAGCGCTCGATTCTGCTGGACGCTCAGGCGGACCTTCTGATGTACGGCATGGGTGAAAAAAGCATCGTGGAAATCGCGGATGCCCTGAACGCCGGAATGGATGTGAAGGACATCACCTACATCGACGGAACGGTATACAAAACCAAGGAGCTGGACGAGAGTCTGCCCACCATCCTGCTGCCTGCCTTTGAAGAAATCCAGAAAAACAAGCGGCTCTATGCCCAATCCTTCAAAACCCAGTATGGCAACTGTGACCCCTTTACCGCCAAGCGGCTGGCCGAGCCCTACGGCAAGGAATTTGTGGTTCAGAACCCGCCTCAAAAGCCCCTGACTATGTCGGAAATGGATGCGGTCTATGCCCTGCCCTATTGCCGAACCTATCACCCCAGCTACGAAAAACTGGGCGGCGTCCCCGCCATTGAGGAAGTAAAATTCAGCCTGGTCAGCAACCGGGGCTGCTTTGGCGCCTGTTCCTTCTGCGCGCTGACCTTCCACCAGGGCCGCATCGTTCAGGTAAGAAGCCACGAGTCCATTCTGGCGGAAGCCCAGCAGATGGTCAAGGATCCGGATTTCAAGGGCTACATTCACGATGTGGGCGGTCCCACCGCCAACTTCCGGCACCCCGCCTGCGAAAAACAGATGACCAAGGGTGCCTGCGGCGGCCGTCAGTGCCTCTACCCCACCCCCTGTAAGAATATGAACGCCGACCACAGCGACTATGTGGCGCTGCTCCGGAAGCTCCGGAAAATCCCCGGTGTGAAAAAGGTTTTTGTCCGCAGCGGCATCCGCTTTGACTACCTTCTGGCAGACAGGAAGGACACCTTCTTTAAGGAACTGGTGCAGTACCACATCTCCGGCCAGCTGAAGGTTGCCCCGGAACACGTCTCCGATGCGGTTTTGTGCCGGATGGGAAAGCCCAAAAACGCCGTATACAATCAGTTTGTCAGCAAGTATTTTGCACTGAACAGGCAGTACAACATGAACCAGTTTCTGGTGCCCTACCTGATGTCCAGCCATCCCGGCTCCACCATGAAGGAAGCCGTAGAACTGGCGGAATACATCCGGGATATGGGCTACAATCCCGAACAGGTACAGGATTTTTACCCAACCCCCTCCACCCTGTCCACCGTGATGTACTACACCGGCCTGGACCCCAGAACCATGGAGCGGGTGTATGTTCCCACGGATCCCCACGAGAAAGCCATGCAGCGGGCACTGATCCAGTACCGCAACCCCAAGAACTATTATCTGGTACGGGAAGCCCTGCTGGCGGCCCACAGAGAGGATTTGATCGGTTCCGGGCCCAAGTGTCTGATTCGCGCCATCCCGCCGAAGAACGGCAGCCACGGCGCTCCACCGGCAAAAGCCGGAAAGGCCTCTAAATCCATCCATTCCAGTGTGGGTTCCGCCGGTGCCGCCAAAAAGAGCGGGAAGCCCGCCGCCGGACCCGGTAAGTCTGCGCCGAAGGGCCGCAGTTCCGCCCCTTCCAGGAAAGGAAAACGATAAGCCCATGGGCTGCTCCGCACCGGGGCAGCCCGTTTTCTATGCTGGATTTCTAAGGAAGCTCTGAATAATTCGTCTGTGGCTGAGCAGCGGGTCTTTTGCCCCATCCGTGCAGTATCAAAATTGGGAAATACACAAAGTATTCCCTCAATTTTGATACTTTCGGCTGAGCCAAAATCCCTCGCTGTCAGCTCTCGCCGAATGAATCAGAGCTTCCCTAACAAAACGGATTGAATCTGCATGGAAATAGCCGGAACTCCGATGTTTTCAGAAAGAAACGGAGCATTCCGGGAATACAGGGAATACAGGAAAGTTTTCCTTGACATTATGTTTTCTGCATGCTATAATACCACCCGTAGTGACGAGCGTCACTTGATTGAACGGGCCTTTAGCTCAGTTGGTCAGAGCCTCCGGCTCATAACCGGATAGTCCCGGGTTCGAGTCCCTGAAGGCCCACCAGAAGCAAAAGGGTTTTCCTTTCTTTCATATATAGGGGTATAGCTCAATTGGTAGAGCGGCGGTCTCCAAAACCGTAGGCTCAGGGTTCAAGTCCTTGTGCCCCTGCCAAAACCACCGAACGGCTTTCGTTCGGTGGTTTTACTTTTCTTGGACAAATTCTTGCTTTCCTGCTCTTAAAAGTATAGCATACCAAAAGGAAAGA
This sequence comes from Oscillospiraceae bacterium, assembly GCA_017622995.1. Classification (GTDB taxonomy): domain Bacteria; phylum Bacillota; class Clostridia; order Oscillospirales; family Oscillospiraceae; genus Faecousia. Next base: position 42,857 of record JAGAQA010000014.1, read on the forward strand.
GAAAAGGGCGAATTTCTTCGCCCTTTACCGTTTTTCGCAATTTCCCTCATTTCCTTGATATTTTTTCATAAGAAATGCTACGCAATCAGCTTCAGAAGTGTCCTTGACAGACAATCCATACGCTGCCATAACCGCAATATTATTTTTGCGATGTGCTTCAAGAAGTTCCGGCGGCATCGGATTATCGTACATTGTTGCCAGACTGCTATCAGGGAACAATGCTCTTGCATCAAGAATCCCTTGTGCTGTCTGTTCGATCTTTGCCCTTTGAGCCGCCGTCGGTGTAGGCCACGAAAATTGTTGTATAGTGCAGGAGAATACCGATAGTCGCTCTTCATTCTTCCACACAAAGTCTTAACCCATGCCATATGAACATTTGACTCCAAAACGCCAAACATATACAAAGTTGCATCAGCGGCGGTCATGGCAGAATTGCTCACAATTACATCTTTGCTCACAAATCCCATCGGAATGTAATATCTTGCCGAAGAAGAAGTTTCGGGTATCAGAATATAATCACTTTCAGGCTGCCTGATCTGAGAGAAAATCATCGGTGTCAATGCCTGTTTCTGAACTGCAACTGTCGGGGAAGCGCGTCTGATACTTGCAACTTTCTCAAAGCGTTCCTTGAGTTCAGGTATGTTTTTGTACGCATTGGGGGGTGCACCATCAAACCATAAACAATATCTGTCAATTTTGTTTATGAACTCTCTTGATCCCAGGAATAATTTGATATAATCCTTCAAGTGAGGATACTTTTTAATCAGCTCGTCCCTTTCGCCGGGTGATACAATCAAACCGCCATCATCCCAAGGCTTATTACCTTGGGTTAACTTAGGCATTCCTTTTGGTGCCGATCCTCTGGATTCAATATAGAAGTCAGGAGCATCAACCAAATAGCCATTGATGTGCTCTGCGGCTTTTCTTGAGCCATCAATTACAATGAACTTCTCTTTTCGTGCTTTTCTGCTCACACAAATAATGACACAATGCACATGAGCCTTGATGTGAGCCTCACTATCCCATTGGAAAGTACGATACGCAAAATTGATGTGCAAACCACAAGACAAAAGCGGCTCCCACAAAGGACGAACTTGCTCACCTTGGGTTATAGAGTTGGTAGATACAAAGGCAACCTCAATTCCTGTTCCAGTAATATAATCGAATGCCTTTTTGTACCAACAAGCAACATAGTCCAGCTTGCCAACGGAATTAGCGGATCCGAACACAATCTCTTTATCTGCTTTCTGCTGTTCTGCAGTACTCTTTATCGAGCTGCCCACAAACGGAGGATTGCCCATGATATAATTCAGTTTGCTCTTTGGGACCACAGTTTCCCAGTCCACACGCAACGCATTTCCAATGACAATATTAGCGTTGGTTTTCAATGGAAGGAAATCCAGGTGCATTAGCACAATACTCTCTGTCTCCTTCATCATCTGACTCTCTGCAATCCACAAAGCGGTTTTTGCAACATCAGCGGCAAAATCGTTGATCTCAACTCCGTAAAATTGTCCGATGGAGACTTTAATAGAAAGCTCATCAACATTATCCAAGAGCATCTGACCATTTAGTAGTTCTCTCAAAATATCGTTTTCAATTCTTCGCAGACTTAGGTAAGTTTCGGTCAGGAAGTTACCCGAACCACACGCCGGATCGAGGAAACTCAGAGAAGCTAACTTAACTTGGAACTCTTTCAGTTTCCGTTCACGCTGTTTTCGGACACCAATTTTTAGAATTTCAGCAAACTCAGTCTTTAGATCGTCAAGGAACAGAGGGTCGATAACCTTGTGAATGTTCTCAATGGAAGTGTAGTGCATACCTCCTGAACGGCGTGTTTCTGGATTTAGTGTGCTTTCAAAGACAGCACCAAAAATAGTGGGAGAAATTTCCCGCCAGTTAAAGTGTGAAGCATCTGCCAATGCGTCTTTGATCTCCTGGGTTATCTTCGGAATGATAATATCCTCTCTATCGAACAAGCCACCATTGCAGTATGGGAATGCTTCCAATTCTTCAGAGAGGTACATATCAGGGCGCACATCGTATGGCGCATTCAGGACTTTGAACAGAGAGACCAACGCTGTCCTCATATCCTTTGGCTCATACTGATTGATGTACTTACTAAAGGCATCCTTGTTATCAAACAGTCCAGCATCTTCTGCATACAGACAAAACACCAAACGAACACAAAGAATATTCAAACTCTCAAAGGTCTTTTTGTCATCAGGATGAAGATACTGCTTTAAGAAAGCATCATAGATTTTTCCAACGAGAGTACCTGCTTCTTGAGAAAGTTCGACTTCTTTCGATATCTTCTTGACCTTTTTCTCCAAAAGGAAATCAAGCAATGAATAGTGGCTCTGCAAGTCTTTAATAGAAACCTTTGTAATATTATCCTCTGGCACTTTGGTGTCCATGTCGTAAATCCAAATATCGGAGAAATTGGATATTACAATCCATCTTGCCTTTTCAGAAGAAGGAAGATTATCGTTATAGCGTTTGGCTTGTTCGTATGGAGTCAGATCGATTCCACCAGATTGATGGATCTTCCTGTCCAACGCAATGCCAAAAGATTTCTGCTCAATTATGATCTTAGTTTCATGGATGTAAGCATCAATTCGCTTTGTATGACCGTCAACAATGACCTTCTTTTGGAACTCGACTCGATCTGTGGCATCATCCGCCCCCATGATACGCTGAAGGATGTCAAGCCAATAGCTTCTGTCATCCTCGTCTTCTTTACCTTTGCCTGCCCATTTTTGATAAAATTGGCGGCAGGCTTCTCTTTTTTCGGAGTCTGTCATTGCTCGTCCTCCTCGCGTCAGTTTTTCATTATTGTAAGCATAAATAGTAAAAAAATCAAGGTTAGGTAGTGAGTATCTTTAGCATATCAAGGTCTTTTCAAATGTTAAATTCTGTGGTATGATATAGAAAAAACAAACATTCTCCATAACTAAGGAGGTCTATTTCATGAAACTGATTTCTATGCAAATTGCTTTGTTCGCACAGGATTTGATTTCTCGCCCTGATCTGCTGATGAATGAAATCAATGACAAGTTGGGAAATATCTTTGATACAATGCCCACTATCCTCAATCTCCCTGCGGATGTTCCGGCAGAGATCCCTCTGGCGCAAATCAGATCCAAAGACGGTGTATACGCATTAAATATTTCCAGAGGTCGAATAGATCTGATCATCACCCCCAGTTTCCAAGAGGATAAGACACCTCAGGATATGTTCAAACAGTACAAGCCGATCGTAGACAAATATTACAAGACTTCGATGAAGTCTGTACCTATTAAGCGAATTGGTATTATTTTCACACTGTTTGAGCCATCCAACACAAATGTTCAGGTGATTTACGAAAAGTACCTGAAAGAGAAGTATCGTTCTGATAGCATGGAAGTTACCGTTCACACAAACAATCAGATCCTTAACCTGGGTGTTGTGTATAACAATATTCGAAATGTACAAGCCGCGGTTATCCATGTAGGAAAAGAAGACCACACGGGTGTGGTGATTCAACTTGATACAAACAACGTTCCATCAAAGGAGGTTACCTTAACCTCTGAAATGGTGGCAAACATCATCTCCCACGCAGCAGCTAAACTGAAGCCTAGCGCAGTAAAGGAGTTGATTTGATGGCTGCCGTCATTAAAAAGAATACAGATTCTTCTACTGCCACTCCGATTATTCAGGAACATCAAAACTGTTCCGGTTGTCCGCAGTATTTAAGCCCCCAAAGTGGCTCCACTTCAGGGCAACCCTCTGAAGTTCAACTGCTTGTCCAGTGCTTGACCCAAATGGGCGAAATGCAACTTGAAATCAATTCTCTTAAAGCTGGTCAAGGGAAAAGCACAGGATTCTATCAATCGCTCACCAAACTCAGTAATGTATCTCGTGCCGTAATCTGGATTTTGATGATTATTCCCATGCTCCAGCTAGTGGCATGTGCTGCAATAGTTTACTACCTGGGGATTCAAGAAGAATTATCAAGTCTGCTAACTTGGGTTCTTGGGGGTGTGAGTTTTCTCTCGGTCGCTGAAATGATAATCATGCCGATTAAGTTCGCTGTAATGGAAAATCGGATGAGTGAAATTGAAAGAAAGCTCTCTGAGAAGCAGGACACCAACTAAATTATCCAAAAACGCAAATCCCACCACAACAAACTCGGATGTGGTGGGATATTTTATGCGTGCTTTTTGGCTCTTATTAGGGTACTCTTGCTGATCCCTGTCATGGTGGTGATCTGCCGATAGGTCTTTCCTTGTTCCAAGAGGGACAAAGCCAAAGCGATCTGTTCTGTCGTAAACTTCTTTGGTCTGCCGTCTTTGAAGTTGGGGGCTTGTCTGGCAACCGCCTTTCCTGTCTGCGTTCTCTCAACGATCATGCCCCTTTCGTACTCGGCAAACGCAAGCATGACAGTCAGAATCAAATTACCTGTAAGCGTGTTTTCAACAAGTCCCATATTCAAAATATGAACTCTGACACCTCTTTCAAACAACTCCCGAACAACTTGAACGCCCTCAATGGCAGTTCTGGCGAAGCGGTCAAGTTTACACACCACCAGCGTGTCCCCTTCCTGAAGGACTTCCAAGAGGCTCAGGAACTTCGGTCTGTCCATGGTCTTGCCTGTGAACGCTTCTTTTACTATCTTCTGGCAGCCGTACTTCTCAAGGGCGGCAACCTGATCCTCCAAACTGTTTCCATCTCGGCACTGAGCCGCTGTTGATACTCTTGCGTAGCCGTAAATCATGGCTTTTTCCTCCGTTTTTATGACACTAAGTTCTGACACCGATTTTCGGCTTTTGGTTCTGTCCCCTTATGGATTCATAGAACTTCTGCATTCTGGCGGCACTGTCTTGCTTTGCCCGGAAATCTGCGCCACATAATCAAAAAACAGCGGCAAAAGCATGGTGCTTTTGCCGCTGTCAGCTTATGGGGTATTACTGGTCGTCGACCTCGTCGTCATCGAAGGTGAACTCCAGGGTCTCGCCGCAGTTGGGGCAGACAATGCTGCCGGATTCCAGGACTTCCTCATCGAAATCAATGACATTGCCGCAGGCGCACTCTACCTCGTAGATGGTAGAGTCCTCATCGCCGAAGTCAAAGCCTTCCTCGGGCTCCTCTTCGTCCTCCTCATCATCGGGGTCGTAGTAGTCCTCGTCGTCCTCATACTCGTCCCAGTCGTCCTCGTCGTCTTCATCCATGATGAAGTCTTCGATGGCGTCCAGGTCCTCTTCGATCTCGTCCAGCTCATCGGAGATGGCAATGGTGGTATCCTCAATGTCCACCATACGCTTGGACATATCGCCCAGCAGATCCACGATCGCGGCGATCATCTTTCCTTCGTTGGATTCCGTGTCCAGCTTCAGGCCATCCATCAGGCCCTTCAGGTAGGCGGATTTTTCAGAAATCGTCATTATAACTCTCCTTTTCCGGCCCATGGCCGGGTAGATTAGACCTTGGAGCGGCCCAGGTACTCGCCGGTACGGGTATCGATCTGGATCTTGTCGCCCTCGTTGATGAACAGAGGCACCTTAATCTCGGCACCGGTCTCCACGGTAGCGGGCTTGGTAACGTTGGTAGCGGTGTTGCCGGCAAAGCCAGGCTCGGTCTTGGTGACCACCAGGTCGGCAAAGTTGGGAGCTTCCACGCCGAACACATTGCCCTTGTAGCTCATGATGGTGCAGGTGTCGTTCTCCTTGACGAACTTGAAGGAATCGTCCAGAACGCTGGCGTCGATGGGGGTCAGCTCGTAGGTCTCGCCGTCCATGAAGTAGTAGAGGTTGCCGTCGTTGTAGGAGTACTCCATCTTCTTGCGCTCAATGTAGGCGGTGGGGTACTTGGCAGAGGGGTTGAAGCTGGTCTCGGTTACGCCGCCGGTGATGACATTCTTCATCTTCACGCGGACAAAAGCGGCGCCCTTGCCGGGCTTCACGTGCTGGAACTCGATGACCTGCATGACCTTGCCGTCCATTTCGAAAGTCACGCCGTTTCTAAAATCGCTTGCAGAAATCATTGGTTTGTCCTCCTAATGTATGTTCCCTTTGGGGGGATACAAGAATCTATATCCTTAACCATGATAGTTTACCCTATAATCCGCTATTTTGCAAGAGGGAGAAAGAAATTTTTTAGAGAATCAGCAAATCTTTGGGCAAATTGGTAATATCTTCGCAGCCGTCCGGCCCGACAATCGTCACATCCTCAATACGCACACCGAACTTTCCGGGCAGATAGATGCCGGGTTCCGCAGAGCAGACCGCGCCTGCGGGGATGGGATCGGGGTTTCGGAAGCTCAGATTGGGAGCCTCGTGAATTTCCAGCCCCAGGCTGTGACCATAGCTGTGACCGAAGTATTCGCCGTAGCCCGCGTCCACAATGACATTCCGGGCAGCGCCGTCAATTTCTTCACCGGTTGCCCCGGCTCTGGTGGCCGCAATGCCCGCCAGCTGGGCCTGAAGGACCACATTGTAGACCTTTTTCATTTCCTCCGTGGCGTAGCCCACCGCAACGGTACGGGTGGTATCGGAGCAGTAGCCCTGATTGAGCACGCCGAAATCCATGGTAACAAAGTCACCCTCCCGGATCACCCGGTCCCCTGCCACGCCGTGGGGCATGCTGCTGTTGGGGCCGGAAACCACAATGGGATCAAAGGACAGGCCCTGGGCGCCGTTTTTATACATCCGGTAGATGAGCTCCGCCTGGAGCTCCAGCTCGGTCATACCGGCCTTGATAACGGGCAGCGTTTCCAGAAATGCCCTGTCGGCAATTTCCTGGGCCTTGCGCATCCGCTGAATCTCCCAAGGCTCCTTGACAGCCCGGAAGCCGTTGATTCTGGCATTGCAGGGCACCAGTCTGGCATTCAGATTCTGCTCCAGATCACGGAACTCCGCAACGGTCAGATACTCCTCTTCAAAGCCCAGGGCGGTGATGCCAAAGTCCGCAATGGCTTCGTTGACGCACTTGGGATAGTTCCGCGCGCCCTGAACATCCAGAACCTCAAAATCCCGGATATTCTTCTGGGCGGACTCAATATACCGGCTGTCGGTGAAATAGCGGCAGCCCTTTTTGCTGACAACGGCCATACCCTCGGCAATGTCAAACTCGGCGCCGTAATGGCGGCTGTAGCGGGAGGTCAGAAGCAGGCCATCCACCTCGCCATCCAGTATGGACAGGAACTTATCTAGGTTTTTCATGTTTCCATTCTCCTTTTTCTTGCTGCGAAAAGAAAGGGCAGCTCCAAAACATGTCTGGCTTTCAGCCAGATGGTATGATTATCAATGGCATCCACCAGAATCGGCATGACACCTGCCAGGTTTCCCGCCAATGTATCCGTGAAAATCTGATCCCCCACAATGGCAGACTCCTCAGGCCGGAATCCAAACCGTGCCATGCATTCCCGAAGTCCTTTGGCAGATGGCTTGTGGGCCCGCATAATGTAATCCAGGGAATAGGTTTCGCAGAATCGGATCAGACGCTCATTTCTGCTGTTGGAAACAATGGCTATTTTCACGGGGGACGCATTCATTTGTTCCAGCCAGGCAGCCATTCTTTCGGTGGGTACATCTGTTGTGTAGGGGACGATGGTGTTGTCAAAATCCATCATCAGCAGGCGAATGCCTTTCCCCAGCAGATAGTCCGGGGTCAGATCGGCGAGCGACCGGGTCATTACCCGGGGCAAAAAAGAAAGGGGCATACGGTGTCTCCTTTGTTCATAGAATTGGAGGAGGTTCCCCCGATTCGGCCTTTTATTATAGCACGGGAAGGAGGTTTTGTCCATGGATTTTTCCGTGTACCTGGCCATGGCACCGGAGCAGGTGCTTCCGGAAGGGCTGCGCAAAGCCTTTCTCTTCTGCCCATTCGAAGAAAACGGCATACCGGAATCCCTGCCTGTGGGATGCCTGCCGGTTCTTACTGACCGCACACCCTTTGCACAGGGGAACGCCAGGTACATCATTGACTGTCTTTCTGCCATCGCTTCCGGCAGCCCGGCCGTCCTGCTGGATTTTCAGCGAAAGGGACAAATGGGGCTGCGGGAATTTGTGCAGAAGCTTCGTTCTTCCCTTTCCTGTCCGGTGGCCGCCCCGCCGGAATACGCAGGCCCCGCCGGGCCGGTTTTTCTGCCGCCGATCCCGCCGGATGTCATGCCGGAAGAGGCCCTCGCTCCCTGGCAGGGCCGGCAAATCTGGCTGGATCTGGCGCCATCGGTGCAAAAACTGACCCTGACCGCCGCGGGGTGCAGCAGCTCTGAGACAGCCGAAATGGGCACCGGCGGTTTCCCGGATGCGGCACTTTTCTGTCACTACCGGCTGGAAACGATCCAGGAAGACCGTGTCCAATTTACACTATGGCGTACCGGCGAAGATCTGTCGGCGCTTACAGCCAGGTTACCCGAACTGGGTGTCTGCGGCTGTGTAGGGCTTTACCCGGAACTCAATGCCTGCGGTTTTGTAAAAGCGCCGCCTCTTCCCGGCTCTGACAGGTGAAAAGCAGAATTTGTTTTTCCTGCCCCTGGCTTTCCAGAAGCTCCATGGCCGTGCGGAGTCTGCGGTCGTCAAAGCGGACCAGCGCGTCATCCAGAATCAGCGGTGCCTTGGGCATCAGGATTTCCGCCACTGCAAGACGGGCGGAAAAATACAGCTGATCCATGGTTCCATCACTGCGCCACATGGCTTCCCGGAGGACATCTTCTCCCTGGGCCGCGGTCAGCAGGGTCAGATTTTCCGTCAGCGTGAGCTTGCTGTATCTGCCGCCGGTCATGGCATCCATATAGGACCCTGCCAGCTGAGAAATCCGCGGCGCAAACCGACGCTGCAATTCATTCGTTGCCTCTGTCAGGGTTTTCTGAGCAAGATTCAGCGCCTCATAGACCTTTTCCAGTTCGGACACCCGGCTGCGGACCTCCTGCAGCTGTCGCTGCAATTCTTCCCGATTCCCCAGGCTTTCCATTCGGCCCCTGCACACGCCAAGGTCATGCCGAAGTCTTGCCAGGTCTTGTTCCGTCTGTTTCAGATTGTTCTGGGTCTGCTCGAAGCTCAGGTTCATGTCGTCCTCGGCTGTCTGGGCCGAGGCCCGGGCCATGGAAAGGAGGGCGTTCAGGTGCTCCTTTGCCTGGGTTTCCTGAACCATCGCCGCGTCCAGCCGGTCCCAGCTTTCCAGCACCTGTCGGCACAGGGACTCCATTTCGGTCAGTTCCCGTCCCTCACACAGGTTATCCCGTTGATTTTGGAGCGCCTGAAGGCGCTCTTCCAACGCGTTTTTTCGCTGGATCCAGGATTCATATGCCTGTTCATAGTCCATCCGCTGTGCGGCATACCGGTCCGCCAGATCGGGCCACTGCTTCCAATCCGCAGTGCCATAGCCCTTGCTCAGCTCTTCCAGCTTCCCTTTTCCCTTTCCGCTGCACAGCAGCGCGGCGCCCAGAAGCAGTGCCCCCAGTCCGCCAAGGGCAAGCCCCGGGATCGGCATATGTGCAAAGGCCGCAAGGCAAATGCCTCCGACTACCGCTAAAATTCCCAGCACGCACAGCACAAGCGCAAATTTCCCCACCGAATCCCGGTAGGCAGCCGCGTCATTTTCCGCTTTCAGCTGGGCATCCCTGGCAGAAAGCCCGCGGAAAGCGGGCATTGTGTCCCCTTCCTGTGGTTCCGGCTCCAGAGAATTGCGGGCCTTGATTGCCGCGTCCCAGGCCGCCACATAGTCGGACAGGTCTCTCAGCCGTTTCTGCGCCTCCTGACGGCTGGGAAGGTCCCGGCAAAAGCTTTCCAGCGCCTCTTTTTCACGGCTGGCCCGTTCCGCGGCCCGCCGGGCCTGGGCTACCTGCCGGGCATCCTGCTCAGCCTGAATATTCTGCAAAACCAGCAGGTGATTTTGCAGTCTTTTCTGGAAAACCTCTGCCTCCCGCTGATGGGATACAAGCTCCGCGCACTTGTCCTCCAACGCCCCATATTCCTGAAGGGTATCTTCCAGCTGACTCTGCTGGGCAAGAGCCTGGGGAAGCAGGCCCAATTTATTATACTTACACTTGTTTTTCAGCTCTTTCAGCTTTTCTGCCAGCCGTTTGGAGTCCCCTGTATCGTCACCGGTGGTAACCAGGGCGGTCAGTCTCGCCCGAAGCGCTTCGCTTCCCGTTACCGGCAGATCCGGCTGACGAATAAACCCGGCCCTGCAAAATACCTCCCGTTCCACGCCCAGGAGCTGCAAGCCGCAGTTTTCCCCGGTTAATTCCGGAACTGCCAGGCCGGATTCCGTTTCATAAGCCTGAAACACGCCCATAGGCACTCTGCCGCTGGTTCTGCGTTCCAGGGTCAGATTTCTTCCGTTCCAATTGATTTCCATTCTGCCGGACATGGGAACGCCGGACCAGGGCGCATAGTGCTCCTTGTCCGCCAGACTGGTTTTGGTGGACTTCGCCCGGGTATCCAGTCCATAGAGCATGGCCAGAAGGAAGGCGCACCAGGTACTCTTTCCCCACTCGTTTTCGCCGGAAATCACATTGAGCCCCGGTTTCAGGATCAGCGTCTCATGCTCCAGCTTGCCGAAGGTGGCCGTCATGGAATAAATGATCACGGCAGCTCCACCTCCTCCCCATCCAGAATTCTGCGGGACAGCTCCGCTGCCAAACGGATGGTTTCCGCCTCCTGGGGATCGGCCTGTTCCAACGCGCCATGAAGCAGATCAAAGAAGACGCCCTGAAAGCTATCCTCCCCAATGCAATCCCACAGCTCCCGCTTGGGCTTGGTTCGGTTCCGGAATTCCAGATAGGCAGGTCCCCCGTACTTTTTGAGAAGGGCCGAAATGTCCGCCTCTCCCCTGCCCGTAAGGGTAATGCGGTAAAAGTCCTGGCTCTTGGCAGATGGGAGCAGTCGGTCCAGGGCCTCCAAGCCTTCGTCCACAGACACGGATTCGGCAAATAATCTGGGCAGTCCCAGCTGGATGGGTGACAGGTGGACTTTTTGATCCAGGGTTACCTTCAAAACGCCCTTCGAGCCTGTTTCATCCCAGCCTCTTCCCATGGGGCAGCCGGGCCAGGCACACAGGGTTTTCCCCGCGTGGAGGCTGCCCGCCTGATGGATGTGTCCAAGCGCCACATAATCCAGCCCAGAGGAAATGAGCTGTGCGGATGTAATCGGATTATAGGGAGATTTCGGGGAAGTCGTGTCCCCGTGAAGCACTGCCAGGGTGTGCGGAAATACCCGTTCTGCCCGGAAATTCTCCAAAAGGCCCGGGCAGTCCATTGCGGTAAAGCCGCCGCCGTAGACCCGTGTTTCCAGCTCCGGCAGATCCACATAGCTCAGATTTCCACGGAAAATATGCACATTTTCCGGCCAGTTCTCCCGTTCCCAGGGAGAATCCAGCCCCAAAAAATCATGATTGCCCGGAGCAATGAATACCGGAACCGAGCAGTCTTCCAGTGTTTCCGCCAATGCACGGGCGGTTTCCCGGCGATAGGGGCCGTCAAATACATCCCCCGCCAGCAGGAGCATATCCGCGTTCTGACTGCGGCAGCATTCTCCAATCCGTTCGGGAATCGATGCCTGACCCTCCATCAGGTATTTTCGCTGCTCCGGAGGAAACCCAACAAAAGCGGAATCCAGATGAAGGTCCGCTGCGTGTATAAGCGTCAATCCCATAGGTCTGTCCTTTCTGCTTTCAAGCATTTTCCGGTTGCCGCATCCAGCGTAAAGAGAACCGCTTCCAGCTTGGTGGAGCCTTCCGCCCAGCGGTAGCGCTCCGTCAGATCTCCCCGGAATTTGGCAATGGAAAGCTCCGGACGGATGCCCAGAACGGATTCCGCCGGGCCGGTCATACCCAGATCCGTTACATAGCCAGTCCCCTTGGGCAGTACCCGGGCGTCGGCTGTGGGCACATGGGTATGGGTCCCCCATACCGCACTGACTTTGCCGTCCAGGTGATACCCCATAGCCAGCTTTTCGGAGGTCGCTTCCCCATGCATTTCCACCAGGATCAGGGGGGTATCCAGCTTTTTCAGAATTTTTTCCACCAGCAGAAACGGATTGTCCGGGGTGTAATCCATATTGACCCGGCCGATCAGATCAATCACCGCCACATCTCCTGCCCGGGTCTCATACACCTGCCACCCGATTCCGGGGGCCTGGGGCGCATAGTTTGCCGGGCGCAGGACGCGGGTGGAATCGTCCAGATAGGGGACGATCTCCCGCTTTCCGAAGCTGTGATTGCCCAGCGTAACCACATCCGCGCCGGCATCCAGGATGTCCTCTGCCTGATCAGGTGTAATACCCACCACACTGGCGTTTTCTCCATTGACAACCGTGAAATCCGCCCCGGTTTTCCGTATCCACCTGCGAAGGTCCCGACGGATCCGCTCCATTCCCGGCTGCCCGACCACATCGCCCACTGCAAGAACCTTAAATTCCATGGTTCTACCCCGTTTCTATCGGTTTTTGTTTATTATATACGATTGTGCCCGTTTCTTCAAGGCTTCCGCAAAGATTACGGAAAGTGCAAATCCCCCAACCGAAACCGGTTGGGGGAGGCTCCTTCAGCGCATATACTCAAACTGCAGGTCGTAAATATCTACGGTGTCGCCGTCCTGGATGCCCATCTCTTCCAAACGGGCAAACAGGCCGCACTTGCGGAGCATCTGATCAAAATAGTTCCGGGACTCATAATCGTCAAAATTGATGTTCTGCACCAGCCGCTCCAGCCAGGTGCCGGTAATGACCCAGGTAGATCCCAGATGCTCGATGGTCAGATCCATCGGATCTCCGGCTTCCGGCTGCTGCTCCACATACTCCGGCTCATAGATGGTCACGGGAGGCAGGGTGCGCAGCTTTTCGGCCACCACCCGCATCAGGTTGCGGGTGCCCTGGGTCGTACCGGCGGAGATTTCATAAAGCTCGCATCCGGCGGCTTCCACACAGGCCCGCAGGCGCTGCAAATTGTCGCTGTCCGGGGGAAGCAGATCAATCTTGTTCGCGGCCACGATCATGGGCCGGTTGCTCAGGTCCACGCTGTAGTTGGCCAGCTCATCACAAATGGCATTGAAATCCTCCACAGGGTCCCGGCCTTCACTGCCGGATACATCCACCACATGCACAAGCAGGCGGCAGCGGTCAATGTGGCGCAGGAAATCATGGCCCAGACCGGCGCCCTCGGCAGCTCCTTCAATGATGCCGGGAATATCCGCCATGACAAAGGACACGCCCTCGTCCACGTAAATAACGCCCAGGTTGGGAAACAGAGTGGTAAAATGATAGTTGGCAATCTTGGGCCGGGCATTGGACGTGACGGAAAGCAGGGTGGATTTTCCCACATTGGGGAAGCCAACCAGGCCCACATCCGCCAGCAGCTTCAGTTCCAGGATTACATCCCGCTCCTGGCCCTTGAGTCCGCTCTTTGCGAAGCGGGGCACCTGCCGGGTGGCGGTGGCATAGTGGGCATTGCCCCAGCCGCCCCGGCCCCCCTTGGCAATGACAAAATCCTCACCGGTGGACATATCCACAATGATCTGATTGGTTTCCGCATCCCGTACCACTGTTCCCCGGGGGACTTCAATGATCAACGGCTCTCCACGCTTTCCGCTCATGTTCCGGCCCTGGCCATTCACGCCCGCCTGAGCGGAATACTTGCGTTTGTAACGGAAATCCAGCAGGGTGGACAGATTGTCGTTGACACGCAGAATCACACTGCCGCCGTGACCGCCGTCGCCGCCGTCAGGACCGCCGGAGGCAACATATTTCTCCCGATGGAAGGCCACAGCGCCATCGCCGCCCCGACCACCGCAAACCGTAATTCGAACCTTATCTACAAACATCGTATACCTCCTGTTCTTGTGGAAGGGTGACACAGAAAAAGAAGCAATATACATTTCCTTTTCTCTGCCACCCAATTGGAGACGAGTTGACAATTGACAATGAACAATTGACAGTTAAGGAATCCCCCTCCGGGGATGATTAAAAAATCCATATCATTGCGCCGGGATGAATCAATTCAATTTTCCGTCCCGAAGGGATACCGTATTATTCGTCAACTATCATCCGATAACTCAGGGCTTTTTATTGTGCATTTCTGGAGCAAAAGATCCGCTCAAAAACCGGAAAGACGGTTTTCTGCTGCTGCCCAGAAAAAAGGACTGCCGCAGGAATCGCAGCAGTCCTTCGTTTCATAGGCTTGTCTTACTGCTCAGCGTAAACGGAGCACTTCCGACGATCCTTGCCCATGCGCTCAAACTTGACGGTGCCGTCAACCAGAGCGAACAGGGTATCATCCTTGCCGATACCAACGTTGGTGCCGGGATGGATGTGGGTGCCTCTCTGGCGAACCAGAATGTTGCCAGCCAGAACGAACTGACCGTCAGCACGCTTGCAGCCCAGACGCTTGGACTCGGAATCACGGCCGTTCTTGGTGGAACCGCCGCCCTTGTGGTGAGCGAAGAACTGAATACCAATCTTCAGCATACTATTACACCTCCAAAACTTCGATGTTGTCGGGATATTCGTCCCGCAAGCTGCACAGGTAAAGCATCATGCCGGAAAGAACCGCCTGAACGCTTTCTTCTTCATCGCAGCTTGTGGGGAGGGTCAGGGTGATGCGGGCATCCTCCTCTTTGACCCGAACCTTGGCCTTTGCGCCGCACACATCATTGATGGTGGCCTCAGCCATGGCGACAGCGGCGCTGACCGCGGCACAGACAATATCGCTGCCCGCTTCGGCATAGCCGCTGTGTCCGGAGACGGTGAATCCGGTGATCCGATCGTCTTCCGTAGTAAATTCAACTCTGGTCATAGCAATTACAGCGCGATCTTGGTGATCTCGACCTTGGTGTAGGGCTGACGATGACCGATGTGGGTCTTTTCGTTCTTCTTGGCCTTGTACTTCAGGACGTCAATCTTCTTGCCCTTGCCATTCTTCACGACCTTCGCTTCAACGGTAGCACCCTCAACAACGGGAGCACCGATCTTGGAGTTCTCGCCGTCCAGGACAGCCAGAACCTGATCGAACTTCACGGTCTGCTCGGCCTCAACGCCCAGCTTCTCAACGAACAGGACATCACCCTCGGCAACGGTGTACTGCTTACCGCCGGTAACAAAAACTGCCTTCATTTCTCATTTCACCTACTTTAATTGTGTAGTCTCGCTCTAAAGGCGGCTGCTTTTGGGCAGCACTTGTAAGCCCTTTCAATGCGGCTGGGTTATTTTATCATTCTTCCATGGAAAAGTCAACAGGTTTTTCACATTTTTTCTGTAGGAAATCCACATCTTTTGTCCCTTTTCTCATGGGCAATCCGATTTCCGGATTTTTCTGTTCTTCTTCGCCGGATAGAAAAATCCCGCAGGAAACCCTGCGGGATTCTAAGTAAAACAGAAACGGGATCAGGCCTTGCCGTCGGAGCCCAGAACGTGAACGATCTTGTGGGCAACCATGTCCTTGACCGCCTGACGGGCGGGCTTCAGGTACTGACGGGGGTCGAAATGATCGGGATGCTCAGCGAAGTACTTACGGATGTTGCCGGTCATGGCCAGACGAATATCGGAGTCGATATTGATCTTGCAGACGGCCAGCTTTGCAGCCTCACGCAGCTGATCCTCGGGGATACCGATGGCATCGGGCATATTGCCGCCGTAGGTATTGACCATCTTCACGAACTCCTGGGGAACGGAGGAAGAGCCGTGCAGAACGATGGGGAAACCGGGCAGGCGCTTGATGCACTCCTTCAGCACGTCGAAACGCAGGGGAGGCGGAACCAGGATGCCGTCGGCATTGCGGGTGCACTGAGAAGCCTTGAACTTGTAAGCGCCGTGGCTGGTTCCAATTGCAATGGCCAGGGAGTCACAGCCGGTGCGGGAAACGAACTCTTCCACTTCCTCGGGACGGGTGTAGCTTTCCTTGCCGTGCTCAACAGCAACTTCGTCCTCAACGCCGGCCAGGGTGCCCAGCTCCGCTTCGACAACCACGCCGTGATCATGGGCATACTCAACGACCTGCTTGGTCAGGGCGATGTTCTCTTCGAAGGACTTGGAGGAAGCATCAATCATAACGGAGGTGAAGCCGCCGTCGATGCAGCTCTTGCACAGCTCGAAGCTGTCGCCGTGGTCCAGATGCAGCGCAATGGGGATTTCGGGGTTCTCGGCAACGGCAGCCTCAACCAGCTTCACCAGGTAGGTGTGGTTGGCGTAGGCGCGGGCGCCCTTGGACACCTGCAGGATGACGGGGCTCTTCAGCTCACCGGCAGCCTCAGTGATACCCTGAACAATTTCCATGTTGTTGACGTTGAAAGCACCGATGGCGTAGCCGCCGTCGTAAGCCTTCTTGAACATCTCTTTCGTAGTTACGAGAGCCATTGGAATCAATCCTTTCTTATTCAGCAGACAACTGTCCGCCTTTTTCCAAGAAATATTATAGCACATTTCCCGAATATTTCAATAATAATATTTGCCAAACGACAGCTTTCATGCTATAATATGGAACGTATGGGTTCTTCACGGCCCATTTCCAGCATTTTTCACAAATCATTCTTTAATTCCGATCTGGAGGTATTGTAAAATGTCTGAAAAGAATCTGGTTGGTTCTCTGATTGTCGGTCAGTCCGGCGGTCCTTCTTCCGTCATCAACTGCTCCGCCTACGGCGTGATCAAGACCGGTCTGGAGAATCCCAACATCACCAAGGTCTACGGTGCGTTCCACGGCATCAAGGGCGTCCTGAATGACGAACTGATGATCATGGATGAGGAAGATGCCGCCGAGCTGGAAAACATGATGCACACCCCCTCCTCCGCTCTGGGCTCCTGCCGTTACAAGATCGCCGATCCCGATGTAGACGACACTGACTACAAGCGGATTCTGGAGATCTTCAAGAAGTACAATGTTCGTTACTTCTTCTACAACGGCGGCAACGACTCCATGGATACCTGCAACAAGATTTCCAAGTACATGGCCAAGGTTGGCTATGACTGCCGGGTCATGGGTGTGCCCAAGACCATCGACAACGACCTGGCCGGCACGGACCACTGCCCCGGCTTTGCTTCCGCTGCCAAATACATCGCTACCTCCTTCATGGAAGTATCCCGCGACAGCAAGGTTTACGACACCGGAATGGTTACCGTTATCGAGTGCATGGGCCGTCATGCCGGCTGGCTCACCGCCGCTGCCGCTCTGGCTGGCACCAAGGGCGACGGCCCCGATCTGATTTACCTGCCCGAAGTTGACTTCGACATGGATAAGTTCCTGGCCGATGTGGAGCGGGTTTACAACGAGAAGAAGAACTGCCTGGTTGCCGTTTCCGAGGGCATCCACTACGCCGACGGCACCTTCGTCAGCGAGGCAAAGACCTCCGGCACCGATGGCTTCGGTCACGCCCAGCTGGGCGGTCTGGCTGCCCGTCTGACCGATATGGTCAAGGCCAAGCTGGGTGTTAAGGTCCGTCCCATCGAGCTGAGCCTGCTGCAGCGCTGCGCCGCTCACTGCGCTTCCGGCACCGATATGGCTGAGTCCTTCATGTCCGGCAAGGTTGCCGTGGAGGCCGCCGTTGCCGGTATGACCGACAAGATGGTTGGCTTCGAATGCACCCGTGACGAAAACGGCTACCACTGCGAGCCCAAGCTGTTCGACCTCTCTCTGGTCGCCAACACTGAGAAGAAGGTTCCTCTGGAGTGGATCAACGCCGAAGGCAATGGTGTTACCCAGGACTTCATCGACTACTGCCTGCCCCTCATCCAGGGCGAAACCGACATGGTCAAGGAAGACGGCCTGCCCCGTTTTGTTCACCTGAAGAGAGTTTTTGCCAAGTAATCCATCCCAATATGCACCATCCCCCGGAGGAATTCTCCTCCGGGGGATTTTTACGCGTCATTGGAATTGTCGGTTTCCGGCTTTGCCGGTTTTGTGCCGCGCTTTCTTCTGCGGCGGCGGGGACGCTCTTCCGGGTCGGCCTTCTCTGCCCGGCGGGCATAGGCCTCCGCTGCTTCACTGGTTGCCTCGTAGGTCAGACGGCTGACCCGGGTCAGACCGTCAGGCTGTTGGCTCAGCCGCACCCGAATCAGGAATTTTCCGTGCTCCGGACAGGTTGCCAGGTCCATGTATCGATGGCCGGGCTGGGCAAACCAGCGGGAACCCAGCATCTGCTTCTGGCAGATGGGGCATCGGTTATCCTTTCCGGACATGGCACTGAGCGCCGCATTCTTATCCGGCAGATCCCGAAAAACCTCACGCTGGATGCATCCGGGCAGCTCTGCTCCATGGAAGCCGTTTTCATGGCTGCGCAAAGCGGAATCATATTCCTGCGCGCCCTTCTTGAGGTCCAGTCTGGCGCAGATCAGGGCCGTATGATAGGCATCGCCCAGAGCGTCATGGGCGGGTCGGGACGCTTCAATTCCGAAAGCCTCCATCGCTGTTTTCAGAGCCTTCTGGGAGGTGGAGCCGTCAGTCTGGGCGTTGAAAATCATCTGGGCGTTGTACCAGTGCTCCGTCCAGCCTTCCTCCATACCGTAGAGACGGAGGTTCTCTCTCAGAATGCCAATATCATCAAAGCCCCAGGTCAGGAATACCACCTCTTCCCCGCACCAGGCGCGGAATCGCTCCATGGCTTCCCGGAAGGGAATCCCCTCCTCCCGGAGGCGGGCTTCCTTGATCCCCGTCAGTTTACTGACACGGCGGTTCAGGTGGCGGTAAACCTTCGGTTTCACCATCACCTGGAATTCATCCGCCACAACCAACTCCTCTGTAATCCGGACCGCACCGATCTGGATGATCTCTCCCCGGATGGGCACACTCAACGTCTTTTGAGCGGAGGGAGAACCGGGCCAGGGCTGGTTCCATTCCATATCCAATACGATATAATCCATTCTCTGTTCCTCTGCGCTTTCAGTCTTTCTAGGTATCATACCACATATGCATCGGGTCTGTAAAGCCGATCCGCAAAAATTCTTTGTTCCTTTCGGATTGCATTTATGCGCAAAATGTATTATACTGATGGCAGGGATCGGCTGATTGACCATAGAATCCCGAAATCACATTTGTAGATTTGTGAAAAATGCTTTCACTTTTATCAGGAGGTATCATCTCATGCCCAAGACGAAGGACACCGCGCAGACTGCGGAAGTCGTGGAAAAGCCCAAAACCACCCGGAAAAAGGCTCCGGCAAAGGAACCCAAGGTTTCCGCTCCTGCCAAAGCCCCGGAAGGAAAGAAGGAGACTTCCCCTGCTCCCGAAGCAGCAAACTCTGCCAAACCCAAATCAACGAGAAAACGCAGCACTTCTGCCCCCAGAAAGCCCAAGGCAGCCAAAGAGCCCGCCCTGAAGGAGGAGACAAAGCAGGCTGCCGCTCCTGTTGCGCACGCTGCTGGGGAAGCCCCCGTCCCGGAGATTCCCACTGTGGATGCACCTGCCGCGGAAATGCCCGCGGAAGAAGCCCGCAGCATCCCCGGCCCCAGAAGAAGCATTGCCTTCATCGGTTCCGAGTGCTATCCCTTCGTCAAAACCGGCGGTCTGGGCGACGTGATGTACGCTCTGCCCAAGGCCCTGTCCCGGATGAACTGTGATGTGAAGGTCATCCTTCCCCGCTACCGGTGCATTCCCTGGGAATACCAGCGCAGGATGGTCTACCGGGGCGAGTTCCAGATGCCCCTGTGCTCTGACGGGCGCACCTTCTACGTAGGCATTATGGAGTACGTTTGGGACGGCGTTGTGTATGATTTCATCGACAACCAGGAATTCTTCAGCGACGGAAATCCCTATACTTCCATCATCGCGGATATTCCCAAATACTGCTTCTTCTCCAAGGCCGCTCTGGCTGCCCTGAATTTCATGAACTGGACTCCCGATGTGATCCACTGCCACGACTGGCAGGCTGCCCTGGTGCCGGTTTTCCAGCGCACCCTGTTCGCACCCACCCCTGTAGGACGGGCGAAAACCATGTTCACCATCCACAACCTGCGCTTCCAGGGCATTTACAATATCCCCACCCTGCGGTACTGGACCGGTCTTCCCGACCATGTATTCCAGCTGGGTGCCCTGGGGCAGGGTCAGAATGATGCCAACATGATGAAGGGCGGCCTGACCTACTCCGATGTGATTACCACCGTCAGCGACACCTACGCCCGGGAGATCCAGTCCCCGGAGTACGGTGAAAAGCTGGATACCCATCTGCGCTACCACGCCGGGAAGCTCCACGGCATCGTCAACGGCATTGACTATGACATCTGGAATCCCCGGACGGATTCCATGCTCCATACCAACTATGATATTATGGGTGTTCTTCCCGGTAAGAAGGAAAACAAGCGGGCCTTGCAGGCGGAAATGGGCCTTCAGCAGGATGACCACAAGTTCGTCATCGGTCTGGTATCCCGGCTGACCAACCAGAAGGGCCTGGATCTGGTCAATGCCATCCTGCCCCAGATCATGGACGAGCATACCCAGGTAGTCGTTCTGGGCACCGGTGACAAGGTGTACGAGGAAGCCTTCCGGTCCTATGAGAACGCCTACAAGGGCAATCTCTGCTCCTGCATCATGTATGACGAGGGCAGGGCCCATCGAATCTACGCAGGCTGTGATGCCATTCTGGTTCCCTCTCAGTTTGAGCCCTGCGGCCTGACCCAGCTCATCGGTATGCACTACGGCACCATTCCCATTGTTCGGGAAACCGGCGGTCTGAAGGATACCGTGGCGCCCTACAACGAATTCACCAACGAAGGCAACGGCTTTACCTTTGACCGGTATGAGGCGGGCCTTCTTCTGGACGCCATCAACCGGGCAAAAACCCTTTATTTTAACGACCGCTTCCATTGGGATGAGATGGTTCAACGGGATATGGACAAGAACGTATCCTGGGCGCATTCCGCACAGCAGTACCGGAACCTGTATCTGGAAATGACCAACAACAGGCCCTAAAAGTTTCCCCGGACTTTTCCAAAAAGTCCGGGGATTTTTACGCATTGAGCTGCTCTGTTCCGTCAAACAAATCGTCTCTTGTGATATTCTTCAGCCAGATACCGGATTTATACCGCTTGATGACCCAGGGCCATTTGACAAACTCATCGGTACACAGCAGGAAATACACCACCATCACCGGCAGCTTGAATACAAAGGCAGCCAGGAACCCCAGAGGCACTGCGTAGCACCACATATCGATGGTGTCGCAGATCATACCAAATTTGGTGTCGCCGCCTGCCCGGAACACTCCGGCAATAAGGGCCGTATTGACTGCCGCACCGGTAATGTAATAGGAGTTGATCAGAAGCATTCCTTTCAGGTAGCCCAGAGCCTGGGCTGTGAGCTTCGCTTCCGACATGGACAGAATCAGCGGGATCAGGCACAGAATCACGACGCCGCCCAAAAGGCTTGCAAATACGGTGAGCCGCAGCATTTTAGCGGCATAAACCTTGGCTTTTGGAAGATTTCCCTCTCCCATCACATTGCCCAGCAAAATGGTTCCGGCGGAGGCGGCCGCAAAGCAGAACACTGTGCTGAGATTGCGCACCACAATCACGATGGCATTGGCCGCCACCGCATCACTGCCCATATGACCCAGAATAACGGAGTACATGGAAAAGGCCACTCCCCAGATAATATCATTTGCCAGAGCCGGGAGGGCCAGATGGCGAAAATCCTGGCTCAGCGCTTTGTTGCGAACAAGCAAATACCTGGGGTTCAGTTTTACCTGGGCTTTTATGGAAATCAGCAGACAGCCCACCGGGCCGCTGAGGGCAGAAATGGCCGTTGCCATGGCCACACCGCGAATGCCCAGCTTCGGCGCGCCGAACAATCCGAAAATAAACACCGCGTTCAGCAGAATATTCAGCGCAAAGCCAACGGCATTGAGCACCATGCAAATGGTGGCCCGGCCCATACTCCGCAGCACGGCCGTGTAGATTTCCGTGATCCCCCAGCAGATATAGGCAAGGCTCACGATCCGCAGATACTGACAGCCCAGCTCGATAAGCTCCCCATCGTTGGTAAACAGCAGCATCATCCATCGTGGAATCAGCAAAGCAGCGCCTCCGAAAACCAGGGAAAATACCAATCCCAGCCGCAGGGCAATGCCCTCCACAGCACGGATCGCCCGCAGATCTCCTTTGCCGTAATACTGGGCCGTCAGCATGGTCACACCCGTACCCAGGCCGAAGTTGATACTGAACAGAACACCTGCATAGTTGGAAGCCAGTGACACCGCGGAAATGGCAGACTGGCCCACAAAGCTCAGCATCAGCACATCCGCAGAGCTTACCGCCGCATTGAGCATATTCTGAATGACAATGGGGATCAGAAGTTTGAATATCTGACGATAAAACTCCGGATACGCTTTCCTCTCCATGGAATTCTCCTCTCTTTCTTCTTTTAAATAACACCCGTTCTCTAATTATAGGGTCCCTTCCGCAGGCTGTCAAGTGCACCGGAAAAGAATGCACAAATACCTTAAAAAGCCTCCCGGTGAGATCATCCGGGAGGCAAGTATTTGAGTGCCCTATTACAGCAGGTCCTTTACGAGAGACAGCGCCTCTTCGTCAGCCACCAGCGTAAAATCAGGATGCAGCTGCAGGATGGAGCCGGGAGCCTGGGGCTTGATGGGGCCAAAGAAGCAGTCCTTCACAGCCTGGGCCTTGCCCTTGCCATTGGCAACCAGAAGGACCCGCTTCGCCTTCATAATGCCGCCGATGCCCATGGTGTAGGCATACTTGGGCACATCATCCCGGGTGGCAAAGAAGCGGGCATTGGCATCAATGGTAGCCTTGGTCAGCTCTACCTTGTTGGTATTCTTTACAAAGGCATCCGCGGGCTCATTGAAGCCGATGTGGCCGTTGGGGCCAAGGCCCAGCAACTGCAGATCGGCACCGCCGAAGCCGTCGATCACCGCATCGTAACGGGCGCACTCCCCTTCCGCATCGGGGTTCATGCCGTTGGGAATGTTGCAGTTTGCCTGATCAATATTCACATGGTCAAACAGATTGGTGCGCATAAAGTATGCATAGCTCTGATCATGATCCTTGGTCAGGCCCACATACTCATCCAGGTTTACGGTACGAACCTTGGAGAAGTCCAGATCGCCGCTCTCATACATGGCAATCAGTTCCTTGTAGGTGCCCACAGGGCTGCTGCCGGTAGCCAGACCCAGCACGCAATCGGGTTTCAGCTGAATCTGTGCGGCAATGATGTTTGCAGCCTTCCGGCTGACATCGGCATAGTCTTTGGCGCAAATCAGTCTCATAATGTTCCCTTTCTTTCAGCAAGATATATTTTTTTGCTCCTGTATTGGTATTATATCACCTTTGTTTCCGGATGTACAGTTCTTTCCTGACAGTATCTTTACCATTTTTGTGATTTGCTGGCCCTATTTTTCATTTGTATTCTGATACTTTTTTTGTGGCCAGATATTGCTATAATGGCATCATCAATTTCCGGGAGGAATGAACAATGAAAAAGCAAGCCATTACCACGAAACATCTGGTCCTCACCGCACTGCTGGCCGCACTGACCG
The DNA here is from genome assembly GCA_017622995.1 of Oscillospiraceae bacterium. Lineage (GTDB taxonomy): Bacteria > Bacillota > Clostridia > Oscillospirales > Oscillospiraceae > Faecousia. The sequence goes on from JAGAQA010000014.1 coordinate 66,312, forward strand.
TTGCCGGTTCTGCCCTGCGGGTCACCCTGCCCATCGATATCGCCGGAACGACCTCCTTCCATCTGGGCAACATCATGTGCGCCCTCAGCGGTCTCCTGCTTGGCCCCTGGCTGGGCGGCCTGGCCTCCGGCCTGGGCTCCGCCATTTACGATCTGACCAATCCTCTGTACATCCCAGAATGCTGGATCACCTTCCTGACCAAAGGTGCCTACGGTCTGGCGGTGGGTCTGGTGGTTTGGAAATTCAAGGACAGCTGGGGCTATGTCAAGGCCATCCTGGCAACCGCCGTCGGCGCCCTGACCTACGCAATCCTGTATCTGGCCAAGAGCTATTTCTATAACGGTCTTCTGATCAAGGGCCTGACCTCCGCTGCCGCGCTGACCACCGTCATTGCAAAGCTCCCCGCCACCACCTTCAACGCGGTTGTTGCCATCATCTTTGCACCCATCCTGGGCATTGCCATCCGCAAAGCACTGGAACGGAACCATCTGTCGCTGTAAACAGTCCGAAAGACTCCGGACAAATTCCGGAATCACCAAAGCACCATCGCATTACAGGGCACCATCTCTGGTGCCCTGTTTATGATCACACACCGGCCACACAGAAAAAAGCCGCTTCTCACACAGGAGAAGCGGCTTCGTTTTGTGGTTATCAGCCTTCAAAATCCTCTTCGCTGGCGACAGGGGCATTGTCTTCCACAGCGGGGACTTCCTCTGCGGCGGGAGCCTCCTCTGCAGGGGCCTCCTCCACAGGGGCCTCCTCAACGGGAGTCTCCGTTTCAGGAGCCTCTTCGGCGGGGGCTTCCTCTTCTTCCATGCCCTCGTCCCAGGGGCAGCAGCCAATGACACGCTTTGCCCAGGCAACAATCTTATCCCCATACGCGGCGATTACATAGATGGCACCGGCAACAGCAGCCAGAACGGCCAGGACTTTTACAATGGCGTTAAGCGTTTTCATGGTGATTCCTCCAATATGATAATCGGGCAGCTCCGGGTTTTTCCCAGAGGCCATCTCTTCCGAACTGAGTATAGTATAGCGGTTCGCTGTCAAAAAAGCAAGGGTGGAATGTGAAGGATGTGTAAATATCCCCAATTTATTCGCAAATTCCGCTTTTATGATACCATCCGGAGCAGTGCCACAAGCATGGCAACACATTTTTCCATATCCTCAACCGGGATATACTCAAACCGGCCATGATAGTTTTCTCCCCCGGTGCACAGGTTGGGGCATAGCAACCCTTCGTAGGAAAGCCGCGCGCCGTCAGTGCCGCCCCGGACAGGAACGGTCCTGGGCTCCATGCCCACAGCAGCCATAGCCTGTTTTGCCCGGTCCACGATCTCCATATGGGGCTCAATCTTTTCCCGCATATTGTAGTAGGAGTCCTTCAATTCCAGTTCAACCGTACCGTCGCCATACTTTCGGTTCAGGTATTCAGCGGTTGCGGTCATAAGCTGCTTTTTCTCCTCAAAAAGGGTTTTGTCATGGTCCCGGACAATGTAGCGCAGTATGCTTCTTTCCACCTCGCCTTTCATATCGGTCAGGTGAATAAAGCCCTCATAGTCTTCGGTATGCTCCGGCTTCTGAGCCTGGGGAAGCAGGCTCTGGAACTCCATGGCGATATACTGGGAGTTGACCATCTTATTCTTGGCAGAACCCGGATGAATATTCAGTCCGTGGACCGTCACTTTTGCGGAAGCCGCATTAAAATTCTCGTATTCCAGCTCGCCTATCGTACCGCCATCGGCAGTGTAGGCATAGTCGGCGCCAAAATGCGCCACATCAAACCGGTCAGCCCCCCGGCCGATCTCTTCATCCGGAGTAAATCCAATTTTCAGTGTCGCGTGAACACCGCCCTCAATCAATAGTGTTTGAGCCGCGGTCAGAATTTCCGCAACACCGGCCTTATCATCTGCCCCCAGAAGGGTTGTGCCGTCGGTTACAATCAGGTGTTTGCCCTTGTTTCGCTTCAGAGATTCGTAGTCCGCTTCCCGCAGATAGATTCCCTTTTCCCCATTCAGAAGAATATCGCCCCCCTCATAGGGAATCACCTTTGCCCGAATATTTGCGCCGCTGGCATCCGGCGCCGTGTCCATATGGGCAATGAGGCCAATGGTTGGGAGATTCGGGTCACCGGGGACCGTACCGTAAACATAGCCGTTTTCATCCATACGCGCATCGGCAATCCCCATGGAAAGCATCTCTTCTACCAAGGCCTGCCCCAAAACCTTTTGTTTGGATGTAGAGGGACAGGTTTCCGAGAACTCGTCGGAGGTTGTATCGAAGCGCACATAGCGCAGGAAGCGTTCCTGAACAGTTTCCATTGTTTTCCTTCCTTCCACCAAAGAGGGCCGCCGCAGCACGCGGCGGCCCTCTGGCTTATAATCAATTATTTCGCAGCGTTGACCAGCTCAGCGGTGTCCTGAGCGATCATCAGCTCTTCGTTGGTGGGCACAACCCAAACCTGGACCTTGGAGTCGGGAGTGGAAATCACCATCTCCTTGCCGCGGGACTTGTTCAGTTCGGGATCCAGCTTGACACCCATGAAGCCCAGGTAGTCGCAGACCATCTGACGGACAACACAGTCGTTTTCGCCGACACCGGCGGTAAAGGTCAGCACGTCGATGCCATTCAGAGCGGCAGCATAGGCGCCAACGTACTTGGCAACCTCGTAAGCAAACTTGTCCAGAGCCAGCTGACAGTCCGCATTGCCGGCCTCAGCGCCATCGTTCAGGTCACGGAAGTCAGAGGAAACACCGGACATAGCCAGCATACCGGACTTCTTGTTCAGCATGGTCAGGCAGTCGTCCACGCTCATGTTGTACTTGTTGCAGATAAACTGCACAACACAGGCATCAATATCGCCGGAACGGGTGCCCATAGGAACACCGGCCAGAGGAGAGAGACCCATGGAGGTATCCATGCACTTGCCGTCCTTGATGGCAGAGAGAGAGGAACCGTTGCCCAGATGGCAGTTGACCATCTTGAATTCCTTCTTGCCTACCAGCTCGGCGGTACGGCGGGCAACATACTTGTGAGAAGTGCCGTGGAAGCCGTAGCGGCGAATATCGTCATTCTTGAAGTACTCGGTAGGAATGGCGTAACGGTAGGCCTTGGGGGGCATGGTCATGTGGAAAGCGGTGTCAAACACGGCAACCTGGGGGGTGCTGGGCATAACCGCCTGGCAGGCACGGATGCCCATCAGGTTTGCGGGGTTATGCAGAGGGCCCAGGGGGATGCACTTTTCAATGGCCTTGATGACGGCATCATTGATGATGCAGGAGTCGGAGAACTCCATGCCGCCGTGGAGCACACGGTGGCCAACGGCATCGATCTCGTCAACAGACTTGATCACACCGTCAACAGGGTCAACCAGGATCTGCAGAACTGCCTGGATTGCTTCGGAATGGCTGGGCATGGGGATATCCTTCACAACCTTCTTGTCCCCAACCTTGTGGGTCAGGCGGCCATCAATATAGATACGCTCGCACAGGCCCTTGGCGGAAACATCGCCGGTTTCAGGATTCATCAGCTGGTACTTCAGGGAAGAACTGCCAGCATTGATAATCAAAACGTTCATTGGAATCTCCTCCTAAAAATAATGTTTTCATTTTCAGAGAACTGTGGTATGATAACGATGATATTATATTTCATCTTTCCCGTTTTCTCAACCCCTAACAGGAAAAATTTTTCAAAAAGGAGCAGAAACTTTGGCTACGATTGGTATAATCTGCGAATATAACCCCTATCACCTGGGCCACGCAAATCAAATCGCCCGTATCCGGGAACAGTTTGGCGAAGACTGTACCATCGTATGCCTGATGAGCGGAAGCTTTGTCCAACGGGGAGAACCGGCTGTGTTTGATCGATCCCTCCGGGCAAAAGCAGCTCTTCTCTGCGGAGCAAACCTGGTACTGGAAATGCCGGTAACCGCCAGCCTTTCCTCTGCGGAAGGGTTTGCGCAAAAAGGAGTGGGCATTCTCTCCTCCCTTTGCGATTACCTGTGCTTCGGAACGGAAACAGCGGATGCGGATGCCCTTGTTTCCACTGCGCAAGCGCTTTTGGATCCACGTTTTCCCTCTGCGTTGAAGGATGCGTTAAAAACCGGCGTCAGTTTCCCTGCCGCACGAGTCCAGGCTCTGGAAGTTATGGGGACAGCCGGAAATCTTCTGAATCGTCCCAACGACATTCTGGCCGTGGAATATACCAAAGCCATTTTACAGCAGAGCAGTACAATGAAAATATACCCCATCCGGCGCCCCGGTGACTATCATGCCCAAACTCCGGATCCGGACAATCCCTCTGCTAGCGCCATACGAAGATGCATACTGGATGGCGCTGACTTTTTGTCCTATATCCCGAAAGCAGCCCACCCCTGTTTCCAAAATGCCCCTGTCCACACCCTTGGCGCAGGTGAAAAAGCCATTCTCTACCGGCTGCGCACCATGGAAAATGAAGAATTTGAGGCGCTCCCCTACGGATCAGAGGGACTGTGGCGCAGATTGATGCACGCTTGCCGGGAAGAAGGAGGACTGGAAGAGATTCTCACCGCTGCAAAGACCAAGCGGTATACCCGTTCCCGTCTGAACCGAATGGTCATGTGTGCCTTTCTGAAAATCGACCAGAAATCACTGGATGCCCCTGCCCCCTACTGCCGCATCCTGGCCTTCGATGACAGGGGCCAAAGGGTTTTGAATTGCTGTAAAGAGTCCTCCATGCTGCGCCCCCTGGGCTGGCAGCCGGATTCGGATTATGGCGTTCTGGAAAACCGCTGCAATTCTCTTTATGGCCTGTTCTGCCGGGATGACATTCCCAAAGCCAATCACGCAAAAAGCCAGCGGGTCATTCATTATCCAACTCTGGAAAAAGGTCCTCAATGATGCTGTAACTGCAAAAAACCTCCTACGAAAGTAGGAGGTTTTTGTGTTGGCATTACCTATCTTCCCGGCAAGTCACCCTGCAAGTATTGTCGGCGCAAACGAGCTTAACTTCTGTGTTCGGGATGGGAACAGGTGGACCCTCGCTGCAATCAATACCAACTCATGTCGTGGCTGTTCGCCACTTTATGTCAAAGGTTTTACACCTATGACCTCTGGATTATAGCACTCATATAAGGCTATGTCAAGAGCATATTGCTTAAAAAGTGGTGACCCGTACCGGATTCGAACCGATGTTAAAGGCGTGAGAGGCCTCTGTCTTAACCACTTGACCAACGGGCCATTTGGTGCGCCTTCAGGGACTCGAACCCGGGACCCACTGA
>JAGAQA010000015.1 GCA_017622995.1 Oscillospiraceae bacterium
ATTCATTCATCTTGGTAGCTCCTTTTTGTTTTGTAGTGTGGATATTGATTAGTTATCCTCGTACATCCCAAACAGTCGCTTTACCAATGTAGTACCATCTTTCTCTGTGAAACATATATGCCCTCCGTAGTTGGCAAATTCAAGTTTGTCTAACTGTATTATAGCGGACAGAGGTACAGTTTTCCATAACGAAATTATTAAATTTGGCATAAGAAAGCCCAGGTCATTTGACCTGGGTTTTCTCATTTCTTCTTGTTCATATAGTCAATCATATCGCTGACCATCTGCAATTCCTCTGCGGTCAACTGAACCAGCTTTTCTGCCACCGCATCCACGGCAGTCTTGGTATTGGTACCAGTCAGAACAAAGTCAGCACTGAGGCCCAGAACATCACAGACCCTTGCAAGGTTTTCGGGGCGGATAGCTTTCTTGCCCAACTCCAGATTGGAAATCATTTGGGCTGAAACACCCAGCTTGTCGGCCAGTTCTTCCTGGGTCATGCGTAGGCTCTTTCTGCGAACCATAATCCGCAGGCCCATCTCTTTCAGAAAATCAGTATCACCCACGGCATACACCCCCAATACGGTTTAGTATGCCCCAATTGTACCAACCATGGGTGATATTCTGAATATTTCATAGATATGGGATTGTTGACTTTCATCGCCCATGAGTTATAATTAAGCTGATTATATCACCAGGAGGGAGCATTATGGCTGAGTTTTGCTTACAGTGCTTTAACGAACTGAATGGGAGTGACTACACAGCCAGCGAGGTTTGGCTGGAAGACGATTTCTGCGAGGGGTGCGGAGAGTGGAAGCCGTGCGTGTTTGAGCTACGGCCCAAACCGCTACTCTGGCGGCTGATAGGATATGCGAGAAGGCTGCTGCCTTTCGTTCTGGTTCTGCTTCTGGTCGGATGCTCGACCCAAATTGCTGAACCAAAGTACGAACATACCCCCTATTCCTCTGTTCTGTCACAAGAGGCCTGCTTTCTGTGCGGTGGACAAGGCCAATATTGGGGAGAGGACAATGTTGGCATTATCAATCTGAACAGCTTTGAATATGTGCGGCTGGAAATCAACCGATACGATGGAGCAATGTTGATTGAGGAACCAGCTGGGTATATGCAATCTGGTGGCCTTACTGGTGACGATTGCTATGTGCATTGCATGACAAGCCCAGACAGGGGCTATGCCCATGTACAGATAACAGGCACACAGAAACCCATTGATGCAACAGCCATCCAGGGCCAGCTTTGCCAAAGCTGCCTGGATGCTGTCAACGATGCTTGCATCTGGGGTGCGCCGTCCGAGTATGGTGTGGTCAATTTTGCAGACAAAACCATTCGCCCCCTGGTCAAAGAAACAACCTGGTTCACATTCGGAAACTATGGCATTGAATGTGATACCAAAGACAATGGGGACATCGACTTGTTGGTAGTCTATTGTCCTCCCAGATATGAGTGAAAGAGAAAACCCAGGCTTCGGTCTGGGTTTTCTTATGCTCATAGTGGGGTGGTCTGATTTGACCAAACAGGCCGATTTGGAAAGTATCAAGCGCATCCGTCGCAACGGCAAGATTGATTCTTTCTGAATCGGTTGCAAGGGTGTGGCATCGCCAGGGGGTGCAGCCCCCTAAGAGAGTGGGGAAGCCGTCTGGCTGGGGCAAGGCCCTTTGGAAGACCTCAAATGCTTTGATGCGTAGTGTCAAAGTGGGCTTTGAGCCCCTCTGCCGCTTCGCAGCAGAAAAGAAGAAAATCGTCTATATTACCTCCAAACCCACAAGAACGGAGGTTAAACCGTATGGAAGTAGCAGCAAGCATGAGTGTTGGCAGACTGGCTCCCAAGCACTCTCTGGACATTGATGGCATCCGTGCCATCTCCCCCAATGTGACCCCCTCGCTTATCAAGGACGATATTATCTTTATCGACCGACTAAAACGGCCCGACGGCTCCCACATGACCATAGAGGAATACACCGACCAGACCTTTCAGCCCTATATCGACCAGTACAACAGCAAGCAGCGGAGGAAAGACCGCCAGATACAGACGGGGTACTGCGAGTGGCACAGGAGCAACGGCAACCTCTCCCAAGGCAAGGGGGAGCTGGCCTACGAGGCTGTCTTGCAGTACGGCTCCCACGATGACCTCGGCGGGGAGTATTACTCCCCCAATACCACCCCAGAACGCAAGGCCCAGCTTCGGGCCGAGTATGAGCAGGTCTACCGCCAATGGGTCGCTGACCTTGAGCGGGACTTCCCCCACATGACCGTACTGTTTGCCGTGGGTCATTTTTCAGAGGTCGAGGGCACACCCCATCTCCATGTCTGTATGCAGCCGCAAGCCGACTGCACCCGTGGTCTTGCCAAGCAAGTCAGCATCGGCAGAGCCTTGGCACAGGACGGCATAGAACGGCTGGACAGCCGAGCCGAAGCCGAACAGGCGGGTGGGTATCAACTGGCCCGATTCTACCAGCGATTCCACCACGAGTACCAGAATCCCACCCTCCAGCGGCTGGGGTACGAGATAAAGGCCGAGCAGCACGGCTTGAGGCACATGGAGAAGGACGGCTATGCCGTGGTCATGGAGCAAGCCACACAAGAGGCTGACAAAATTGTGCAAGAATCCAGAGAACGGGCAGAAATCACAGAAAAGGCCAGAAAAGCTGCACAAAAGGATTTGGACTTACTGGAAACCAAGCAACTGCTAATAGAGATGGAGCTAGAAGACCAGCAGCGGCAGGCTGCTGAAGCCTCCCAGACCGCCGAGCAAGCCAGACAGGCAGCAGAGCGAGCCGCCCAACAAGCAGCCGAAGCAAAGGCCACAGAGGCCGCCATACGGGAGCAAGCCCGCTATGAGGCCGAGACCACCGTGCGGGAGCTTCAGGCCCAGCTGTGGGAAAGGGACAGCATCATCCATGGGTTGCAAGCAGAAGCCGAAAAAATGAAGCAGAAACTATCTGCATTGAGAGAGTTTTTGCAAGAAAGAAGCATATTTGAAAACTTTCTGGCATGGTTTAAGGGCAAAAATCAGCAGCAGACCTTGGACGAAAGGGAGCTATAGACGCAAAAGAGCCACCGACACAGACTGTCGGTGGCTTCAACCGTTCATTGATATGGATGAAGATTCGTCACTTCATGCTACATACTCCTGTTCCCCCCTTTCGGGGTTATCTAGAGTATAGACGATTATGTTCCAAGGCCTTGGGCGGCTCTGGAATCCTCTGGGCCGCTTCTTGTGTTGTGGTTTACATAATACAGGATTTCCGATTCTGAGGCCTCCAGGGGCCTTGTGGCCGTTAAGCTGACAGCCACCACTTATCTATGGTGCTGCGTGACATCCCCGTGTCCCTGTGACACTCCATTTTGGTGCCGTCTGGATGCTGGCTCTGCCATGCTTCCACCTGCTCCCGCTTGGAGCCAGAGCCAGCGGGTCGGCCCGTAACCAAGCCATTCTCCCGCAGATACTGAAGGGATAGCTCCCTGTTGGTTTTGCAGGTGTTGACCGTGGGACGGCCTGTGGTCTTGTTATACAAAACATCGGCCTGTAGGTGGTCATACTGCTTTTGCCCGTTCCGCTTGTTCTTCTCGATACTCAAATGGGCCTTGGAGTTGATGAAATCAATGGTGGATTCAAAGGCCCTGTAATCGTAGTAGGCTGCATAGGCTTTCTCAATCTCCCAGTCCTCGAGAGGTACATCCCCCACCAGCTTGAAGATACTGCCGATTTTGATGCAGTCCTCCTTGACCTGCTCAAAGGGTATGTCACACTTGGCCCCGTATTGGGCGAGGGTGTATAGGCGGTAGTATCGGCATCCTACATGGGGTTCCCGTTGAATCTGCCGCTTGTACCACTCATAAAGGTCTGGCTTTATATGCCAATGGCCGCTCTGTCTGGGCGGCTGCTTATGTACGATGCGCCGCTCATACCATTCGGGCCATTGCTCCTTTGCTGCAAGCAGCTTTTCGGGTTCCTTTTGCTCATGCTTTGTTAGGTCAATCTGGCTCTTGGTAGTGAAGTCAAACCAGTCTTCAAAGTAGCCTGTTCCATTTTGTGCATACATGGGTTCCCCAAAGATTTCCAAACCCAAAAGCTCCTCGATGGAGTACCGCTTCTTGGAAATCCAAAAGGCTTCCACCAGTTTGTTATCCTTGCTCAAGGAACCAACCATGCGGAACGACTGGCCTATAGCTTCTCTCTGTATGGGTGAACTTGAGACAGCATTGTTCCAGACATAATCTGAAAATCGTTGACGGAACCACTTCCATTGTTTCCGTCTGCGGTTGTGTTGCTTGACCACATTTCCGTTATAATCACATTCTTTGATGGTGGGGCCACCAAATAAAGGAACTGGTTCCTTTAGGAACCAATGACAATGGATGCCACGACCTGAGCAAGTGACAGCCGTAGGAGCTAGGAACCAGCCGCCCTCCCATCTGGGAGTGTTGTTGGCTCCCCATTGGTGGAGTGCTGTTTCCAGACCCTTTTGGCGGAGATTGCGTTTGCCTGGTATCTTTTCTGTGATAAGGTCATCCACTTCAAGGGTAAGGACATAAAGGAACCGTTCATGCTTTTCGTCACGGTTACGGCCCAAATAAGAGACAGGAGCCATATAGACTTGCTCACCTTTGGAATTGGCCTCCTCGATGGCTCTGTCTATGGCAATAAGGTCATCGTAAACAAGATGTTTCTTGAAGACATACCGAGTGACAAGTAAATCATCTTTTTTGGGGAAATTAACGTGTTTTAGAACTAACTTCGTCTGATTTGTACGATGTAAGATTATGCCATTATACCGCCAGACATTAGGGTCATAGGAGCCGTCTTCGTGAAAAGGAGCAAGTTCCCCTTGTGGAAACATCTCCCGATAAAAGACATGAGGTGGTATAGGCTCATACCCGTTATCGTGGAAGTATTTTGCAAGGACTGTTCTGCCTATCTTCTTAGGCTTGGCTTCTGTGGGTGTTGTACTCATGGTTACCTCCGTTCAGTTGTAGTTGTGATATACGGATAATTGGGGAGACCTTCCCCCCGCGTATATTATCAATAGACTTTCCTGTACATCTGGTATTGAAAAAATAGAAGACTGCCCAGCAGCGAAAAGCCTCGATTTTATTATGGCACCCTCGCCCACTTTGAGAGGGAACATAAACAGCCATCCCCGAAAGAGGATGGCTGATTTTTATGTTTCTAAAAATAGAGGGCGAAGGACAGAGAAATTTTACGCAAATATTTGTTCAATTATCTACACCTTGCCTCCCTCTAAAAAAAGCCCCCTTGAGCTATCGTAAATTCAGAATACTTTTTTGAAAAAATGGGAATGAATTGTAGTGAAAGGGGTATGAATTTGAAGTTTACGGTTGAAGTATATGTTGGAGATAAGAGAGTAAAGGATACGAAGAATCTGATTGTGAACAGCGCAGTTCTGAACACCATTATGGTGGAAAAGAGTATGAAGAAGACTGCATGAGTTGAATATGTGGGCCAGCCCGTTTGGGCTGGCCCTTTTTTTATTCCTGGAAATTTTCGTAAAACGTAAATCGTTTGTTGCATTTATGGAGGGATTGTGTTACAATCAAGAAAACAAAAGTTTTAGGTGGTGCAATATGACAAAAACAATGACTATGGCAGAGAAACTTGAGAAGATTCTGAAAGATTCTGGTTTGATTGCTGAGACTGTTTTCTTCAAGATTGCCATTTGTGATGCAATCCCCAGGGATGCAATGGGCAACTATATCATCAACATCGGTTATGAGCGAGTGTCCACCGATTCCCAGATTGACGGCTACGGTCTGGACACCCAGGAAGATGCTTTGATGGCCTATGCTAAAAGCCAGGGCTTTAAGAATTTCGTTATCTTTGAAGACCAGGGCGAAACAGGCACAAAGATGGACAGACCAGCCATCAACGCTATCAAGAAAATGATTACCGCATACAATGTGGGTGGCTCCAAGATTAAGATTGCCAGCTTCACTATTCCCAAGATTGACAGACTTTCCAGAACATCGTTGGGAACGTTGCAGTTCATCCAGGACTACATTGTTCCCCAAAAGGATGCCAAGGACAGCAGAATCAACCGCAACAAGGAAATCATTGAATTTCACTCTTGCAGCGAGAGTTTCGTATCTGTCAAAAAGGACGATAGCACAGGAAACATGATGCTGCAGATTTTCGCTGCATTGGCTGAGTATGACAGAAACGAGATTGTCAAAAAGCTGAGTACAGGCAAAAAGAAGCGCATGGAGGAAAAGAAGTGGCCTGGCGGCTCCCCTCCCTTTGGTTTTACCTACAACTACAAGACTGGAAAGCTGGAAATCAAGGAAGACGAAGCCGAGATTGTACGGGAGATTTTCAGACTGTATATCAACAAGAAGATGCCTCCCGAAAAGATTGCAAAGCACTATGTTCCCCTGTTGGGGCCTAGCTTCACAGAAAAACGGGTCAGAGATATTCTCACCCGTGAAATGTATGCTGGTGTGCTGACGTATGGCGAATTTAGGGCTGAAGAAGCATATGAAAGCATTATCAGCCCCGAAATCTTTGCACGGGCGCAGATGGAAAAGAGAAGCAGAAGCAGCCACCGAGGAAGAAGCAACTATTTGTTGTCTGGTCTGGTGGAATGCGGCTGCTGCGGTGGTAAGATGCGTTACCAGGACTGGGGCAGCGGCAGAAAGAAACTGGTCTGCTATGCAACCATCCCCTCTGCTCCCGATAAGGTCAAGCACACAGACAGATGCAGCCAGGTTCGGCCCTGGGCTGACGAAGTGGAGGCCCAGGTTGTACGGGCCATGCTGGACATTAAGATGCCCGAAACAGATGAAATTGACGTTGCATCTATGGCAATGGCGAGTGTTGGCCCCATTCAGGAAAAGCTGGTATACAACCAGCAAATGCTGAGAGGGTACTATGAGCAAGACACAAAGAACAAGGTCAGCGGCATTGATGATGGTGGTATCTTGCAAGAACTGATTGACAGCACAATCAAGGAGATTGCAAGACTGGCGGAAGAACTGGGCCAAGAAAAGGACAGAGAAATTAGCGCATTCAAGGCCAAGGAAGTGATGGAGACAGTCCAGCACTTAGGGGAGAATTGGGACACATTCTCAGTCGAAGAAAAGCAGCGAGTTTTCAGGGATATTATCGAAAAAATTGTGCTGATTCCCGATGGCCCCAACAGTATGCGAATGAAAATTAAATTACAGCAGCAAGCATTGATTGACATGGTTAAATAATACCTCCAAATTCGTAAGGTATTCCAATGATCGCCGGAGAAATCCGCCGTTACCTCCGGGACAACAGCGCCATTCGGGTATCCCGGAGCATCCGGGATGTGGCCTACCGGGTGCTGCAGTGCAAGGAGGCCCTCACCGCCTCCCTGGACCGGGAACCAACTCTGGACGAAATCGCCAGGGCCCTGGAGCTGTCCCGGCAGGAGGTCAGCCAGGCCCTGGACGCGGTATGCGCCCCGGTGAGCCTTTATGACAGTGTGTACTCCGACGGCGGCGACCCTCTGACCGTCATGGACCAGGTTCAGGACACCCGGAATACCGAGGGAAACTGGATGGAGCACATCACCCTGGCCAGCGCCTTCCGCAGTCTGGGCCCCCGGGAAAAGGAAATCCTCTCCCTGCGCTTTTACAGCGGCAAAACCCAGATGGAGGTTGCCCGCCGCCTGGGCATCTCTCAGGCCCAGGTATCCCGCCTTGAAAAGGGGGCCATCAGCACCATGCGCCGGTGCATCAGCGTCATCCCGTCATAAAGGGAGGGCAGCGCGCATAGCCTTCCTTGATGGGGGGAATGGATCATGGGTGTAAAATTCACACAGCTGCAGTGCAAGGAAGTCATCTGCATCTGCAACGGAGAGCGGCTGGGCTTTATATCGGATATTGTGGCCGAGGTCCCCGAGGGGGTCATCGCGGCCATTGTTGTCCCCGGCCCCTGCAAATTTCTGGGAGTGGCAGGCCGAAAGGACGACTTCGTGATTCCCTGGAACTGTGTCAAAAAAGTGGGGCCGGACATTGTACTTGTGGATATTAAGCCCCACGACTGCCGGGTTCCCAGGCCAAAGGGGAAATTTCCGCTGTAAAGCCGCCATGGCACAGGCGCCGCTTGTGCGCATTTCACAAATGCCCCGGGAAGAAATCCCCATTATTTCTTTGTTTTCTTGAAAAAAAGCCTTGCAAATTACGCTCCTTTTGGGTATAATATTCCGGCGTGGGTTTGCGCCCATAGCCTAAAAAACCACACACCCGGGGATCGGGATTCCCATGTGCTTCCAATCAAGCGGGGATTCCGGGATGATCGGGGTGGAGGAAAAACAAAAGGAGAACTGTAAAATGGCTGTCGTATCTATGAAGCAACTGCTGGAGGCAGGCGTTCACTTCGGTCACCAGACCCGTCGTTGGAACCCCAAAATGGCCCCCTACATCTACACCGAGCGCAATGGTATCTATATCATTGACCTGCAGAAGACCGTAAAGAAGCTGGAAGAGGCTTACAACTTCGTTCGTGACACTTCCGCAAACGGCGGCAACATCCTGTTCGTCGGCACCAAGAAGCAGGCACAGGACGCCATCAAGGAAGAGGCTGCCCGCTGCGGCGGTTACTACGTCAACGCCCGTTGGCTGGGCGGTATGCTGACCAACTTCCGCACCATGCGTACCCGTATCGACCGTCTGGCTCAGCTGAGAAAGATGGAAGAGGACGGCACCTTCGCCATGCTGCCCAAGAAGGAAGTCATCAAGCACCAGGCCGAAATCGAAAAGCTGGAGAAGTACCTGGGCGGCGTTAAGGAAATGAAGAAGCTGCCCGCCGCTCTGTTCATTGTTGACCCCCGGAAGGAGCGCAACGCCATTGCCGAGGCCCGCAAGCTGAACATCCCCATTGTGGCCATCGTTGACACCAACTGCGATCCCGATGAGATCGATTATGTGATTCCCGGCAACGATGACGCCATCCGCGCCATCCGTCTGATCGCCTCCGCCATGGCCAACGCCGCCATCGAGGGCCGTCAGGGTGAGGATGCGGCTGCCGAGGAAGCTGCCGCTCCCGCAACCGAAGCTGCTGAATAATCCGTAAAGATTTAGGAGGATACCAAAATGGCTTTTACCGCTCAGGATGTTAAGAAGCTGCGTGAAATGACCAACGTTGGCATGATGGACTGCAAGAAGGCCCTTCAGGCCACCGACGGCGATATGGACAAGGCTGTGGACTGGCTCCGTGAAAAGGGCCTGGCCAAGGCTGCCAAGAAGGCTGACCGGGTCGCTGCCGAAGGCGTTGCCTTCGCCACTGTGGTGGACGGCGTGGGCGTCGTGATCGAAGTGAACTCCGAGACCGACTTCGCCGCCAAGACCGACGCGTTCCTGGATCTGGTCAAGAACCTGGCCGAGATCGTTGCCAAGCAGAACCCCGCCGATGTGGAGGCTCTGAAGGCCTGCACCTATCCCGGCTCCAGCCTGACCGTTACCGAGATCATGCAGGAGAAGGTCATGTCCATCGGTGAGAATATGCAGATCCGCCGTTTTGCCCGCTTCCCCGAGAACACCTCCGTTGCCTACGTTCACGCAGGCGGCACCCACGGCGTTCTGGTGAACCTGGCTGTGGAGGGCGGCATCGATGCCACCGAGATCGGCAAGAATGTTGCCATGCAGATTGCCGCTATGAACCCCAAGTACTGGGATAAGAACCTGGTGCCCCAGGCCGATGTTGACCACGAGATGCAGGTTCAGGTGGCTCTGATGGACAACGATCCCAAGATGGCCAGCAAGCCCGCTCAGGTCAAGGAGAAGATCGCCGCCGGCAAGATCAACGCCTTTTATAAGGACAACTGCCTGCTGCAGCAGGACTTCGTCCGCGGTGACCTGTTCCAGGGCAGCGTGGAAGGCTACATCGCCGATGCCGCCAAGAAGCTGGGCGGCAAGGTGACCTTCGTTGATGCCATTCACTATGTGAAGGGCGAAGGCATTGAGAAGAAGGCTGACGATTTCGCTGCCGAAGTCGCCGCCCAGATCGCCGGTGCCGCAAAGTAAGCTGCCACTGAATGGAAAAAACTCCATCCGCACAACCGCGGATGGAGTTTTTATTTGTATTGCGTTCCGAATAATTTGCAATAGGGGGCTTTTGTGAATTGACAACAGAGCGCCCAGGGCGGTGTTTCCACTGCCGTAGGCGCTCTGTATTTCGGAAATCACGCTGTCTGAACGGAAGACTTTTTGTTCTCAATCAGCTTCATTACAAGCACCAAACCGCTGAGGGCAATGCCCACAAAATCGGTTGTAATGCCGGGAACAATCATCATCAGGCCGCCAACCAGCATCAGTCCCCGCTGGAACCAATTCAGGTCGCCCATGATATAGCCTTCCATGGACGCGGAAACGGAGGCAATGCCCACAAGGGAGGTAACCGTGATCATGAGCACCTCAGGAAGGGTGGTATCAATCAGCAGCATGGCAGGGCTCATGGCAAAGGCATAGGGAACAATGAATGCGCCGATGGCCAGCTTGGTGGCCTGAACGGCGGTGCGCATGGGATTGGCCCGTGCAATGGCAGAGCCTGCGTAGGCAGCCAGCGCCACAGGCGGCGTCAGATCCGCCACAATGCCAAAGTAGAATACGAAGAAGTGGGCAGCCACCAGAGGCACTCCCATACGAACCAGAATAGGCGCGCAGGTTGCGGCCATAATGCAGTAGGTAGCCGTGGTAGGAACACCCATGCCCAGAACGATGCAGCACAGCATGGTCAGCACCAGGGCAATAAAGACGCTGTTGCCCGCCAGCACCACAATGGCGTTGATGATCATGTTGGCAAGGCCGGTCATGGTGATGGTTCCGGCAATGACACCCGCGATGCCGCAGGCAGCCGCCACGGTGATGGAGCCCTGACCGCCGGACGCCAAAGCCTCCAGCAGCCGCATGGGGGTAATCCGGGTTTCCCGGCTGAAAAGGGTCACCGCAATGCAGGCAACGATGGCCAGAGCCGCCGCGTACTGAATGCTTCTCTGGCTGGTGCTGACCAGATAAACCAGCAGGATGAGGGGCAGCAGCAGATAGCTCTTCTTCAGCAGGGGCAGCATTTTGGGCAGCTGCTCCTTGGGAATGCCTTTAAGGCCCAGTTTTTTGGCTTCCAGATGGACGGAGATGAAAATACCGGTAAAGTACAGCAGCGCGGGCAAAACCGCCTTCAGCGCGATCTGTCCGTAGGGAATCTGCACATAGTCCGCCATCAGGAAAGCGGCGGCGCCCATGATGGGGGGCATAATCTGACCGCCGGTGGAGGCGGCAGCTTCCGTGGCACCGGCAAACTCGGACTTATAACCGGCCTCCTTCATAAGGGGAATGGTCACGGAGCCGGAGCCCACCGTATTGGCAACCGAAGAGCCGGACACTACGCCAAGTAGCGCACTGGAAACAACCGCCACCTTGGCAGGGCCGCCGGAGAACCGGCCCACCAAAGCATTGGCCAGCTGAATAAAATACTCGGCAATACCGGTGCGCTCCAGGAAGGCGCCAAACACAATGAATACCACAATGAACTTGGAGCAGACGTTGATGGGGGTGGACAGGACGCCTTCCTTTCCGTAGAACAGGTAGCGGATGGTATAGTTCAGTTTCCCCCACAGGGAAGGATTGGAAAGGCCCGCCGTCAGGGCGTAAACAAGGAAGCAGGCGGCCACAAGCAAAATGGGCAGGCCCACGCTTCTGCGGCAAACCTCTGCCAGCGCCAGGATGCCGATGATGCCGATGATGATCTGATAGGGATGGAACAGACTTCCCTGCTGAATAATGGTGATGGCGTTGGCGGAGTAGTAGAGAAAGGCGCCGGTGCCCAGAACCATCATAACCACATCATACCAGGGGATATGGTTCACCCGCTGGTGGCTTTTTCTGGCAGGAAACACCAAAAAGCCCAGAAACACAATCCAGGCCACAAAGGTGGTAAGCCGCAGCTCTTCCAGCCAGCTGGTAAACAGGGTCACACACAGACAAAACAGAGAAAAGGTGGCCAGGATCACATTGACCGCGATCCGTGGCTTTCCTTCCCAGATACGGACGTTGGACTCCTGGTCAAACTTTTTCATAACGGAGTCCAGATCCATGGGCTCCTCCAGGTTCGATTTCGCTTTCTTAAAAAGCTTCATGGGGGTTCCTCCCTTTTTCCATAGATCGTTTGAAGCGCTGAAGAAGTCGCCCGGGAAGGCGATTTCTTCAGCGTTCCTGTGTTTCCCGCCCCTTTGGGAAAAGGGGCGGGATTAAGCATGGGATTACTGTGCGTCCACAGTAACGCCCTTTTCCGCAAAATACTTGGCAGCGCCCTTGTGGAAGGGAGCGGTCATACCGGAGGTGGCATTTTCAAGGCTCAGCTCTGCGCCCTTGCCGTTTTCCTTGGCGATGTCGGCGGCGTTGTCAAAGATGGCCTTGGTCAGGTTGTAAACAGCATCCTCGGAAGCCTTCGCGTCAACAATCAGGGTTGCCTTAACGGTAACGGTGGTCACATCGCTGTCCTGTCCGGGATAGGTGCCGGCGGGAATCACATAGGTGGTGTAGAAGGGGCTGGAGGCCATCATGGCATCTGCCACAGCGCCGTCAATGGGCACCAGATATGCGGAGTTGGTGGTGCACAGCTCCGTAATGGCGGGGGTGGGAGCACCGGCCACAATGAAAGCGGCATCGATCTTGCCGTCCTTCAGCGCGTCGGCAGAGTCCGCGAAGCTCTGGTACTGTGCGTTGATGTCGGTCTCGGCCAGACCGGCAGCGGCCAGGACATCGGTGGCATTGAAGTATACGCCGGAACCGGGGGCGCCGATGGAAACGCTTCTGCCCTTCAGATCGGCAACACTCTTGATGCTGGGATCCATGGTCACCAGCTGAACAGACTCGGCATACAGGCCCGCCACAACCCGGAAGGAATCAATCTTACCGGTGGACTCAAAGGAGCGGGTGCCCTCCCAGGCGTAGGCCATAACGTCGGACTGAACGGTGCCCAGCTGGTAGTCACCGGCGGCGATGCCCTGAATGTTGGCCTTGGAGCCATCGGTGGCAACCACGGTCACATCAATGCCGGCCTTATTCTTAATGTACTGGCCCAGAACACCGCCGTAGCCGTAATAGGTGCCGGCGGATCCGCCGGTGCCCATGGTCATCTTCGTGGTGGACGCGCCGCAGGCAGCCAGGGAAAGGGTCAGGGCAGCGGTCAGTGCCAAGGCAAACAGCTTTTTCATTTTCTTCATTGTGAGTTCCTCCTTTTTGTCTTTGGCTGATCCAAAAACTTCATGAACGTATGATAGCACAGTTTTTGCATTTTTGCAATATCAAAATTGCAAGTATTGTTGCTGCAGGGACATTTGTTTTCGGCCATATACCGTATATAGCCGTAAATATGCAGGTTTTCTATGGAATCATCCATTTCTATTCGGCATTTTGAACAACACGTTCCCAGTTTTAATTCCTATTTTTTACAATTTGAGCAGTCCTGTTTCCGTGATTTTTTATTTTCGGACTTTTGCATGATTAATGGCTTTCTGCAAGTGCAATAAACCCATTGTGCAGATTTTTGTGGCTTCGGGCAGAATCCCCGGCTGCCGTCCCATTGGGGCGGGGCTGATGTCCCTTTTGGCCGCAAATGTTCAACTTTCACAAAAGCCCCGCCATGCCGCGTTCACAATTTAAACACATTTTTTTCATTTTTCTCTTGAAATTCGGCGCTGAGCGGGGTATACTGACACAGATCAATACAAAAAAGGAGGGCTGTAGAAACATTTTGGTTCTGCGTCCCTCTTTTTTTGTCTGAAACCGTACTCCATATAATTTATAGAGTGCACAACAGAGAAAGGATGATTCATTCATGGCAGCTCCCAAAACCAATACCGACGCGGTCTACGATGCTTCCACCCTGGGCACCCCCAAGCGTCTGCTTCTGGGCGTGCAGCACCTGTTCGCCATGTTCGGTGCAACCGTGCTGGTTCCCGCGCTGACCGGTCTGGATGTGGCCAACGCCCTGCTGTTCGCGGGTCTCGGCACCCTCCTGTTCCATCTGATCACCGGCCGTAAGGTTCCCGCCTTCCTGGGTTCCTCCTTCGCTTTCATCGGCGGCTACAACGCCATCCGCGCCATGGGCGGCGACGGACTTCTCCCCTACGCCTGCTTCGGCGTGGCCTGCGCCGGTCTTGTGTACCTGGTGATGGCGCTGCTCTTCAAGCAGTTCGGTGCCAAGAAGGTCATGCGTTATTTCCCGCCCATCGTCACCGGCCCCATCATCATCTGCATCGGCCTGAGCCTGTCCGGTTCTGCCGTTTCCAACTGTGCCGCCAACTGGTGGGTAGCTCTGGTCGCCATTCTGATCGTTGTGGGCTGCAACATCTGGGGCAAGGGCATGGTTAAGATCATCCCCATCCTCCTTGGCGTTGTGGGTTCCTATGTCTTCTCCATGATTGTGGACCCCGCTTCCCGGGAAAACCTGGTGACTCTGGTCAGCCAGGCCAAGTGGATCGGCCTGCCCATCGTCTGGGAAAAGACCGCCTTCTCCATCTTCGGCAGCAATCTGGATACCGGCCTGCTGGTAACGGCCATCGTCACCATTATGCCCATCTCTCTGGCCACCATGATGGAGCACGTGGGCGACATCTGCGCCATCTCCTCCACTGTCGGCAAGAACTTTGTAGAGGATCCCGGTCTGCACCGCACCCTGGTGGGTGACGGCCTGGCCACCACGGTAGCCTCCCTCTTCGGCGCTCCCGCCAACACCACCTACGGTGAAAACACCGGCGTTCTGGCACTGAGCAAGGTGTACGACCCCAAGGTTGTGCGGCTGGCCGCAGTGTTTGCCATCATTCTGTCCTTCTGCCCCAAGTTCTCCGCTCTGATCGTTGCCATGCCCGCCGCCACCATGGGCGGTGTCAGCCTGGTGCTGTACGGCATGATCTCCGCCGTTGGTGTCCGCAACGTGGTGGAAAACCAGGTTGACTTCACCAAGAGCCGCAACGTTCTGATCGCCGCCATGATCATGGGTCTGGCCGTTGGTGTCAGCTATGCCGGCTCCATCCAGATTCCTCTGGGCTCCGTGACCATCAGCCTGTCCGGTCTGGCTGTGGCCGCTCTGGTGGGCATCGTGATGAACGCCGTTCTGCCCGGCAAGGACTACGAGTTCGGCGCCAATGAGCAGGGCGATACCGCCGTTGTCAACTTCGGCAGCCGCGCTCAGAAATAATCTCCCCATTTTGTGCCGCAGTCCCCTTTTAAGGGACTGCGGCACAAAATGTCAAAAAGCCTCGCAGAGTTCGCTGCGTCAGCAGCGAAAAAGTTTTAAAATCGTTTTCGCCCGCGGCGTGTACGTGGGCGAAAACACTTCTCAGGCTGCAAGTGCGGTGCGTCGCGCAGCGAATCTAATTGAACAATTGCCAGTGGCAATTGCTCCATAATATATGGAATTTATTCGCCTGTGGCGAATAAATTATGCGCGCGGCAGACTGCAAAAAACTGGCGGAAAAGCCCGAAGGGGTTTTTCGACAAGCGCTGCCGCAGTCCCTGAAAAGGGGGCTGCGGCTTTTTCATTCCTTGCAACTGGAATTCGGCTGTGATATAATAGGAAAAACGGAAGAAAAGGAGACCAAACACATGGATCACGGTGCCTATGCCGCGGAACTTTTTTATAAGGGCTACAATTGTGCCCAGGCCATTACGGTGGCGTTTTGTGATGTAACGGGACTGAGTGAGGATTTTTCCGCCAGGCTTGCCTCCTCCTTCGGCGGCGGCATGGGCCGAATGCGGGAGGTTTGCGGTGCGGTCAGCGGGATGATGACGGTGCTGGGCCTGCTGTACGGCTACAGCGAGGCCGGAAACGATGCCGCCAAAAAAGCCCACTATCAGAATGTGCAGGCTTTGGCCGGAGCATTCCGGGAGCAGTGCGGCAGCATCATCTGCCGGGAGATTCTGAAAAATCCCCCTTCCGACCCCAATCCCACCCCCCGTACCCCGGAGTTTTACAGGACCCGCCCCTGCGCCCGTATGGTTGCGACGGCAGCCGGAATCCTGGACCGTTTTATTGAGGAGCACCCCATCCATGGGTAAGCTGATCCTGAACCAAACCCAAATCCCGAAGGAACAGTGGCGCTACGGCCTCCGTTCCTCCGCGAAAACCGGCTGCGGCTGGATTGCCCTGTACAACGCCCTGATCCTGCTCGGTGAGGAGCCCAACCCGGAAGTACTGATCCGGGACCTGGAAAAGCAGCTTCCGCTGATCCACGGCAATGTGGGAACCTTTTGCCTGGGCCCCGCCCTGCTCCTGAAGAAATATGGGTACTCCGTAAACATCTGCTCCGATACACAGCGTTTTGACGCCCTTGTCCGAAAGTCGGATGCCGCCATTCTCTTTTACTACTGGCGCAAGGGTCTGCATCTGGGGGCGCATTTTGTGGCGCTTCAGGCGGCTGCTTCCGGGTTTATCGGGTATAACACCTACACCAATTCCGTATCTCCGGACTCATACGGCAAAAGCCTGGCCCAATACCTGAAAAATCAGGGCTATTTCGGCTGTGTGCTGACCGCTGTCCGCAGGAAATAAGGCGGCTCTTTCAGATTTTCCGCTTTTCTTCTGGAAACCCACCGGTTTCTATGATATACTGTTTCAATGAGATGCCCAACAGAAAGGGACTGATCCTTTTGCAAGCAAAGAAAACCGCGCGTATTCTACTGACCTGTGCCGGAAGCCTGCTGGTCGCCATATTGGTCGGCTGTCTTCTGATGACCTGCGTCTACGCCCTGCCCACCGGCCGGATGCAGACCAAGGTATCCGAGAGCATTGCGTCCATCGATACGGAGGGCGGCAGCTTCAGCTGGGCCCCCGGCTATTCCAGCGCCCGGCTGGACGGATACACCGACAACATTATGATGCAGACCGCCGTATTTGAAGGCAGCGGGAACCCGCTGCAGGACGCCATGCTGAACCAGCGAATGGTCTATCCAAAAGCCGAGCTCTATCCCGGTCAGGCCCTCATAAACTATGTTTACGGTTCCAGAAACGGAGAAGCCATTTCCTATGGCCGCTACTGGCACGGGTATCTGCTGTATCTGAAGCCGCTGCTGTTGTTTTTCAATCTGTCGGACATTCGAATGTTCAATATGATGCTGCAGTGGACCCTCTGTATGATGCTGATGCTCCTGGCCTACCGCAAGGCTGGCTTCCGCCTGGCACTCCCTTTGGGGGTAAGCATTCTGGCGCTGAATCCCCTGTCTGCCGCTCTGAGTTTTCAGTATTCCAGTATGTATCTGCTCACCCTCATCGCCTGCATTGTGCAGCTCTCGTTGGAGCTCTACAACAAGTCCCACGGGTGGCTCCTTTATCTTTGGCTTGGGATCCTCACCGCCTTCTTTGATTTTCTCACCTATCCCCCTGCCGCCCTCGGCATTTGCCTGATCCTCGGACTGGTCCTGAAAGCGGGCAGCGCAAAAGAGAAGCTTGCCTGCGCCGTGGGGTCAGGACTTGCCTGGGGCGTGGGTTATGCCGGAATGTGGAGCGGCAAATGGCTTGTCGGCACACTGATTACCGGCCAGAATATTTTGGCCGATGCAATGGAAACTGCACAGTACCGCGCGGGCTCTCAGTCTACCGCCGCGGAAGGCGGCAGCAGCCTGTCTTTCGGCCAGGTGCTGCTGAAAAACCTGGGCGTTTATTGCAATGCTGCCGGGCTGCTTCTTCTCCTGGCGCTGCTGATGCTTTTGGGCTGTCTGATCATTCGGGGAGGGTATCGTTTTCAGCGGGGCAGCGGCAATCTGCCCGCGCTGGCCGCAGTGGCCCTCATTCCCTTTGCCTGGTATTTTGTACTGAGAAACCACTCCGGTGTTCACTACTGGATGACCCACCGCAATCTTTCGATCTCGATTATGGCGATTACCTGCCTTATTGGCTTTTCGCTGGATAAAAACGGAGGACCTGATCATGGATAAAATCGCAGTTCTGATTCCCTGCTACAACGAAGAAAAAACGGTTGAAAAGGTTGTCACCGACTTCCGCCGTGTTCTGCCGGAAGCGACCATATATGTGTACAACAACAATTCCACGGACCGCACCGCGGAGTTGGCCGCCAAGGCCGGCGCTGTGGTACGCAATGAGTACATGCAGGGCAAGGGCAACGTGATCCGCCGGATGTTCCGGGAGATCGACGCCCAGTGCTACATCATGGCCGACGGAGATGACACCTATCCCGCGGAAAATGCCCGGGAGATGGCCAATCTGGTGCTGGAGCGTCAGGCCGACATGGTGGTGGGCGACCGTCTTTCCTCCACCTATTTCACCGAAAACACCCGTCCCTTCCACAATCTGGGCAATCGTCTGGTCCGGGGCAGCATTCAGCTGCTGTTCCGCAACAACATCAAGGACATCATGACCGGTTACCGGGCCTTCAGCTACCAGTTTGTGAAAACCTTCCCCATCATCTCCAAGGGCTTTGAAATTGAAACGGAAATGAGCATCCATGCCGTTATGAACAATATGCACCTGGAAAATGTGATCATTGACTACCGGGATCGTCCCGAGGGCAGTGTTTCCAAGCTGAACACCTACTCCGACGGCTTTAAGGTGCTGCGAACCATCGCAAGACTTTACCGGGTTTACAAGCCCCTGAGCTTTTTCAGCATCATCAGTCTGATTCTGTTTGCCCTTTCCGCCATCTTTCTCATCCCGGTGCTGCGTGTTTACGCCCTCACCGGCCTGGTGCCCAAGTTCCCCACCCTGATTGTCTGCGGCTTCACCGCCATCGCCGCCCTGCAATCCCTGTTCTCCGGCCTGATCCTGGAAACCATCCGGCAGCAGAACCGGCAATCCTTTGAGCTCTCGCTGATTCAGGTCAGCACCCACCAGAGCCGGTCCGTTTCCGAAAAAGAATAAGCCGAACCGCTCCGGAACCGCCCGGAGTGAAGACTCTCTTCCCCGTCAAACACCTCAAAAAAATTTGACCCCTGACGGATTCTCTTCCTTCCGTCAGGGGTCAAATTTCTTCGTTCTTATTATCTAACATCCTTGGTTAACCTCGCTTTCTGCGGATTTGGGGGCGGCGATGCGGATGGTCCTGTCTCCGTGATACAGTGTACTTTTTTTGAAGCCGGCAATAAACTCTATTTTAAACGGAGGTTTTCGTCGCCCTGCCCAGTTTTGATTTCTCTTCCCTTGTGTCCAGACTATACCACGCCTGATGCTTTCCGGCAATGGAAAGACTGTACAAATTTGAGCAAAAAAGTTTGTACTTTTTGCGATTTGGCTGTATCTTGACACAACATACGGAAATACAATAAAATAGATGCGTTGAGCACCGCCGGAGCGGTGCTCATTCTATTTTCCAAGAACCCATTTGAGCTTTGAGTGAAGCAGCAGCTCATTGAGAATGGTCAGAACAGTCAGAATCAGGAACAGCTCCAAGCCTTTCTCCGCCAGCATTGCGGCCCCGGAGGGGTAATGCTCCATGGGAATGCCCAAACGGGGGAAGAAGTAGTAAATGGCCGTAATCACCGGTGTCTGGTGCCAGACAAAAAAAACAAGACTGTTTCTGCCCAAATAGCTGACCGGGGCAACCGTCATTCGTTTTGCTGCCAGCACCACCGCCCCAATGCCGCAGAACGCGGAAAGGTAAGACCGCAGGGGGAGCCCATACTGATTTGCGAAGACATTGAGCACCGGCACCTCTCCCCGGATGCTTTTCAGGCCAAAGGCCAGGTTCCCCGCCGCCAGCAGGGCGAAGAGTGCCCAGCTTTTCCAGCCAGTAAGAAACGCATCCATTTTCCCATCCCACTTTTTCAGCAGATACCCTGCCATAAAAAAGGGCAGCACCGAAAAGCAGGCATCCAGATTCCAGGGAAGCACCTCACCGCCTCTCTGGGCATAGGCAACGCCCAGCGCCCCCAGCGCCGCTGCCGCCAGGGCCAGCAGCCTGTCGTTTTTGATGAATCGAATCAGAAAATACCCAATGATCTCCAGCAGAAACAGGCAGGCCAGGAACCAGATGGGCCACAGCCTTTTCTGGATCAGAACCTGAGCAGCCAGCTCCAGCGTCCGGTCCCAGAATCCCGCTCTGGGGCCGCTCATTGCCGCTTCTGCCGGGATAATCGGCAGTGCCAGAGCAAAATACGGCACGAGCATTCGGCGCACCTTCCCTTTGAGAAAGCTTCCCAACGGCTTTCCTTCCCGAAACAAAAAACCTGACAGGAAGAAAAACAGCGGCACATGAAAGGTAAAGAGCCACTGGGAAACCGGATGTCCGGTGAACACGTGGGATACCATAATTGCCAGAATTCCGTAGCCCTTCGCCATATCTGCCCAGGCAATCCGCCGCTGCGTTCCCATGGTCCTCCCCCTTTCCTTTTTCCATGATATTTGAGGTTTACGCCCTCGGTCAAGCAAGAGGCCGGCCCGATGATAGGGGCCGGCCCGGTAAGTAGTCTTCAGTCCATGTAGTACATATCCAGCGCGTCGCGCATCTTATAATAGTTGGGCAGCTTCCGCCAGCCAAAGCTGATGGCATCGTGGTCACCGCCAACCACATGGGTATCGGGCAGGTCCTGGGTCCACTTATAGGTCACGGCGCCGCCGCGCTCCATGCACCACAGATTCTTCAGCCAGGTCATCTGACTGATGGGCTCGGGATCGGCAAAGGTCCGGCTGATGTTCAGGTCTTCCAACGCCGTGCAGCCTACCAGAGGTTCATAGGATTCAACGGGACACCAGCTCAGCTCCAGCCAGACCAGCTCCTTGCAGTTCTCAATGCCGTCCAGCCGGCGCACATCCGTATCCGCCAGAATCAGGTATTTGAGGTGGGGCATATAGGCAACCCACTCAATGTATTTCACCCGGGAATGACCGATGTCGATGGCCTCCAGGTCCTCACAATACTTCAGATCCTTTGCGTTCCAGTCCTGGAAATAGCCGTCGCCCTGGGTAAGGGGCATAAACTTTGTAGCATCGGTTCTGCATTTGGCGATGGAGCCCAGATAAACCGTCCAGACCACCTTGTATTCGTCCCGCTTGGCTTCCCGGAACTCGGCCAGAGTCTCATTGGGAAGGCCGCAATCCGTCAGGATCAGTTTTGTGATATTGGGGAACATGGCGGCATAGCCTTCCGCCTGCTGAGCGCTTTCCAGCTTGACGCCGGTCAGGTCCACCTCTTCCGCGTCCCAGGGAACCGTCACATCATCGAGAACCAGGGACCATCCAATATCCACATTGGGATAGTCCTGGCGAAGCTGAAGCAATTCCTCGCCGGTGGCGCAGGGATTGACCAACGTAACCGTTTGCAGCTTCGGCATGATTTCCATGGCGCCCCGCAGCTGCCCGATGGTCGCGTTATCCGCTTCAATGGCGGTCTGGTCCACAGTGCACTCCTGGGTGCCGACCATAACCCGGAAGTTCACATCCCACTCCGGGTGCTCCTGCTGAAGCTTCAGCAGCCTTCCATACTCGGTGCATCCGCTGGCATCGATCTTCTGCAGCTTGGTCAGATAGGGAAGCCTTTCCACATCCTCCTGGCTCAGGGTCGTCAGTGTCAGTGCTGTGGTGTTGCCGCTATACTGGACACCGCCGATTTCCACCCGGTAATTGACCCGGCAATTGGGTCTTCTCTCCTTCAAAGCAACCAGGGCTTCGTAGTCCCTGCAATCCTGAGCATGAACCACCTGCAGCTGGGGGAAATAATCCAACTGGGCCACATCCTCCTGGCTCAGCTGCGTGACGGTGATTTCCTCTGTAAAGCTCTGGTACAGCTCCCCCTGGAAGGGGACATTCCACAAAATCGTACATCCGGGGAGCTTTTCCTTCAGTTTATCATAGGCCGTACAGGTCACTTCCCGCTCCCGCAGATCCAGCGCCGGTTCATTTCTTTTGTAGAGGTGCCCCTCTACGATCACGAAATGGTCAAATGTAAAAAGCAGTCCTGCCGCGACAGCCAGGATCAGAACGACTGCAATACCTGCCGCGATCCACTTTGTCCGGGCACTTTTCATACTCTGTTCTCCCTTGTTCTTTTTCGACAAAAATGGCATACTGCCCCACTTTTATCTAGATGTATTATGCGCAAAATCCATGCATATGTCAAGGCTTTTTTTGCATTTGCCCATCCTTTGGAATGGTGATTGTCAGAACGATTTGGCTGTCCGTCTCCCGCCGTTCCGTCACTGCCGGAATGCCGGAACGCTGGATCCTTGCCAGAGATTCCGTCAGATTGTTGAGGAAACTGCAAATGTTCGTCTGCCGCCTCCGGGGGATCTTTTCCGTCAGAAGGGTTTCGATATACTTTTCCGTTGCCGCAACGCTCAACCCCAGCCGGCTGATTTCCCTGATTGCTTCCAGTTTTTCCGTCTCTCCCGGCAGCTTCAGCAGGGCGCGGGCATGGCGTTCCGTCAGCCCCGCCTCCCGCAGAGCCGCCAGGACCTGGTCTCCGTGCTTCAGAAGGCGCAATTTGTTGGCAATCGCGCTCTGGCTTTTCCCCAGGAGCCTTGCAGCCTGCTCCTGGCTGAGGCTCTGCACCCGCATCAGATTTGCAATGCCCACAGCCTCCTCCACAAAGTCCAGATCCTGCCGCTGCAAATTTTCCACCATTGCCGCAACGCTGGACTCCCGGTCATCCATCTGAAGAATGATGCAGGGCACCTCCGTAAGCCCTGCCTGGGCAGCCGCCCGAAGCCTGCGTTCTCCCGCGATCAATTCATAGCCGCCGGCTGTCCGACGCACAGACAGCGGCTGCAGTACACCGTGCTGACGAATGGACTCGCAAAGGTCATCCAGCGCCTCGGCCCGAAACACTTTTCGCGGCTGCATGGGATTGGGCCGAATCCCGCGAATGGGCAGAAAAATCACCCTTCCCGTTTCCATATAGGTTTTCAGCTTCTGGCACTGCATCGCCCATCCTCCCCCGTATAAGATACTCCTATTCTATCCCCCCGCAGCAGGGAAAAACCACGAAACAGCCCCCAGGTCCAACCCGCCGGAATCTTTTTTCGCAGGAGCAGAAATTGTCAGAAACGGAAAATTTTTCTTTACATTCTCCTCCGATGCGTGTATACTGAGGAACGAACAGAGTAGGGGATCCCGCGTGAAGTGCTGTCAAGATGGGGAGTTGTGTGACAGACGAAGGGCTTGCTGCCCGCGATGGGATCACCGCACCCGCTGCGCCATATTGGGGTAATCCTCCTTTATGTAGCAACGATGCTCGGTTAGGCGACTGAAAAGGGCCTAAGAGCAGCCTGGCAATCCACTCCCCAACGGGAATCTATCCGTTGGGGCTTTCTTTTGCCTGCTTTTGCCTTGTTGGTCGCTGCAAAAAAGGAGGTTATTTCTATGTCAAACAAACAAAAATCCACCGCGCTCTATTCCCATCCCTTTTCCAAGGCATACTGGCGTGACGCTGCCGCCGAACTGAAGGACACCCATATGCTGGTGTTTGCGGCGCTGATGATCGCCCTGCGTCTGGTTATGAAGCAGATTTCCATTCCCATTACGCCGGTGCTGCGAATCAATACGGCATACTTCGTGAACGCTCTGGGCGCCATGGTCTACGGTCCCGTTGTAGCGGCGATCTGTGCGGTCATAACGGATGTGCTGGGCTACATCATCCGCCCGGACGGCGTCTACTTTATTCCCTTTGTGCTGACGGAAGTGGGCGGCTCCGTTTTCTTCGCGCTGTTCCTGTATCGCGCCAGGGTGACCACTCCCCGGGTCATGCTGAGCAGGTTCTCCATCAATCTGCTGATCAATGTGGTGCTGCAAACCCCCATCATGATGTGGTACTACGCGCTTTACATGGGCGGCAAACAGTACACCTTCCTGATGGCCGTCCCCAGCATTGTGAAGAACATCCTCATGTTCCCCATTGAGTCCTTCCTGCTGGCCCTGTTTTTGTCGGTTATGCTTCCCATTACCTGCCGTCTGGGTCTCACCTATACCGGCAGCGATGCAAAAAGCGAGCTGCGGTTCACGAAAAAACAAATCGCCGGTCTGGCAGCTCTGTTTATCATCGGCGTAGGCTGTGTCTTTGGGTATCTCGGCTACTACTATAAGACCACCTCTCTGTCCGCAAAGTATACAGCCGAAGAGCGCTATGAAAAGAATACGGAGATGACCAAAATATTGGTTTCCGCCGAGAATCTGGACGCCGACACCACGGTAACCACCGTGGAAAGCGCTTACAAAAAGTTCCTTTCCAATGAGACAACCTATACGGTTGCTGTCTACAGCGTGGATCCTGACGCCCTGGCGGACTATGACAAGGATCTGGAGACCATCCGGGGCCTGTCCAAATCCAAGGCCAAAGCGGTTTCCGATGACGGCGTGATGACCTACCAGACCACCGCTACCATCGTCCGCAACGAGAAAACAGGAGAAGTGCTGGATATTGTACTGAAATAAAATCAGTCAGGCCCGCTGCACAGGTTTGCAGCGGGCCTTATATATCCTTACCGATTGCTTTTCATCATCAATTTTCCCGGCTCCTCCCGGAAGCCAAAGTGCTGATAGAACCCATGAGCATCCCGGGTCAGCAAAAGGGCCTTGAGTCCGCAAAATCTGGGATCCGTTACGATTTCGGTTACACTGCTAAGGGGCTGCCCATAGAATCTGCGCCTTTCCTAACCTACTTCTTCACGATTTACGATTACCGATTACTTCCAAAAATCCCGAATGCGCAAATTAAGTAATCGTGAAAAATAAAGAGTGCCTTCATTCTGAGCCCTGTTAAACTCACTTTTCTGCGGAAAAGCCACGCCGGTTGCAACAGTCCACGCAGACTTGCCAAGAAACGTCTTTCCAGTCCTACTTCTTCACTATTCACTATTACCTATTACTTCCAAAAATCGGCCCCTAAATTTTTGTGAAGAGTGAATAGTGAATAAGTAATAAGTAAATCGGCAACCTTCTATCGAAGCTTGCCGATTTTTGGCTCCCCCTGTTGGACTCGAACCAACGACACACGGATTAACAGTCCGTCGCTCTACCGACTGAGCTAAGGGGGAATCTTTGTGTTGGCATGACCGACCCTCCCGGGCAGTCACCCGCCAAGTATTGTCGGCGCGAACGAGCTTA
>JAGAQA010000016.1 GCA_017622995.1 Oscillospiraceae bacterium
AGTGACGCGCGGGAGCTCACCGGTCAGTTCTCCCTGTTCCGGACAGAGGATTCCTACATGGGGGAGCACGACTTCGAGGTCTTGCATCAGATCACGGAATACGAAAACTGTATCACCGAGCCAGAACGAAGCCGGGCACTTCCTATGACGATTTTGAGCGTTCTCTCGCCTCTGACAACCTCTACCCCCTGTGCGGTGTACAGCGGACGGCCAACAGAAATTGTTTTGTCGAGAGGGGGTCTGTTCCCACCGCTGAAAACGGCTGGAAAGGCGAAGCCAAAGCACCTATCTGAAGACTGTACTGTTGTTGAATACACTTTTTAATTGGCTGATACTGGCTAAGCTGCCTGTACAAGCATTGCGCTTGTGCAGGCGGTTTTTTCGCCTTAATGCAAATTTAATGCGCTTCTTATGACGCTAATACACACTTCATAGCTGCTGTGCCACAATAAAAGTAGGAAAACCACCGATGGAGGTAGTGATATGGGACAGATCGGGAAGCGGTTATCTTCATCGCAAATCATCATACTCGGCTTTGCCGCAGTGATCTTACTTGGCAGCCTTTTGCTGATGCTGCCGTTTGCTACAAAGGATGGGCATGGAGCTGTTTTTACAGACGCCTTGTTTACGGCCACATCCGCGGTCTGCGTCACCGGACTGGTGGTACAGGATACGGCGACCTATTGGAGTGCGTTTGGTCATGCTGTCATTCTTACGCTGATCCAGATCGGCGGCATGGGCGTGGTCACTGTTGCAATTGCGATCTCCACATTCTCCGGAAAGCAGATCAGCCTGAAGCAGCGCAGCACCATGCAGGAGGCCATCTCTGCCCACAAAGTCGGCGGTATCGTTCGGTTGACCGGCTTTATCATCAAAATGACCATTTTCTTTGAACTGCTGGGCGCACTGGTCATGGCTCCAACTTTCTGTTCGGAGTTTGGATTTTTTAAAGGCGTATGGTACGCCATATTCCATTCCATCTCAGCTTTCTGCAACGCCGGATTTGACCTGATGGGCGTAAAAAGCGAGTATTCGTCTCTTACATACTTCATCGCTAATCCGGTGATCAACAGTGCTGTCATAGCACTGATCATCATAGGCGGCATCGGCTTTCTCACTTGGGAGGATATTAAGACAAACAAACACCATATCAGAAGGTATCGGATGCAGAGTAAGGTCGTTCTGACGACCACAGCGCTTTTGATCCTGTTCCCGGCGCTGTATTTTTTCTTCTTTGAGTTTGGAAACAAGCCGCTGGGAGAGCGAGTCTGGAGTTCCCTGTTCCAGGCCGTCACCCCAAGAACGGCGGGCTTCAATACGGCAGATCTGACGCAGATCAGCGAGGCAGGTTCTCTACTGACGATCATGCTGATGCTGATCGGCGGTTCTCCCGGCTCTACGGCGGGCGGCATGAAGACAACGACCCTTGCCGTCATGCTGTCTACTGCTGTCTCGGTATTCCGGCGAAGGGAGCATGCCCGCTTCTTCGGTCGGCGCATAAGCGATGATACCGTCCGAAATGCCGCAACGGTTTTCATGATGTATCTGGTTTTGTTTCTGACGGGCGGATTCGTGATCAGCCGCGTGGAAGGTCTTCCGCTGCTCACTTGCTTGTATGAAACTGCTTCCGCCATCGGTACAGTCGGTCTGACCCTTGGCATTACACCGGATTTAGGGATCGTTTCTCAAATCATTTTGATTTTCTTAATGTATATCGGGAGAGTCGGCGGCCTGACCCTGATCTTCTCGACAGTTTCTGGAAATCGTGGAAACACCGCAAGGCTGCCCCAGGAAAAACTCACCGTGGGATAAGGAGGCTCTTATGAAATCTGTATTATTGATTGGACTCGGACGCTTCGGCAGACATATTGCCATGAAGCTCTACGATTTGGGCCATCAGGTCATGGCCGTCGACAGCAACGAGGAACGGATCAACGCAGTTCTGCCCTTTGTGACGAACGCACAAATCGGAGACAGCACCAATGAGGAGTTTCTTTCTTCTCTGGGCATCCGGAACTTCGACGCCTGTATCGTGGCCATTGGAGATGACTTTCAAAGCTCTCTGGAAACGGCCTCTCTACTCAAGGAAATGGGGGCAAAACATGTGGTCGCAAGGGCATCCAGAGGTGTACAGGAAAAATTCCTGCTGCGCAACGGTGCCGATGAAGTGGTCTATCCGGAGAAACAGTTGGCAGCGTGGACGGCCATCCGCTGTACCTCAGAACACATTTTGGACTATATGCAGTTGGATGACGATTACTCCATTTTTGAACTGGAGGTCCCAGCCGACTGGAACGGGAAAACCATTCTGCAGCTGGATATTCGAAGAAAACACGGAATCAACGTCTTGGGGATTCGTGAAAACGGGAAGCTCAATATGAACATCACCCCTGATACAGTTCTCAGTAACGGAAAATCTATCCTGATCCTGGGGCAGCAGAAGGCAGTTCAGAAGTGCTTCCGAATTTAACCATCAACTTTATTCTTTCTGCGATGGAGGTGAGCCGGATGAAGGAGATCGCTTTGCTGATCGCGGTGGTGGCTACCTTTGTGTATGGTTATTACGTAATGAAAAGATTGGATGATAGGAGGCTTGAATACCGCTGTCTTCGCGCCGAAGGAAATCGTGCGGCTAACGGGACCATCCGAATCGCGGCAGAAACCCGCCAAATGCTCAGCTCCGTGAAACCTGCTTTAGATCATTGTTCCGACATTCACCCCGGCATTCAGCTCTCTGTTCGCAGAAACAGCACGAAACGGTTACTGCGGAGATTGTCCGGCAAAAGGCTCGACATTGCCCTAATGTCCGAAGAAACCGCAAAGAGCCTTG
The DNA here is from genome assembly GCA_017622995.1 of Oscillospiraceae bacterium. Taxonomy (GTDB): domain Bacteria; phylum Bacillota; class Clostridia; order Oscillospirales; family Oscillospiraceae; genus Faecousia. Next base: position 2,831 of record JAGAQA010000016.1, read on the forward strand.
GTCGAGAATTTACTTGCATTCCAGTCTTTACTGAAAAGCGGACCGATTCCTGCTCTGATCAGGGAGCACCCATCTATGCGGTTTACCGGGAAAATATCCTCTCTCAGCTCCGTGACCGCGTGCTCTTTTACCTCGAAACGGAGCATTGCCGACTCAAGACTGGGTATTGCGATTACATTTACTGATGAGTATAAGGATCTTTCCAGTGGAAAAAGCAATGATTTTATGATAAAATAAAATTTATAGTATAAGGGGGTGAACGGAATGAGCCGGCAAATGAAAGGCTCGCTGAAGATTTTCTTCAGCTATGCCGAGAGCATTGGAAAGACACAGGCCATGCTGAAAGCGGCAGAGATCGCTCGGAATCAAGGCATCGACGTGGTCGTTGGTTATATCGCCGCTCATACGCCTGAACAGCCTGCCACATTTCCCACGCAGCTTGAACGGCTTGCTACCGACAGCAGGACGTTTGATATCGACCTGGCATTGGCAAGAAAGCCTGAACTGCTCCTACTCGATGAGCTTGCCTGCACCAATGGGCCCGGCCACAGACATAAAAAGAGATATCAGGAAGTGTACGAGCTGCTGAATGCCGGTATTGATGTCTATACCACAGTCAATGTGGGAAACATCGAAAGTCTTCACGATGTGGTCGCATCCGTCACGGGCATTACCACATGGGAGCGCATTCCTGACGCCGTTTTTGATGAAGCTGACCAGGTGGAGCTTATTGACATTGAACCCCAGGAACTGATCAGTCGCCTGAACGAATCGGATACCGCGGAGTCCCGGTTGACCGTGGAACAGTTGACCGCCTTACGGGAGATTGCCCTCAGACGCTGCGCCGACCGGGTGAAGCGCCTATCCAACCGGCTGCAGGTCAAAAAGGCATTCCATACGGACGAGCATATCCTTGCCTGCCTATCCTCCGCCCCATCAAATGGAAAGATCATCCGCACAGCGGCCCGAATGGCGAAAGCGTTCAACAGCCAATTCACCGCACTGTTCGTGGAAACACCGGACTTTGCGGCAGCGACTGAGGAGAACAAGCGCCGTTTGAGCGACAATCGAAAGCTGGCGGAA
>JAGAQA010000017.1 GCA_017622995.1 Oscillospiraceae bacterium
CTGGGGGAAGGTGCCCCAGTGCGCACACTGGGGCGGATGAGGGGCGGAACCAGGTAAGTTGTACCGCCCCACACCCGTCTCGCTGCGCGAGCCACCCTCTCCCAGGAGAGGGCTTCGGCCCGACAAATCCCAATTTGCAGAGGCAACCCGCTTTATACCTCGAAAAAGCTCTTGATGGTTGACATAACGTTGTCTTCCACCTTTGCCAGCATCAGAAATTCCCCGTTTTCGCCGTAGGCTCGGTAGGTGCCGTTGGCCATGGGACGGGTAAAGGAATTGCCGTTGCGGCAGCGCTTTTCCTGATTGGGTGTAAGGGTCACCGCGGGATACCGGGTGAACATACTGTCCATCCCCCGCAGATAGGTTTCCGGGCTGTCGGTTTCCAGCAGGGTTTCCAGGGGAACGGCCTCCGTAATGGAATAGTCCCCCGCCTGGGTTCTGCGCAGAGACTCCATGCAGCCCAGGGTCCCCAAAGCCGCGCCAATGTCGTCGCAGAGGGTTCGGATATAGGTGCCCTTGGAGCAGCGTACCCGAAGCCGGAGCCGGTTTTCTTCAAAAGAAAGCAGGGTCAGCTCAAAAATGGTGATGGGCCGGGGCTTACGTTCCACCTGCTGCCCCTTTCGGGCCAGGTCGCAGAGCTTCTGCCCATTTACCTTCAGGGCCGAATACATGGGGGGCACCTGAAGAATCTCTCCCCGGAATTGGGGAAGCACCGCTTCCACGTCGGCCAAGCTCAGGGAAACGGGCCGCTCCTCCAGCACCCTGCCGGTCACATCCTGGGTATCGGTGCGTTTTCCCAGCAGCAGCACCGTTTCATAGGTCTTTTCCGCGTGCTCGAAAAACTCAACCGCCCGGGTGGCCCGGCCCACAAATACCGGCAATACGCCGGTAGCCATTGGGTCCAGGGTGCCGCCGTGGCCGATGCGCCGGGTATCAAACACCCTTCTGAGCCTTGCCGTTACATCCTGGCTGGTCCAACCCTGGGGCTTGTCCACAATCACAATGCCGTTCATTGGCACAGCTCCGTCATCACTTCTTCCACCGCTTTCACGGCCTCTTCCATGGCCATGTGCAGGGTGCCGCCTGCCGCGCCCTTGTGACCGCCGCCGCCGAACCGCACGGCGATCCGGGTGGCGTCATAGCCGGGCACCGCCCGGACAGACAGCTTGACCACTCCGTTTTCCGCCTCCCGCAGGGTAGCGGCTATATTCACACCGGCAACGGACCGGGGGAAATTGGAGATGTTGTCCATATCGTCGCTGCTGACCCCCAGCCGCTCCTCCACCGCTTTGGGGATGGCGCAGATGGCCATGGTGTCGCCGCCCAGCATCTGCATATGCTCCACCATCCAGGCCTGCATACGCAGCTTGCCCAGGGTGTTGGTTTCAAACAGCTGCTGGTTCAGCTCAAAGACCTTTGCCCCATACTGGGCGCAGATGGCCGCCACCCGGAAGGTATGGGCGGTGGTGTTTGCAAAGCGGAAGCAGCCCGTATCGGTGGACAGACCCACATAGATGGCGTCCATCAGTCTGGGCTCCGGGGAGACACCCAAACAGGCCAGCACATCCCAGATGACCTCGGCGCAGCTGGCGCTGTTGGGATCCACCAGCTCCTGCTCGGTAAAGGAGGTGGCCGACCCGTGGTGGTCGATGCGCAGCACCACCCGATCCAGCAGATGCTGGAACTCCTGGGGCAGCATCCCGGGGGAGGCCACGTCTGTAGAAATAATGATGTCGTTTTCCCCGGCCTCCTCCACCGTCAGGCCCTCATGGAGCCAGGCGTATCGGGGGGTAATGCCGGGGTTGCGCAGCACATGGGCGGTTTTTCCCAGACTGCGCAGGCCCAGACACAGGGCCGCGGAGCTGCCCACGGTGTCGCCGTCCGGACGAGCGTGGGTCAGAATCACATAATTGTCCTGCTCTTTCAGGAACTCGGCTGCCTCAGCCCTGGTCAGATTCATCATCGTGGGCTACCTCCAGAGAGTTGATGAGCTTCAGCATTTTGGCGCCGTATTCAATGCTGTCATCCTCTGCCCAGACGATTTCAGGTGCGTAACGCAGCTGCAGGCTGTGGCCCAGCTCCCGGCGCAGATACCCCCCGGCAGACTTCAGGCCCGCCAGAGCATTCTTCGCCTTCTCGCTCTGTAAGAAGCTGACATACACTTTGGTATAGCGCAGATCCGGGGTGGTTTCCACCCGGGTAATGGAGATCATGGTGTCCTGGACTCTGGGATCCTTCACGGTCCGCAGGAGACTGGACAATTCCTTCATAATCTCTTCGTTGATTCGATTGATGCGATTGGATGCCATTATATACATCCTCCTTGTATAGGGGCTTCAGCAAATTTACAATTGACAGTTGACAGTTGACAATTGTGGTATCCCTTCGGGATAAATCTGATTTTTTTCATTTCAAATCATCCCCGCAGGGGATTCCTTCATTGTCAATTGTTCATTGTCAATTGTCAATTGAAATATCTTACCGCTTCACTTCCTGCATGGTGAAGCACTCGAAGATGTCGCCTTCCTTGATGTCGTTGAACTTCACAACGCTCATGCCGCATTCATAACCGGCGGTGACCTCCTTGGCAGCATCCTTGAAGCGCTGCAGAGAGCCGATTTCGCCCTCGTGAATGACGATGTTGTCCCGGAGAATCCGGACCTGGGCGTCTCTTGTGACCTTGCCGTCCTTGACCATGCAGCCCGCGATGGTGCCCACGGCGCTGACCTTGTAGGTCATGCGGACCTCGGCGTGGCCAATGACCACTTCCTCATACTTGGGCGCCAGCATACCCTTCATGGCGGACTCAATCTCGTCGATGGCATCGTAGATCACCCGGTAGTAGCGGATGTCCACGTTGGAGCGCTGGATGGATGCCTGGGCACCGGCATCGGCACGGACATTGAAGCCCACGATGATGGCGCCGGAGGTGGAGGCCAGCAGCACGTCGCTTTCGTTGATGGCGCCTACGCCGGTGTGGATCACCCGGACCCGGACCTCTTCGTTGGAGATCTTTTCCAGGCTGGCCTTCACGGCCTCGGCAGAGCCCTGCACGTCCGCCTTGACAATCAGAGGCAGCTCCTTCATTTCGCCCTCCTGCATCCGGGCGAACAGATTGTCCAGGGTCACCTTCTGCTGCAGCTTGGCGGCCGCGTCCTTGGCGGCCTGGCGGCGCTGCTCCACCAGCTCCCGGGCCATGCGCTCGTCGGTAACCACGTCGAACTCGTCGCCGGGGGTGGGAACATCCGCAAGGCCGGTGATCTCAACAGGCTGGCTGGGACCGGCGGTCTTTACGGTGCGGCCCTTGTCGTTGGTCATCACACGGACACGGCCTACGGCAGTACCAGCGATGAGGATGTCGCCCTGCTTCAGGGTGCCGTTCTGCACCAGCAGGGTGGCGATGGGGCCTCTGCTCTTGTCCAGACGGGCCTCGATGACGGTGCCCTTGCCCCGGCGGTTGGGGTTGGCCTTCAGCTCCTGAACCTCGGCGGTCAGGGTGACCATTTCCAGCAGCTCCTCCAGACCCATGCCGGTCTTGGCGGAGATGGGACAGATCACCGTATCGCCGCCCCACTCCTCGGGGATCAGCTCATACTCGGTGAGCTGCTGCTTGATCCGGTCCGGGTTGGCAGTGGGCTTATCCATCTTGTTGATGGCAACAATGATGGGCACCTTGGCAGCCTTAGCGTGGTTGATGGACTCAATGGTCTGGGGCATGATGCCGTCGTCGGCAGCCACCACCAGAATGGCAATATCGGTACACATGGCGCCGCGGGCACGCATGGAGGTAAAGGCGGCGTGGCCCGGGGTATCCAGGAAGGTGATGGACTTGCCGTTTACGTCCACGGTGTAGGCGCCGATGTGCTGGGTAATGCCGCCGGCCTCCCCCGCGGTGACGGAGGTCTTCCGGATGGCATCCAGCAGGGAGGTCTTGCCGTGGTCAACGTGACCCATGACCACCACAACGGGGGCCCGGGTTTCCAGCTCGTCGGCGGTGTCCACATGATCGTCGATGATCCGCTCCTCGATGGTGACGGTAACTTCCTTCTCCACCTTGCAGCCCATTTCGGTAGCCACAAACTCCGCGGTATCGTAGTCGATGGTCTGGTTGATACCGGCCATGACGCCGTTCTTCAGCAGCAGCTTGATCACTTCACCGGCGGTCTTCTTCATCCGGGAGGCCAGCTCGCCTACGGTGATCTCGTCGGGAATCTTTACGGTGAGGGGTGCCTTCCGGGCAACCTCCATCTGCAGGCGGCGCATTTTCTCCTGCTCCTCGTTGCGGGACTTGTTGCCCCGGAACTTGTTGTCCTTCTTATTCTGCTGCTGGCCCTTCTTGCCGCCGATGCGCTGCTTGCCGCCCTGGTAATTCTGCACACGCTCGGAAACCAGAGCATCCACCCGGTCATCAAAACGGGCGGAATTCACCTGCACGGCAGAGGTATCCACCACCCGGCGCTCCCGCTTGCGTTCCGGCTCCTTGGGCTTTTCGGCCTTGGGGGAAGCCTGGGTATTCCCCTGGGGGGCAGCGGTATTTTCCGCCTTGGGCGCTTCCGCCTTGGGCTTGGGCTGGGCAGCCTTGGGCGCTTCCGCCTTGGGCTTGGGCTGGACGGCAAACACCTGCTCCAGAGAATCGATGGGATGGCGCTGGGTCATCACGTCAAACACCACGTTCAGCTCCTGATCCGTCAGAACCTGGGAGTTGGACTTGGGCTTTTCCCCGAACGCGCCGATAATGTCGCTGATCTCCTTTGCCGCGACGCCGAAATCCGCCGCCACTTCCTTCAAACGATACTTCACAAAACTCATATTCGAAATGCACCTCCACAATTGGGGCTGCCTGTTCCGGAGGAACCGGCACCCACCTTCAAACAGTTACGCTTATTTCACATGTTTCTTACCCCTGCGCAGATTCCGCTGGTGGGCTTTTGCCTCCTGCTGACGCTTCTTTGCCTTTTCGGCCTTTTGGGTCAGCACCTCCAGCGCGGGTTGGTTGCTTTCATTTTGGGGCAGGGCCTGCACCAGCGCCAGAGCCAGGGACACATCGGTAATAGCCCCGATGGCCAGAGCGTCCCGGCCGATGGCCGCGCCCACTTCGTCCTTGGTCCAGGGCAGGCGCACACACTGCTGCTCCGTACCGGCGGCAAAGCTCTTGGCTCTGCGCCAGGTATGGTCCGAAGCATCCGAGGCAACCAGAATCACATAGGCTTTTCCGGCTCTTGCCGCGCCGCCTACCGGCTCCTCGCCCAGTTCCGCCAGCCCCGCCTTTCTGGCCAGTGCCAGATAGTTAAGGGCTTTATCCATTCTGCTGCTCCATTTCTTTTTCCAGACGCTCGTAAACCTGCTGGGGAATCTGGGTTTCCAGACTCCGGTCCAGGGCTTTGGAGCGAATGGCCTTTTTCAGACATTCGGCATTGGGGCACAGGTAAGCGCCCCGGCCGGGGGCCTTGCCGCTGAAATCCAGGGAAACCGTACCCTCCGGCCCCCGGACCACCCGGATGAGCTCCCGTTTTGCCTTCCGTTCCCGGCAGCCCATACACTGCCGCTGAGGAATTTTCTTCTGCATTCCTGCCGTTCCTCCCCGAAAGGATCAGGCTTCCGCAGTCCCATCTTCCGCAGGCGCTTCTTCTGCCTTTGCCTGGGAAGCGGACTTGATGTCAATTTTGTAGTTGCCGCAGAGCCGGGCAGCCAGGCGGGCGTTCTGGCCCTCCTTGCCGATGGCCAGGCTCAGCTGGTCGTCAGGCACCACCACCCGGCAGGCCTTCTGGCCGGGAACCAGGGTGACGCTGAGCACGTCGGCAGGGCTGAGGGCGGCCTTGATGTATTCGCAGGGATCCTCGCTCCAGACCACGATTTCGATTTTCTCGCCGTTCAGGGCTTCCACCACCGCGTTCACCCGGTCGCCTCTGGGGCCCACGCAGGCGCCCACGGGATCCACGCCCTCCATGGCGGCCCGGACGGCCATCTTGGTCCGGGAACCGGCTTCCCGGGCGATGTTGCGGATTTCCACCTGACCCTCCGCAATTTCCGGAGTCTCCAGCTCGAAGAGCCGGCGAACCAGGTTGGGATGGGTCCGGGAAACCTGAACCATGGGGCCCCGGTCGGCTCTGCGCACATCCAGCACATAAACCCGCAGCAGCTGGCCCTCCACATAGGTCTCTCCGGGGATCTGCTCGTCCTTTCTCAGCAGCGCGTCGGACATTTCATTGCCCTGGCCCACACGGACGATCACATCGCCGGTGCCGGGCACAATCCGGGAAACGGTGCCGGTGAGCAGCTCCTGGGCCTTGCTGGAATAGCTCTCGTACATCACGCCCCGCTCTGCCTCCCGGATGCCCTGGATGACCACCTGCTTGGCGGTCTGGGCGGCGATGCGGCCAAACTTCTGATAGTCCACGGGGATATGGATCTGGTCCCCCACCTGGGCGTTTTCCTGATAGTTCCGGGCAGCGTCGATCTGGATTTCCAGAGCGGTATCCTCCACCTCTTCCACGGCGGTCTTCACCAGGTGAATGCTGAGGCCGTGCTCGTCCAGATTTACCACCACGTTGTCGGCGGGAACATCCCGGTGATCCTCCCGGTCCTTCCGGTAGGCGTTGGCCAGGGCCTGCTTCAGCCGCTCCACCATATAGTCAACGGGAATGCCCTTCAGCTTTTCCAGCTCCCGCAGGCTTGCGAAAATCTCCGCGCCCACATCGATCTGGGGCTCCTGCTTTGCGGCTTTTGTTTTTCTTGCCATGTTTCTTCCTCCAATCAGAATTCCACCCGAAGCCGCACCAACGCGACCTGGGACTTTTCAAATGTTACGGTTTCCTTTCCAACTTCCAGGGTTACCCTTCCGTCCTCGTAGCCCCGGAGCACACCGGGGATCTCCTTGCGCCCACCCCAGGGGCGATAGAGCTTTACGGTAACGGCAGCGCCCATGAACTGCTGAAAGTCAGAAGGCCTTTTCAGCGCCCGTTCCAGTCCGGCAGAGCAGACCTCAAAATGGTAGCTGCCGGGAATGGGGTCTTTCTCGTCCAGGATCGGGTCCATGGCCCGGGAAACGGCCTCGCAGTCATCTATGTCCACGCCGCCTTCCTTGTCGATATACAGCCGCAGAAAATACTCGGAGCCCTCCCGGACGTATTCCACGTCCCAGAGTGTACAGCCCTTCTCTCTGATGACCGGTTCGGCGAAGGAGGCAACCAGCTCTGTAACCTTCAAAAGAACCATCCTTTCTTGTGGGAGCTCTTGCATCATTTTGGGAGCTTCCCTGATTTCGCTCAAGAAAAAGAGAGGGGCGCGCCCCTCTCTTTCTTCCTACTTACTTACTTTCGGGTGTATTATAACACGCATTTTCCGGTTTTGCAATAGGGAAACCGGAAATTTCTCCCGATGATTCTTCGGGTTTTTCAGAAACGGGGAGAAGGTTTATGGTTCTTATTCAATGTTTTCACCCTTTTTACAGTCCTCCAGGCACAGGGAAACGGCGCAGCACACCGCCATGACGGTTACCGCCAGATTCCGGTGGGTCATATAGGCATGGATCATGGAGTGATTCCGAAGCGCCATGTACCACACAAAGGGATACAGCGCCAGCAGCAGCATGGGGGCCGCTTTCCGCCAGGAAAGCCGGAACCGGCAGGCTTTGCTCAGCAGTGCATACGCCAGCACCAGCGCCAGCAGCAGCACCAGCAGCTTTCCCATCGGGTTCACATAATTCTGCGCATTCTGCCAGATCACCCGGAACAGGCTCATTCGCTCCTCCGCGCCGGTTCTGCCCAGGGCGTTTTTCAGGGCATCGGCGATCACATTCTGCTCGGTCAGCAGACTGGCGCAGACCCATTTGCCTGCCCACATGGCGCCGTAGCCCAGCACCCACAGAAGAGAATGGAAAAGCATCCTTTTGCTTTTCTCCCAGGGGCTCCCCTGGGTGAGCATCCCCTCCACCGCCAGCAGCACACCCAGGGCCGCCAGGGGGTAGGTGAGGAAGTCAAAAAAAGCTGTCAGGATTCCCAGCCACAGATAGAGCAGCCAGCCCCAGGTTTTTTTGTAGGTTTCCAGCAGCAGCATCCCGGCGGTAAAGGTCAGCAGCAGCAGGTAAACATCCGTAAACTGAAGGCACAGCGCCGTGGAAACAGGGTTCAGGCACAGAAGGGCCGCCCCCATGGGGATGGCCAGCCGAAGGCCCCCCCGTTTCCGGCAAAGGGCCAGCACCACGCAGGCAAGGATCAGCTGCGCCATCATATTGAGCAGCCGGATGTCCGATGGGGTGAAAAACAGCAGCAATGGCTTCAGCAGCAGCAGATACCCATGCCAGTACCGGGCATAGGTCACCTCCCGGAAGCCCTCCTGCTTCTGGGCATACCGGCTCAGGGAATCCACCGGCACCATATCCCCCGGGGTATACTCCGGCCGGGGATTTACCAGGGCATCGTGCAGGGGTGTGCCGGTGCCCTCATAGATGGCATTGGAGAGCATCAGGCTGTCCGTAAAGCCGTCCAGCTCCGTACCGTTGTGGTAGGGTGCCCACTGATACCGGTCCCCTTCCGTAAGGATATAGGGCAGACTGATCTCCACATTGTGCCGCATCCGGGCGGTGGGCAGGGCATATACCGCGGTCATCAGCAAAATACCTGCCAGAATGGCCCCCAGGATGCTGGCTGCCGCAAGCCCGGCCCTGGAAAGGACAGAGGATTTCTTCATGGAATCGCTCCTTAAAATCTTGTTTTCTTCATTTTAACACATAGAAAACAAAAAAGCTACCCGCAAGGTAATCTTGCGGGCAGCGATTGGGGAATCAGCACTGAGCGGCAAATTCTCTGATTTTTGCCTTCATGGCAGGGATGTCCTCCTGGAGCTTCAGGATGGTGCTGCCGACAAACGCGGCATCGCCGCCGGCCTCCTTCACCATGCGCACATCCTCCGGGGCATGGACACCCACGCCGCAGTAGATGGGGCGCTGGATGCCGCTGGCCCGCAGGCCCTCCACGCAGTCCTTCAGCGTGGGATACTTGGGATTCACATAGCCCTGACCGGGAGTGGGCTTGGCCTGAAGGTAGACAAAGCCGTTGGAATCCTTGGCCGAGGCAATCTCCTCCTCCAGCATCTGATACTGGACATAGCAGGATACCCGCAGGCCGGCATCGATGATCTTCTGCTTCACCTCGTTGCCGGACAGGCCCACCAGCAGAAGGTCCTCAAAGCCGTTGTCCTTGCAATAGCGGATGTATTTGTCCACGCCGATTTCCAGAATGGTATTCTCATAGGCCAGCAGCAGCAGTTTGGTATGGGGATTCTGACGCTTGATGGTGAGAATTTCCTCCATGTAGGCGTCGTAATCGTCACAGTTTTCCAGGGCCTTTGCCATGCGGCTCTTGATCAGATCGCTTTCCAGGTAGGGATCCCGGGAGGGGAAGTCCACCTCAATGATGCGGCAGCCGGCATCCACATATTCCCTGGCCATCTGAATGCTGGATTCCATGGTGGGGTAACCGTTGGACAGATAGAGAATAATATCCATATATTGCTCCTTATTCACCGTAGTAGGCCTGCAGAATCAGGGCCCGGAACTGCTCCACAGAGGGGATAATGGGATTGGTCTTGGTGCAGCCGTCGGCCTTGGATACCACGGCCATCTCGTCCACCTTGGCCAGGAAGGCTTCCTCGTCGGGGAGCACCTCCTTCAGGGTTCCGGGGATGCCAAGAATGTGGTTCAGTTCTTTGACCACCTGGATCAGGTCTCTGCGGCCGATGGAGGCGGCAAAGGCATCGTACTTTGCCTTGGCATAGGGCTCATCGGAATTGAATTTCATGATGTAGGGCAGCAGAATGGCATCCGCCACGCCGTGAGAGATATGGAAGAAGCCCCCAAGGGTCTGGGCGATGGAGTGCACAATGCCCAGAGACACGTTGGTAAAGGCCATGCCCGCAATCATAGAGGCGTTTGCCATGATCTCTCTGGCATCCAGATTGCTGCCGTCGGCATAGGCCACCGGCAGAACATCGATGATGTCCTTGGCTGCCGCCTGGGCCAGCACGTCGCTGAGGTAGTGGGCCCGGTTGGAAACCAGGGCCTCCAGGGCATGGGTCAGCGCGTCCATACCGGTCTCGGCGGTGATGCGGGGCGGCATGGAGGCGCAGACCTCCGGGTCGCAGATGGCAATATCGGGCATCATCTCCATATTGCCCAGGCCTCTCTTCATGCCCTCGTCATCGGTAATGACCACGGAGCGGGAAACCTCGCTGGCGGAGCCGGAGGTGGAGGGAATGCAGCAGTACTTGGCCTTATGGCGCAGGGTGGGGAAGGGGTTGGGAGGCAGAATGTCCTCCATTTTGGTCAGCTCGGGATGCTCGTAGAACACCCACATGGTCTTGCCCGCATCCATGGCGGAGCCGCCGCCCATGCCCACAATCAGGTCGGGCTCAAACTCCAGCATTTCCTTGGCGCCCCGGCGAACCGTGGCGATGCTGGGATCGGGCTCCACGCCGGAGATCACCCGCACCTGGGCCCCGCTCTCCTGGAAATAGCCGATCACCTTATCCAGCATACCGCTGCGCTGCATGGAGGAACCGCCCACCACGATGCACACGCGCTTATAGTGCAGGGTTTTAATGTACTCCAGGCAGCCCTTGCCGAACATCAGCTCGCTGCCTGCCAGCTTAACAGGTCTCATCATAATAAAACACTCCTTTGTTATGCTCAGCCCTTGGCTTCGATCAGTTCTCTTGCCAGGGCGTAGTCAATGGGATTGGTCAGGACACCGTCCTTTTTGAAGCTGGAGCCCACAATGCAGCCGTCCGCGATGGTCAGCTGCTCCCGGACATTGGCGGGCTTCACGCCGCTGCCCGCGAAGACAGGGATTTTCACCACTTTTTTCACCCGGGCAATCATCTCAATGGGGGTCTCCTCACCGATGACGGAACCGGTAATGATGATGCCGTCGGCACCAGCCCCCGCCGCCTCCTTGGCGCTGGCCTCAATGGAAATGCTGGGGCAAAGCATATAGCTGTGCTTGACCTGGCAGTCGGCCAGGATCTTGATGTGCTCCAGGCCCATTCTCTTGCGGTAGTTTACGCAGTCGTGGGCACAGGGATAGATGATGCCGTCGGAGAACAGCACGGTATCCACAAACACCGGCACCCGGATAAAGGTGGCGCCTGCCGCGGCGGCAATGGCCAGGGATGCCTCGTAATCATTGAAGGCCGCGTCCACACCTACGGGAATGGACACCGCGTCCGCCACCTTCCGGGCGGCGGCAGCCAGAGCCGCGATCTGGGCCTTGTTCAGCTTGGCCGTAAAGGGTGTGTCTCCCATATTCTCCACGATAACGGCATCCACACCGGCCTTTTCCAGGGTTTGGGCATCCTGCACCGCCTGGGAAAGAATCTTTTCCATATCTCCCCCGTAGCCGAAGCTTCCGGGCAGAGGCAGGCAGTGGACCATTCCGATGACGGAGCCCGCGCCGTTTGCAATCAACGCTTTTGACATAACCAATCTCCCCTTATCAAAGCTTGTCGCCGTATTTCACATGATAGTTATAAATGCCTTCCAGAGCGGCCCGGCACAGCAGATCCTCCGCGTCGGTGCGGTCCTGGCCCTTCAGAACCTCCTTCAGGTTTTCCAGAACGGTGGTCATGGTCAGCACGCAGGACTTGACCCCCATGAGTCTGCCCACGGTGAGGATGCAGGAGGTTTCCATATCGCAGCCGATTACCCCCAGTTTTTTCAGCTCCGCGAAGCCCGGGGCCATATCCCGGCCGAATTCCAGAGAGAACTTGGAATCGTGGGTCTGGGTATAGAAGCCGTCCATGGTGCAGTTGATGCCGTTTTCGTATTCGGCGCCCATCTGCGTGACCGTTTCATTCATCACATTCACCAGCTCCAGATCCGCCACGGCGGGGTAGGAGGGCTCCACATAGGTATTGCTGGTGCTCTCCCGGCGCATGGCGGCGATGGGAATGATGAATTTGCCCAGCATATCATCCCGCAGGGCCATGGCGGTGCCCATCCGCACAGCCACCTTCATACCGGCCTCGTACATCTCCTCCATGGCGATGGCCGCGCTGGGCGCGCCGATGCCGGTGGAGGTAACGGTGATTCTCACGCCCTTGTAGGTGCCGGTATAGGTGTTGAATTCCCGCTGGAAGGCAACCTTCTGGGGGTTGTCCAGATACTGCTTCACCACCTCCACACGCCAGGGATCACCGGAAAAAATCACATAGCTTCCCACGGTTTCGGGGGACGCGCCCATGTACAGTGTTTTCATTTTATTCTCTCCTTTATCTGCGTCATTTTAGCTTCCAGCTGCTCCGCGGTGGGCAGATTGGAACAGCAGCCCACATCCCGCAGTACAAAATCCGCAAGGGCAGCCCCCAGACAGCCGCACTCCACAGCCGGACGGTTATTGAGCACGCCATACAGGAAACCGGACATATACGCATCGCCGGAGCCTGTGGTATCCACAATCTCCTCTTTGGAAATACCGCTGGTGGGAATTCTGTGCTCCCGGAAGCCATTGTCTGTTTTCTCATACACAATGCTGCCGCTGCCGCCCAGGGTGGTGACGATATACAGGGCTCTGCCGATCTCAAAGAGCTTGGTTATCCCGTCGCAGCCGTAGAGCTGTTCAATCAGTTCCCGCTCCACCTCGTTGGTGAAAATGATGGTGCTGCTCTCCAGAAGCTCCCGCAGGAAATCCACCGGGAAGGCATCCATGTCGTCCTTCATGCCGAAGGCCACCGGCACACCGGCTGCCTTGCAGCCCTCCAGGAAATAGCGGTTGTCCGGCTTGCTGGCCACGGTAATCACGCCCAGGCGGGTGTTTTCAAAGATGCCGCTGTCAATGGGCCGGGCATGCTTTTTGTCCATGGAGCCGGGGTAGAAGATGGTGATATGATCCCCGTTTTTATCCTGTAACAGGTAGCAGGTGGAGGTTGCCTCCCCGGGAATCACGGTCACGGCGTCGGTGGGTATGTTGTTGCGGGTCAGATAGGCCCGGAACCCATTCTCCTCCCAGTCCGGCCCCACCCGGAGCACGGGCATTGCCCGTTTGCCCAGGCGGCAGAGGGCGGAGGCAATGTTGACCCCGCAGCCGCCGTAATTGATTTTCGTATTGTCGGCATTGGTGACAATGGAGGTGAACCCCACCCGGGCCGGTTCCGCGATCTTGATGATGTGGTCCATGCTCACATAGCCGCTGGTCAGAACATCGTATTTGTATTCTTTCATGCTTCCCTCACAGTTCTCCGCCGTCCAGCTTTTGGAAAAGCTCCTGGCTGGTCATCACCTGGCCCAGGTATTTGCGGATGTCCTCCAAATGCACCTGGTTCACCACCTCGGAATTGGTGGCCACGCAATCGCTGAGGACGATTGGATTGTAGTCCAGGTAGAAGGCATCCGTCACCGTGGCCCGGATGCAGCAGTTCGTCTTCGTTCCTACAATAATCACATTTTTCACATCCAGCTGCCGCAGCACCAGATCCAGATCCGTGCCGAAAAAGCCGCTGTAGCGCCGCTTGCGGATGACATAATCCTTCTTTTCGTCCACCGGCAGCATGGGATCGATTTCAATGCCCCAGGTGCCCTCGATGCAGTTGGGCCGCATGGAGGCGATGCGCCGGTCAGGCTTGTCCTTCCGGTTGCAGTGCTGCATGAAAATGATGGGGCAGTCGTGGGCCCGGCAGGCGTCCAGAACCCTGCGGATCACAGGCAGAATCTCCCGGTTTTGGGGATAGTACACCAGGCCCTCCGGATCGGTGAAATCCCGAACCATATCCACAATGATCAGTGCTGTCTGCTTCATACCTGGAACCCTCTGACCTTCACATTTTTGTACTTGACGTAGGAGGCCGCGCCCAGCACCACAATCATCAGCAGGTAGGGGAAGCAGTCAAACAGGCCGGAGGCCTCTCCCGCGTACACACTCAGGTTTACCGCCAGGGAACGGGACAGTCCGAACAGGATGGCGTACAGGCTGGACTGCACCGGCTTGCCCCGGCCGCAGTAGATTGCCGCCAGCGCGATGAAGCCCCGGGCCGCCACCATGGAATTGGTAAACAGGCCCAGCCGGTCCAGGGCCAGATTCATTCCCGCCAGAGCGCAGCCTACGGCGCCCAGAAGAATGGCCGCGTACTTGTACAGATCCACCCGCAGGCCGATGGCCTTTGCCGCGTCCTCGCTTTCACCCACCACCCGGACATATACGCCGAAGCGGGTGCGGTACATCAGCAGGGAGGTCAGGAAGATCAGGAGGAAGCTCACATAGGTAAGCACCGGATGCCCGCTGAGGATGGGCCCCAGAATGGGAATATCCTTGATGATGGGAATGTTGAGCTTCAGGGCGTTTACATCGAACTCGGGGATGATGATGTTGGAGGACTTCATCATAACCAGGATAAAGCCTGCCACGGCGGTGGACATCATGTTGATGGCCAGGCCCACAATAATCACATTGCCCTTCATGGTCACGCCGAAGAAGGCGAAAATCAGGCCGTAGAGCAGGGTTGTCAGCAGGCACACCAGCAGCGCGAAGGCAAAATTCCGGGTGAAATAGTAGGTCAGCACGGAAAACAGAGCGCCATTGAGCATCATGCCCTCCAGCGCGATATTCAGAACGTTGGCCTTGTAGGCAAACAGTCCGCCCAGCACCGCCAGAATGATGGGGGCGCTGTGATAAACGCAGTCATAGAGAATACTGATCATCAGCTGCATGTCTTGCTCTCCTTTCCCTTTTTCCCCTTCAGTCTTTCGAACAGGTGGAATCGACCGTCGATGAACTTGACTGCCAGGAACAGGACAATCAGCGCCTGAATCAGGGCAACGATCTCCTTGGGCACATTGGTATACATATTGATCTTATCCGAGCCGGTTTTCAGCGCCGCGTAGAAAATGGAGGCGATGAAAATACCCACCGGGTTGTGGCCGCCCATCAGCGCGATGAGCATACCGTCCCAGCCCAGGCCGGGGTTTCCGGAGAAGGTCAGGGTGTAGCGGTACTGATCCTCCATCATCCATCCGGCACCGGCAAAGCCTGCCAGAGCGCCGGACAGGAGCATGAGAAGAATAATCTTCTTTCCCACATTCATGCCGGTGGCCTCGGCGAATTCCGCGTTCATGCCCATGGCCTTGATTTCATAGCCCAGGCGGCCCCGGCGCATATACAGGGTCATCACAATCCAGATGGCCACCACAATGAAGAAGAAGGCGGTGAGTCTGGATTTTCCGAAGATACGGGAGAACATGGCGCTTTCCGACACCATAGGTGTGCACACATAGCCGGAACCGTTGTCCCGGAAGATGCCGGTGGTCAGAAACTCCAGCACCTTGGCCAGGGCGTAGTTCAGCATCAGCGTCACCACCATTTCGTCTGCCCGGAGCTTTGCCTTGAGAAGGGCAGGCACCAGGGAGTAGGCCATGCCGCACAGCACGCCTACGGCCAGGCAGACCAGCTTGACCACGAAGGGATTTCCCGTCATGCGGCTGCCCAGAATACCGGCAAAGAAGGCGCCCAGCAGCAGCGAGCCCTCTACGCCCATGTTGTAAATGTTGGCCTTAAAGGTCACGGCAATGGCCAGACCCGTGAGGATCATGGGGCCCGCGTAGTGCAGGGTGTTCTGGAAGCCAACCTTGGTAAACAGGGACTTCTGCAGCAGCACCCAGTAGGTATTCAGGGGATTCTCCCCAATCACCGCGATGACGATGCCGCCAACCAGGAAGGCCAGCAAAATGGGGATCAGACAGTTCAGCAGACCCCGCAGGCCCGCGCCCAGCTTTTTTCCGTTCATTGTGCCGCCTCCTTATCTGTAATACCGGCCATGAGCAGACCGATCTGCATCATATCCGTCTTGGTGGGATCCACCTCGCCGGTGACTTCGCCCTTGTACAGAACGATGACCCGGTCGGACAGGCTCATAATCTCCGGCAGCTCACTGGAAATCAGGATTACGGCATTGCCCTGATTTCTGTACTCCAGAAGCTGACGGTGAATGGACTCAATGGAGCCGATGTCAATGCCCCGGGTGGGCTGGCAGGCAATCAGCAGCTTGGGCCCCGCGCTGAGCTCCCGGGCCACAATGATCTTCTGGGCGTTGCCGCCGGACAGGGCCCCGACGGTGCCTTCCAGGTCGCCCACCCGAATATCAAAGCGTTCAATCTGGCTGTCCCGGCGCTGACGCATGACCTTGGTGTTCATCAGGCCGCCCCGGCATACCTCTTTCTGGGTGTGGTAGCCCGCCACGGCGTTTTCCGTCAGGGTCATGGTCCGGCACAGGCCCTGGGCAAACCGGTCCTCGGGAATGATGCCGATGCCCTTCTGCCGCAGCTTATCCGGCCAGATGTTGGTTACGTCCTCTCCGTCGAACATCACCCTGCCGGCAGTTGCCTCCATTAGGCCGCTGATGATCTTCACCAGCTCGCTCTGTCCGTTGCCTTCCACGCCCGCGATGCCCAGGATCTCTCCTCTGGCTACCTGGAAGGAAACGTTTTTCAGGCACTCCTTGCCAAAGCTGTTGATGGTGGTCAGGTTCTCCGCCTGATAGATCACGCCGCCGTCTGATACCTTTCTGCGGTCATTCTCCACCGTCAGCATCACATCCCGGCCTACCATCATCTGCGCCAGCTCCTGCTCCGAGGTGTCCTTGGTGCGCATGGAGCCCACGACCTTGCCCCGCTTGATGACCACAACGCTGTCGGATACTTCCATCACCTCCCGGAGCTTGTGGGTGATGACAATGATGGTCTTGCCCTTTTCCTTCAGGTCCTTCAGTCTGTCAATCAGATCGTTGGCCTCCTGGGGGGTCAGAACGGCGGTGGGCTCGTCCAGAATGAGAATGTCCACATTCCGGTAGAGCATTTTCAGGATTTCCACCCGCTGGCGGCTGCCAACGGATATATCTTCAACCTTATCCAAAGGATTGAGTTCAAAGTGATAGTTGTGAATCAGCTCCTCCACCTTCCGGATTTCTTCCTTCCGGTCGATGAGGCCGCCTTTTTTTGTAATCTCCGCGCCCAGCAGAATATTCTCATAGACGCTGAGGCTGGGCACCAGCTTGAAATGCTGGTGCACCATGCCAATGCCGT
This sequence comes from Oscillospiraceae bacterium, assembly GCA_017622995.1. Taxonomy (GTDB): domain Bacteria; phylum Bacillota; class Clostridia; order Oscillospirales; family Oscillospiraceae; genus Faecousia. The sequence continues at coordinate 17,063 of JAGAQA010000017.1, forward strand.
TGGCAATGGCATCGATGGGGCTTCTCAGCTTCACCTGGCTGCCCCGGATCCGGATTTCGCCCTCTGTGGGCTCCAACAGGCCGTAGAGCATATTCATCAGCGTGGTCTTGCCCGCGCCGTTTTCGCCCACGATACAGGTGATCTCTTTTTCGGGGATCGCCAAATCGATGTGATCGTTGGCGGTAAAGGAGCCGAACCGCTTGGTCAGCCCAACTGTTTGAATCATATACATGTTTTTGTCCTCATTGTTCCTTGTCTGGCATCTGGCTGCAAAGGCTCGTCTCTGAAGCCGGGGCTGTCTCCATTTGAGACAGCCCCGGGCGTCCGATTACTTGAAGTTGATGTTGGGGCAGGTGCTCTGATCGAAGCTGTCGCCGTTCTGCATATTGGTCACCTTGATGGTGCCGTCAGAAATCTTCGCGGACAGATCCTTCACATAGTCCTGGATCTCCGTCCACTTGGCCTGGGCCTCGTCGGTCTTGGCAATGGCGGCAGAGATGGTTGCCAGATCGGTGATGGAGGTGGAGCCGCTGGCCAGATCGAACATGGTGATGCGGTCATACTTATCCAGCTCGCCGTTCATCAGGGCCTCGGTCAGTTCCTTCACAACCACCCGGGTGTTCTTGATGACGGAGGTCAGGATGTAGCCGGGCTGCTGGCCGTCCTTGTTGGCGTCGCAGTGGATCGCCAGCTTGCCTTCTTCCTTGGCCTTGGCGGCAACGCCGTCGCCGATGGAACCGGCCACCGCGTAAACCACGTTGGCGCCGTTGTCATAGTAGGTGCCTGCCACGGTGCTGCCGCCGGCAACATCGGAGAAGCCCGCATCGTACTTTGCGTAGTAGTCATAGGTTACACCCAGCTCCTGGGCAACGTGCTGCACGCCTTCGATAAAGCCGTAGCTGAACACGGTGATGCCGTCGGAATTGGTGCCGCCGATGAAGCCCATGGCTCTTGCCTGGGAGGTGGGGGTAAAGCTGTAGCCGTCGCCGAACAGCACATCGGCATTTTCGTTGACCAGGGTTGCCAGCGCGCCCGCCAGGTAGGAGGACTCATTGACGTTGTACAGAATGGAAATCACGTTGTCGTGGATGGTCTTGCCCTCGGCATCCACGTTGGGGGTGGCGTTAAACACAACAAAGGTGGTGTCGGGGTACTGGACCGCGATGGGATCGGCACCGGCTTCGCCGCTGACCAGCGCATCGAAATCGTACTCCATGGAGAAAATCAGGTTGTAGCCGTCCTCAGCCAAAGCGGCCAGGGTGTCACCGGTGCTCTCGGTGGGCTCCACAACCTTGTAGGCAATGCCGTACTGGTCGGCCAGCTCCTTGGCGCCCTCCACAGCGGACTGGTTGTAGCCGTTGTCGTTCTGACCGGAAGCGTCGCAGACTACCGCAATCTTTACCTCTGCGGCGGCGGGGGCCTCCGGGGCGGGAGCAGCAGTCTCACCGGCGGGAGCAGCGGGGGCTGCGGTGGTCGCAGCGGGAGCGGAGCTGCCGCCGCAGGCTGCCAGACTCAGCACCATAACGGCAGCAAGGGCCAATGTCAGGATCTTTTTCATAATTTGGTTCCTCCTTGTTTTTTTGTCAGCCAGATTATGGCTGGATCTGTTGTCTTGTTATCATGTTGTCATGACCACTAGAACTATTGCTATCTTACTCCAGGATATTTCCCTTGTCAATTTGGCATAATTACAAAATTTGTCTCCTTTCTTTTGTATATCCCAAACAAATCCTCACCCGCCGCCGCCATCCGGCAGCCACCTCCGGTGACGGAAGCCATCCAGAGCACAACAACAGCAGCCTCCCCACGAAAACAACCCTCTCAAACCATCGGCTTGAGAGGGTTGAATTCCGTTCTTTGGTTCCTGCTGCCGCAAGTCTGTCGCGGTGCAGCCAGGGAGGCGTCGTGTAGCGATTCTGTGGGAGGCCGGCTGGAATCGGTGCGTGAATAAGCCGCAACGCGGCTTATTCAGCAGACATTACTTCAGCTCCGGCCAGTAGCCCTTGTTGGCCTCGATCATCTCGTCCAGAATCTCCTTGGCCACGGTCATGCTGGGCACGGTCTTGTTCAGGGTGAAGGCCTGCAGCACCTTCTCGTAGCTGCCTTCGATGCAGCCCTCCACCAGCAGCTTCTCGGAGTTCACCTGCTGCATCATGAGGCCCTGCTGGAACAGGGGAATGGGATCCCGGGCGATGACCTCGGGGCCGTTCTTGCCGATGTAGGCAGGCAGCTCCACCATGGCGTCATAGGGCATATTGGGAATGGCTCCCCGGTTCTCGGTGATGACCAGGAAGCGGGCCTTGGTGTCGTTTTTCAGGGCGATGGCCAGGTCGGCAATCCAGTCGCCGTGGCTGCCTGCATAGAAGACCTTCTCATCCACCTTGCCGGTGGCGAGATAGGTGTCCACGCCGTCGAACAGGTTCTTCTCCCGGGTTTCCATAACCTCGTTGGCACGGGTGTGGGTGGGATCGGAATGCTCCACAAACTCCTTCTGCTGCAGGTAGTAGTTGAGGTAGGTGTTGGGCAGGTACTCGGGGAAGTTCTCCATGATCTCATAGACGCCCTTCCACACATAGTACCAGCTGCCCTTGGTGTGCCGGTTGCCCTCGGTGCCGGTGCCCTCCTGCTTGACGGACACGCCCAGGGCGGCCTTGTCCTTCAGGTAGGCCGCGGGCATCAGGATCTGGTGCTCCTTGATGTAGGCCCGCAGAGGCTCCATCAGGTCCTTACCCTTGTACTCGATGGAGGTGAACCAACCGAAGTGGTTCAGGCCAAAGTAATCGTAGACGATGTTCTCCTTGTCCTTGATTTCCATGGCGGCAGCCACCACGTCGATGATGGCGATGGGTATATCGCAGATGTTGATGATCCGGGCGTTGGGCCGCAGCTTCCGGCAGGCCTCAGAGACGATGGCGGCGGGGTTGGAGTAGTTCAGGATCCAGTAGTCCTTCTTGGCGTATTTCTCCGCGTCGTCAATGACCTTCATCATGGGGAAGATGGTGCGCATACCGTAGGCCATACCGCCGGTGCCGCAGGTCTCCTGACCCACGCAGCCGTGGCGCAGGGGGATTTTCTCGTCCTGCTCCCGCATGGCGTACTTGCCCACGCGCATCTGGGCGAAGATGAAGGAGGCGTCGGTGTAGGCGGTTTCGGGGTCGGTGGTGACGGTGAGCTGAATGTCGCACTTGAGATCCTGGTGCAGAATCCAGTCCACAACCACAGCTACCTTGTCCTGGCGCTCCTTGTCGATGTCGAACAGACGGATTTCGTCCACTTCCAGCTCGGCCTTGCGCAGGGCGATGGACTTGACAATACCGGCGGTGAAGGTGCTGCCGCCGCCAACAATGGTAATAATCATACTCATGTTCCTTTCTTTCAGAGATGGGGAATTTCATCAATTGACAGTTGATCGTTGACAATTGTGGAATCCCTTCGGGATAAATTCAAAATAAGCTGATTTTCAGGTCAATTTTTGAATCATCCCCGCAGGGGATTCCTTCATTGTCAATTGTTCATTGTCAATTGTCAACTCTGCTGAGTGGCTCCAGGCCGCTCGGCGAAATTTACAGCTTTGCCAGCTGATCCTCCACAGCCTGGCGCACCTCGGCCACATGCTGGCCGTAGATGATCTGAACGTCGTTGCCCTTCTTCACAATACCCCGGTTGTCGGACTTGTTGATCAGCTCCTCATTCAGCAGGCTGGGATCCGCCAGGGACACACGCAGACGGGTGATGCAGTTTTCCACGGTCTTGATGTTCTGCTTGCCGCCCAGGCCCTGGATGATGTTCATGGCCAGCTCGTCGGAGCCGGTTTCGGCCTTGGCCGTCACCTTCTCCGCGGGAGCAGCGGCGGTCTCACCATCACCCAGGGACTTCTTCTCCCGGCCGGGGGTGTGGTAGTTGAACTTCTTGATGAGGAAGGTGAACACCAGGAAGTAGACCACGATCTGCAGCAGGCCCAGGACCCACATGAGCCACATCCGGTTGGTCTTGTCGGCATTGGCGATGTTGGTCAGGATGCTGCCCAGCAGGTTGCCGTTCCACAGGGCCACCACGCCGAAGGCCTTCAGCAGAGCCATAAACAGGCCCGCGATGGCGGAGTGCAGCAGGTACAGCAGGGGAGCGGCGAAGATGAACATGAAGTCGATGGGCTCGGTGATGCTGGACAGGCAAGCGCTGATCACCAGGGGCAGGATCATAGTGGCGGTCTTCTTCCGGTTTTCGGGATAGGCAGTGTAGATGAAAGCCGCGCCAATGCCGAAGTAACCGAACATCTTGGTAAAGCCGATGGAGGTATAATAGATGCTGTCGGAGAACCGGGCAACGGGCATATTCATCTCCGCTACCACGATGGGATAGGCGCCCACAATGGTGGTCTCGCCCAGCTGCAGCACGCCGCCCAGGTCAGAGAACTGGAAGGGGGTGTATACCAGGTGATGCAGGCCGGTGGGCAGCAGCAGCCGCTCCAGGAAGCCGTACAGGAAGATGCCGAAGGCGCCGGTGCTCTTGATAACGCCGCCCAGGGCGCTGATACCTCTCTGCACGATGGGCCATACGGTGTTGGTCACCAGGGCGAACAGAATGGCGGTGACCACCAGCCAGACGTAGGAATAGTTGGCGCCGGCGAAGATCATCATGGCGCCCTTGAAGCGCTTCTGGAAGGTGCGGTTGTAGACCCAGCCCACGATGCAGCCCAGAATGATGCCGCCGAAGACGCTCATATCCACGCACTGGATGCCCAGGATCTTGGCCTGGCCGGTACCGTACAGGCCGATCATGGGCTGCTCGGCAGCCAGACCGCCGGTGATGGTCAGCAGGGTGTTGGAGCAGACCAGGTACATGACGTAGGTGACGAAGCCCAAAAGCGCTGCCTTATGCTTGTCGTTCTTGGCAAAGGCGGCGGGCAGGCCGATGACGAACAGGATGTTCAGGTGGTTGATCATCGCCATGGCGGCATTGTAGATCAGCTTGCCCACCATCTGGATGGGTGCCCACTGGAGGAAGGGCAGGAAACCGGTGATGGTGCTGTTTGTCAGAAGCACACCGATAACAATGAGGATACCTGCCGGGGACAGATACATCAGCGGCTGCACCATGGCCTTGGAAAAGCTTTCCATGGCGCTCATGATCTTTTGTTTCATGGGACATTCTCCTTCTTTCTTCTCAGAAATGGTTTTGGAAATGTTTCTATTTTTCGGAAGAACCACGCGCGCTTTGGCTCTTCCGTTATTCCCTGTGTTTCAGCACCTGGGTCAGGTGGATCAGAATGTAGAATTTTTCCTGCTCGTCCATGGTGTGGCCGGTGCTTTGCCGGATGAAGTCCTCCATCCGGGCGATGCACAGCCTGTGCCGGGGATCCCGGGAAAGCAGCTCGGCATACATGGGGTCGCCCTCTTCTGCGCTGTCCGGGTGGGGCTGCCGGATGCGCTGGGCCAGAAATTTCAGATGGGTGGTCAGGCGCATGGTGTCCAGGCTGTTCTGCTGCAAATCGATCCGGTAGGTTTCCCGCACAATGTCCAGGGCGCCCTTGATAAACTTCAGGGAAAAGTAGGCGGCGTTGCGGTCTACCGAGATGGTGACCAGGTGCAGGGCGATGTAGCCCGCCTCGTCCTCGGGGAGGGTGATGCCGCAGCAGTCCTCTATGATCTTCAGCGAACGCCTGCCCAGGTCGTACTCCTTCTGATAGAGAAGCTGGGTTTCATTCAGCAAAAGGTTCGGCAGCTGGATGCCCTTTTTCTGCCGTTCGATGGCAAAGCCGATGTGGTCGATGAGGGAGATGGTGGCCTGATTGCTCATGGAAAAGCCTGCATCCTCTGCCATTGCCAGGATCTGTTCCGCGGAGCGCATGACGCTGGGTTCCACATCCTGAAGCATCTGGAGGAATTTGGTCTGCATTTCGTCCTGCACATAGTAGATCTTTTCAATGCGGCGCTCCTCCACCGGATCCCCCGGCCGCTTCTGAAAGCCGATGCCCTTCCCCAGGACAATGGCCTCCCGCCCGTCCGGCATGACCGTAGAAACCGCATTGTGATTGAATACCTTGATTGCCTTCACAGTAGCACCTCCGTAGAATTTGGATCACCGGACCGGCCGCAGGCTCTGGGGGATTCTCCTAAGGGTAACTATTCAGTGGCATGTGTCATTGCGTAAAAGCCGCGGGCACTGGTGTGGTGACCGAAGGGAATCCTCTTGCGTGGAATCCCCCGGTTTTTTCGGGTATATCCCGAATGCTTCACGGCCGAAAACCGCGGCTACTGAATAAGTTCTTATTTTTACTGTGCATGCGGAGCTTTTACAGTAAAAAAAAGCATAAGTCCCCAAGTTGGTTTCCCAAATTCAAGAACTCATGCCTGATCGAACAGTAACACGTACGAGGATTTTTTGATTTTCAAGCCGGGGTAGTTTCTAAAACTGCAACAGAATTTTTGTTGATTTTTCACAATTTCTCTTTCTCCCCCGGTTTTTTCCCGATTTCTGCCCACAGTTACAAAAAGAAAAGCTGCCGCGTCGGAGGGAGCCCGTCCTTGGGCGCCCGAAGCCGGCACAGCAGCATTTTTTGAACGTTATGCATCAGGTATTGGCCTGATCGATGTAGAACTTGTAGTGATCCGTGCGGTAATAGCACTTGAAGGTCTCAAAGGGGATTTCCTTGCCGTGAAGAATGCCGCTGGTGGTACAGTAGAACAGAATCACCGGCATATTGACGCTGATGCCCAGCAGGGAGGCAATCCGCGCTTCCGGAAGCACGGCCTCCAGGGTGCGGCGGGATTTGGTAATGACCAGGGAATAATCCTTGCGCAGGACCTCGTACAGGGAGTGCTCCTCCAGATTCACCTTTTCCAGCCCCGGGAACAGCTTCAGGGGCAGATAGGCATCGGTGTAGTTCAGGGGTTCGCCGTCGGCATAGGTCACACGGCCGATCTTCAAAACCGGATCGTTGACCATAATATTCAGCCGTCTGGCCCGTTTTTCATCCGCGGGGATCACCTCAGAAACAATGGTTTTCTTGGAAGGAATCCGTCCCAGGCGCAAAACATCCTCGGTACAGCTGTTCAGCTCAAACAGATTCTGATTGCCCACGTCGCCCTTTACAAAGGTGCCCTTGCCCTGGATCCGGTAGAGATAACCCTCATTCACCAGCTCGTCAATTGCCTTCCGGACGGTAATGCGGCTGAACTGGTACTTTTCCATCATTTCCCGTTCGCTCTCGATCATCATGCCCTCGGCGTAGACCCCGGACTCGATTTTCTCCAGAATGCTCTTTTTGAGGCTGTAATACTTTATCATCTTTCCATCCATAGACATCCTCTTTTCTGCGAATGTTCCGGATCTTGCTCTTTTCATTGTAGGTCAATTACAGCCGTTTGTCAATTCCTTCTTTCAATCGGGAATTGGTATCATTTTCTGTTTGTTTCCTGCTGGCTGGATCCATTCCGCTTCTTTTTCAGCCAATCCTTGCCGTCCACGAACCGTTCCACAATGTAGCTGACCACATAGTCTCCCGCTGCATTGACCATGGTTGCGGGAGGATCCACCAGATTGCCCAGGGCAATGGCAATGGGGTAGGCAATGGCCATCTGCTCTGGGAAGAATACGGTGCACAGCACCAGCTCCCCGGTGCCGCCGCCGCCGGGCACACCGGACATGGCAACGGAGGAGAGGGTGGCCACCAGAATGGCCAGAATGGCCTCGCCGGTGCCGAAATTCTTGCCGAAAATGCCGAAGAGGAAGTCCACCTTGATAATGGCCGACATCGCCGAGCCGTCCATATGCATGGTGGCGCCCATGGGCAGCACAATGTCGGCTACATCCCGGTTGATGCCCGTATCCTCAGCCGCTTCCAGGTTGGTGGGGATGGTGGCAACGGAGGAGCAGGTGCCGAAGGACACCGCCGCCGGCTTAAACAGGTGCCGGAACATCACCTTCACCGCCCCCTTGCCGCCGCCGAACCGGGCGTAGATAGGGAAGAACACAAACATATAGGCAAAGCACATCACATAGTAGAGCACCAAAGTCCGGCCGTAGTCACCGATGAGCTCCGGTCCGTAGGTGGCAACCAGGCTGGCGAAGAAGCCCAAAAAGCCCAGGGGTGCGTAGTAGGTGATGATCTTTACCACCTTCATGGTGCACTTGGTTGCATCCTCCAGCAGCTTCGCGGTCATGGTTTCGGGACCGCCGGCCATCTGAATACCGAAGCCGAAAAGCACGGCGAACACGATAAGGGGCAGAATGGCTCTGCGGCTCCACAGATCCGCAAAGTCCGGCTTGGTAAAGAAGTTGATGATCATATCCGTGACGCCCAGAGTCTGACCGATTTCACCCTCCACCACCGTGTACTTGCCCTGAACCACCGGATAAATCCGGCAGACCACATACATAATGAGGGCGGCAATGGACGCGGTGACGCAGAAGGTCAGCACCGTCACCCCCATGATCTTGCCTGCCCGGCGCATGGAGGCCATGTTGGCAATGGCGGAGGTGATGGACAGAAACACCATGGGAACCACAATGCAGAACATCAGGTTAATGAACACGGTGCCCAGGGGCTCCAGAACCGTAGCGCCGGGGGAAACCAGGTCATCCCCCTGCCGGACCACCGGGAACAGAAGGCCCAGGATGCAGCCGGCAAGGATACCCACCAGCATGGAAATCAGAAAGCCATTGTTTTTGATCATTTTTTTCATGACGTACGCCCTCCTTGCAATACATACCCTGATTGTATACCACAACTATTGCAAAAAAAATGCGGTATATGCTATACTGTATGCAAAAAATGCTGTGTGCTTTCAGGAGGGATCACCATGGCGGACTGCACCAAGCAGGGCTTTTTGTCGGAGAACTTCAGGCTCTTCCATCTGACCTCCCCCAGTGGGGTTACCACAGAGCTCCATTACCACGAATTCTGCAAAATTCTGTTTCTCCTGCGGGGCAGGGGCGAATATCTGATTGACGGAAAGCTCTACCGGCTCCTGCCGGGAGACATTGTGCTGCTGAAGGCCGGCAGCGTCCACCGGGCCATGCTGTCCCCGGAGGAACCCTATGAGCGGATCATTCTGTATGTGCTGCCGGACTATCTCCAAAAGCTATCCGGTGAGGCATCGGATCTCATTTCCCTTTTTTCCCCATCTCAGGTGCTGCGGCCCAGGGAGGACCGGCTTTCCCGGCTGGCCCTTCGTCTGGAACAGGACCTGCAAGGGGAGGCCTTCGGCAAGGCGCTTCTTTGCCGGGCGGATTTTCTGAAGCTGTGTGTCTATTTGGGCAGAGCTCTGGCTTCCTCCGCCGTTACCGCAAAGCCCCTGCCCCCCAGGGATCCACGGGTGCAGCAGATCCTTGGCTATCTGGATGATCACATCACCGAGGACATCACCATCGATCAGCTTGCCAATCGGTTTTTTCTCAGCAAGTACCACATGATGCGCCTTTTCCGGACGGAAACCGGCATTTCCATTCACCAGTACATCACTCAGAAGCGACTGCTGCTGGCCAGAAGCTATCTCGCTTCAGGTATGCGGGCCACGGAGAGCTGCTACCGCAGCGGCTTCGGCAGCTATTCCTCCTTCACCCGTGCCTGCAAAAAGCTCCTTGGCACCACCCCCACCGGAAGGGGCGGGGAAGCATTTGAGGAGTAACGGATGGGGAACCATTCCGCTGCTTTATTCATATTAGGATGCTTTCACGAACGAAGCCCTCTCCTGGGAGAGGGTGGCCCCGAAGGGGGCGGGTGTGGGGCGGTATCCGGTTGAGCATTTGAGCTCTTTGGGCGCAATGCGCCCTTGGCTCTCCCCCTGGGAGAGCTGGTACGGCATCTGCCGTGACTGGGAGGAGATCCCGGGTGCGGCCCCCTCTCCGCCCCAGTGCGTACTACTTCTGCACCGCTTCTTATGGGAGAGGCGAGGGCGTTATCTAAGTTTCCAGCTGCTGCCGCCCCACATCCGTCTCGCCCTTATGGGCGAGCCACCTTCTCCCAGGAGAAGGCTTTGCGTTTCTTAATGAGCTAAATCCCTCTTTTTGCATTTTTCTCCATTTTTGTCTACTTGTTATGTTTACTTCCTTTTTCTTCATTTTGTTACACTTCCGCTTCTCACGCTTTCCAATCTTGCATCTTTCTGCATTTTTCACAAAATTTCTCCACAGGTCTTTTACAACCTGTGGAAATTTCTTTTCGGTTTTCCAGGGGGTTCTGTTTATAACCGTTGGCTCTATTCTTCTTTTATGCACCTGATTGTATGATTATCATGCTTATTTTTGAATTATCCACTGCTTTCAACATTTTTCCACAAAAATTATCCACAACTGTGGATACAGTTGTGGATAATTTCACTATTTGATATTTCTTTTTACCGTTTTGTTACTTGCTGAGGTAAGCATCAATGGCGGCTGCGCCCTTCTTGCCCGCGCCCATGGCCAGAATGACGGTGGCTGCGCCGGTAACGGCATCGCCGCCGGCGAACACGCCCTCACGGGTGGTCATCTCGTTTTCGTTGACAATCAGGCAGCCCTTCTTGTTGGTGTCCAGGCCGGGGGTGGTGGAACGGATCAGGGGGTTGGGGCTGGTGCCCAGGGCCATGATCACGGTATCCACATCCAGCACGAACTCGCTGCCGGGAACCTCCACGGGACGGCGGCGGCCGGAGGCGTCAGGCTCACCCAGCTCCATACGGATGCACTTGATGCCGCAGACACGGCCATCCTCATCGCCCAGGATTTCCACAGGGTTGCACAGGGTCTTGAACTCGATGCCCTCTTCCTTGGCGTGGTGCTGCTCCTCCTTACGGGCGGGCATTTCGGCCTCGCCCCGGCGGTAGACGATGTACACGTGCTCGGCACCCAGACGCATGGCGCAGCGGGCGCCGTCCATGGCCACGTTGCCGCCGCCCACAACGGCTACGGCCTTGGACTTGATCACAGGGGTATCGGAGTCGGGATCGTAGGCCTTCATCAGATTGGTACGGGTCAGGTACTCGTTGGCGGACAGCACACCCTTCAGGGACTCGCCGGGGATGTGCATGAACATGGGCAGGCCCGCGCCGGAGCCTACAAACACAGCCTGGTAGCCCATCTCAAACAGCTCGTCGATGGTCAGCACCCGGCCGATGACCATGTTGGTCATGACCTTCACGCCCTGAGCCTCCAGCTTCTTGACCTCGTTGGCAACGATGGACTTGGGAAGACGGAACTCGGGGATGCCGTAGACCAGCACGCCGCCGGCGGTGTGCAAGGCCTCAAAAATGCTGACCTCATAGCCCTTCTTCGCCAGATCGCTGGCAGCGGTGAGACCGGCAGGGCCAGAGCCCACCACGGCAACCTTCTTGCCGTTGGAGGGAACCTTCTCCGGCATGGCGTTTACGTTCTCCCGATACCAGTCGGCAACAAAACGCTCCAGGCGGCCGATGGCAACAGGCTCACCCTTGATGCCCCGGACACACTTGCTCTCGCACTGGGTCTCCTGGGGGCAGACACGGCCGGAAAGGGCCGGCAGGGCATTGGTGGAGGTGATGATCTCATAGGCAGCCTTGAAGTCACCCTCGGCTACCTTCTTGATAAACTCGGGGATGCGCACGTTAACCGGGCAGCCTTCCACGCACTTGGGGTTCTTACAGTTCAGGCATCTGCCTGCCTCTTCCTTGGCCATTTCTTCGGTATAGCCCAGGGCAACCTCCTGAAAGTTCCGGGCACGGACCTTGGGATCCTGCTCGGGCATGGGGGTTTTGGTCAGAGTCATATTCGCCATTTCCGTTTTCCTCCTTACTTGATGAGGGCCTTGCCCATGGCTTCCATCCGGCAGACATGATCCTTGGCAACCTCAGCCTCACGCTCCCGGTAGATGCCGTTGCGGCTCATAAGCTCTGCGTAATCCACCTTGTGACCGTCGAACTCGGGGCCGTCCACGCAGGCGAACTTGGTCTCGCCGCCCACGGTGACCCGGCAGCCGCCGCACATACCGGTGCCGTCCACCATAATGGGGTTCAGGGAGACCACAGTATGTACGCCGAAGGGCTCGGTGGTCTTGCTGACAAACTTCATCATGGGCACGGGGCCGATGGCCAGAACCTCATCGTACTGGACGCCGCTTTCCAGCAGGGCCTGCAGCTTCACGGTGCCGAAGCCCTTTTCGCCGTAGGAGCCGTCGTCGGTCATCAGGTACAGGTGATCGGAGCAGGCGCGGAATTCGTCCTCCAGAATCACGATGTCCTTGGTCCGGAAGCCGATGATCACATCCACCTCTGCGCCGGCTTCCTTAAAAGCCACGGCAGCAGGCAGGGCGATGGCGCAGCCAACACCGCCGCCAACCACGCAGACCCGCTTCTTGCCCTCCACATCGGTGGGCTTGCCCAGAGGGCCCACGAAGTCTCGGATGTAATCGCCCTCGTTCAGCGCGCCCAGAGCCTTGGTGGAGAAACCAACCTTCTGGAAAATAATGGTTACAGTGCCCTTCTCCCGGTCGTAACCGGCAATGGTCAGGGGAACACGCTCACTCTGCTCGTCAATGCGGAAGATGATGAACTGCCCGGCCTTTGCCTTCTTGGCAACAAAGGGGGCCTCGATCTCCATCAGCGTGACGGCATCGTTCAGCTCTTTCTTTCGAACGATCTTATACATAACGCAACCATCCTTTAATAGAATATCCATTACATTTGAGATAGGACAGGCGTTTTCAGCCCATTCGATCTCATTGTACTCATTATAAATTCTTTTGGAGCATTTGTCAAAACAATTCTTCATATTTTGGCAATTCCTACTATTTTAAAGGCCGCCCCGGTGAGGGCGGCCCTGTTGGTATTATTTCTGTTTCAGCAGATCCCGAATCTCGGTGAGCAGCAGCTCTTCCTTGGTAGGCTCGGGTTCGGCAGGGGTTTCCGCGGCTGCCGCTTCCGCTTCCTTCTTCTTTCCGGCCTCGCTGAGCTTGTTGAGGCCCTTCACCAGGAAGAACACCACCAGTGCCAGAATCAGGAAGTTGATAATGGCGGAGATGAAATTGCCGTAGTTCAGGGTATTCAGAATTACGTTGCCGTTTTCATCCAGCTTTTCAGCAAAGAGCCGGGGCAGGGTGAGCTTCATTTCGGAAAAATCCACGCCGCCGATGAAGATGGACACGATGGGCATGATCACATCGTCGGTCAGGCTCTTGGTAATGCCGGAGAAGGCGGCGCCGATGATGGTACCAACGGCCAGAGCCATGGCGTTGCCCTTGATGGCAAAAGCGGTGAATTCATCCCACCAGCCGGGTTTTTTAAGCTTGTTCATAGTAACATCCTTTCTGATGATGCCGTTCATCTTGTCGTGAAATGACAATTGAAAATTGACAGTTGACAATTATGGTATCCCTTCGGGATTTTTTAATCATCTCCGGAGGGGATTCCTTCATTGTCAATTCGATTTCAGATCATCCTGTATTTCACAAATTCTTACTTCTTCTCAATTACTTCCAGGCCGCCCAGGTACTTGCGCAGCACTTCGGGCACCACCACGGAGCCGTCGGCTCTCTGGTTCTGCTCCACCATAGCCGGGAAAATTCGGGAGGTGGCCAGACCGGAGCCGTTCAGGGTGTGCATGAATTCGATCTTGCCGTCGGCGCGGCGGAACCGCATATTGCCCCGGCGGGCCTGATAATCTCTGGCGTTGGATACGGAGGAAACTTCCTTGTAGCCGTTCATGGAGGGAATCTGGATTTCAATGTCGTAGGTCCGGGCCATGGAAGCGGAGCAGTCACCGGCAGCCAGCTTTACGGTACGGAAGTGGAAGCCCAGGCCCTTCACCAGATTTTCTGCCTTGTGGACCAGCTCCTCAAAGGCGGCATCGGAATCCTCCGGGCGGGTGAACTGGAACATTTCCACCTTGTTGAACTGATGGCCCCGAACCATACCCCGCTCGTCGGCACGGTGAGAACCGGCTTCCCGGCGGAAGCAGGGGGTGTAGGCAAAGAACTTCTTGGGCAGATCCGCCTCGGTGAGGATCTCATCCCGGTAGATGGAGGCCAGGGCGGCCTCTGCGGTGGGCAGCATGTAGTGCACCCGATCATCGGTGGGGTTGGCGATCTTGTAGACCTCGTCCGCAAACTTGGGGAACTGACCGGCGGTTTCGCCGCACTGGTACTCCAGCATATGGGGCGGCAGGATAAACTCATAGCCGTCGGCAATGTGGCAGTCGATGAAGTAGTTCAGCAGCGCCCACTCCAGTCTGGCGCCCAGACCGGTGTACATCCAGTTGCCCGTACCGGCCAGCTTGACGCCCCGCTCGTAGTCAATGAGGCCCAGATCCTGGCACAGATCCACATGGTGCTTGGGGGTGAAGTCGAACTTGTGGGGCTCGCCGAAATACTTGAGGGGCTGGTTGTTCTCCTTACCGCCGGGGAGCAGGTCCGGGTCCGGCAGGTTGGGCAGGCTCAGCATGGCGGTGCGGTATTCGGCCTGAACCTCGTCCAGCTTCTTGGCATCCTCGGCCATCTGGGCCTTCAGCTGTGCCATCTCGGCGAAAATGGGGGCAACGTCCTTTCCGGCCTTCTTCAACTGGGGGATTTCCTTGGAAACCTTGTTCTGCTGTGCCTTCAGACTCTCGGTGGCCGCGATCAGCTTCCGGCGCTGCTCGTCCAGCTCCAGAATCCGGTCTACGGTTGCGTCGCAGTCCACTTCCTTGGCCTTGAACCCGGCCTTGACTGCGTCGGGGTTTTCCTTAATGCGTTTGATGTCGATCATGTTTTCTTACCTCTTTTTCATTTTTGCAGTTTCATCAGGGCATCCAGCAGTACCTGCAGATCCTCCTGACCATAGAATTCCAATTCAAAATGGCCCTTGCGCTTACCGTTGACGATTTTGACTCCGCGACCCAGGTGCTTGCTGAGATTCTTTTCGCATTCGGCCACGTAATCCACTTCCAGTGTGACGGGGGGCTTCTTTTCCGGCTCCCTGGTCATGTTTTTGCAGAGCAGCTCGGCCTGACGGACGGACAGTCCCAGGGCGATGATCTTCTGAGCCGCTTCCAGCTGCTTCTTTTCATTCTTCAGCTGCAAAACCGCTCTGGCATGTCCCGCTGTCAGCAAGCCTTCCCGGAGCTTGTCCAAAACCGGTTGGCTCAGACCCAGCAGCCGCAAAGCGTTGGCCACGGCGGGCCGTGATTTTCCCACCCGGGCGGCAGCCTCTTCCTGGGTCATGCCGTATTCCCGGATCAGCGCATCGTAGCCCATGGCTTCTTCCACCGGGTTCAGGTCGGTGCGTTGGAGATTTTCGATGAGGGCCAGCTCCATGGCCTTTTTGTCGTCCGCCTCTACTACCACCACCGGCACCTCTGCCAGCTCTGCCAGGCGGGATGCCCGCCAACGGCGCTCGCCGGCGATGATCTGGTAGTAGCCGTTGGGCATTTCCCGTACAGTCAGGGGTTGAATGATGCCATGGGTCCGGATGGACTCGGCCAATTCTTCCAGCTCTTCCGGGTCAAAGTCCCGCCGGGGCTGATCCGGATTGGGCTCAATTTTGTGCAGCGGTAGAGTTTTGAGACCGCTCTGCACTGCCGGTTCCTCTGTAAAGTCTCCCAGCAGCGCCCCCAGGCCCTTTCCCAGGCCCTTTTGTGATGCCATAGTATGCCTCCTTCATCGGCAATTGACAATTGACAGTTGAGAATTGACAGTTCTGATTGCCATTACACCTTGTCATTGCGAGGCAGTGCGCACACTGCCGTGGTGACCGAAGGGAATACTCTTGAGTGCAATCTTACGTTTTTAGGTTCTCATGTAAAACCCACAATTCTATTTCATATTCCCGAAGGGAATTCCATCATTGTCAATTATCCATTGTCAATTGTTCTACAGTTTTTTAACTACTTCCTCTGCCATTTCCTTATAGGCCACGCTGCCCCTACTGAGCTTATCGTACGCCATCACCGGCAGGCCGTGGCTGGGTGCTTCCGCAAGGCGCACATTTCTTGGCACCACAGAGGTCAGAACCTTTCCCGGGAAGTGCCGCCGCACCTCCTGTGCCACCTGGGCGGAGAAGTTGGTCCGGCCATCGTACATGGTGAGCACCACGCAGAAGATTTCCAGTGCGGGGTTCAGCCTGCGTTTCACTGTCCGCAGGGTTGCCATCAGATCGCTGAGGCCTTCCAGCGCGTAGTATTCGCACTGCACAGGCACCAGAATCCCGTCCGCCGCGCAGAGGGCGTTGAGGGTCAGCAGCTCCAGTGACGGGGGGCAGTCCACAAAAATCACATCGTATTGGTCCTTCACCGGTTCCAGTGCCGCCTTCAGCTGATGCTCCCGGTCCGCGGCGCCGATCAGCTCCACACCGGCTCCGGCCAGATCCGGGGAGGAGGGCAGCACATCACCGAATCTGGTGCTGACAATGGCACTTTCCGCCGGTATGCCGTTGATGGTCACATCGTAGCTGGAGTATTTCATTTTACGCTTGTCCACACCCATGCCGGATGTGGCATTGGCCTGTGGGTCAAAGTCGCAGAGCAGAACCTTTTTCCCAAGGTCGTTGAGGGCCGCCGTCAGATTGACAGCCGTCGTGGTCTTGCCCACGCCGCCCTTCTGATTGACGATGGCGATTATTTTGCCCATTTCTTGCTCCTCTCATTCTCTCCGCAGACCATTTCCGGCTGCGGTTTTCTTTGTTTCACGTGAAACAGTCTTCTCCAACCGGCTGTTCGTGCCGACTATGTTTCACGTGAAACATCATTCCATCGGCAGCGGATCCGTGGGAGACGTGGTGCCAACCGTGGAATAATTCTGGCCCAAAGCAGGCTTCTGCCGTCTCAGCATCAGATAGACACAGGCAGAAGACAAAAGCAGCAACAGCACGGAAAGCACGATTGTAAGAATTCGGTATTTGCGCAGCTGCTGCCTGGTTTGCGCCAGCTTCTCTTCCGTGGAGAGTCCACGCTTTTTCCCGGTGGATCTGCGGGAGGAGGACTCCCCTCTGCGGGGAAGCACCAGAACCGTATCAAAGGGAACGGGCTGTTTCTCCATTTCCCGGAGACAGTCCGGACAAAATGACTGTCCTTCTTCCACCTGGACCCCGCATTTCAGGCAATTCAAGCACTTCACCCCCAAAAAAGAACGTTGCACCTATTCTACAACAGATTGTTCCATTCGTAAAGAGGGGGAAGAAAAAAAGTGTTGGAAGAAAATCATGGGTTTGATCAGCAAAAGTTCCTTTTGCTAATTGACAATTGACAATTGATAATTGACAGTTGGGGAATCCCCTTCGGGGATAAATAATAAATAATTGTGAAAAAGGAAGTTTTCTGTGTAGTTACCAGACTTCTTAACCAATTCTTTTTAAATCATCCCGAAGGGATACAATAATTGTCAATTGTTCATTGTCAATTGTCAATTGAGATTATTTCTCTTTTCCCCATCAGAAAAATTCACACATACTGTCATAAAATTACTATTGACAATCACGTGATTATATGTTATAGTCTTGTTATCACAAAGAAAGGGGTGATTCTCATGCAGTGGATCTTACCCGGCACCGTTTTACAATCCGATACATCCCAGGCAGACAAGACTTCCGAAACCTTCGCCGCCATGTTTCTGGCAGGCGATCTGCAGCTGGGGCAGGTTTGTGCCGTCACCGGGCTGGAGCCCTACATCATCCAGAACTGGGTCCGGCGGGGTTACCTCTCCCCTCCCGTCAACAAAAAGTACAGCCTCAACCAGCTCTGCCGAATTCTGAACATCAACCTGCTGCGGGGCTGTTTTCCACTGGAAACCATCTGTACTCTGCTAAGTTATGTCAACGGCAGGCTGGATGAGGAAAGCGACGATCTGATTGACGACAATGCCCTGTATGGCATCTTCGTAAAGCTGGCCGCTTCCGTGAAAAATCAGCGCTTCGATCTGGAAACCGCCATTGCCCAGTCTCTGGAAAATCTGCCGGAACGGATGCCCGGCGCCAATGAACGCATTCAAAAAGCCCTGAAAGCCATGCTGCTGGCTTGGGTCAGCGGAGAACTCCGGGCCCAGGCCGCCGCATTGACGGACGAAATGGAAAGGATGGAACATTAAATGGAAGAAAACGGCACCTACCGCTGGTCCGCGCCCAAGCCAAAAAAACAGCCGGACCTGAAAAAAATCAAGCGCACTGCCCTGCTCACTGTCCTGTTTGCAATTGTCATTGTCTTTGGCCTTACCTGCTACTACACTGTGGACGATAAGCAGCAGGCGGTGGTCACAACCTTCGGCAAGGTCACGGACATTACCGATGCCGGTGTCCATCTGAAGCTGCCCTTTGGCATCCAGCAGGTGGAAAAGGTGGATGTAAACGTTTATCAGAAAATCACCCTGGGCTACAACCCCGTTGGCAGCGGCTACACCGTGGACGACCGGGAAAGCGCCATGATCACCGGCGACTACAACATCGTCAACGTGGATTTCTTCGTGGAGTACAAGATTTCCGACCCGGTGCAGTACCTCTACTCCTCCAACGATCCGGAGAACATTCTGCGGAATCTGGTTCAGAGCCAGGTGCGCAACGTGGTGGGTTCCTCCACTGTGGATTCGGTGCTGACGGACGGCAAGGAGAATATCCAGATGCAGGTCCGCACTCTGGTAACCGACATTCTGAGTCAATATGACATTGGCCTTTCCCTGGTGGATGTAAAGATTCAGGACGCCGAACCCCCCACGCAGGAGGTCATCGAGGCCTTTAAGAATGTGGAAACCGCCAAGCAGCAGGCCGAAACCGTGATCAACGACGCGAAGGCCTACAAAAATGCCCAGCTGCCCCAGGCCCAGGCCAAGGCGGATAAGCTGATCCAGAACGCCCAGTATCTGAAGGAAAAGCGCATCAACGAGGCCACCGAGCAGGTCGCCATGTTCAACGCCATGTATCAGGAATACGCCCTCAACCCCCAGGTCACCAAGTCCCGGATGTACTATGAGGCCATCTCCCAGATCATGCCGGGGGTAAAGCTCTATATCAATACAAGCAGCGGCAGTGATGTGCAGATGCTGCTGCCCCTGGAAGACCTGGTTTCCGAAGGAGGAACCGCAAAATGAAAAAACGAAATATCTTTTTGATTGTACTGGTTTTGCTGGCCGTACTGGTCATTTCAAACAGCTTCTTCACCGTACGGGAGGATGAATACGCCTGCACCGTCCGGTTTTCCAAAATCATCTCCACCACGGGGGAAGCGGGTCTTCACTTCAAGGTGCCCTTTGTGGACAGCGTGAAATATTTCACAAAGGCCACCCAGCTCTACGACATCCCCCCTTCCGAGGTGCTGACCTCCGACAAGCAGAACATGACTGTGGACTGCTACATTCTCTGGTCCATCGATGACCCCAAGCTCTTCTATCAGCGGCTGGGCACCACCGGCAACGCCGAGCAGCGTCTGGACGCCCTGACCTACAATGAGCTGAAAACCGTCATGGGCACCCTGGCCCAGGCGGACATTGTAAACATGGAGGACGGCGCCAAGCGGAATGACATCTACAATTCCATTGCCACCGATGTGGACAATCTGGCCCGGACCTACGGCATCCGGGTGGAGGATGTGAAAATCAAGCAATTTGACCTGCCGGAATCCAACCTGAACGCCGTGTACAACCGGATGATTTCCGAACGGAACCAGATTGCCGAAAAGTACACCGCCGACGGCAATTACGAAGCCTCCATCATCCGCAACGATGTGGATAAGCAGGTAAACATTCTGGTATCCAACGCCAAAGCGGAAGCGGCCAAGCTGGAAGCCGAGGGCGAAGGCGAATACATGCGGATGCTGGCGGAAGCCTACCAGACCAAGGATCAGCAGGAGTTCTACGAGTTCACCCGGGCGCTGGACGCCCTGAAGGAAAGCCTCACCGGCGATGAAAAGACCGTAATCCTGGACAAGGATTCCAAGCTGGGACAGATTCTCATGGGGAAAAACTAAACAAAAATATTTCATGTGAAACAACGAAAAGATGGCTGCCAGTCTGGCAGCCATCTTTTTTGGTCAGCGGTAAGATGATTTGCATAAGGAACCTTTCGCGAACGAAGCCCTCTCCTGGGAGAGGGTGCCCCCGAAGGGGGCGGGTGTGGGACGGTATCCGGTTGAGCATTTGAGCACTTTGGGCGCAAAGCGCCCTTGGCTCTCCCTCTGGGAGAGCTGGCACGGCATCTGCCGTGACTGAGAGGAGATCCCGGGTGCGGCCCCCTCTCCGCCCCAGTGCGCGCTACTTCTGCACCGCTTCTTTTGGGAGAGGCAAGGGCGTTATCTGAGTTTCCAGCTGCTACCGCCCCACATCCGTCTCGCCCTTACGGGCGAGCCACCTTCTCCCAGGAGAAGGCTTTGCGTTTCTTAATGAACTATATCCCCTTTAGTTCTGCATCCTGATCTGCTGCTCCGTAATAGGATGGTAGGCGATCAGCTCGCACCCGTCCAGATTCTCGTGGTGCATGTCCACGGCGGTGATCTGGTGGTTATCGTAGGTGGTATAATAGTAAATTCCCCTGGTCACATTGCAGCAGCAGGTATACAGGGTGATTTCAAACTCCCCTTCCCCCAGCTTGCACAGGCCCCGCTGCTGGTCCACGCTGCCGAGAATGTGGAAGAACTGGCTGACGGAGGACATCTCGTCCTCCCCGGACAGGGAATTCAGCTTGGTAAAGGCCACCTTCACAAACCGGGACTGACTGCTGAGGTCGCCGGGCAGCCCCATGCCGCCCATACCCCGGCTGTAGGCGTTCAGGTCGGTGCCGAAGGTGTTCTCCGGATTGTCAATGGACAGATGCCGGTAGTTATTCAGGTTGAACATCTGATAGGGAAAAGGCGGATTGTTGGTGAGCACCCCAACGGGATTGTCATAGATGTGGAGCCCATCCGCTGTGATTTCCAGGGTGATGCAGTCGTTGGCATCGGCCACAATCCAGTGGAGCTGGGCAATGGGCAGGCTGGGCAGGAAGGGAATGCCCACCAGATTGAGGTTTTGCAGCTTCTCTCTTGCCTGGGATACATTTTCGCAGGTTCCCAGAAGCCAGGGAATCAGCTCATACTGGGCAATGTTGTCCTTCCCTTCCGCTTCCGGGAAGAAAGCGCAGTTGCCCACAAAGTTCAGGCCGCACATACCCAGGCCCTTTTCATTGAAGGCCTCGTAGTAAAGGGGGGTATTTTCCATCATGGCCCCCATGCCGATCATGGCGTAGTGGTGGGTCAGGGGTTCCCTGCACTTGAAGCGAATGGGATAGTTCCGGGGAGTGACGAGAATATTGTCCCCGTAGGAGCGCTCATAGTCCAGGGTTCTGCCCATGTAGAAATCCTTGGTTTTGTAGGTGGCGGCAGTACACATAAAGAACATCCTTTCTATATTTGAATTTGTGTTGTAGTCAGCAAAAGGGGGATATAGTTCATTAAGAAACGCAAAGCCTTCTCCTGGGAGAAGGTGGCTCGCCCGTAAGGGCGAGACGGATGTGGGGCGGTAGCAGCTGGAAACTAAGATAACGCCCTTGCCTCTCCCAAAAGAAGCGGTGCAGAAGTAGCGCGCACTGGGGCGGAGAGGAGTCCGCGCCCGGGATCTCCTCTCAGTCACGGCAGATGCCGTGCCAGCTCTCCCAGAGGGAGTGCCAAGGGCGCTTTGCGCCCTAAGTGCTCAAATGCTCAACCGGATACCGCCCCACACCCGCCCCCTTCGGGGGCACCCTCTCCCAGGGGAGGGCTTCGTTTGCGATAGTATCCTATGGCTTACAATCTCTGTGAAAGATACCATTAGTATACCCCCGAAAACGAAACACAAACGAAACAAAAAGCAGAAATCCCCGCCAAAAGGCGGGGTAATCCTATTTTCCCAGTCTCTTTTCCAGGGTGTAGACATTGAGGGCGGTCAGGTGCACCTGGGTCATGCCGTACTCCGCCGTCAGCACAAAGGACTTGGGCAGATCATCACAGGGCACCACCTGGCCCTGGGCCTCGGCGTTGTCCAGAAAATCCCGGGTGCGCTTGGAGGTGGTGGTATTGTCCAGGTCAAAAATGCCCAGGATGCTGCTGTCCCGGACAGCCATATCATTGCCGATGGATAGATACATGGGATACCTCCTAAAGGCGGCAGTGCCGCCGGACAATGCGTTACGGGTGTTGGGCACAAGATACAGCTGCCGCCGGGCCCCTCGACCAGGCTGTGCCTGGAGACAATTCGTCACGAACGTGGGCATAACGTACTGCCGCCATTGGGCCCCTCGACCGGTAGGCTGAGCGAAAAATTGGGATTTGCCGAATTGACAATTGACAATGGACAGTTGACAATTGTGGTATCCCTTCGGGATGAATTTGAATCTCCAAATGATCCTATTTGAAAAATGCACAAAGGGACGTTTGCCGTGAAAATCCAACCGCCTTCCGTAGGGGCGGGCGTCCTCGACCGCCCGGCAGTAATGTGTTTCCTTTTTTGGGAACGTCAGGCGAATTCGGAAAGCTGTACCCGGGAAGTCCAGGAGGCCTTCCCCTACGGGAAAAACATCCCGTTCCCAAGGAAATGAACCTGGACGTTTTTAATCTATTTCATAAATTTCTTAAAAAATGATTGAATCATCCCCGCATGGGATTCCTTCATTGTCAATTGTCCATTGTCAATTGTCAATTCGATTAATCCCAATTTATCAAACAAACGACCAATCATGGTACACGAATTTTCCATGGTCAAGTCGATTTCAGCTTTTTCCATTCCTCCACCGCCAGCTCATCGCAGCGGTTGTTTTTGGGATTCTCGGCGTGGCCCTTTACCCAGTGGTAGTGAACCTCATGCCGCTGGGTTAAGGCAAGGAGCTCTTCCCAGAGGTCCGGGTTCAGGGCCGGTTTTTTGTCGCTTTTAATCCAGCCCTTTTTCTTCCAGCCCCAGGCCCATCCCTTTTGGAGGGCATCGATCACATACTTGGAGTCGGAGTACAGCTCCACAATGCAGGGCTCTTTCAGAGCTTTCAGCCCTTCAATCACCGCCGTCAGCTCCATCCGGTTGTTGGTGGTCTGTTTTTCTCCCCCGGACAGCTCCTTTTCGATGCCCTGGTAGCTGAGAATGGCCCCCCAACCCCCGGGGCCGGGGTTGCCGGAGCAAGCCCCGTCCGTATAGAGGGTTACGGTTTTCATTCCGGATTCTCCTGGGTTTCCCCGGCTTCTTCCTGCTCCACCCGTTCGATGGAGACCACCTTGTTGCCCTCGTCGATGCGCATGACGATGACGCCCTGCACATCCCGCTTGTAGACATTGATGGAGGAAGCGGGAATCCGGATGATGACGCCGCCGTTTTCAATCAGCATCACATCGTCGTTGTCGCCCACCACCCGGCAGCCGGCAATATTACCGGTCTTCGGGGTGATGTTGTAGTTCTTCAGGCCCTTGCCGCCCCGGCTCTGGGGAATCTTTTCTCCGTCGGGACCAGTGCGCAGGTATTCGGGCAGGTTGGTGCGCTTGCCGTAGCCGTTTTCGGTGACGGTGAGCAGGGTCTTCCCCTCTTCGTACCTTTCGGCGCCCACCACATAGTCCCCTTCATTCAGGCTGATGCCCCGAACGCCGCCGGCATCTCTGCCCATGCAGCGAACATCGGTTTCGTTGAAGCAGATGGCCATGCCCTGGGCGGTGGCCAGAATGATGTTGTCGCTGCCGTTGGTGCGGAGGACGTTGATGAGATGATCGTCCTCCTCCAGGGTCAGCGCCCGGATGCCGCCCTTCCGGTTGGTCTTCAGGGCAACAAAGGGCAGCCGCTTCACCACACCCTTCCGGGTAGCCATCAGCAGATATTCGTCATCATTGAATTCTCTGGTCACCACCATGGCTGTGACGGTCTCCCCCGGTTCCAGAGGCAGCACATTGACAATGGCGGTGCCTCTTGCCGTCCGTCCGGCCTCGGGAATCTGGTAGCCCTTCCGGTGGTGAACCCTGCCGGAATCGGTGAAGAACAGAATGTGATCGTGGGTGGAGGCAATGTTCAGGGACTTTACATAATCCTCTTCCTTCAGATTCTGGGCATTCACGCCCCGGCCGCCCCGGCTCTGGGTCCGGTAGGTGTCCACGGGCATCCGCTTGATATAGCCCTGATTGGAGAGGGTAAAGGCGCAGGTCTCTTCCTCAATCAGATCCTCAATGTCAATTTCGTCCTCGATGTCCTGAATGACGGTTTTCCGCTCGTCGCCGAACTTGTCCCGGATGGCAATCAGCTCTTCCCGCAGAACGGCCCGGAGCTTGCTTTCGTCGGCCAGAAGCTCCTGGTAGTAGGCGATTTTTTCTTCCAGCTCCTTGTATTCCGCTTCCAGCTTTTCCCGGTTCAGACCCTGCAGGGCAATGAGCCGCATGTCGCAGATGGCCTGGGCCTGGACATCATCCAAAGAAAACCTTTCCATCAGGTTCTGCTTGGCATTGTCATAGGAGGAACGGATGATGCGGATGACCTCGTCAATGTTGTCCTGGGCAATGAGCAGGCCTTCCAACAGGTGGGCACGCTCCTGAGCCTTGCGCAGATCGTACTGGGTCCGGCGGGTCAGCACCTCTTCCTGATACTTCAGGTATTCGTCCAGAATTTGCCGCAGGGAAAGAATTCTGGGCTGCTTCTGATCGTCCACCAGAGCCAGCATGATGATGGAGAAGTTGCTTTGCAGGGCGGTCTGCTTAAAGAGGTTATTCAGCACCACCTGGGGATTGGCGTCTTTTTTCAGCTCAATGACCATCCGCATGCCGTTCCGGTCGGTTTCGTCCCGCAGGTCGGAGATGCCCTCCAGCCGCTTGTCCTTCACCTGGTCGGCAATGGTTTTGATGAGCTGCCGCTTGTTCACCTGATAGGGCAGCTCGGTGACAATGATCCGGGTCCGGTCCTTGCCGAACTCTTCAAATTCGGTTTTGGCCCGCACCACTACCTTGCCCCGGCCGGTGGCGTAGGCCGCCCGGATACCGCTGCGGCCCATGATGATGCCGCCGGTGGGAAAATCAGGCCCCGTGATGCAGTCCATCAGGTTTACCAGGCTTACCTCCGGGTCATCCAGCACGGCAACGCAGGCATTGATGACCTCCGTCAGGTTGTGGGGCGGGATGTTGGTGGCCATACCCACGGCGATGCCGGAGGAGCCGTTGACCAGCAGATTGGGGAACCGGCTGGGGAGCACTCTGGGCTCCTTCCGGCTTTCATCGAAGTTGGGATCCCAGTTCACCGTATCCTTATCGATGTCCCGGAGCATTTCATTGGAAATTTTGGAAAGCCTAGCCTCGGTATAACGGTAGGCCGCGGGGGGATCCCCGTCCACGGAGCCAAAGTTGCCGTGGCCGTCCACCAGCAGATAGCGCATGGAAAAATCCTGGGCCAGGCGCACCATGGCATCGTAAACGGAGGCGTCGCCATGGGGGTGGTACTTACCCAGCACGTCACCCACGCAGGTGGCGCTCTTCTTAAAGGGCTTGTCGGAGGTCAGGCCGCTTTCGTACATGGTATACAGAATCCGGCGGTGAACGGGTTTCAGACCGTCCCGCACATCCGGCAGGGCACGGCCAACGATGACGCTCATGGCGTACTCAATATAGGACCGCTCCATTTCCTCCACCAGGTGGGATTCGGTGATTACCTGGTCAGGAAAGGCGATGTCTTCGGGTTTATAAGAACGATTATGTGCCAAAATGCGTCACCTCCTTAAATGTCAATATTCACGGCGTACCGGGCGTTGCGCTCGATCCAGTCCTTCCGGGGCTCTACCTGCTCGCCCATGAGCACGGTAAATACCTCGTCGGCCCGGGCGGCATCGTCCAGGGTGATCCGGCGCAGACTGCGCTTCTCGGGATCCATGGTGGTCTCCCACAGCTCGTGGGGATCCATTTCACCAAGGCCCTTGTACCGGGCAATGTCCACCTTGGCGTTGGGGTTGTCAGAGCGCATTTCGGCGGAAACCCGGTCCCGCTGCTCATCGGAATAGGCAACCCGGGTGGTCTTACCCCTTGTCAGCTTGTACAGGGGCGGCACGGCGGAGTAGACATAGCCGTTTTCAATCATGGGCCGCATATAGCGGAAGAAGAAGGTCAGCAGCAGGGTTCGGATATGGGCGCCGTCCACGTCCGCATCGGCCATGATGATGACCTTGTGATAGCGCAGCTTCTCGATGTCGAACTCCTCGCCGATGCCCGCGCCCAGAGCCACAATCAGGGGATAGAGCTTGTCATTGCCGTAAATCTTGTCGGCCCGGGCCTTTTCCACGTTCAGCATTTTGCCCCACATGGCGAGAATTGCCTGGAACCGGGAGTCTCTGCCCTGAATGGCAGAGCCTGCGGCGGAGTCACCCTCCACGATGTAGATTTCGCAGAGGCTGGGGTCCCGCTCGTTGCAGTCCTGGAGCTTGTCCGGCATCTGTCCGGATTCCAGTCCGGTCTTCCGGCGGATGGATTCTCTGGCCTTCCGTGCGGCCTCCCGGGCTCTATTTGCCATCATGGCCTTTTCCAGAATGGCCTTGGCGATCTGGGGATGCTCCTCAAAGAAGGTGGTCAGCTGGTCGTTTACCACCTGGTCCACCAGGGTACGGATATAGGCATTGCCCAGCTTTGCCTTGGTCTGGCCCTCAAACTGGGCATCCGTCAGCTTCACGGAAATGATGGCGGTGATGCCCTCCCGGCAGTCTTCGCCGGAAACCTTGTCGTCCCCCTTGATGATGCCGTTTTTCACGCCGTAGGCATTGAGGACTCTGGTGAGAGCGGTCTTAAAGCCGGTTTCATGCATACCGCCCTCCGGGGTGCGGACATCGTTGGCAAAGGACAGCATCAGTTCGTTGTAGCCGTCGTTGTACTGCACGGCGATTTCCGCGCTGGCGTCTCCCTTGGAGCCCGCCATGTAGATCACATCGTCGCAGAGGGGGGTCTTGTTCCGGTTGGCCCACCGGGCAAACTCCCGGATGCCGCCCTCAAAGCACATGGTGTCGGTCTTCTTTTCTTCGGCGCGGTCATCGGTGATGGTGATGGACAGCCCCGCGTTCAGGAAGGCCTCCTCCCGCATCCGCTCGTGGAGAATTTCGTAGTCATAGACCAGGGAATCGAACATCTCCGGGTCGGGCTGGAAGGTGACCTCGGTGCCGGTATGGTCGGTCTTGCCCACGATGGTCATTTCCTGGGTGATGTGGCCCCGGGCGAACTTCATTTCATAGATTTGTCCGTTCTTGTGGACCCGGACCCGCAGCCATTCCGACAGGGCGTTGACAACAGACGCGCCCACACCGTGCAAACCACCGGATACCTTATAGCCGCCGCCGCCGAACTTGCCGCCGGCATGGAGCACCGTATAAACCACCTCCAGAGCGGGCCGGCCGGTCTGAGGCTGAATGTCCACGGGGATGCCCCGGCCGTCATCGGTGACGGTGATGGAGTCCCCGGGATTGATGGTTACGGTGATGTGCTTGCAGTAGCCTGCCAGGGCTTCATCAATGGCGTTGTCTACGATTTCGTAGACCAGATGATGAAGACCGGAAGAAGACGTGGAGCCAATATACATACCCGGGCGCTTGCGGACCGCTTCCAGTCCTTCCAGCACCTGAATCTGCTCCGCGCCGTATTCCTGTGTTACTTTTGTCTCGTCAGACATCGTTGTCCTCCTATATGATTGATCTTGCGCCGGTTTTTCAAAGAAATCCAAAGGTTTGGGATGCCTTTGAAAAACCAGCGGATATGCGTTTTTAATTGACAATG
The DNA here is from genome assembly GCA_017622995.1 of Oscillospiraceae bacterium. Lineage (GTDB taxonomy): Bacteria > Bacillota > Clostridia > Oscillospirales > Oscillospiraceae > Faecousia. The sequence continues at coordinate 44,675 of JAGAQA010000017.1, forward strand.
GACAATTGTCAATTGTGGTATCCCTTCGGGATGAATTGGATTTGTGACGATCGGCTTTGATAAGCAAATGAATAAATCGGGATTTACCGGGGTGATACCTTCCCCCGGGGGAAGCGATTTGCGCCCCCCAACTCCCAATTTGCAGAAGCGTCACTGATCGAGGGGCCCAATGGATGTAATGGGATGTACCACGTTCGTAACGCATTGGGTGCAGGCCCTGCCTGCTCGAGGGGCCCGGCGGCGGCTGTACCTTGTGCCCAACGTCCGTAACGCACTGGCCGCGGGCCCTGCCCGCTACCCTTCCACCAGCTGTCCATTGGAAATCTCCATGGTCTTGCCCAATTTGGTAAACCTTCCGGGCTCGCAGCAGGTGATGAATACCTGGCCGCTTTTGATCTGGTTCAGCACAAAATCCTGCCGTTTTTCGTCCAGCTCGGAGAGCACATCGTCCAGCAGCAGCACCGGCTCTTCCCCAAATTCCCGCTTCATCAGCTCCCGCTGGGCCAGCTTCAGGCTGATGGCCGCGGTCCGGGTCTGGCCCTGAGAGCCGAAGGCTTTCAGATCCACGCCGCTGAGGGTGATGGTAAAGTCATCCTTATGGGGCCCCGTCAGGCACTGGCCGGATTGGAGCTCTGCCCGGGCATGGCTTTCCAAATGGGCCCGGAGCCGCTCCCGCAACACCTCCGTGGGCGCGAAGGGGTCTTCCACCGTGGAAACGGTTTTGTATTCCAGGTGAAATTCCTCGGTGCCTCCGGAAAACTGACCGTGAAAGCGGGCGGCCTCCGCTCCCAGGGATTGATAGAACCGGGCCCGGTAGGAAATCAGCAGCGCCCCCACCTGGCAGAGCCGTTCATTGTAGTCGGGCAGTATGGAAAGCAGGCGGATGTCTTCATGGCTGTCCTTCAGAATCCGGCTTTTTTGCTCCAGAATCCGGTTGTATTCCGTGAGCGCCGCCTCATAATTGGGCCGCAGGGCGCACAGCACCGTGTCCCCCAGTCTTCGTCTGGCGGAGGCGCCGCTTTTTAGAATCATCAGATCCTCCGGGCAGAAGAGCACCGAAGGCAGAAGGCCGGTTAAGTCTGCGGCGCTTTTCTTTTTGACGCCGTTGCGCCAAAGCTGCCTGGGTCTTCCCGGAAACAGCAGCCAGCGGATATTCTGCTCTCTTCCCTGAGAATAAATCTGGCCGGTAATCTCGCCAAAATCCTCGTCAAAGCGGACCATTTCCCCATTTTTCTGGGTGCGAAAGCTTTTTCCGCTGCCCAAAAAGCCGATTGATTCCAAAAGGTTGGTCTTTCCCTGGGCATTGCTGCCCACGATCAGATTCACCCCCTGGTCAAACCGGAACACTTCCTGCCGGTAATTCCGAAAGCCCCGCAGTTCCAGCTCAATCAGATGCATTGCTGTGAATGATGAAGCTCTGGCCCTGGAAACAGAAGGTATCTCCCTCATGGAGCTTTTTGCCCCGCATGGTGCAAACCTCCCCGTTGACGGTGACCAGCCCATCCAGGATTACCCCTTTGGCCTCACCGCCGGTGGCAACCAGACTGGCGTATTTCAGGGCCGCTTCCAGCTTGATGTATTCCGTCTCAATGGTCAGCTGCGCGGCGGCATTCTTTTTTTTGACAGTAACCTTCATTAAAATTCTCCCATCAGCCGTTCTTGATTCTGACAGGCAGAACCATATAGGCAAAATCATGCTTGTCATCCACCGGCGTCAGCACAATGGGGCTCAAACCGTTGGTCAGCTCCAGGGTGACCTCCTCGCTGGGCACAGCCCGCAGGGCGTCGATGAGATAACGGACATTAAAGCCGATTTCCGTCTCCTTGCCGTCACCGGCATAGGCGCATTTGTCCTCCGCCGCGCCGATGGTATTGCTGGTGCGCATCAGAACCTCCTGGTTGGAGAACACACAGCGCACAGGGCTCTTGTTCTTTTCGGAAACAATCAGACCCACACGCTCCACGCTGGAAGCCAGATCCCCCACATTGGCAACCAGCCTGATGGGGCTGCCGCTGGGCACCACCCGGCGCCAATCCAGGAAATCACCCTCCAGCAGCCGGCAGACCAGGGTGGCAGACCCTACCTGGAAGAGGATGTGCTTGCTGCCCAGCAGGAAGGAAGCGTTTTCCTCCGTATCCGTCAGAATTTTTTCCAGCTCCTTCAGCCCCTGGGAGGGAACCACAAAGTTCATCTCTCTGCCCAGGCCCTCGCCCGGATGGTAGGTCCGTCTTGCCAGACGGAAGCCGTCCACAGCCACGGCGGTTACGGCGGAATCGGAAACCTCAAACTTCACGCCGTTGTGGATGGGCCGGGCCTGATTGTCGGCCACGGCAAAGATGGTGCCGGAAATCAGCTCCTTCAGCTTGTTCTGGGGAATCAGAATGGGCCGTCCGTCATTCACGTCGGGCAGCTCCGGATAATCCTCGGCGCTTTCGGCGGAAATGGTAAAGGAGGCAAAGCCCGCCCGGATGGATACCTTATATTGGGTTTCGTCCACCACCACGGTGACGGGACCCTCCGGCAGCCGCCGGATAATGTCGCCAAAGAGCTTGGAAGGCAGAATGCAGGAGCCGGGCTCCACCACATCGGCGTCAATATCGCAGGTAATGCCGGTTTCCATATTGTAGCCGGTGAGAGAAATGCCGTGACCAGCCTTGCAGAGAATGCCTTCAATGAGACTCAGGCTGCTCTTTACAGCCACCGTTCGGGAGGCTACGTTGAGTCCCTGCAGCAGTGCGTTTTTTTCACAGGTAAAGCGCATGGAAAAACTTCCTTTCTCTTGAATAAGATATAGATATATATATCCAGATATATTTTTGGTAGTAACAGTCGCAGTAGGGGAAATTTATGTGGATAACCCCGATTTTCTCTAGGTGAATCCCTTCTTTTTTTCCACAACCTTGTGTGGAAAGCTTTTCTTCTTTCCACAGCCTCCAAAAAGCCAAATTTTCCCCATAATTTCTCCACAGGTTATCTTTTCACATTTCACAGCCCCTGTGGATAAATTTTAGGATGCAAAAAGGGATTCTTTTTCCCTTCTGGCAGGCGGTGACGGGACCTCCCAGAGAACCGCAACGCATTTTAAAGACAGGCGTTGATGTTGGCGGTGATGGTCTGGATGTTTTCCTGCACGGTCTTGTCCCCGTTTTTCAGGGCCACCTCCACCTTCCGGATGGCGTAGAGCACTGTGGAGTGATCCTTGGCGAATTCCCGGCCGATGTCGGGAAGAGAGAGGTTGGTGAGCTTCCGGATCAGATACATGGCAGTCTGCCGGGCCTCGGCCACGCCCTTGTTTTTCAGAGTGCCCCGGAGCACGGTTTCGTCCACGGAGTAGAACTTGCAGACCTGGCTGATGATCAGACTGGGGGTGGGCAGGGCGTTTCCTTCGGACTTGAACATATCGTCAATGGCCCGGCTCACGTTGGGCAGATCCAGGGGCATATTGTTGAGGTCCCGGTAGGCAAGGATCTTTTTGACGGTGCCCTCCAGCTGCCGGACATTGTTGGTCACGTTGACGGCAATGTAGTTGAGCACATCGTCGGAAAGGGTGAGCCCCAGGCTCTTTGCCTTGTTTTTGAGAATGGCCATTCTGGTTTCGTAATCCGGGGGCTGGATGTCGGCAAGAAGGCCCCATTCAAAACGGGTCCGCAGCCGGTCCTCCAGGGTCAGCATATCGCTGGGCTTCCGGTCGGAGGTCATGACGATCTGCTTGTGCTCCTCGTAGAGCTTGTTGAAGGTATGGAAGAATTCCTCCTGGGTAGATTCCTTACCGGCGATAAACTGAATATCATCTATGAGGAACAGGTCGCTTTCCCGGTATTTGCTCCTGAATTCGATATTTTTGCCGTTTGCAATGGCGGCAATCAGCTCATTGGTAAACTCGTCGCCCTTAATGTAGACGATGTTGGCATTGGGATTCTGCTTGCGGATGCCGTTGGCAATGGCGTAGAGCAGATGGGTCTTGCCCACACCGGCAGGGCCGTAGATGAACAGGGGATTATACACCTGTCCCGGGGTTTTGGACACGGCGATGGCCGCGCTGTGGGCGAACCGGTTGGAAGGTCCCACCACAAAATTGTCAAAGGTGAACTGGGGGTTAAAGTCCATGCTGGTGGACGCGGCTTTGCCCTTATTCAGATAGTTTTCCCGTTCTTCATCACCGAAAACCAGCAATTTGGCATCGGAATGAAAAATTTCCTTCAGGGCGTCCTGAATATATTCGGTGCACCGGCGGCTGATGATTTCCCGGCGGAAGTCCGAGGGAGAATAGAGAATCAGGTTGTTTTCATTGAGCTCCACAATCTCTGCGTCATCGAACCAGGCGGACACGGTAACGGCACCCAGCCGTTCCTCCATATGATTCAGAATCTTGGCCCAAACGTAGGCGGATGAATACATATTGGACTCCTCTCTGTCTGTTTTTCCATTGCCCGGAACAGGCCGAAAAGGCTTTTTTGGGCACAATATTTCATCCTGGATTATAGCACATTTCCGCCTGAATTACAAGTTTTATTCCCCAAAGTTATGCACAGGTTTTCCAGGGAAAAACAACCGGTTTTTATCCGATTTTTTTCCGGGAAAGGGGCAAAAATCCGCCCCGGGGGAAATTCGGTTTTTCCGGGAAAATCAGGGACCGGAACAGAAAATCCTTCAGCTGTCCTCCCCATGGATACAATATACAAAAAGAAAGCTTTTTTCCGGGGAAAGTTATACGGATCTTTCCGCAAAAAGGCTTGACCCCTGTTTTTGGGTATGCTATAGTAATTAATCAAGAAGAATCCTTCTTCTCGGAAAAAATATCAATTTAATATTGTGAAAAGGAAGAAAAATGCGAAATATCAAGCTTATTTGGACCTATTTTGTCATTGCTTTCGCGGCGATGCTGGCGGCTCTCAATTATGAGCTTTTCGTGTTTCCCAACCAGTTCGCCCCTTCGGGGATCAACGGCATCTGCACCATGATCCAGTACATCAGCGGTATCAGCGTGGGCTATCTCAGCCTGGTGGTCAACATCCCCCTGGCGGTTCTGGTATTCTTCAAGGTCAGCAAGCCCCTGGCGGTGAGAAGCATGGTGTATGTGGTTGTCTTCTCCGTGAGCCTTCTGGTGCTGGACAGGGTGGATCTTTCCGCCTTTGCCTACGCCACGGAAAACGGCACCAGCCGGATTCTGGGACCCCTGACAGCCGGTATCATCATGGGCTTTCTCTATTCCATTCTGATCAAGGCCAGCGCCTACACCGGCGGTACGGATTTTGTGGCAGCCATCATTCACAGCAAACATCCGGAACAGAGTGTATTTGGTCTGAGCTTTGTTATGAACGCCATGGTGGCCATTGCCAGCTACTTTGTCTATGATTACAAGATGGAGCCGGTACTGCTGTGCATTCTCTACAGCTTCGCCTCCTCCAATATGGCGGAGCGGTTTCTGAAAAACGGCCGCAGCGCGGTCCGGTTTGAAATCGTAACCAATTCTCCGGAGGAACTCAGCAAGGAGATCATCGAAAAGCTTCACCACACCACGACGGTGTTCCCGGCCAAGGGTATGTACAACGGGCGGGAGGTAAGCATTGTCATGTGCGTGGTCAACAATACCCAGGTGGCTGCCCTTTCCGGCATCGTGGGGCACTACCCCCACACCTTTGCCATCATGAGCCAGGTCAGTCAGGTGATGGGCAATTTCCGGCACTTCTCCAAGGAGGGCCAGGAGGTGGTCCCCGTCCTGGACCAGGGCGACGGAAAAACCGTTTGATTCCATAAACCCCGGGAGAAAGAGCCTATAAGGCTTTGCGTGTGTCAAAAAAATCTGTCATTGCGAGGCAGTGCGCACACTGCCGTGGCAATCCCCAAACTATTTTGGGTTCGTATCGAAAGATCGTACCATTCAACCGGGAAATTCGCACACCAGTCTGCGGACTGGTTCGGAATGACATCACTTTTTTGACATTCTGAGAGCCCATCAGGCTTTTGAATCCCTGATATACATAAGAATTCTCAAGGAGGAACGATTCCAATGGCTTACTATTATCCCGAACCCAGCCACACCTTCAGCGAATATCTTCTGGTTCCCGGCTACACGTCCGAGGATTGCATCCCCGACAAGGTATCCCTGAGAACCCCCCTGGTCAAGTACCGGAAGGGACAGGAGGAGTGCCCCATCAGCCTGAACATCCCTCTGACCTCTGCCGTGATGCAGTCCGTATCCAACGATACCCTGGCCATCGCCCTGGCCAAGGAAGGCGGCATCAGCTTTATTTACGGCTCCCAGTCCATTGAGAGCCAGGCGGCCATGGTGTCCAAGGTGAAGCACCACAAAGCCGGCTTCGTTACCTCCGCATCCAATCTGACCCCGGACAATACCCTGGCCGACGTTCTGGCCCTGAAGGAGAAGAACGGCTTCTCCACCGTGGCAATCACCGATGACGGCACGTCGGGCGGCAAGCTCCTGGGCATCGTCTCCAGCCGGGACTACCGGGTCAGCCGGATGGATGTGTCCGAGAAGGTAGCCACCTTTATGACCCCCCGGGAGAAGCTGATTACCGCTCCCGCCGAAACCACCCTGAAGGAAGCCAACGACATCATCTGGGCCCACAAGCTGAACAGCCTGCCCATTGTGGATGCCAACGACCACCTGATGTATTTCGTATTCCGGAAGGACTACGCCTCCCACAAGGCCAATCCTCTGGAGCTGCTGGACAGCCAGAAGCGCTATCTGGTGGGCGCGGGCATCAATACCCGTGACTACGAGAAGCGGATTCCCGCTCTGCTGGAGGCCGGTGTGGATGTGCTGGTCATCGACTCCTCCGAGGGCTACACCTGCTGGCAGAAGAAGACCATCGATTGGGTCCGCAAGACCTACGGCGACACCGTAAAGATCGGCGCCGGCAACGTGGTGGACCGGGACGGCTTCCGGTTCCTGGCCGAGGCCGGGGCGGACTTCGTCAAGGTGGGCATCGGCGGCGGCTCCATCTGCATCACCCGGGAAACCAAGGGCATTGGCCGTGGTCAGGCAACGGCCCTCATTGAGGTTGCCGCGGCCAGAGATCAGTACTTCCAGGAGACCGGCGTGTATGTGCCTATCTGCTCCGACGGCGGTATTGTCCACGATTACCACATGACCCTGGCCCTGGCCATGGGAGCGGATTTCCTGATGCTGGGCCGTTACTTCGCCCGGTTCGACGAAGGCCCCACCCCCAAGATTATGGTAAACGGCGCTTATATGAAGGAATACTGGGGCGAGGGCTCCAACCGTGCCCGGAACTGGCAGCGCTATGACCTGGGCGGCTCCGCGAAGCTGAGCTTTGAGGAGGGCGTGGATTCCTATGTTACCTACGCCGGTCCCCTCCACGACAATGTGGAAGCTTCCCTCTACAAGGTCCGCTCCACCATGTGCAACGTAGGCGTCACCAACATCCCCGACCTGCAGCGGGATGCCAAGCTGACCCTGGTGTCCTCCGTCTCCATTGTGGAAGGCGGCTACCACGATGTGACCCTGCGCTCTTCCAATCCGGTGAAGTAAGAGATAATAGATACTCCCTTTGCGAAAAAATCGCAAAGGGAGTTTTTTCTGTTTTCACCGAATATACCGGTCTTCCCGGGACAGATTCTTTACCATCCGGGAGGTGATAAAGAACAGCACTATCACGAAAAGCAGAAATACCCATTCGGAAAACCTGCTTTCGGAGGTGGCGATAAAATCGTAGATGCCGTGGAGCACCGTGGGAAGCAGCACGGCCAAATGCCGGCAGCGTTTGGACTGGACCTCATAGCCGTAATTGGAATACCGTTTGGCCATGCCGTAGAAAGCGCCCATGAAGACGCCAAAGCAGGCGTGGCCCGGCACGGCGGTGACGGCCCGGACCAGGGCGGTGCCCATGCCGTACATGGCAACGTAGCCGATGTTCTCCCACAGGGCAAAGCCCAGGCTGACAGCCGTGGCGTAGACCACGCCGTCAAACTGGCAGTTAAAGGCGGGGGTGTACCAGGTGTGCCGTTTTAAGAGCAGATACTTAAACCCTTCCTCGGAAAGACCCACCACTACAAAGTACATGAGCACCCGGTAAAGAAGGCTGTCCTCCGGCCACAGGGCATCCAGAATGCCGGTGCCCAGCCGCTCGGTGAACACCGCCAGGGTGGTGGACACGGCGCCCCAGAACACCAGGGCGATGAGCAGAGCCAGAGGCTCCTTGTCCAGCTTATCGGCCTTATAGATCTTAACCAGCAGAACAATGGCGGGAATCACCGCCGCCGCGGTCAAAATGGGTTTGGCGGGAAAAAAGAGCATAGAATTCCTCCTTGCCTGAAACCAGCTTCGTTACGTTTCCCAATCAAAGCCCTGGAAAACGGGCTTTCCGGTGTAGGTATGGGGGGCTTTCTCTCCCCGGAGGACTTCCAGCACGGCGTTTGCCATGGCCTCCTGCTCGCATTCGCCGGGATAGACGGCAATGGGGGCAATCCAGCCGCAGCGCTGCCGCACCCCCTCCAGAATATCCCCATAGCGCATCAGGCCACCGGTGAGGAGAATGCCATCCACCCTTCCCTCCAGCACTGCCGCCATGGCGCCGATGGATTTGCACAGCTGATAGATCATGGCATTCCAGATGGTTTGGGCCTTTTTGTCCCCTGCTTCCACCAGGGCGTGGATCTTTGATGCGTCAGAGGTGCCGAAGTGGCTGACAAAGCCACCAGAACGGGACAGCATGGCCCGCATTTGTTCGGTTGTGTGGCCTTCGTCCAGATACTGCAGCACTTCCATGATGGGAATGGAGCCCAGCCGGGTGGGGGTGAAGGGTCCGTCGCCGCCGGCACCCTCGGTGCTGTCGATCATCCTTCCCTTTTGGTGGGCGGTGACGGTGATGCCGCCGTCCACATGGCAGACAATGAGGTTCAGCTCCTCATACCGCTTGCCCAGGCTTTTGGCATGGATGGCGGCAATGCCCTTCTGATTCAGTACATGGGTCTGAGCCCGGCGGTAGAGCCCGGCAATGCCGGTGAGCCGGGCATAGTCGCAGAGCTCATCCACATTGGTGGGGTTCACGGTGTACATGGGCTTTCCGCAGGCGGTGCCCAGCTCATAGGCCAGCATCACCCCCAGCTTGGCGGGGTGATCGGAGCCGCCCTTGTCGGCGGCGGTGTCCAGAACCAGCTGACGGTCAATGGTCATCACGCCGCTGGCCTGGGAATAGGCGCAGCCCCCCCGGCCCACGAACACATCCATATCCCCGGGGGTCAGGCCGTGGGAGCTCAGGAAGTCCAGAATCACCTGCTTGCGCATGGGCATCTGGTCGTTGGTGGTGGGATATTTCAAAAGCTCCGGGGCATCGTGAAAAATGCTCTCGGTATAGATATTCCGTTCGTCTTCAAAATAGCTTACCTTGGTGGAGGTAGAGCCGGGGTTGATAATCAGCAGTTTCATGGGAAAGGCTCCTTCTTGTATTTTTCTATTCCCTATCATACCACTTTTTTCGGAAAAAGGAAGAGAAAATCCCACGCGGATACGCATCCGCGTGGGAGAATAGGTTACATAATATTCTTGTACATCTCCAGGGTTTCCTTCAGGGGCCCCCGCATGGCAAAGGCCATCAGGAGCGCCGCCAGCAGGGCAAAAAGGGGCATCAGCCAGCGAAGCTTGCCGGAAAGGGGCTTGCAGCTTTCCCGGATGGAATCCGCGGAATGCAGCCTCAGCCGTGCATAGCCCAGCTTGGCCAGAGGGAACACCAGCACATAGTAGGGCATGGTATATTGGCCCTTGGCCTCCCAGAAGCAGTGAAATACAAAGCCTCCCAGCAGGATCACGGCCAGCAGATCCTCGCTGTCCTTCCTGGTTTCGGGACTGGGCACCCAGGCCCACAGCACCAGACCACCGTAGATCAGGCTCTGCAAAACGCTGAGACCCTGGGCAAGATAAAACTGATTGGAGGTGGAGAGAAACTCCTGAGCCCATTGGGGCATGGGGGTTTCGTTGCACAGCATCATCACATTGTTCAGCCACAGACCCTGAAACAGAGGCTCACACCACTGGGTGGCGTTTTTCAGCACCAGGAACCGGACAAAGGAGAGGGGGTTGTGGAGGTAGCCACTGAGAATGACTTTCAGGTCTTCCAGGGCAATCTGATTTTGAATTACCGCGTTTTGCCCGGATTGGGCATAGGTGTCATTGGCGTAGCTGCTCCACCAGCCGGGAGAGGATTCCACGCCATCCGTCAGGCCCATCACCAGCCAGGTGGAGGTGGGATAGCCATTGTTCAGGGTGCAGCCGGAAAGCTGCTCCATGATTTTGATGGGAAGCCTGGTTGCCGCCAAAAAACCCACAAGCAGCAGAAAAATCGGCAGAAGCACCCCTTTGTTTTGTTTCATCAGGCCGGAGTAGACGAGATACAGCAGAACACCCACTACAAAAATCTCATAATTGGCCTTGATCATCACGGCCAGGGAGAGGGCCAGGGCGCTGAAAACAGCCCGGTGCCAGCCACCCTTTTCACAGAACCGGATGGCCAGCAGAAGCCCCGTCATGGACAGAGCCAGGCCCTGGAGGGTTCCGTAGACGAAGGTTACATAAAACATCAATGGATAAAACAGGATGCCAAGAATTGTTACCGCCAGACAGCCCCGGTCCTTCAGGCCGAATAGATAGGAAAATTCCCCCATGGCCCACAGAATCACCATGTAGGCAAAGCAGTTGATATACTGAAAACAGATCACGTTGTCCTGGCCGAACACCGACAGCAGTAGGTATTGGTAAAGTGCCAGACCGGACTGGTGGGGGTAAATGCTCATATAGCTGCCGTTTTCAAACCAATAGGAGTAGCCCTGAAGCAGACCAAGGGCAGATTCCCGGGTCCATTTGGCATCGGTCAGGGGCAGAAGTCGGGCAAAGCCCACCCACCAGATGGCCAGGGCACCGGCACACAGGATCATCCCCCACCGGGCAATGCGCAGGGGCCTTCCCTGCTGCCCCTTTTGCAGAAACGGGATTTTCCAGTATTGCAGCAGTGCCAGGCAGAGCACGGCAAACAGCAGGCACAGGAGCACCGTGTAATCGGAGCAGATCCAGGATATTTCGTTGTAGGGCAGGTAACTGGTAAAGACCAGCGAGCTGACAAACAGCCACAGGGCGACAAAACCAAACAGCAGCCGAACCAACCGGCGGTAAAAATCACAGCAGCCTTGCCGGATCCGTTTCATGGAAACACTTCCTTTGTTGAATGAATTTGTGAACAGAAAACAGGAGAACGACAGGATCAGATTCTTCGCGAAAGATCTGTTCTGAAAACACATTTGTACTATTAGCATATTCTACCAAATATGAACTGTATTTACAATACATCTGTATAAATAATACAGAGGTGGTAATTATGGCGATTGACTACACAGCGATTGGACAGCGTATCAAACAAAAACGGGTAGAACGGGGCATGACCCAGGAAAAATTATCGGAATGCGTTGGAATCGGACCCAGTCATATGAGTCACATTGAAAGCGGAACCACTGTCCCCAGCTTTGAGGTATTTGTGGCGCTTTTGAACGCGCTGGACTGCTCTGCCGATGAAATCCTCTGCAAGGAGCTCCGAACCGCCCGGCCCATTGTGAACAGCTGGCTGGCGGATCTGGTAAGCGACTGCGACCCGGCGGAGATCAAGATCCTTTCCGATACCGTAACGGCGCTGAAAGCCAGCCTGCGGAAAAACCGGGAAACAGAATAAGAGAGGGAATGCCTGGCGCATTCCCTCTCTTATTTTATGTAATTCCGGATGATCTACAAGAAACATCTGTCGACAAGTTTCGACAATGGGAGCGTTTGTGAATGGACAATTGACAATGAACAATTGACAATTATGGTATCCCTTCGGGATGATTCAAAGAATTGGTCAGGAAGTCCGGGAAAGCCCGGAAAACTTCCGGTTTCACAATACGATTAATTCATCCCCGAAGGGAATTCCTTCATTGTCAATTATCAATTGTTAACTGTCAATTGCCCCAACTCCTCCTTTCCCCTGTTTTGTATTTCTCCTCCGCAAGGAAAGAAAAGCGCCTCCCGGTTGGGAAGCGCTTTTGTGGAAGAAGCTTAGCCAAAGACGCTGAGCAGGAAGCCGGCGGCGATGGCGGAGCCGATGACACCGGCCACGTTGGGGCCCATGGCGTGCATCAGCAGGAAGTTGGAGGGATTGGCCTTCTGGCCTTCCTTGTTGGCCACACGGGCGGCCATGGGAACGGCGGACACACCGGCGGAGCCGATCAGAGGGTTTACCTTACCCTTGGTGGCCATGCACATCACATTGCCGCCCAGCAGACCGCCGGCGGTGGAGATACCGAAGGCCACAACACCCAGAACAACGATCTTCAGGGTCTGGGCAGTCAGGAAGGTGGAGCCCACCATGGTGGAACCAACGGCGGTGGACAGCAGGATGGTCACGATGTTCATCAGGGCGTTCTGCACGGTATCGGAAAGACGATCGGTGCAGCCGGTTTCCTTGAACAGGTTGCCCAGCATCAGGCAGCCGATCAGAGGCGCGGTGTCGGGCAGCAGCAGGGCCACGAACATGGTCACGATGATGGGGAAGATGATCTTCTCGGTCTTGCTGACGTTCCGGGTCTGAACCATCTTGATCTTCCGGGTTTCGGGAGTGGTCAGCAGGTTCATAATGGGGGGCTGAATCAGGGGAATCAGGGCCATGTAGGAGTAGGCGGCCACGGCGATGGCGCCCAGCAGGTGGGGAGCCAGGCGGGTGGTCAGGAAGATGGCGGTGGGGCCGTCCGCGCCACCGATGATGCCGATGGAGGCGGCCTCCTGGCCGGTAAAGCCCATGCATACGGCGCCGAAAAAGGCAACGAACACGCCCAGCTGAGCGGCAGCGCCCAGCAGCAGGCTCTTGGGATTACTGAGCAGAGGGCCAAAGTCGGTCATGGCGCCCACGCCCATGAAGATCAGGCAGGGGTACAGGCTGGTCTTGACACCGATGTAGAAGATGTCCAGCAGGCCGCCCTCCCGCATGATCTGGCCGAAGCTGTGATACATGGGGCTGGAGGGATCCATAAAGGCGGTCCACAGGTCCTGATGATACAGACCCGCGTTGGGCAGGTTGGTCAGCAGGCAGCCGAAAGCGATGCCCACCAGCAGCAGGGGTTCGAACTTCTTGACGATGGCCAGGTACAGCAGTACGCAGGAGATGGCCAGCATCACCAGGTTCTGCCAGCCGTTATTGGAAAGGAAGCCGGTGATAATCGCGGCAAAGCCGGAATTGGACCACAGCTTCAGAAGGATAGCACCAACATTCATTGGGAGCCCTCCTTAACCGATCACAACCAGAGGCGCCCCGGTGTCAACAGTGGAACCCTTGGAGACCAGAACCTGGGTAACGGTTCCGTCCTTGGGAGCCATAATCTCGTTTTCCATCTTCATAGCCTCCAGGACGCACAGAACGTCGCCGGACTTGACGGCCTGACCCTGAGATACATTGACCTTCAGGATGTTGCCGGGCATGGGGGCGTTGACGGGTTCACCGGCACCGGTAACCACGGGAGCGGCGGCAGGAGCGGGGGCGGCAGCAGGAGCGGGAGCCGCAGCGGGGGCAGCGGCGGCAGGGGCGGCAGCGGGAGCGGAAGGAGCAATGGCCTCGTACTCATCCAGCAGGATGGCTTCACCGGCTTCCACCTCGACCTCGTAGGTGCGGCCCTTCAGCGTAACTTTATACTTCATAATTATTTGACCTCCTTGATGGATTTGAAGCGCAGCTCGTTCAGGGGCTTGCCCATCTGATTGGCCACGATGGCCATGATCATCGCTGCGGTCTTGGGCTCCACATCGTACAGCTTCAGCTCACCGGCGGAACCGGGGGCAACCTTCTTGGGTGCGGCAGCGGGAGCGGCAGGAGCGGTGGCCTGGGCGGCAGCGGACGCGGCTGCCTTCATTTTGGTATCCTTGGCGGCAAAATACTTGCCCATGGCGGTAACCACGCACATCAGCAGGATCAGGCCGAAGAACACCACAGCGTAGCCCAGCAGGGCGTAAACGCCGGCCTCGCCGATAGAAATATCAGAAGTAAGCATCATAGTAAGGGTTCCTCCTTACGCTTCGGTAATGGTATAGGTAACCTTGTTCTCTTCCTTTGCTCTGCGGCCTTCCAGGAACTTCTCGGCCTGAGCGGGGAAGCAGATGTAGCTCATCACATCCTCTTCGGTTTCGGCCAGATCGCCCAGAGCGGCCTTGGCGTTTGCGAACTCTTCACCGGTACGCTTGCTGTCTTCCACGCGGCAGTCCATGGGTGCTTCCATGCCGGCCTCGCTGAGAATGCGCTTCTCCAGGTCGGGATCCACAGGAGCGGGGGCAATGCCGTACTCGCCCTTGAAGTAGGCCTTCACTTCCTTGGAGATGTTCTTGTAGCGTTCGCCCACCAGCACATTGGTAACGGCCTGGTTGCCAACCATCTGGCTCAAGGGGGTGACCAGGGGAGGATAGCCCATATCCTTCCGGACGGAGGGGATCTCCGCCAGAGCGGCATCAAACTTATCCATGGCGTGCATATCGGTCAGGTTTGCAATCATGTTGGAGAGCATACCGCCGGGAACCTTGTACACCAGCGCCTGGGCGTCGGTGCCCATGGACTTGGGGTTCAGGGTCTTGTTGTCGATGTACTTCTGCTTCACGGGCTTGAAGAAGTCGTTGACCTCGTTGATCACCTTCTCGTCCAGACCGGTTTCGATGCCCAGCTCGGACAGAGCATAGTACAGGGACTCGGTGGCGGGCTGAGAGGTGCCGTTGGAGAAGCAGGAGGTGGCGGTGTCGATGATGTCCACACCGGCTTCCACAGCCTTCATCACGGTCATGTAAGCCATGCCGGTGGTGCAGTGGGTGTGCAGGATCAGGGGCAGGGTCACGCCCGCGTCCTTGATGCCCTTGAACAGATCCTCGGCTTCCTTGGGGCTCATGGTACCGGCCATGTCCTTCAGGCAGATGGTGTCAAAGCCCATGCTCTGGAGCTCTTTGCACATTTCGGCGTACTTGGCGGGGGTGTGTACGGGGCTCTGGGTGTAGGAGATGCAGCCGGAAGCCACGGTGTTGGCGGTGGCGTACTTCTTGGTAGCCTCCAGAGCGGTGCGGATGTTGCGGAAATCGTTCAGAGCGTCGAAGATACGCAGCACGTCAATGCCGTTCTTGATGGACAGCTCTACGAACTTTTCCACCACGTCGTCGTGGTAGTGCTTGTAGCCCAGCAGGTTCTGGCCCCGGAGCAGCATCTGCAGCCGGGTGTTGGGCATGTGCTTACGGATGTTCCGCAGCCGCTCCCAGGGATCTTCGTTCAGGTAGCGCAGGCAGCTGTCAAAGGTAGCGCCGCCCCAGCACTCTACAGAGTAGTAACCGGCCTTGTCCATGGTGGACAGGATGTCTTCGTAGTCCGCGTAGGGCAGACGGGTGGCCATCAGGGACTGGTTGGCATCACGAAGGACGGTTTCAGTGAATTGGACTTTCTGAGCCATGAGTAAGTAACCTCCGTTTTAAGAATTTTACAAAAAGGCGTCAATTGACAATTGACAATGGACAGTTGACAATCGGGAAAGCTCCGGGACAGAAAGGCTTCGCGTCCCCAGGGGCTTTCTTTTTCAATTATCAATTGTCAATTATCAACTGTCAATTCTTCACCAGAGGCCTGCGGAGGGACCCTCCGCAGGCGCTCTTGCTATGATGGATGTAATTACAGCTTGGGACCGGCGGCAACCAGGGCCTTGCCGTGCTCGTTGCCCTCGTACTTGGCGAAGTTCTTGATGAACCGGCCAGCCAGATCGGCAGCCTTGGTTTCCCAGTCGGCAACATTTGCGTAGGTGTCTCTGGGATCCAGGATTGCGGGATCCACGCCGGGCAGCTCGGTAGGAACCTCGAAGCCGAAGACGGGGATCTGCTTGGTGGGAGCGGTCAGGATGGCGCCGGACAGGATGGCGTCGATGATGCCGCGGGTATCCTTAATGGAGATACGCTTGCCGGTGCCGTTCCAGCCGGTGTTCACAAGGTAGGCCTTGGCGCCGGAAACCTGCATCTTCTTCACCAGCTCTTCCGCGTACTTGGTGGGATGCAGCTCCAGGAAGGCCTGGCCGAAGCAGGCAGAGAAGGTGGGGGTGGGCTCGGTGATGCCACGCTCGGTGCCCGCCAGCTTTGCGGTGAAGCCGGACAGGAAGTAGTACTGGGTCTGCTCGGGGGTCAGGATGGACACGGGAGGCAGAACGCCGAAGGCGTCGGCGGACAGGAAGATCACGTTCTTGGCTGCGGGAGCGGCGGAAACGGGACGGACAATGTTGTTGATGTGGTCAATGGGGTAGGACACACGGGTGTTCTCGGTGACGGACTTGTCGGCGAAGTCGATCTTGCCGTTTTCGTCAACGGACACGTTCTCCAGCAGGGCGTTGCGGCGGATGGCGTTGTAGATGTCGGGCTCGGACTCCTTGTCCAGGTTGATGACCTTGGCGTAGCAGCCGCCCTCGAAGTTGAACACGCCGTTGTCGTCCCAGCCGTGCTCGTCGTCGCCGATCAGCAGACGCTTGGGGTCGGTGGACAGGGTGGTCTTGCCGGTGCCGGACAGGCCGAAGAAGATGGCGGTGTTCTCACCATTCATGTCGGTGTTGGCGGAGCAGTGCATGGAAGCGATGCCCTTCAGAGGCAGGTAGTAGTTCATCATGGAGAACATACCCTTCTTCATCTCGCCGCCGTACCAGGTGTTGATGATGACCTGCTCACGGGAGGTGATGTTGAAGGCCACGCAGGTTTCGGAGTTCAGGCCCAGCTCCTTGTAGTTCTCAACCTTTGCCTTGGAGGCGTTGTAAACGATGAAGTCGGGCTGGAAGTTCTTCAGCTCCTCCTCGGAGGGACGGATGAACATATTGGTCACGAAGTGTGCCTGCCATGCCACTTCCATAATGAAGCGGACAGCCATACGGGTGTCGGGGTTGGCGCCGCAGAAGGCATCCACAACGTACAGCTTCTTGCCGCACAGCTCCCGGATGGCCAGATCCTTGACGGTCTTCCAGACTTCCTCGGACATGGGGTGGTTGTCGTTCTTGTACTCGTCGGAAGTCCACCAAACGGTGTTCTTGGAGTTCTCGTCCATGACGATGTACTTGTCCTTAGGAGAACGGCCGGTGTAGATGCCGGTCATAACGTTTACAGTATCCAGTTCGGTCTTCTGGCCCACTTCGTAACCGGTGAGGCCGGGCTTGGTCTCTTCCTCGTAGAGCATCTCGTAGGAAGGATTGCGGACGATTTCCGTGGTGCCGGAAATGCCATACTTTTCAATTCCGTAAGTTTCCATAATGGGGTACCTCCTATTATTTCTGGCGTTAAGAACGAGCGGGAAATCCGCGGTTTCAACACATATTGGTAAACACTTTGGAAAGTCCCAAGTTTCACCAAATACATATTAACACACCGTTTCCGGAAAGTAAACAGGATTTTCGATATTTTTTTACCGCTTCCAAAAATTGTTGAAATATATTGCATTTTCTCCCGGGTCCTCGCGAAAAATTTGGAAATATCCCCTTTTGTTCTTCGTATTTGGAATAACCCCCAAAAAGAAAATCTGGAAAATTATCCGGATTCTTTTTTGTAATTCCCGCCCCTTTTTCCCTGAAAGCCCCGGGATCAAAAAATCACGGAGAAGATTTTTGTGCACCGATGACAAAAAGCGGACCCACGCTCCGCCGGGAGTGAGCAGAATGCACAAAGAGGGCCGCCATGGACCCAGGCAGCCCGGTGCGAAAAAACTGCCGCCGGAAACCGGCGGCAGAAGATGTTTACTTGACCAGCAGCTCCGCGATCTGGATGGCGTTGGTGGCGGCGCCCTTTCTCACCTGGTCGCCGCAGCACCACAGGCACAAACCGTTGTCATCGGTCAGGTCCGGGCGGATCCGGCCTACGAAGACGATGTCCTGGTCGCTGGTGTCCAGGGGCATGGGATACTGCTTGTTTGCCAGGTCATCCACCAGCCTGCAGCCCGGGGCCTTGGCAATGACCTCCCGGGCCTCCTTCACGGAGACGGGCCGGTCAAAGTGCAGGCTCACGGAAATGGAGTGGCTGCGGACCACGGGCACACGGACGCAGGTGCAGCTGACCTTCAGCTCCGGCAGGTGCATGATCTTCCGGCCCTCGTTCTGCATCTTCATTTCCTCGCTGGTGTAGCCCTCAAACTGCTCGCCGCCGATCTGGGGGATCAGGTTGTAGGCAATCTGGTGGGAGAAGACCTTGGGCTCGTAGGGTTTGCCCTCCCGGAGGGCCTCCACCTCGTTCATCAGCTCAATGGGGCCGCCTGCACCGGCGCCGGAAACTGCCTGATAGGTGGAGGCGGTCATGGCGCGGATGGGGGCGATGGAATTGAGGGCGTTGACGGCGGTGACGGTGATGATGGTGGAGCAGTTGGGGTTGCTGATAATGCCGTGATGGTCCTTCACATCCCCGGGGTTGATCTCGGGCACGATCAGGGGCACGTTGGGATCCAGCCGGAAGGCGGAGGAATTGTCCACAAACACCGCGCCGGCCTTTACGATGGCGGGGGCAAACCTTTTGGCGATGTCATTTTCGGCAGCGCCCAGCACAATGTCCACACCCTCAAAGGCCTCGTCCCGGGCTTCCAGGATGGTTACGTCTTCACCCCGGAATTTCAGGGTCTTGCCCGCGCTTCTGGCGCTTGCCAGGGGCAGGAGCTTCCCCACGGGGAAATCCCGTTCCTGCAAAATTTTGATCATTTCCTGACCTACGGCGCCGGTAGCGCCCAGGACGGCAACGGTATACTGTTTCATAGTGGTTTCCTCCTTAATATATAGAGAGAATAAAGCTATTTACGGAATACGGTGGCAGGATAAATTGGGATTTGTCGGGGAGATGCCTTCCCCTGGGGGAAGGTGCCCCAGTGCGCACACTGGGGCGGATGAGGGGCGGAACCAGGTAAGTTGTACCGCCCCACACCCGTCTCGCTGCGCGAGCCACCCTCTCCCAGGAGA
>JAGAQA010000018.1 GCA_017622995.1 Oscillospiraceae bacterium
TCTCCTGGGAGAGGGTGGCTCGCGCAGCGAGACGGGTGTGGGGCGGTACAACTTACCTGGTTCCGCCCCTCATCCGCCCCAGTGTGCGCACTGGGGCACCTTCCCCCAGGGGAAGGCATCTCCCCGACAAATCCCAATTTGTCGGGCGGATTTATGGGAAGACAATTGCATCTTTCCGTTTTTCGAGGTAAAATGAACGCATCACCTGATGATGCGGAAGGGAGAACGGAATATGGGCTATGATGTAGTGGCTCTGGGTGAGCTCTTGATAGACTTTACGGAAAACGGAAAATCGGGCCAGGGCAATTCCCTGTTTGAGGCCTGCCCCGGCGGCGCGCCCTGCAATGTGCTGGCCATGCTGCGCAAATTGGGCAAAAGCTGCGCCTTTGTGGGTAAGGTGGGGGACGATCTGTTCGGCCATCTCTTAAGGGATGTGATCAGGGACGCGGGCATCGGCACCGAGGCCCTGGTGATGGACAGGGAGATTCCCACCACCCTGGCCTTTGTGAAGACCTTTCCCAACGGCGACCGGGACTTTTCCTTCTACCGCAAACCCGGGGCGGACATGATGCTGAAGGAAGAGGAGCTGCCTCTGGATACCATTGCCTCCGCGAAGATTTTCCACTTCGGCACCCTGTCCATGACCCATGAGGGGGTCCGCAGCGCCACCGTCAGGGCCTTGGAAACGGCCAGGGCGGGAGGTGCCCTGATCTCCTTTGACCCCAACCTGCGGCCGCCCCTGTGGCACAGTCTGGAGGAGGCCCGAAAGGCCATTGCCTGGGGCCTGGGCCAGTGTGATATTCTGAAGATCGCGGATAACGAGCTGGAATTCATGACGGGACAGAGGGATTTCTCCCGGGGCGCCGCCATGCTGCGGCAGCAGTA
Organism: Oscillospiraceae bacterium; assembly: GCA_017622995.1. GTDB lineage: Bacteria > Bacillota > Clostridia > Oscillospirales > Oscillospiraceae > Faecousia. The sequence goes on from JAGAQA010000018.1 coordinate 886, forward strand.
TCCCAATATCCGGATTCTGAATGTCACCGCCGGCGCCGGGGGCAGCTACAGCTTCTACGGGGAGGAAAAACCGGTTTATGTGCCTGCCTGTTCCGGAGGCGGCGTCATCGAAACCACCGGGGCGGGAGACACCTTCTGCGCCAGCGTACTGAATTTTGTGCTGGAAAAGGGGATCGACGCTCTGACGGAAAGGGACCGGGAGGAAATGCTCCGGTTTGCCAACACCGCCGCCTACATCGTCACCACCCGCAAGGGAGCTATCCGGTCCATGCCGGAAAAGGACGAGGTGCTGGCCCTGCTTTCCCGGGCGGAATAAACGGAAGAAGGGGCCCTATGACCGTTCGTCAGGCTCTGTCCGAAGACGGCGGGTCGACCCCCTCCAGAAATAGCCGCGTTTTCTCCTGAATGTCCCCGTACTTGAGATAAACCACATTGAATTCCCGGACAACGTGCTTGCCCCGCATGGAAAACTTGGCAAGCTCCGGGTCGGAATCTGCGAGGATGTTGTATACAAAGGAAACCCCCAACCCCTGCTTTACCAAATCCAGGATGATGTTAAAGCTGGAAATGCAGATGTGCCGCTGAAACCGCTGCAGGGATTCGTTGTAGCCCAGCAGCTCCTGTTCCAGAATAGCCCGGGTGCCGGAGCCGTCCTCCCGGTGGATGATGGTTTCCTCCAGCAGCTCCTCAATGGTCACCTCCCGGCCCGCGAAAGGGTGGTCCTTTCGGCAAATGCCCACAAAGGGCTCTCTGTGCAGCAGGAAGCTGTCAAACCGGGTCTTGTCAAAAAAGCCCTCCACAACGGCGAAATCCAGTTCGTTTTCTTCCAGCAGCCGGAGCAGATGCTTGGTATTGTCCACGATCAGGGTCAGGGCGTGGTCCGGACTTTGAAGATACCGGCGGATGTGGGCTTTCAGATAGTAGTCGCCGATGGTTTTCGTTGCCCCTACCCGCAGGGTGCGTACGGGACTGTTTTCCAGCTTTTGCAGCAGATCCTGCTCCTGCAGCTTTGCCGCCCGGGCATACCGCTCCAGAATCACCGCCGCCTCTGTTTTCACCAGGCGGCGGTTTTCATACTCAAACAGCTTCTGGCCGTACCGGGTTTCCAGATGGTGAATCTGCTGGGTAACGGCAGGCTGGGAGATGTGCAGAAGATCCGCGGTTTTGCGGTAATTCATCTGTTCGCAAAGTGTCAGAAAGGTGTCTATCCGGTAGTCCAGCATCCCCATCACTCCATAAAAAATTATAATCAATTCATAAGTATTGACAAGTTGATTTTATCATATACCCGTGATACAATCAAGTCATCGGAAATGGAAATCGGTTCCATCCCAGTTCCCCCAACGGATGGATTCCAAAACAAAAAAGGAGCGATGGAAATGAACATTGTTGTCATCGGCGGCGTTGCCGCAGGCACCAAAACCGCCGCCAAGCTGATGCGTCAGGACCGCGGCGCAAAGGTCACCGTTTACACCAAGGGCAAGGATATCTCCTATGCCGGCTGCGGCCTGCCCTACTATGTAGGCGGGTTGATCGAGACCCGGGACCAGCTCATCGTCAACACCCCCGAAAAGTACATGGGCCTTACCGGGGTAGAGGTCAAAACCGAGATGGAGGCAACCAAAGTGGATGCTTCTGCCAAGTCGGTTACCTTCGCAAACGGCCAGGTGGTGCCCTACGACAAGCTGGTCATCGCCACCGGCGCGGTTCCCTTCGTTCCCAACGTGGCGGGTGCTGACCTGCCCGGCGTATTCACCATGCGTACCCCCGATGACGCCATCGGCCTGCGGGCTTATGTGGATGACAACAACTGCCGCAGCGCTGTGGTGGTGGGCGGCGGCTTCATCGGTCTGGAAATTGCCGAGAACCTGCTTGCCAAGGGCCTGAAGGTCACCGTGGTGGACATGGCCTCCCAGGTGATGCCGAATCTCTTCGATGCCGAAGTCGCCGACTACATCCGCCGTCAGCTTCAGGCCAAGGGCATCCGGGTGGTCACCGGCGCGGGCCTTGAGGCCGTGCTGGGCTCCGAGAAGGCCACCGGCATCCGCACCGCTGTGGGCGGCTTTGAGGCCGACGTGGTGGTGATGGCCATCGGTGTCCGTCCCGCTACCGCCTTCCTGAATGATTCCGGCATTGAAATGTTCAAGGGCACCATTGTGGTGGACAGCCACCAGAAGACCAATCTGGAGGACGTCTACGCCGTGGGCGACTGCGCCATGGTTTCCAACCGCATTACGGGTAAGGGCCAGTGGTCCGCCATGGGCTCCACCGCCAACATCACCGGAAGACTTCTGGCCAAGAACCTGACCGGCGGGGACGCAGCCTACGGCGGCTGCATGGGCACCGGTGTGGTGAAGCTCACCGACACTCTGAACGCAGGCCGCACCGGCCTGACCGAAGAGCAGGCCAGGGCCGCGGGCTACGATGTGATTACCGTCACCTGTGTTACCGACGACAAGGCCCATTACTATCCCGATGCGGCAACGTTCATGACCAAGCTGATCGCCGACAGACAGAGCCACAAGCTCCTGGGCATTCAGGTCCTGGGCGGCGGCGCCGTGGATAAGATGGTGGACATCGCCGTTACCGGCATCGCCATGGGTGCCAAGGTAGAGGATTTCGATACCCTGGACTACGCCTACGCGCCTCCCTTCTCCACCGCCATCCATCCCTTCGTTCAGGCCTGCTACATTCTGGAGAACAAGCTGGAAGGCCGCTACGAGTCCATGACCCCCGCTGAGTACCTGGCAGGCAAGGCCAAGGGCTACAAGATCATCGACGTCAGCCCCGCCCCCGCCATTCCCGGCGCCAAATGGGTGGACCTTGCCAAGGTCACCGGCCCCATTGAGGGCATTGAGAAGGACGAAAAGCTGCTGCTGGTCTGTGCCAAGGGCAAGCGGGGCTACTTCCTGCAGAACCGGCTGAAGGCCTACGGCTACACGAATACCCGGGCGCTGGAAGGTGGCCTGTTCGTGAACAATGTAAAGGTCAGCTTTGAGGGCGGCAAGCTGCCTCCCGAGGAGATCAAGCGGGTGAAGGCCCTGGGCTGCCTGCAGGACAAGCGGTATCCCGATGTGTTCAATGTCCGGGTCATTACCCGCAATGGTAAGATCACCACGGAGGAGCACAAGGCCGTTGCCGAGGCTGCCGAGAAGTTCGGCTCCGGCGAGGTGACCATGACCACCCGCCTGACCCTGGAAATTCAGGGCGTTAAGCACGAGAACATCCAGCCCCTCATCGACTTCCTGGGTGAGCACGGCCTGCTCACCGGCGGCACCGGTTCCCTGGTCCGTCCTGTGGTGGCCTGTAAGGGTACCACCTGCCAGTATGGCCTGCTGGATTCCTTCGGCCTGTCCAACCGGATCCACGAGAAGTTCTACATCGGCTACCACGGCGTGACCCTGCCCCACAAGTTCAAGATCGCCGTAGGCGGCTGCCCCAACAACTGCGTCAAGCCGGACCTCAACGATCTGGGCATCGTGGGCCAGCGGGTGCCCATGATCGACTACGCCAAGTGCCGGGGCTGCAAGGTCTGCCAGGTGGAGAAGAACTGCCCCATCAAGGTGGCCCACATGGAGGACGGCAAGATTCACATCGATCCCAACGCCTGCAATAACTGTGGCCGCTGCAAGGGCAAGTGCCCCTTCGGCGCCCTGGAGGAGTATCAGGAGGGCTACAAGATTCTCATTGGCGGCCGCTGGGGCAAGAAGGTTGCTCACGGCATCCCCCTGACCGAGATCTTCACCTCTGAGGATGAGGTGATGGATGTGATCGAGAAGGCCATCCTGCTGTTCCGTGACGAGGGCATCTCCGGCGAGCGCTTCGCCGACACCGTGGCCCGGCTGGGCTTTGACTACGTCAACGAGAAGCTGCTCGGCGACTCTATCGACAAGGAAGCGGTGCTGAAGAAGACCGTCAAGGGCGGCGCCACCTGCTGATTTTATATCCCCTTTGTCCCCCCGGGAGCTATCCCGGGGGGATTTTTTGCAGGGAAAAGGCGGAATCTTTATACAACCTTAATACCCGGGAACCAACCCTTAATACCTTTTTTACACCGGATTCGCTATGATATTCCCGCAGTAAGACACAAGGGAGATTGCGGTATGCCGGCGAAGATGATTCATAAAAAGCTGTCCTCTTCCCAGATCATTCTTTTTGGATTTCTGATGGTGATTCTGGTGGGGGCCGGATTGCTGATGCTGCCCGCCGCGGCGGCCTCCGGAGAGGGAACCCCCTTCCTGGACTGCCTGTTTACCTCCACATCGGCGGTTTGCGTCACCGGCCTCATTGTACACGATACGGCCACCCACTGGTCTTTTTTTGGGCAGGCTGTGATTCTGCTGCTGATTCAGATTGGCGGCATGGGCGTGATAACGGTTGCTGTTGCCATCGCCATGGCCTCCGGCAAGCGGATTACGCTGATGCAGCGCAGCACCATGCAGGATGCCATTTCCGCCCCCCAGGTGGGCGGAATCGTCCGGTTCACCGGGTTCATCTTAAAAGGCATTTTCCTCTTTGAGCTGCTGGGCGCCTTGGCCCTTATGACGGTGTTTGTGCCGGACAAGGGCTTCCGGGGAATCTGGCTGGCGGTATTTCACTCCATTTCCGCCTTCTGCAACGCGGGCTTTGACCTGATGGGCACCCAGGCCCCCTTTTCCTCCCTCACATCCTTTATTCAGAATCCGGTGGTGAATGTGACGGTGATGCTGCTGATTGTGATTGGCGGCATCGGCTTTCTCACCTGGCAGGATATTCACCGCAACGGGCTGCGGTTTTCCCGGTATCGGATGCAGAGCAAGGTGATTCTGTCGGTAACCGGTATTCTGATTCTCTTGCCGGCCCTTTATTTCTTCTTTGGGGAGTATGGGGGCCTGCCCTTTTCCCAGCGGTTCTGGGCATCGCTTTTCCAGGCGGTGACGCCGAGAACCGCGGGCTTCAACACCTCGGATCTGACCCAGCTCAGCGAGGTGGGACGGATGGTGACCATTCTTCTGATGCTGGTGGGCGGCAGCCCCGGCTCCACGGCAGGCGGCATGAAGACCACCACCCTGGCGGTGCTGGTTTCCTGCTCCGTGGCGGTGTTCCGGAAACGGGCCAACGGACATTTTTTTGGCCGGAGAATCGCGGATGAGACCGTGAAAAACGCCGTGACGGTGCTTCTCATGTACATTACCCTGTTCCTCACCGGCGGAATGGTCATCAGCGCGGCGGAAGGGTTGCCCCTGCTGACCTGCCTGTTTGAGAGCGCCTCCGCGGTGGGAACGGTGGGACTGAGCCTGGGCATCACCCCGGGGCTGGGTACCCTTTCCCGATTGGTGCTCATTGTGCTGATGTTCTTCGGCAGAGTGGGGGGGCTGACGCTGATCTTCGCCACATTGCCCGCCAACCGGAATTCTGCGGCCATGCTGCCTCTTGAAAAAATCACAGTGGGATAATGGGTACGGAGCAACGCAAAACGCCTTGAAAGCCAATGCTTTCCGGCATTTCGTGGGTTGTTCCGGTCAGCAGACATTCGGATAAGAAGACAAACAGGAGGATCCATATGAAATCCATTATGCTCATCGGCCTTGGCCGATTCGGAAAGCACATTGCCATGAAGCTCCGGGAACTGGACCATCAGGTGATGGCGGTGGACCACAAGGAGAGTCGGGTGCAGGAGATTCTGCCCTACGTCACCAATGCCCAGATCGGTGACAGCACCAACGAGGATTTTTTGCGCTCTCTGGGTGTGGACAACTACGATGTGTGCATTGTGGCCATCGGCGACGATTTCCAGAGCTCCCTGGAAACCACCTCCCTTCTGAAGGAGCTGGGGGCCAAAATGGTTGTGTCCCGGGCCTCCACGGATGTGCAGGAAAAATTCCTTCTGCGCAATGGGGCGGACGAGGTGGTTTACCCGGAAAAGCAGCTGGCCCGATGGACGGCCATCCGGTGCAGCGCCGACCACATCCTGGACTACATTGAAATCGACCGGGAACACGCGATTTTTGAGGTGACCATTCCCAAGTCCTGGCTGGGCAAAACCGTGGGCCAGGTGGACATCCGGAAAAAGTACGGCATCAACATTCTGGGGGTAAAAACCGGCCAGAAGCTGAATTCCTTCATTACCTCGGATACGCTGCTCTCCGAGGAAAAGACCCTGATGGTTATGGGAAAATACAAGGATCTGCAAAAGTGCTTTAAGATCTGAGAAAGCCCGGAATCCCCGGCAAAAGCCGGAGGAGAATGGGAAAGCCAAAGAAAATGGAAACCCGGAAAGGAGGAATGGATATGTGGATTGTTCTGGCGGTGCTCTCCTTTGTGCTGGGACAGCTCTATCTGTTCCGGTGCCTGGGAAGGCTGGACGGATTTCTGGATGCGAAGCAGCCTGGAGAGGATCGGATTGTCCTTTCCGTGGCCCTGTCGGATCCCCATGCGGAAGCCGGGATGGTGCAGCTTCTGGAAGCGTACTGCGCGGAGCACCCCAATGTGGATCCGGTGCTGCATATTGATCCGGAGGCAATGGGCGCGGTTCGGGAAAAAAGAGCGGACGTGGGCCTCTGCCCGGAAACGGATGTACCGGGCGGCCTCAACTGCCTGACGCTGACCTTCCCGGAGGGCGTGAGAAGGCAGCTCATTTGGAACAGCAGCCGCAAGGCAGGGGAATTCGCGGAATATCTTTGGCAGGCCTGTGGCAAATGAGGAAACAGTGTGCTATAATGGTGCAAAAAACGGAGGGAGGCGGCCATGGTGGAGCAGCCAAGGGAACATATTCTGGCGTGCCTTTCTTCGGCACCCTCCAACGCGAAAATCATCCGCACCGCCGCCACAATGGCACAGGCGTTTCACTGCACGTTTACGGCACTGTTCGTTCAGACCCCCAGCTATGAGGGGGCTTCCCAATCCGACCGGGACAGACTCCGGGAGAACGCGGCGCTGGCCAGGAGCCTGGGGGCCGTGGTGGAAACCGTTGTGGGTGACGATGTATCCTACCAGATTGCGGAATATGCCCGGCTGTCCGGGGTGACCAAAATCGTTATTGGCAGAAGCGCGGTAACCCGGAAGCACCCCTGGAGCAAGCCCACTCTGACAGAAAAGCTCATCGCCATGGCGCCCAATATGGATATTCACATCATCCCGGATGCCAACGCGGACGGCTCTTACCGTCCCAGAGGATCCCGGGCAAAAGTGGACATGGTGACCCTGATGAAGGACTGGACTGGCTCTCTGGTGATCCTGTCGCTGGCCTCGGTGGTGGCCTGGGCCTTTTCCAAGGTGGGCTTTACGGAGGCGAATATCATTGCCATCTATCTGCTGGCGGTGCTGCTGACCTCCATGGCTACCTCCTCCCGCAGCAGCTATGTTCTGTCCGCGGTGGGCAGCGTGGTGGTGTTTAACTTCTTCTTTACCAGCCCCCGGTTTTCCCTGCGGGTCTATGAACATGGCGCGCCCATGACCTTCCTGATTATGATTGTGGCGGCGCTGATTGTGGGCACTCTGACAGACCGGCTCAAAAGCCAGGTCCGGCAGTCCACCCGGGCAGCCTACCGGACCAATCTACTGTTTGAAACCAACCGGATGCTGCAAAAGGCCGCTACGGAGGAGGAGATCTTTCAGGTGGCCCAGACCCAGCTGCACAAGCTGTCCGACCGGGAGCTCACCGTTCGGCCCGGCATGGCAGCCGACGGAAAGCCCAATTCCACGGTTTATCTGATCAAGACCTCCGCCAAGATTTACGGCAGCGTTGTGATGGAAGGCTCGGAAGCCCTGGAAGCCTTCGAAAACAGCGTGCTTTTGTCCATTTTGGGCGAGTGCGCCCTGGCGCTGGAAAATATGCGCAATGCCAAGGAGAAGGAGGAAGCAAAGCTCCTGGCGGAAAACGAGAAGCTCCGGGCCAATCTTCTGCGCTCCATCTCCCACGATCTGCGCACCCCCCTGACGGCAATCTCCGGCAACGCGGGAATGCTGCTGTCGGAGGGGGACAATCTGTCCCCGGATACCCGGAACCGGATGTACAGCGACATCTCTGACGATGCGGCCTGGCTTTCCAATCTGGTGGAAAATCTGCTGGCGGTGACCCGCATCGAGGAAGGGCGCATGAAGCTGAATACCCAGCCCCAGCTGGTGGAGGAAATTGTTTCCGAGGCACTGCAGCACATCAGCCGGAAAATCAGCGAGCACAGCCTGACGGTGGTCCACCGGAACGAGCTGCTGCTGGCAAAATGCGATGCCCGTTTGATTGTTCAGGTGCTCATTAACCTGGTGGATAACGCCATCAAGTACACACCGGCTGCCTCCCACATCACGGTTGAAACGTGGCAGGAGCAGGGCTTTGCGGTGATTTCCGTGGGGGATGACGGCCCGGGTATTTCGGACGTGGAAAAAGAGCGGGTCTTTCAGATGTTCTATACCGGCAGCAACCCCATTGCGGACAGCCGCCGATCCCTGGGTCTGGGGCTGAGCCTATGCAAAACCATCATCACGGCCCACGGCGGCGAGATTACCGTTTCCGACAATGTGCCCAGCGGCACCGTATTTACCTTTACGATCCCATCCGGGGAGGTGGAAGTTCATGAATAAGCCGCTGATTCTGGTGGTGGAGGACGACGGAACCGTCCGAAACCTGATTACCACAACACTGAAATCCAATGAATACCGCTTTCTCACGGCAGCGGACGGAGAATCCGCCATTGCCGCCGCCTCCATCCGGCAGCCGGACATTGTGCTGCTGGATTTGGGCCTGCCGGATATGGATGGGGTGGAGGTCATCCACCGGATCCGTTCCTGGTCCCAGATGCCCATTATTGTCATCAGTGCCCGCAGTGAGGATACGGATAAAATTGCCGCACTGGATGCGGGCGCGGACGATTACCTGACCAAGCCCTTTTCCGTGGCAGAGCTTTTGGCCCGGCTGCGGGTTACCCAGCGGCGGCTGGCCGCCCAGGAAAACAGAACGGGAGAATCCACCTTCCGGAACGGAAGCCTCTTGATTGATTATGGGGCAGGCTGCGCCTACCTGGACGGGGTTCCTGTAAAGCTGACGCCTACCGAGTATAAGCTGCTGTGCCTGCTTGCCAAGGATGTGGGAAAGGTGCTGACCCACACCTATCTGACCAATAAGATCTGGGGCAGCTGCTGGGAAAGCGACATGGCATCCCTGCGGGTGCACATGGCAACCCTGCGGCGCAAGCTGGAAAAGGATTCCTCCGTCCAGTATATCCAGACCCATATCGGCATCGGCTACCGGATGCTGAAGCTGTGATGCTCCCTGTCCGGACAACTTCCCATCCATGGCGTTTGAACGCCCATGGATGGGAGTGGTTTTCTATGCCGCGTCCGGGATTGACATTTTTCCCTGAGTAGACTATACTATATGCGTATTCGCCTGCATTGCGGGCAAGAAAGGAGATTTCAAAGGATGATTCGTGAGGTCATTGCCAGTTAACGGAATAGGGGCGCAGAGCGGAGGGGCAACCCTGACCGGATTTGCGCTGTTTTGAAGTAACCTTTCGCATATTGGATTGCCGCGGAGCGCAGCCAAAGTCGGGGGCTGCTTTTGCCGCGGATTTTTTGCGCCCTTTTCCGGCGGAGCCATCGAGAAGGCGAAATTTGGGCGTGACTTCCGCTTGACGAATGCGAAACAGTATCAGGAGGAATAGCGAATGGAAAATATCATTTTGGGAAGCATTCCGGATTATGAAGGCAGGCCGGGAATTCCCGCCCGGGTCACCGCCGTACACAAGCAGCGGTATCAGATTCTCTGCACCCAGGGAGAAACCTATGCCCAACTGAAAACCAGGGAGTATTATCTGGACGGGGAGGTGTTTCCTACCACCGGCGACTATGTGATGATCGATTACATTCCCAACGGAGACAGTCGGATTCTCTCCACCCTGCCCAGAAAAACCTGCTTCCGCCGCCGGGACCCGGACGGGGGAGAGCAGGTGGTGGCGGCCAATTTTGACTATGTCTTTCTCATGCAGTCCCTCAACATGGACTTTAACCCCAAACGGCTGGAGCGGTATCTGACCCAGACCTACCAGTCCGGGGCGGAGCCGGTGGTGGTGCTGACCAAGGCGGATCTGGTGTCGGATTACGGGGATTACATCCGGAAGACACAGCAGGTCGCCGCGGGAGTGCCGCTGCATCTGGTATCCACCCGGACGGGTGCCGGGTTGGAGGAGCTGAGCGCGTATCTGGCACCCGGAAAAACCGTTGTGTTTCTGGGGTCCTCCGGCGTGGGAAAATCCAGCCTGGTAAACGCGCTGGCGGGACAGGAGGTTATGACCGCCGGAGGGATCCGGGAGCAGGACAGCAAGGGACGTCACACCACAACCTACCGCCAGCTGCTGACGCTCCCCGGCGGTGCCATGATCATCGACACCCCGGGTATGCGGGAGCTGGGTATGTGGGGGGTGGACCAGGGCCTGGAGGAGGCCTTCGGAGATGTGGAGCGTTTCCTGGGCAGGTGCCGGTTCAGCGATTGCAAACATATCCGGGAGCCGGGCTGCGCAGTCCGGGCTGCCATTGAAAGTGGAGAACTGGAGCTTGCCCGGTGGGAAAGCTATTGCAAGCTCCAGGCCGAGGCCCGGTCTGCCGAGCTCAGAAGAAACGCCCACGGGAAGAAAAGAAGATATACAAACCCCTGAGGAAGTGCGGAATCCCCGTGGCGGCGGCCGAAACATTGACAACCACCCGAAATCCTGTAAAATAGAGAAAGAATCCATCCATCACAGAAAGAGGAAGAAACATGGCATTGACAACAATCCTGTTTGATCTGGACGGCACCCTGCTGCCCATGGACAACGATGTGTTTGTAAAAACCTACTTTGGCCTCCTGGCGAAAACCCTGGCGCCCCACGGCTACGGGCCCAAGGCATTGGTGGATGCGGTCTGGGCAGGCACGGCGGCCATGGTGGCCAACGATGGTCGCCAAACCAACGAGGCGGTCTTCTGGGAGAAGTTTGCGGGTATTTTCGGAGAGCGGGTCTATGAGGACAAGCCGGTTTTTGAGGCCTTTTACATGGGCGAGTTCCAGAATGCCCGGTCGGTCTGCGGCTTCAACCCCCAGGCGGCCCAGACTGTCCGCAGGGCAAAGGAACTGGGACTTCGGGTGGTGCTGGCTACCAATCCCCTGTTTCCCGCCATTGCCACCCGGAGCCGGATCCGCTGGGCGGGACTGAACCCGGAGAATTTTGAACTGATTACAACCTACGAAAACATTGGCTTCTGCAAGCCCAATCCGGAATACTACCGGGAGATCCTGAGAAGAATCCGGGTTTCCCCGGAAGACTGCCTGATGGTGGGCAACGATGTAACGGAGGATATGGCGGCAGTGGAGCTGGGCATGGGGGGCTTTGTGCTGACGGACTGCCTCATCAACCGGGAGGAAAAGAACCTGGAGGTTTACCCCCACGGCGGTTTCCCGGAACTCATGGAATACCTATCCGGGGCGGCAGGCACCAACGGGTAAACACTTATGAAAGGGACAGGAGGTGAGGAAGGATGAAGCTGGAGCAGGGTGCGCGGATCATTGTAGAGGACTGGATCCATGCCCAGCCGGAGGATGTGCTGCATTTTATCACCGATGAGACCAAGCTCCGGGAAGCGGAGGCCTTTGAGAAAGCCGCCCAGAGCTGCGGGGCCATTCCGAAGGTGACGGTGCTGCCCTCCCAATCCATCCAGGCAGGGGAAACCATTGCGGAAATGCGCAGAATTATGTCCTATGCCACGGTGATCATCGGGGCCACCAACTATTCCTTCATCACCACCGATGCGGTGGGCTATGCCCTGCGCAGAGGGGCACGCTTTCTGTCCCTGCCTCTGAGCTGCAACGATGGGCGATCCCTTCTGGAGCAGGACTTTCTGCGGATGAATCCGGCGACAGCTGCCCGGCTGGGGCGGCCCATGCTCCGGTGCCTGCGCAGGAGCGACACCGTCCATATCACCACCAAGCTGGGCACGGACATCACCTTCGGCATCCGGGGAAGAAATCCGGGGCTCTTCAACGGTGTGACCACCCGCCCGGGAAGCTGCGCCTCGGCCAGCTTTGAGGTCTACATTCCTCCCGAGGAAGATCAGACCAACGGCCGAGTGATTCTGGACGGCTCCATGGGCTACATCGGGCTGGTGGAGCGGCCCCTGGAGCTGGGGTTTGAGAATGGCTGCCTGACCTATATCGATCATACCCCCGACGGGGACCGGCTGAGGCGCTTCCTGGAATCCTTTGGGGATCCGGAGATGTACTGTGCTGCGGAGCTGGGCATCGGCCTGAACCGGCTGTCCCAATGCCGGGGGGCATCCTACATCGAGGACGAGAGCGCCTTCGGCACCTTCCACATCGGCTTTGGACGGAATTTGGCCCTGGGAGGGAACCACAACGCCGCGGGACACTTTGACATTGTGGTGCACAACCCCACCATTCTCACCGGGGAATCGGTCATCATGAAAAACGGCGCCAGCTGCGCCTGGTTTTAGCGTGATGCGAACCCGGTTCCGCCGTAACATTTGAACCCTCGCCCGGAAGCTTGCACGGCAAATTGGGATATATCGAATTGACAATTGACAGTTGACAATTGACAATGAAGGAATCCCCTGCGGGGGATGATTCAATAATTTTTTCAGAAATTGTATCTATTCAGTCGCCCGTGTCATTGCGAACCAGTGCGCACACTGGTGTGGTGACCGAAGGGAATGCTCTTGAGTGCAATCCCCCGGTTTTTCAGACCGTTTCCTAAACTTTTCTCGGCAGGAAATTGTGGCTGCTGAATAGCCACCAGAAATTTATGAAATAGATTAAAAACGTCCAGGTTCGTTTCCTTGGGAACCGGATGCTTTTCCCGTAGGGGAAGGCCTCCTGGACTTCACGGGTACAGCCTTGCGAATTCGCCTGACGTTCCCAAAAAAGGAAACACATTCAGAGAATCAAATTCATCCCGAAGGGATACCACAATTGTCAACTGTCCATTTTCAATTGTCAATTCATTATTTCCCCATTTCCCGAGCCGGAATACACTGCCCACAATGCTCATCCGGCGGGCGGTGAGAGAATTGTGAACAAAAATTGAATAGATCCCATATTTTTTCACAAAGACAGTTGTAATTTTCTCAAAGATACTGTACAATAGTGACATTCTGCGGGGATAGCGGCAGAAACTTGCCCAGGCGCCCCGGAAGACATGTTCATTTGAGGAGGAAGAAACAATGGAATTGCTGAAACTGATTGGCATTCTGGTGGTTGTTGTGGGCTTCGTTCTGAAGTTTGACACCATGGCAACCGTCGTCGTAGCCGGCCTGGTAACGGGTCTGGTAGCCGGTATGTCTCCCATGGAGATTCTGGAAACGCTGGGTAACTCCTTCATTTCCAACCGGACCGCAACTCTGTTCGTGCTGACCCTGTCTGCCATCGGTCTGTGCGAGCGCAACGGCCTGAAGGACAAGGCCGTGGATCTCATCAAGAAGATGAAGTCCGCAACCACCGGCCGGGTGCTGGCTGTGTGGCAGGTGGTACGTACTGTGGCATCCGCATTCTCCCTGAGAATCGGCGGCCATCCCCAGTTCATCCGCCCCCTGATCAACCCCATGGCCCAGGGTGCTGCCGTGGCGCAGTTCGGCGAGATTGACGAGGACGACGAGGACAAGATTAAGGGCATGGCTGCCGGTACGGAAAACTACGGCAACTTCTTCGCCCAGAACTGCTTCATGGGCGCCTCCGGCACCCTGCTGATCGTCTCCACCCTGAACGAGCAGGGCTACGCGGTGGACGCCCTGCAGATCGCCGGTCAGTCCGTACCTATCGCCATCATTTCCGTGGTGGTGGGCGTTGCCTACGCATTGCTCTTTGACGTGATGATGAAGCGGAAGTACGCCGCCAGAAAGGGAGGGAAATAACATGACCTGGACCATGAGTACGATTGTCGCCGAGGTATTCTACTGCGTTATTGGCTTTATGTTTATCCTCAACGGTGTGAAGGCTCTGAAGGATTCCGGCCTGAAGACCCGGGTGGGCACCGCTGCCTTCTGGTTCATCACCGCCTTTACCTTCATCGCGGGCCCCTATGTGCCCAAGTGGATCACCGGTCTGTGTGTGGTGGTCATGGCCTGCCTGACCGCCTGCCGCCAGGTAAGACAGTCCGCCAGCGATGTTCCCTCCGCAGAAACCACCCGCAAGAACGCCGACAAGTTCGGCTACCTGGTGTTCGTCCCCGCCCTGACCCTGGCCGTTGTGGCGGTTCTGGTTGCAACCTTCTGGAAGAGCCTGGGCGCCAACAACGCCATCGGCGTTTCCGCTTTGATTGCCCTGATCGTGGCCCTGTGCCTGTTCAAGGAAAAGCCCGGCACCGCTCTGGCCGACGGCACCCGTCTGCTGGATAATGTGGGACCCACCGGTCTGCTGCCCCAGGTTCTGTCCGCTCTGGGCGCCCTGTTCACTGCCGCCGGTGTGGGCACCGTGATTGCCTCCGGTGTCAGCGCCATTGTGCCTGAGGGCAACAAGCTGGCCGCCTGCGCCGTATACTGCATTGCCATGGCACTGTTCACCATCATCATGGGCAACGGCTTCGCCGCCTTCTCCGTGATTACCGTGGGCATCGGCATCCCCTTCCTGATTGCCCAGGGTGCCAACCCCGTGGTTGTGGGTGCGCTGGGTCTCACCGCCGGTTACTGCGGCACCCTGATGACCCCCATGGCAGCAAACTTCAACATCATGCCCGCCGCTCTGCTGGAAACCAAGAGCAAGTATGCCATCATCTTCTCTCAGATTCCCGTGGCGCTGGTGATGCTGGTCATCCACATCGTTCTGATGTATGTAATGGCATTCTGATTTTCTGCAAACAATACAGGGGTCGATGGTTCCATCGGCCCCTGTGTGGTAATTGGCGGGCAAAGCCCGACAAATCCCAGTTTTTCCACCGTCTTCCCTGGTTTTTGAAATGTTCTGCATTCTTTCAATCAACGATTTGGAGGTTATCTTATGAAACTGCTTTTGACTGCCTTTGATCCCTTTGGCGGATCTCCCATCAATCCCGCCCTGGAAGCCGTAAAACTGGTTGGTGAGGTCGCGGGTGTGCAGATCGTCAAGCTGGAGGTGCCCACCGTGTTTGGCAAGTCCATCGAAACCGTGGCGGCGGCCATCCAGCGGGAGCAGCCGGATGCGGTGCTGTGCATCGGCCAGGCCGGCGGCCGCTATGATCTGACCCCCGAGCGGGTGGCCATCAATGTGGACGATGCCCGCATTCCCGATAACGAGGGCAACCAGCCCATCGATGTGCCCATCTTTGAAGACGGCGCCCCCGCCTATTTCACCACCCTGCCCATCAAGGCCATGGTGGCCAAAATCCGGGAGGCGGGACTTCCTGCCAGCGTGTCCAATTCCGCCGGAACCTTCGTGTGCAATCACCTGATGTACGGTGTGCTGTACACCCTGGCAAAGCACTATCCGGGCGTGAAGGGCGGCTTTATGCACGTGCCCTTTATCCCCAGCCAGACCATAAACCGGCCCACCCCCGCGCCCTCCATGGCCCAGACGGATATCGCCCGGGGCATTGAGGCGGCCATTGCCGCCATTGTGGAAAACGACCGGGACATTGCCGCCGTTGAGGGACAGACCCACTGATTGCGTATCAACAAAAGCCCTGAGAGCTTTGGCTTAACAGTGATAAGGAACTAACGTACTTATCAACTGTTAGCTGACGGTTTCCGGGGTGCATACGGACAAATCCCGTCTGATTTCTAACAGGAAGTCAGACGGGATTTTATCTTTATATCACGAATTATGGAGGACATACCATGAAAACCTTAATATCTTGTGCTTACAATATGGACAACTGCTGCGTAGAATTGAAATTCACCGATGGCAGTATGATTGCGATTGATACGATTGCAGTCGAGAATGAGGTTGCCGACAATATGTATCAGCGGTCAGAACTTGATTATCTGATCTACAATGACCCGATTGGATATGCAGATTTGATATTGAACGGCAATCCCGAAACCTATTTGAAAACTGTAACTGAGTATAGACCTCTCGATTAAACTTATCCCGCCCATTCCGACTAAATGCAATGTTCGGAATGGGCGGGATTCTTGAATATGTTACATGAATTTCACAAACCTACACTATATCCAATTTAGAAGTCTGTTTCACACTTTTCGGCACGATTATCTGATAGACTTTGTTTGTAGAATACGATAGATACGATTGCTGCAATCGTCCAGCCAATCGGCCATGCACACCATATGCCGGTTGAGCCGAGTACTGTTTTTGAGAGAAGAAAAGCTAATCCTACACGGAGTATTAGGTCTGTAAAGGTAGCAATCATAAATTGCTTCATTAACCCTGATCCTCTTAAAATTCCGTCAGCAACGAGTTTGGCAGAAATCACGAAGTAGAATGGTGATAGGATTTTTAGAAACACAAGTCCCGATGATAATGCTTCAGCGGTTACATTCTCGATGAAGAAAGGAATTAAAAATCTGCCGCCGATGAAGTAAAGCAGAACAAGGGGAATAGATAATATCCATACCATTTTAAGTCCTGCATTAAATCCTTGTTTGACACGTTCTGGCTTTCCGGCACCAAGATTTTGCGCTGTATAGTTTGAAATACCATTTCCAACTGTGGTAAAGGATGTTATGACAAGGTTATTCAGTTTGACCGAAGCAGAATATCCTGCAATGATCGCCGGACCGTATCCGTTGATTATACCTTGAATTACAATGTTCCCGATGGAAATAAAGCTCTGCTGTAAGGTGCTCGGTATGGCAATTTTTGCGATTTTGCCAAGTGTTTTTAGATCGAAGATCTTGTGTGGCTCATCAGAATGAATTTCACGCAAACGCTTTAATACAAATATGACAGCAAGAACACTGCTTATCCCTTGACATATAAAAGTTGCCCATGCTACACCATCTACGCCCATACCAAAACCTTTTACAAACCAAATATCGGCTACAATGTTGGAAGTTGAGGATGCCGCCAAAAAAATGAACGGTGTTTTTGAATCTCCGAGAGCTGAGAAGATACCCGTACTGACGTTGTAGAAGAATACAAAGGGCAAACCATAGATGTAAATATCAAGGTACAATGCTGAGTCAGCGAAAATCTCAGATGGCGTATTGATTAAGTGCAGTAATGAGTTGCAACCGAAAAGGCCGATTGCCATGAGAATTAGGCAAATCACGCCGGTGGCGATAAAAGATGTATAAACGGTTGTTTTTACATCTGCATACCTCTTTGCACCGAAAAACTGAGAAACAATTACTGAGCAGCCGATATTACATCCAAAGGCAAAGGCAATAAAAATCAGTGTAATCTCATAGCTGTTACCAACAGCAGCCAAAGCGTTTTCGCTGATAAACTTTCCGGCTACGAAGCTGTCAGCTATGTTGTAGAGCTGCTGAAAAATAATGCTGCCGAACAGCGGCATACAAAAAAGCCATAATACTTTTGTCGGATTTCCGACCGTCAAATCCTTATTCATGTGGTATCTCCAACTCCTTGTAATTTTCATAAAATGTTACAGCAACGGTGAATTGAGACACCATAAATCCTATCATGCAAAATATCGCACCGAGTATATGGTTTTCTAATGCCATCCAAACGAAGCCAAGCAAAAATGCAGTCGTAAAAGTCACAGACCGTAGTTTTTCTGATATAGAAAAGGTCTTAGTGGTTTTCCATATTTGTACCAGCCATATAAAATTCGCAACAATAAAAATGCAAAACATCAAATTTTCAAACAGTATGCTCATGTTTACAAATCCTCCATTGATTTTTTTACTGATAAGTATTATACTACTTCATGTGTCATGAGTAAAATATATATCAGCAATATCGAGTATTACTAAAAGGAATATTTAACATGGATATAACTTACGATTACTATCGGATTTTCTATTATGTGGCAAGGTACGGCAGCTTTTCAAGAGCCGCTGAAGTACTGCTTCGTGGGCAACCAAACATCACAAAGACAATCAATAACTTAGAAGCACAACTTGGGTGCAAACTTTTTCTGCGCTCCAATAAGGGTGTGAATTTGACACCGGAGGGAGAAAAACTTTTTCATCATGTTGAAATTGCATTTGATAATTTGAGCAAAGCAGAGAGTGAAATCATATCTGAACGAAATCTGGATGGTGGGTTCATATCTATTGCCACAACTGAAATCGGATTGTACGGTTCGTTGCTTCCGGGATTGACGAGATTTAATAAGGATTATCCGAACGTGAAGCTCCGCTTGGCAAACCTTAATTCGCCGCAAGCTATGGAGGCAGTAAAAAATGGAGTGGCTGACTTTGCAGTCGTAACACTCCATGAAAAAACAGACACAATTTATCGTATTCGAACAATTCGAGATTTTCGGGAATCTCTTTATTGTCAAAAAGGATATATGGACGGATACAAGGGAGATATTTTTTCTCGTCCATATATTTCTATAAATCGAAGTTCCTACACATACAAGTTCTATCAAGATTATTTGTTGTCATGCGGACTTTATAAAGAACCTGATATTGAGGTGGCTACTGCTGACCAGGTGTTGCCTTTGGTGAAAGCAGGAATGGGTATTGGTTTTATTTCCGAGTTTTTAGCCGAAGATGCTCTAAAGGCTGGTCTTATCGAAGAAATCTTATTGCCCGAACCACCGAAAAACAGAAGCATTTGTTTGGTTAAAGATAAGAAACGTAGTCTTAGTCTGGCGGCAAGTGAACTTATAAAATATATGCTACAGCACAACTGATGCAAAATTCTATCATTTTATGCCCATGGTGAAAGTCGTGGTTAATATTCGATAGATCAAAACTACAAAATGAGCCGCTGCAATTTCCCTCCCTATGTGGGGTAGAAGTTGCAACGGTTCTTCGTTTTAAACATTTTTACGGCTCAAAGGCAACTATCGTTTCCTTGGGCAGCTTCTCATTTTCACAGTTCAAAAGATATGCTCTTGCCTTGTTCGCAAAATGGTTTGTTTTTATCGTATCCCAATCGGCAAGGCGGAGAATCTCTGCTGTGCCGTTCTCAAAATCGAATGAAATCTCGCCCCATTCGCCGTCGCAGTCTACCTGGTACTCGTAGATTGCGGCGGCGATTTTCTTTTTGCGCTTGGTTTTTGATTTCTGTTTCAGCCGGACAGCATGGAGCGCACCTTCGGCAACCAGCAGTTCTGTCAGCTTGTCCACCGCTTTCCGGTAGGCTCGCTCTGCACCGCTGGCAGTGCTGCCCTCAAACATCACAGCCAGTTTTTCAAAGGTGGGGCGGCCTTTCCATGAGCCGACACGCCCGCAGGTCATGCAAATCGCCAACCGTTTTTCAAGTAAGGTCTGCTCCCGGTAATTCAGCTTCTCAAATGCTCGCTGCACCTTTTCTGCCTGTATGCCGTTCCA
>JAGAQA010000019.1 GCA_017622995.1 Oscillospiraceae bacterium
CCTGCATGGCGAACCATGCAGGAAAAGCAGGTGCAAGGATTTTGCGGCCAAAGTCGCAAAATCCTTGCACCAGAATAACGCAAAGGTTGCCGGAAAGCCTTGGCTTTCAAGGCTTTTTGCGTTATTCAGTACGCATTATTTATTCCCGGATCGTTCCGATTCCTGTCACAGAAGCCACCGTTGTTTTTAATTATAACACAATATCCGCAAATCGCAACCATTCCAGAAATATGGGCACAGAATATAGGCCCTATAACGCATTTTCAAATAGAATAGATTTCATTTTAAAAGGTGCCCCTCCCGGAATTCGGAATGCTTCCAATTAGATTCTCCCAAGGTATCCTTTTCTCGTCTGATATATTTAAAAAATATTGTAGCCACTATTTATTTGGTATTTTACTTTTCTATATATTTATATTATTATAATGCCAGAAAGAAAAGACAAGCATCGAAAGGAGAAACGAATATGAAAGCCGTTAAGAGAATCGAAGCAATGCTGAACGCCTACTATGAAACTTTTAAGCACTGATATTTCATTTTCATTGAAACAGGAAGGAGCATGACTATGAAAACCATGAAGAAGATCGAAAAGCTGTTCGCCGAATACTACGAAACCTTTCGGCACTGATCTGTCGGAAGAAACCGGATTTCTGAAAGGAGTATTACTATGAAGGCCATGAAGAAAATTGAGGCAATGCTGTCCGAGTACTACGAAACCTTCAAGCACTAAATTCAAATAGTTGAGAGGATACAGATGACAACTGATGAAGCTGAACCCCCGTCTCTTGAAATGGAGCAAGAGACGGGGGTATTTTTCCATGCCCACGCATTTATTTACACCTGCTGTGCCTGGAGCGCATCCGAAACATAATCCAGAAAGGCCTGAGAAAGCTCCGATAGGGAGGTGTTGCGTTTGTGAACCAGCAGATATTTTGCTGTCCTTGACGGCTCCACAATCCGGCGGCACACAATTCCCGGCATCGGTTCCGGTGCAGTCTGGGGAAAAATGCAGACGCCCACATTGGCACCTGCCATTGCCAGCACATCCACATAGTTTGAGTGCTCTCCGATAATGGCCGGTTCCGCCCCGGCCTGTCGGAACCAGCTCCGGATCTCATCAATCCGGGAACGGCGATGCGGAACAATCAACGGAAAACCCGCCAGAGTTCTGAGGGGCAGGTCTCCATCCGCCGCCAGCGGATGGGTATCGGAAACGAAGGCACACCAGGGCTCCTCGCCTACCTCCAATCCCTCCATATGCTCGCTGTCATAGGGCGCGGCAATAATGCCCAGGTCTATGTAACCGCGCTGAATCTGATCGATAATATCATCGCTGCTGCCGTTTACAATTTCAAAGCGCACCAGGGGAAATTCTCCGCGGAAACCGGCAATCCACCGTGCCGCCAGAAAGGGCGCCAGACCTGCCACACTGCCCAGGCACAGCGTACCGGACAAGCCCATTGCCAGGGCGCCAACCTCTTCCCGCGTGCGCTCTGCCAGATCCAGCAGTTGGGCAGAGCGGCGGTAAAGGAGTTTCCCCGCTTCCGTCAGCGCCACGCCTCTGCTGCCTCTGACAAACAAAAGCGTACCCAATTCCTCTTCCAGCGCCTTGATCTGATTGCTCAGCGGGGGCTGACTCATATTCAGCCGCTGGGCAGCACGGGTGAAATTCAATTCCTCAGCGACCACGGAAAAATAATTCAGACTGCGAAGATCCAAAAAAGCACCCCCTGTTCTATTTTGATATTGGGCTTCTCATTTTGCTTATACCCTGAACAGATAATAAAAGATCTTGTCTATCCATTTCCCCGGAAGTACAGACATGAGCTTGATGGCCGGATTATGGTTGCAGGAATACACATTTCTGGGCTTTCTTGCCGTAACGGCTTTTACAACAACCTTCGCCATCACATCCGGTTCCTTCAGAATGAGTGTACCCAAGCCCAGCACCGGCTCCATTTTTTCCAACACGCTTCTGTAATGCGTGGAGGAAGCCACGATTTTTTTGTAGATCGGTTCGATGCTTTTTTCCATATCGGTCCGGAATGCACCCGGCCGAATGGTCACCACGGGAATCCCCAGGTATTGCAGTTCCCGCCGCAGGCCGTCAGAATAGCTCTCCACCGCATGCTTGCTGATGGTATAAAACGCGTTGAAGGGGATCACGGCATAGGTGCCGAATTCACTGGAAAAATTCAGGATTCGTCCGTGGCCCTTTTCGATCATCGGAAAGAACACCCGGTTGACCCGCTCCATACCCAAAAGGTTAACGCGCATAATCTGCTCCAGCCGTCCGGCAGGCTCTTCGATCAGTGACCCCATAAACATCACACCGCAAACATTGACAACAGCATCCAGCCGGTCCGTAACGGCGGAAATCCTCCCAAACGCGGCCTGAACCGCTTCCTCACTGGTCACATCCATGGTCACCCCATAAAAATGAGGGTGTTCTATACTGGCCGGCTGCCGGTCGCAGCCGAATACCTCAAAGCCTTTTTCCAGCAGCCGCAGTGCTGCGGCTTTCCCAATGCCGCCGCTGGTGCCGGTTATCAAAACATATTTGCCCATTTGTCTTTCTCTCCGTTTTCTGTCTGCGAAAAGCTTCTGTCATTACCAATATTATATCACAGGAATTCCAAAAAGCCACTGTTTTTATCCGTTTCATATGATCCGCTTCCTTCTTCTCCAGAAACACATCCAGTTTCTCTCACGGGAATCGGCGGATACATCGTCTACGATATGTATCACAATGCCTGATGTCTTACAGAAGAAGAGGGGCTGCCTCACTGCGTTGGTGAGACAGCCCCTCTTCTGTGTATTGGCACCCCAGAGAGGACTCTAACCTCCGACCTGCCGCTTAGGAGGCGGCCGCTCTATACAGCTGAGCTACTGGGGCATATTTGCTTTGTGCACTACCGGGATATTTTACTCAGATTATTTGTGGTTGTCAAGAAAAATCGTCACATTTTTCGCCGGGAATGGAATATACTGTCCAATAGTCTTTTTGAAAGGAGCCTTTGAAATGCTTTCCCTCCATGTGGAGCCGGGAGATCTGGATGACATGATCTTCGACGAATATGACGGCGGACCCAGCGATCGGTGACGCTTGTAAAGGGGCTGTGGAAAACCGCAGCCCCTTTTCCCTGGGGCAGCACCGCATAATGGAGCAAGGAGATTCGGCGAGAGATTTGGGCAAAGGATCCGCCGAAGCCCGCAGTTCCCATTGCGCGGTGTTGCCCTAGATCAGCAGTCCCAGAAACGCCGACAGAATAAGGACCTTCGGAACGCTCCATTTTCCCTTGGTCAGCAGGAAAAAGGCAATGAGGCCCACCGCAACGGCTTTGAAAGACACGGCGCCTGCCACCAGGTAATTTGTCCTGCTCAGCGTAATCATCACCGCGAAGATGATACCCAGCGCGGCAGGACGGACCCCAACCATGATGTTCTTCAAAATTCTGCTGTCCTTAAACTTCTGGAAAAACACGGCGGCAACCGCGCAAATGGTAAAGGTGGGCATCAGAACACCCAGGGCAGAGATCAGGGAACCAAGGATTCCTGCCACACGCATTCCGGCAAAGGTGGCGCAGTTCAGGCCGATGGGACCCGGAGTCATTTCCGCTATGGCCACAATATCCGATACCTCGGAGGCGGTCATCCAGCCATGGCTCACCATCTCGTCATTGATCAGTGGGACCATAGACATACCGCCAAAGCTGGTATAGCCGATCTGGCAGAAGCTCCAGAACAGTTGAAAAAGTGTCCGAATCATGCTTCTGCCTCCCGGAACCTGCCCATGATAAGACCGGCAGCCACACCCAGCAGGATCACCAGCACACAGTTGATGCCAAAGACTGCGTTCAGGATGCATCCGCCGATGCACAGCACGTAGCAGATTTTCTCCGGGAACGCCCCATCGCGCAGCTTCAGTGCGGCGGCAAGGATGATGGGCACCACAGCCGCGCGAACACCGGTAAGCATTTTTGCCACCCAAACCGTATCCTTGAACGCGGTGTAGCAAAACGTAAGCACCGACAGAATCAGCATCGGAGGCAGCACCATACCCGCCACCGCCAGCAGGCCGCCCAGGAGCCCTGCCTGACGGTAGCCAAACAGGAAAGCCACATTTCCGATCATGGTCCCCGGCAGGCTTCTGCCCACGCTGACAATGTCCAGCAATTCTTCGGTGGTCAGTTCCTTTTTCCCGTCTACATAATCCTTCTGCATCTGGGCCACAATGCTCCAGCCGCCCCCAAAGGTGAACCAGCTGATGTGGAAAAAGTAGGAAAAGACCTCCCAGACCTTTATCCGTTTCTCTTTTCTCATGAAAAAATCCTCAATAGTATCAGTAATGCACCACGTTGTCTGCACTGCGGATCGCCTGCAAAATGGGCTCTGCCTCCACGGAACGGAAATAATCCAGGGTTGTCTGAGGCACCAGGTCCTTAAGCCCCTCCCAGTCCCCCGCTTTCAGTGCGGACCGAACGGTAGATGCGCTGATTGCTTTTCCCTTGCTTTCTTTTCTGGGTATTACCTGACAGGCGATTCCGTAATCCGGCAGCGACTGCGCCATGATCGAATTGTAGATTCCCGTAACCTGACTGACAGGCTCCTCCCCCACGTACCGAACCGACACACCGATTGCCTGGGCGATCCGCCCGAAAACAGCCAGATCCAGCTTGGCATGACCCCGGATCACTTCCGCTTCCTCTTTCAGAAAATAGCTGGGAAATGTGGCATTGCTGATCATATAGGGGCCGGAGTCATGGAGCACCACATTGGGAATATGCCGGGTGCCCAGGCGCACCAGCTCTTTCCGTACGGCAAAGGGCACCAGACTGGCATCTTCACTGAGGACAAACAGATGGAGGGTATCGCACCGGCTGGCCGCAGTCTCCACCAGGTACTGATGTCCCAGGGTAAAGGGGTTGGCATTCATCACGATGGCCGCGGATCGCCCTGGCCGTGCCGTTTTTTCCAAAGCTTTCAGATACCCCGGAAATCCGTTTCTTCGGTTTTCCATAAACACCAGCGTTCCATCCACCCGGGCGATCTCATAAAAGCCCAGACTTTCAAAGAATCTGGCGGCCTTCACCTTGGTATACAAAAACAGATGGCTGTTGCCCCGGCTGAGCTGTACTTCCATCAGGTGGGAAACCATCTGATTCAGCAGCCCCTCCCCCTGGTGTTCCGAGCTTACCGCGAAACAGCGCAGGGTCTGCCCAAAGCAGCTGCCGGTTGCAATCACTTCCCCATTCTCATCCGTCATGGCAGCAATATAGTCAAGGTTTGCGTCCCGGATGATCCCCTCCCGGAGGAGAAGCCTGTCAACCTGGGAAAGGGTAGATTGATCCCAGGCCGGAACCTGAAAAATCTCGTATTCATTCATTACAGCTTCTCCTTCAGGAAATGCAGCAGAAGTGTGATGGCCAGCAGATCCGCGCAGCCGCCGGGTGAGAGATTCTTCTCAACAAAGGAATCATTCAGTGCATCCAGTGTCTCTTCATCCGGGAAAGGCATTTGCTCCAAAAGCAGGCCGATCTGCCGGGCCGTTTCCTGCTGCAGGTCTATTCCGCCCCGGCTTATCATATTGGTATCCACCGTATGGGCAATCAGAGCCAAAAGGGCCCCGCAGGCGGCATCGTTCAGGCTCAGGCCCTGGGCAATGCCCGCTTCCAGCTTTGGAAGGCCAATGTGCAGCACCTCCGGAAAACCGGCTGCCGCCTGTCCCCGGACTCCGGTGATCCCATAACGCAGATACAGCTGCTGGCCCACTGTTTCCCCCGGGCCAGGCCGCAATGCCCCCAGATCCTCCTGAAGTAGCTTCTTTGTCATTTGGGCGCACTGGGAAAGCACCGCTTCCGCCCTTTTCCAGTCTTCCCGGTCCAACCGCCCCAAGGCACCGCAGAGAATGCCCAGGGAAAAAATCGCGCCCTTGTGGGTATTCACATTCCCGGTTGCCCCACGCATTTTCCCTTCAGCAAGCTTTCCGGGAAAGCGGAGCCTTTGAAACGTGTCCTCCGGCGCGTCGGCCCTTGTCTCAAATCCAATGCGGAAACACGTTTCAAAGTAGGGTCCCAGGGCAAGGGCACTGCGCTGGAAGGTAAAAAAGTCCATATCCCCATGGCTGCCGTTGTTCTTCCGGTCCACAAGTCCGGGCTTGGGCGTCACCGCGACCTCATAGAGCAGGGCCTGCTGGGCGAGCCTGGAAACATACCCCATATCCTCTTCCAGAATTGCCTGCTCCAAAATGCGGTTTGTTTTTTCCTGAAGCTCCAAAACGGAGTGGGTCCGGCTTCTGGCGCAGCCTTGGGCAACCGCTCCGCAAAGGAGGCATCTTCTGGGTTCTCCCCGGGAAAGCTTTTCCCCGGAAGGAGTCAAAACATCCATGTCAAAAAGCCTGCCCAAGGGGGTTGCGTTTTCCAGGCTTTCTGTAAGCGCCTTAAGCGCTGCCGCGTCTCGATCCACTACCAGAATCGCTTCACAGCCGGTGTGCTCCCGGATGACCTCTTTGTGCAGGCAACGGGCTCCTTCTACCGCAAGGAGCTGCTCCAGATCCCGCAGTCCGATCTGAAAGCCCCGGCGGATCAGCGGCGTATCCTTGATCGGTCCGGCGATGTTCATGGTAAAGGAAATCAGTGGAGAACCGTAATCACGAAGCAATACCTGCTGCCGAAGCGCACGGCGTTCCCGGGCATCCAGCATTTCCGGCAGGGAAACGATCATGGGAATCAGCTCCTTCCAAAAACCATTGGTATTAGTATACAATACTTCAAACCGTTTGTGAAGTAACAGATATTGATCCACGGGTGCCGGAAAGCATCCATGGATCAGCATCTGTTCTGTTCAAAAACTGCCTCCCGGACCAGGAGGCAGTTTTTGAAATTCCAAATCATATTTCGCCAATCCCCCAGGTGCCTCCCAGCTTAAGCTCCCGTGGGGACTTTCTGATTCCGGGCAGGCAGAGGCATCGATTCTCCAATCGATGCGCTACTGCCCACCCGGATGGGCCGAAAGGAATCAAAGGAAGCTTACAGAGGCATAATGCCCAGAATCACAGCAAAGGCCATGCACAGAATGGAGAAGCCCCAGACATAGAGGAAGGAGGCCTTCAGGTGATCCTTGATGTCTACATCCGCCAGGCCCGTGCCCAGCAGGGTTGCGGGAACCATGGGGCTGATGAAGGTTGCACAGTTCCGGCAGACGACCATGGCCACAGCGATGGGCAGCGCCTCTACACCGAAGCCCTGACCGATGGCGATGATGACGGGCAGCATACCGAAGAAGTAGGAGTCGGTATCGAAGGCCAGCGCCAGAGGCACAGACAGGATGCCAATGACCAGGGGCAGATGCTGACCGATGGCGGCGGGCAGACCAGCCTCGATGATACCGGCCAAACAGCGGACAACGCTGGGCAGGTCCACTTCCATGACCTTGGCACCGGCAGCAACCAGCTTGCCGTCCTTCAGTACGAAGGAGGTGGTCAGAACGCCCATCAGGATGGCAGCACCCATCAGGGTGGAGCACATCATCAGAGCGGGACCGGCATGCAGGTTGATGATCTTCTTGTGCATCTTGGCAGAAGCACCGTAGTTGACGAACAGAGCAACGGAAACACCCAGCATAAAGGGCACATAGGAGGGGAACTCATCCCAGATCAGCAGTGCGATCACCGCGATGGTCAGCAGCAGGTTGAAGACAAACAGCTTGGGACGGGCCAGCTCCTGCTCCTCCTGGGACTTGCTTTCGGACAGATCCAGGGTCATGCCCTCGGGCAGGCCCGCGCCCCGCTTCTTCTCCTGGAAGCCGGTCCAGACGGCGACGCACAGGGCCAGAAGAATGCCAAAGATCTGGATGGGAATGATGGTGGTCCACAGAGCGCTGGCCTCAATGCCCAGCACGGTGGCAGCACGCATAGTGGGACCGGCCCAGGGCATCAGATTCAGAACGCCCATTGCCAGAACGGCGCAGCGCAGCAGGCTGGTGGGACGCATATTCATCTTCTTGTAGATGGGCAGCATAGCGGGAACCACAATGCAGAAGGTGGAAGCGCCGCCGCCGTCCAGGTGGCCGATCAGGGCAATGACACAGGTCATCACGCACACGCCCACGACATTGTTGCCAATGAGCTTCATGAGCTTGCCGATGATTACATCAAACATACCGGCATCGGTCATAATGCCGAAATACAGCACGGAGAACACAAACAGGGCTGCGGTAGGCGCGGTAGAATTGAAACCGGCCTTGATCATGGCAGTCAGGTTGGAGAAGTCGATTCTGCCGCCCAGGACCAGCACAAGGCCCAGGATGGCGGGGAAAATAATGAATGCAATAGCGGGCTGGGTCTTGCTCTTGAACAGCGTCACGACGACGGCGACAATGGTCACAAGGCCGAGCAGACCAACAATGGTATCACTCATTCTGAATTATCCTTTCTTTTTTCGGTTCTATTTCTTTTGATATGCTGGGATTCTTTTACATAATGCGTACTGAATAACGCAAAAAGCCTTGAAAGCCAAGGCTTTCCGGCAATCTTTGCGTTATTCGGGTGCAAGGATTTTGCGGCTTTGGCCACAAAACCCTTGCGCCTGCTTTTCCTGCATGGTTCGCCATGCAGGAAAAGCTACGCATTGATTGCTGTCTGAATTTCAAAAAAAGGTTAAAAAGAGCCATTTTTGAAATTACACACCTTCGGTGTGTGAATAAGCCGCATTGGCGGCTTATTCAGCAGACATTACATAAGGGGAACACGGCCCCCTGAATGACGATTCTTACAGAGTCAGGGGCTTGATTTTGCGGACAACGTCCAGAATGGTGCCGTCACGGGCTTCCAGAACGGCAACCACCTTGTCTTCCCATTCCAGATCATCGGGGGTGCCGACCAGAGAATAGGCCTTGTCCTTCAGGCTCTCAATGGAAACATGGGGAATGCCGGCTTTGTCCAGGCACTCGATGAGGTCCGGACGAAGGGGATTTACGGCAATGCCGTAATCGGTAACCAGAACATCCACGCAGTCGCCGGGGGTGGTAACCGTAACCACCTTCTCGCAAACGGTAGCCATACGGCCCCGGGTAAGCGGAGTGACAATGATGCAGACCTTGCTCCCTGCGGCAGTATCGGGATGACCGCCGGGGGCGCCGCGAAGAACACCGTCGGAGCCGGTGAGCACGTTGACATTAAAGCCGGTGTCGATTTCCAGGGCAGCCAGCACCACAAAGTCCAGCTTGTTGACAAAAGCGCCCTTATTGGCGGGGTTTGCGTACTGAGAAGCGGACATCTCAAAGTGTCCTGGGGTCTGGTTGATGGAGTTCACACCGTCCAGATCAAAGTCCTGAACGTCAATCACCTTGGAAACCTTGCCCTTCTTGAGGAGCTCCACCATGGGGCCGCAGATGCCGCCGATGGCCCAGCCCATTTTGATGTTCCGCTCGTCCATGTATTTCTCCAGGAACAGGTTCGCGGCCAGAGAGGGACCGCCTACACCGGTCTGGAAGGAGAAACCGTCTTTGAAGTAGGGCGTGGAAGCAATGACCTTGGCCACGTTCTCCGCCATCATCAGATCCCGGGGATTCTGGCTGATACGGGCCGCGGCGGAGGCAATCTTCTTGGGGTTGCCGATGGAGTCCACCACCACCACCGCATCCACATCAATGGCTTCCACGGAAGCGGGCATATTGGGGAAATCCACCAGGCAGTCGGTGACGACTACCACATGGTCCGCATATCTGGCGTCGGTCATGGCATAGCCCATGCTGCCGCAGTTGGACTTACCGCCGATGCCCCGGCAGTTACCCACGCAGTCAGAGGTAGGCGCCGCCACAAACGCGATGTCAATATGAACCTCGCCTGCCTCGATGGCACGGGGACGGCCGCCGTGGCTGCGAATGATGGCAGGGGTCTTCAGCTTTCCCGCGGAAACCACCTCGCCCATCCGGCCGCGAATGCCGGAGGTCTGGATGCCGATGACTTTCCCCTCTTCGATGTAATCCGCGATTGGGTCGTGGGCACTGCCCAGAGACGTGGCCGCAATGGTCAAATCCTCCAGGCCAAGCTCTTCTATGGCGGCCTTCATAACCATATTGACCACATAGTCACCGTCCCGGAGATGGTGATGGAAGGAGAAGGTCATGCCGTCCCTGGCTCCGCACTGCTTCAGGGCCTCCACCAGGGACTCCACAATCTTGGACTCCTGGGGCTTTTCATACCGGCGGGTCCTGGGGGATGCCTTCTGAATGTACTTGCCATCCATGTAATTCTTGCCCTGGTACACCTCTTTGCCGTTTACCAGCAGCGCCTCGGGAATGTCTCTGCCTACCGCATTTCTCATACCAAATCCCCCTCATACATACCGCAGGCCTTTGCCAGACGCAGAGTACGCTCCGCGCCGGGAATAAAGGCAATGTCGATCATCTTGCCGTTCACCGTGAAAACACCAACACCGGCAGCGGACTGTTCCTTGTAGGCTCTTACGATGGCTTCCGCCTGCTTGACTTCCTTCTCGGTGGGTGCAAATACCTCGTGAACCAGTCGGATCTGCTTGGGGTTAATGAGGCTCTTGCCGTCAAAGCCCATGGCCTTGTTCTGCAGAACCTCCGCCTTGAAGCCTTCCTCGTTGTCCAGATCGGTGAACACAGTGTCGAAGCACTGGATTCCGGCGGCTCTGGCAGCCAGCAGCATCTGGCCCCGGGCTGCCAGCATGTCCACGCCGTCGGGCTGGAAGGTGGTCTGCATACATTTCCGGAAGTCGCCGCCGGAAATGGCAACGCCGAACATCCGGTCGGAGGCGGAGCAGATTTCATAGGCGTTCAGGATCCCCTTGGGACTTTCCAGGGCAGCCATCAGCAGGGTCCGGCCTACTTCCACGCCAAACTCCTTTTCCGCAGCCTCCACGGCCGCTTCCACGGTATGCACATCCTTTGCGCTCTCACACTTGGCGATCCGAATACCGTCGGCACCGCCGGCAACGCAGACACGAATATCCTCCTGCCAGTGGGGGGTATCCAGACCGTTGATCCGGACAATGACTTCGGTGCTGCCGTAGTCAATGGTGGTCAGGGCATGGTACAGGCTGAATCGTGCGGAATCCTTCTGATTCTCGGCCACAGCGTCTTCCAGGTCCAGCATAATGGAGTCACAGCCATAGATGTAGGCATCCTTGATGAGTCCGGGCTTCTGGGCGTTCATGAACATCATGGTTCTGCGCAGGCGGAACCGTTCCGGCTTGGGTCTTCTGATCATCTGACGGCACCTCCCCAGGGAATGTTGGCACTGGAGGCATCGCAGGACCGATACACGGCGCACTCAACGCGCGCCTTGATGGTGCAGTCCAGAGCACCCTTATCCACAACGGTGATCCGAACATTGCTTACCTGAAGCCGATCCAGGGTTTCCAGCACGGTCGCCTTGATCTGGCGGCCATACTGATTCATGACGCTGCTGGAAAGCTCCAGCTCAATGCCGCCGTCACCGGGCTCCACGGTGACCATGGCATCACTGGATTCCAAAGTGCCTGCTGCGGCGGATTTCAGAATTTCCATATTGACCCTCCTGTATTTCTTTATCTGATGACACTAAGATAGCACAGCTAACATATAATTACAAATACATATATTTTTATTCTGTTATAAATAAAAACGAATGAGTTGGAACATTTTCTTGACTTCCATAAAAAAACTTTTATAATAAATATTGGCAAGGAACGATAGATTCTGTGAAAATGCTCTAAAAAAGTGGTGAAAAATATATGAATATGAAGCAAGCTCTCTATTTTAAGACCATTGCAAAATATGGAACCATCACCGCCGCCGCAAAACAGCTGTATATCAGCCAGCCTTCCCTCAGCCAGACACTCCGGCAAATCGAAGATGAGGTAGGAACCCCCCTGTTTGACCGCAGTACTTCCCCCTTTCACCTGACCTATGCCGGTGAGCGTTACCTGAAGGCAGTGGAAGCCATGCTGGAAATTGACGCACGGCTAAAGGCGGAAATTGAGAGCATTCGTCATGAGAATGGCGGCCGCCTCCGGCTGGGCATCAGCGTTACGAGAGCCATGCAGGTTCTGCCGGATGTCATTCCCATTTTCAGCAAGGAGTATCCCAATGTAGCACTGGAACTGACGGAAACCGCTTCGGCAAACCTGGAAGGTCTGCTTCAAAAAGGGGAAGTAGACCTGGCCCTGGCCGCCACAGAGCCCAGTGAAGTAAACATTACCTATGAGTTGATTGAAAAAGAATCCATCGGCATTCTGGCAGGCCCTGACAGCCGGATCGTCAGCCGCATTCCCACCGGAACCCCCATCACCCTGAAGGATGTGGAGCGGGAGAGTTTTGTCTCTCTGGATACCTCCCATTCCTCCCGAATCATTCAGGACCGTCTGTTCCGTCGATACAGCTTTCATCCCAGGGTATTGCTGGAAACCAGTTCCCTGGAGGTTGCCCGCCGGGTGGCCCTGAAAAGCGGTGCCTGCATGGTATTGCCGGATGTATATGCCGACAGCTTTGTCTTTGCGGCAGGCGGAGGCTTCTACCCGCTTGCGGATTACGACAATCATCGGCATTTCTACGCCTGTTATCGAAACGGCGAAAATGTAAAAAAATACGTTCGGGATTTTATTGCCATCGCATCGGCCGTACTGGCCCGCAGTTCCGAAAAACGAAATCATCCAAATTAAAAGAACCGCCCCGATAAGGCGGGTGTTCATAAGACAGTTAACAGGCACAGCAGTTTGCATTGCTGTGCCTGGTCTTGAACCTTTTTCCGTTATGTGATAATATGGAACCGAACAGACTGATAAAACGGAATTTGCGGAGGATCATTTTATGAGCGTGTATACGGAGAAATACGAAAATCTTATTGCAGAATTCAATAAAGGAAAAACAATGGTTCTTTCAACAGCTGAAAATGGCAGAGTGAGTTCCAGAATGATGAGCATTGTATTCTTTGATGGGTCATTCTATTTTCAAACTGACAAGACTTTGAGGAAGTATCATCAATTAATCACGAATCCACAAGTTGCGCTATGCGCTGATAATATTCAGGTAGAAGGAATTTGCGAGGAACTAGGGCACCCGATGGATAACGATAGGTTTTGTAATAAATATAAAGAGTGCTTTAACGGTTCATTCAATCGGTATTCTTCGCTGCAAAACGAGAGAGTGTTTTCTGTAAAGCCGGTTCATGTAGAACGATGGCTATATATCGGTGGCGTTCCGTTTATTGAAACTTATGATATAGAAAAACAACAGTATGAATTGATAGAGTATAAAGGTGAATAAACTTGTGATTTTTAGCAGATTTGGGCGCACTTCTATACGAGGTATTCCCGTATGTGCGCTTTACGTTACGGCGTTCCGAACAAGGGACTGAATCCCTTGCGCCACGAAAGCGGCTATCCTTTTATGGCAAAAGGCGTGACCATGAAGTCGCGCCTTTTGCCTATGTTACTGTCTTACGAACACCCCGCATACCGGGGCGGTTTCGCGTTATTCTATTGGAATCAAAAGCATTTGATTGGCTTCGGGCTCATCCTCCAGGGCATTGGCACTGCGGATGGCTTCCACTGTGGAGCCATTTTCTTTGGCAAGCTCCCAGAGGCTTTTTTCTCCGGGCCGGCACAGGATCAGGGAAGGCCGGTCCGGGTTTTGCTCCTGGACTTCTCCAAGCTCCAAATCCGTCACCATGGGAATGCCCTCTGTGCCAAAGGTCGTAATCTGGCACCGCACTTCCCCGCTTACGCCCATACCGCCGGTCCCCGGCTCCAGCTGCGGCTGTCCCGGGAGGAATCCGGTGATATGCACCTGGGCTCCCTCCCCTGCCTTCATGGGCTTGCTTCCATCCCAGCGGAAGGTTTTGCCTTCCAGCCCGGAATCCTCCTTGTATAGAATCTGTACCGTCCCCTGGGTCTCAAGTGTTCCTCCGGAATCCCGGTCGTAGACAGGTACATCACTCCAAAGAGTCGTCTGAATACTGCTCAAAATGTCTTCCGGCAGTTCCGTCCTTCCAGTCAAGCTCTCCCAGCGC
This sequence comes from Oscillospiraceae bacterium, assembly GCA_017622995.1. Classification (GTDB taxonomy): domain Bacteria; phylum Bacillota; class Clostridia; order Oscillospirales; family Oscillospiraceae; genus Faecousia. The sequence goes on from JAGAQA010000019.1 coordinate 14,018, forward strand.
TTTTCCAGAATCGGATTGAGCTCCAGCCGGTCCACCGTAAGCTTCACCGGGCGAAGATTGCTGTAGGCATCCGCCGCCGTATCCACCATGGTCATATCGGTTACGGCATACTGGGCGGTAAGGCCCAGTTTCATCTGCTTGACCCCCTCTTGGTCCTCCTCCAGCTCCAGGTTGGTAACACTCAACTGGATGTCCGCTTCCGCGTCGTTGCCAAAGCTCTTGTCCAATTCCGCAAACTGAGAAAAAGGAAATACAAAGCTCTTGTTTTCCAGCATTCCGTCTTCCGCCGCAAAGAGGACTGTGAGCTCTGCCGCGCCACGGAAGGCGATCTTATTGCCCACCACCTTCTGCTCATTCACATAGGGACGCACACCGGCAGAACAGATTCTCCAATCACTAAGATCCTCTCCCGTGGACGAAAGGGTGTCTTCCAGAGCAAAGGCTTTTTCCCCCGCCTGGGCATAGAGCTTCAGCGGAAAGCTTCTGCGCAGAACGTATACATCCTCCGGTAAGCCCTGGGGGAACATAACATTGGTTTCACTGGGAGCCAACGCCTGCATACATACAGACAATCCGCCCCGAACCATCAGCTTTCTGGGGGAAATGGTTCTGGCGTCCAGGAACCGGATACCCATACTCAGAATCAGCTTCCCCTCCGGACTGTCCTCCGGAATTCCCCACTTTGTCTGGAAGGGCATCCAGGCATCCAATATTTCCGGAGCTCCATTGCTTTCCGGACTGTACATAATCCAGAGCATCATGCCTCCGTTGAACCCCACCGTGTCTCCGCGCCACTCCTTGCCCCGCAGAATCGGCTGCCCCCACACACCGAGGATCCTGTCCACATCCGGCATTCCATCCGGAATTCTGACTTCCTGGGTCTGTTCCAGCTGCCGAGAATCCATGAGCACCGGATCCAGGTAAGAAACAGCCGTATTCTTCATATCCATTGCGCTACCTCCCGATCTTGTGATCACGCACAAATCGCGCGTGCATCTTTATCCCGCGTTTTCCCCGGTTGTCACTGCCTATTATATGCGCCCGACTGCCCTGACAGAACTCTAGGGAAGCTCTGAATAAGTCAGCAAGAGCTGACAGCGAGAGATTTTGATTTGACAGAAGGTTTGGAAAACAGAGGAATACTGTATGTATTTCCTGTTTTTCAAACTGCGCTGTCAGCGCAAAAGATCCGCTGCTCAGCCGCAGACGATTTGTTCTGAGGTTCCCTAGCGCTGCCGCAGAATGCACCAGCCCAAGGTGATGAGCATCAGTCCTGACAGCACACACAGAAACGCCGAAGCAATCCACTGCCCCAGCAGCAACCCCAGGCCCAGGGCAATCATACACCCCCCGCGCATCCGATTTTTCCGACACACAGAAAAACACCCCCTGCACACGCTATGCAGAGGGTGTTTTGAATATGCTGTATTCGCCGGGATCGCGTTTATGTGTCTTCAGCCGCCCAGGTAAGCCTTCCGAACCTCGTCAGACTTGGCAAGCTCGGCACCGGTGCCGCTGAGGGTGATGGAACCCGTTTCCAGAACATAGGCCCGATCCGCAATCTGCAGGGCCTTTCGGGCGTTCTGCTCCACCAGAAGAATCGTGGTGCCGGCACTGTGGAGCTCCTTAATGATGTCGAAAACCTGATCCACCAGGATGGGGGCCAGACCCATGGAGGGCTCATCCAGCATCATCAGCTTCGGCTTGCTCATCAGGGCACGGGAGATAGCCAGCATCTGCTGCTCGCCGCCGGAGAGCGTTCCCGCAATCTGCTTACGGCGTTCCTTCAGCCGGGGAAACCGCTGGAACATCTGATCAATGGAATCGTCGATCTCTTTTCTGGGACGGCTGTAACCACCCATTTCCAGATTTTCACGGACGGTCATGTGCTGGAAAATCCGCCGTCCTTCCGGACAGAGGGCCATGCCCAGCGGGAGAATCGAATTGGCAGGCAGTCCGGAAATCACCTTTCCGTCAAAGGTTACGCTGCCGCTTTTGGGCTTCAGAAGTCCTGCGATGGTGTTCAGGGTTGTGGATTTTCCCGCGCCGTTGGCGCCGATCAGGGTAACAACCTCTCCTTCATTCACATGGAACGAAATATCCTTGATGGCATGAATGGAGCCATAATACACATTCAGATTTTCGACCTGAAGAAGGCACTTATTCTCACTCATTTTTCGTCCTCCTTCTGACGGCCCAGATAGGCCTCAATGACTTCCGGATTCTGCTGGATTTCATCTGCCGTACCCTTGGCAATGATCTTGCCGAAGTTCAGGACACAGATGCCCTCACAGATACCCATTACCAGGTTCATATCGTGCTCGATGAGCAGCACCGCAATCTTGAACTGATCACGGATCCGGATGATGTTATCCATGAGCTCTTCCGTTTCCTTGGGGTTCATGCCCGCGGCAGGCTCATCCAGCAGCAAAAGTCTGGGGTTTGTGGCAAGGGCACGGACAATCTCCAGACGGCGCTGGGCGCCGTAAGGAAGGCTCCCCGCCTTTTCTTCCGCCAGATTTTCCATGTGGAAAATAGACAGCAGCTCCATGGCCTTTTCATGCTGACGGCGCTCGCCGGACCAATAGGGCGGCAAACGGAGAATACCGGAGAACATACTATAGGGGATCTGATTATGCAGACCGATGCGCACATTGTCCTCAACGCTCATCTGATTGAACAGGCGGATATTCTGGAAGGTTCTCGCCAGACCCAGCTTGTTGGCCTGCACGGTGTTCATACCGGCGGTGTCGATTCCGTTGACCATCACGGTGCCGCTGGTGGGCTGATACACCTTTGTAAGCAGGTTAAAAACGGTGGTCTTGCCTGCGCCGTTGGGCCCGATAAGTCCCGCAATCTCCGTTTCACCGATGGTCAGGTTGAAATCATCTACCGCACGAAGGCCGCCAAAATCGATTCCCAGGTGGCTGCATTCCAGCACAGGGCGCTTGCCCACGTCCCGCTCGGGAACAATGGAACGGGAGGGAAAGGGGACCATTTTGGTATTGGATTTACGCTTCACTTTCTCACTCATACAGCCTCGCCGTCCTTCCTTTCAGATTTTTCGCTGCCTTTTCCCCGGAGCGAAGCCAGGAAATTCTTGATCGCAACATTATTGGTCAGCAGCATAACCGCAATCAGCACCACCGCGTATACAAGCATCCGGTAATCCGAGAATGCCCGCAGCTCCTCCGGCAGTACATACAGTACAGTTGCCGCGATGATGGAACCGGTGATATTGCCGATTCCGCCGAGAACCACATACACAAGAATCAGGATGGAAGCATTGAAGGAGAAATTAGAGGGAGCCAGAGTGGAGTAGTTCTGTCCAAAGAGCGCACCGCCCATGCCCGCCAGGGCTGCGGAGGTTACAAAAGCCATCATACGGTACTTGGTAACATCCAGGCCACAGGCCTCTGCGGCAATTTTGTTGTCCCGGATGGCCATAATGGCACGGCCGGACCGGGAACGGATCAGATTCAGCACCACAAACAGGGTAAACAGCACCAGAAGGAAACCAGCCGTAAAGGTCGCGATCCGGCTGACACCCGTTGCGCCGGAGGGACCGCGGAACAGAAGCTTTCCGGGAAGATCCGGGCGATTGAAGGAGAAACGAAGGGCTTTGCCGTCAATGGAGATGTACACGCAGTTCAGGATATTGCGGATAATCTCACCAAAGGCCAAGGTCACAATTGCCAGATAGTCGCCCTGGAGTCTCAGCACGGGAACACCGATGAGTACACCCATGATGCCTGCCAGGACACCGCCGGAGATAATCGCCATCAGCAGCTGCACAGCTTCCGGCGCGCCGAAGGCCTCACGGAAATAGGCGGCAATCACAATTCCTGTGAACGCGCCCACAGACATGAAACCGGCGTGGCCCAGGCTCAGCTCTCCGGAAATACCGACGGTCAGATTCAGGGAAACCGCCATCACAATATACACACAGACAGGAATCAGAAGCGCCTTTGTTGTACGGGGCATGGCACCGGTTTTGATCATGGACTGACAGACGATAAAGGCCGCAATCACAATCAAATAGGGTAAGAACCGACGAAGATACTTTGAAACAGTTGTCTTTTTCATACCGGCCACCTCACACCTTCTCCTGAATCTTCTTGCCCAGCAGACCGGTGGGTTTCACCAGCAGGACCAGAATCAGAACAGCAAAAACAAAAGCGTCTCCCAATTCGGAGGAAACATAGGCTCTGCCCAGAATTTCAATTACGCCGAGCAGAATGCCGCCCAGCATGGCACCGGGGATGGAGCCGATGCCTCCGAAAACCGCGGCGGTAAACGCCTTAATGCCGGGCATCGCGCCGGTGGTCGGCTTCAGTGTGGGATAGGCAGAGCACATCAGCACACCGGCGATTGCCGCAAGGGCGGAACCAATGGCAAAGGTGACGGAAATCGTCAAATCCACATTTACACCCATCAGCTGGGCAGCGCCCTTATCCTCGGAAACACAGCGCATGGCGCGGCCCATCTTGCTGCGGCCCACAAACAGAGACAGGGCCAACATCACAACCACAGACGCCGCGATGGTGACCAGAGATACATAAGAGATTTTCAGTTCGCCTCCCATAAGGGAAACGTTTCCCGCGGGAATGACGGTCTGAAAGCTCTTGGGGTTTGCGCCCCAGATGATCTGGGCCAGATTCTGCAGGAAATAGCTCATACCGATTGCCGTAATCAGGACGGAAAGAGAGGTTGCCTGACGCAGGGGCTTATAGGCCAGCCGTTCAATGAGAATGCCCAGCAGCGTACATACCGCCATGGACGCCAGGATGCCCACAAACGGAGAAAAGCCCAGACTGTACAGGCAGCAGAAGCAGATATAAGCACCCACCATAATAATATCGCCATGGGCAAAATTCAGCATCTTGGCAATACCGTACACCATCGTATAACCCAGCGCAATAATGGCATACACGCTGCCCAGGCTGATCCCGCTGATCAGATTGGACAAGAACATGGTCATAATGTTTCCTTCTTTCTTCTTTCAGTGTTATCCGAGGTGACAGGCCCCGGTCACTCCCCGCGGGGGTGACCATGGCTTGTCATCCCGGGAGCGGTATGGAACCGGGCGGATCCTTTTCCTGGAAGATTGGGATCCGCCCGGTTTTTTGTTGGAACGGAGTCAGCAGATCAGTCAGCCATTAGCCAACGGAGGCATAAGCGCCATCCTTGATGATGTAAGCAGTTGCGACCTTGCTCACGCAGCCGTCAGCAGTCCATACCATGCCCTCGCCGGTCAGGCCGGTGTAGGTATAGCTCTGCATCCAGGGAATCATAGCCTCGCAGACATCCTGAGCGGAAGTCTCAGCGGTGAAGCCCAGATCCTGGCAAGCAGCGTAAAAGATGTACATTGCATCGTAAGCATCGGCAGCAAACTGGTTGGGGGTATCGCCGTACTTGGCCTTGTAGGTGGAAACGAAAGCGGAGGTCAGCTCATCGGTCTTGTTGGCATCGAAGGGGGTCAGCATGTAGGAGCCTTCTGCCAGAGCGGTGTTGAAGCCTTCCACAGACAGCAGGCCGTCCATGCCGTCCACACCGAAGAACTTGAAGCCATAGCCTGCGGCGTCAGCCTGCTGCATGATGGCAACGATGGGGGTGTAGTAGATGGGCAGGAAGACCAGGTCGGCACCTGCGTTTGCAGCGTCCTGCAGCTGAACGGAGAAGTCGGCATTGCTGTCATCGGAGAAGGTGGTGTCGGAAACGACCTCCAGGCCGATCTCCTTTGCCTTTCCCATGAAGGACTGGTAGATGCTGGTGGAGTAATCCTGAGCGTTGTTCCAGATCACAGCGATCTTCTCACCCACACCCAGGCTCTTAATGGTCTGAGCAGCGGAAGCGCCCTGGTTGGGGTCGGTGAAGCAAACCTGGTAAACATTGTCCTTGCCTTCGTTTACAACGGGGTTGGAAGCAGAGGGAGTCAGAAGGAACACCCGCTCGTCCTTGGCAACGTCGGCAACAGCGGCGCAGGCACCGGAAGTAGTGGTTCCCAGCAGAACCTGCATACCCTTTTCCATTTCAACGTTATAAGCGTTGACAGACATGGTGGGATCGCCCTGGTCGTCCTCGCTCAGCAGCTCGAACTGCAGGCCGCCCTTGGCGTTGATCTCATCGATTGCAACCTGAATGCCATTGGCAACAGCATTGCCGTACTGTGCGTAGTCACCGGTCAGGGGGCCGATGGCGCCGACCTTAATGGCACCGGCAGCAGCAGCGGGGGCATCCGTCTTAGCAGCTTCCGTAGCCTTGGGAGCCTCGGTAGCGGCAGGGGCATTGCTGGAGGAACAGCCGGCAAACATACCCAGAACCATGACGGCTGCCATAACAAGCGCAAAAACCTTTTTCATTTTCAATTCTCCTTTTCTTGCATTACTTACTATAAAAAATCGGCTGCCCATTTGGCAACCGCTTCTTCATACAACGTGAATCCCCGGTCGCTTTTTCACAAAAGAATCATCGGCAGCAGGTTCTCGCGGCATACCAATACAACCCGCAGCCCGGCCAGAATGCGCATGGGGATCATCCGTACAGAAGCCTCGGATACGTGTCTGTTGCAGCTGACATCCTGATGGAACATATCCAAAACCTCCTTGTTGAATGTGAGCATATTGTATCTCAGAGGAGGACATTTGTCAACAAGGTAAACACTACATATAATAGTTAATAATTCCTTAATTTTTTGTGCAGAACATACAACCCTCTTTTTCCCTGTTGTCTTTCCTTCTTCTGACAAAAGATTTTGATACCTCCCTCTCATAAAAGGGCGCTGCCGGACTCTTTCTGGGAAAGAATCCGGCAACACCCTCTTTATTCCGCGTCCAAAACCGCCTTGCATTCCTGAAGCACCGGGCTGAGTACCGGCACACAGGTGGCGCTGCCATAGCCGCCGTTTTCAACGACGACAATAAACGCCAGCGGATACGCTTCATCCAGTACAAAGCCGGAGAACATGGCGTTTGATTTCTGTCCACCGCCCAGCTGGCTGGTGCCGGACTTGGCGCAGACGGAAAGTCCCGGGAAATGACCATCGCCATAGATGGTCTGCACATTGTTGCGGAGGTAGGACTGAAGCTTTTCCGCAGTGGTTTTGCTCATGATCCGGTCCGTCTGGCGTCCCTTTGCCTCATAGAGCACTTCCTCCCCCCTGGTGACCGAGCTGACAAGGAACAGCTCCACCCCCCTGCCGCCATTTGCAATGGTGCCCATAAAGGTCATAAACCGGGCAGGGTTAATGAGGTCCGAATGCTGGCCGATACAGCTCCAGGCAAAGGAGGCGCCGCCTGTATCGGAAATATCATAGTGTCCGGAAGCGCTGGTTACACCGTCAAAGGACACGCTTTCCGTGATTCCAAACTTCTGTACATACTTTTCCATATTCTTTTTGCCCACCAGCTTGGCAATCTGGGCAAAACTGCAGTTACAGGAGTGAGCAAGCGCCCCTTTGAGGTCCAGGGTTCCGTGGGCAGTCTCGCAGGTAACCGCCTCGGTGCCATACTCATAGGCGCCGTCACAGGTAAAGGTTCTGCTCTCAATATCGGGAACGCACTCCAGTGCCGCCGCCGTCGTTACCACCTTAAAAATGGATCCGGGCACATAGCTGGACTGCAAAAAGCGGTTGAGATAGACACCGTCGTACTTTCCGGAGGTATCCGCCTCCACATCCGGCACATGATCCGGGTCATAGGTAGGGGAAGTAACCGCGCAGAGAATCTCACCGGTCTTGTAGTTGTAAATTCCTACGGTGCCCTTTCTGCCGTTCAGCGCCCGCAGCGCTGCATTCTGCACTCTGGCAGACAAGGAAAGCCGGGCTACACCGCTGCCGCCCGCGAAGTCATACAGACCGTTTACCTTGTCATACCCGGACATCAGGGCCGCATAGCTGCCCACCGCACCGGCCTGAATCCGGCCCTGCCGGTCCCCCAGCCAGTGCATGGTGGAGGCCCTGGTTTCCGCGTTGTCGGAATAGCTGCGGTTGTTTTCCACATCCAGCAGCACCACATCATCCCGGTCCACAACAACACCATTGCCCAGATTGCTGCCCTTAAACACATGGGGCGAACCGGGGGCAACCACCCAGGCATCGGCCTTTACGGTATATTCCATTACAAAGAAGCCCATCCCCCCCAGGAGCAGGAAGATAAACAGGCACATCAGCCAGCTTCTTTTGGTAACTCTGTTCATACGTTTCTCCTATTTGGAAAATCTCACTGCAAAGCTTGCATTCTGCCGGGTATCCGCCGCTTTGACAAAGGCCAGCAGGCCCCAGGCGCCGATCATGCTGGTGCCGCCGTTGGAAATAAAGGGGAAGGTCACACCGGTAAAAGGCAACACGTCCACCGTACCCAAACAGTTGAGGGATGCCTGGATCAGAAGAATGCCTGCCGCCGTACAGCCGCCGATACAATAGAAGCTGCTGCGGGACACACGGGATGTACGAATGGCAAAGAATCCCAGTGCCGCCACGGCAAGCACTGCCATCAGCGCCAGAATCAGGCCCCACTCCTCGGAAATGGTGGCAAACACGATGTCTGAGTCCGCCGCAAATACCTTTTGCAGGAAGCCCTTCCCCGGGCCCAGACCAAACAGGCCGCCGGAGGCAATACACATGATGGCCTGGGTTTGCTGATAGCCGGAGGTAAAGGGATTGTCCCACACATGCCGCCAGGTTGCAAACCGGTTCAGCGCGTGGGGCGCAATCCGCAATGCCAGCACACCGGCAAAGCCCAGCGCCGTACAGGCAAGGCCAATGGTGCCAACGCTGCCGGAACGCAGATAGGCGATAATCAGGAACGCGCAGAAGAAGATCATAGCGGTTCCGAAGTCATTCATCAGTGCCAGAAGGCCGCAGATTACAATAGAGTAGGCAATGAACAGAATCAGATTTCGTTTGTTCATGATCCGGTCCATGGTGGATGCGCCGGCATAGACAAAGCAGACCTTACTGAGCTCCGAAGGCTGCAAAGAAAGGCCGCCAATTACCAGCCAGTTTTTGGCGCCATAATACTCCTTGCCGAAAAGCAGTGTAACAACCAGGAAGCCCACACCCGCCAGCACCGCCAGATAGCGGAAGCGCTTCGCGCGCTCCAGATCCCGCAGAGACCAGCCGATCAGCAGAAACATACCCACGCCCATGATCATGGCCGCGGACTGCTTGAGCATCTCCCCCGGCTTTACGGTAGCAAGGGCCGCGATTCCCAAGGTACACAGAAAAAAGGCGATGGTTTCCACCTCAAAGGAACTGCGGCGTATGACCGTATAGAATAGAAACAGGGCCCACTGGCAGAGAAAAACCACGCCGAAGCCCAGAAGATAAGCAGGATATTCCTCCGGCTCACCGGAAAGCAAGAAGCCCGTCAGCATCAGTGCCTGCATCAATGTCAGCAGCATCAGCCCCAGGAGGCTGCTCCAGCCGCTGGAGCCCTTGGTCCGCAGCTGGCTTTGCAGCTGCTCCTGACGTTTGGTAATTGGGGTAAGCTCCATATCCACGCCGCCGATGGAGATCACATCTCCGCTGTGCAAAGCACAGATGCTGACCCTTTCCCCATTGACCCAGGTGCCGGTTTTGGAGCTGGCATCGGTAATGGTCCAGCTTCCGTCATCGTATCGGGTGAGAACCGCATGGTTCCTCGATACGGTTGACAGCGCCACCGTAATGTCGCTGCTTTTGCTTCTGCCAATGACATTTTCCCAGTGGGTAACCGCCACCTGACTGCCATCGGTAAACTTCAGCCAGGCCCAAATCTCCGGTTCCCGCCGAAAGGAGAGCAGCGGCCGGGCGCAGTGCAGCAGGAGCAAAGCCGCCAGTGCCGGAACCAGATACCGGGCAGCCGCCGTAAAGACATCGGCGTAAAGCGCTCTGGACTGGGCAACGATATCAAGAATTGTCTGTAAATCCGTCATTCATTTCGTCCTTCCTGATCTGGAAGATGGTTATACAGTAAGTAACACGTTTTTCATTCGGTGTCAAATGAAATTATTGTGAAGCGCACGCAGCAGCGCGATCTCTCTGGTGTAACCATCCAGCTCGTTGGGTGTTTCCAGAATCATGGGCTTCCCCCAAAGCTTGGGATGATGCACAATCCGGGCAAAGGTTTCCTCTCCCAGAAAACCCTCCCCGATTTTTTCGTGGCGGTCCTTGTGGCTGCAGAAGGGGTTCTTCGTATCATTCAGGTGCAGGGCCTTTAACCGCTTCAAACCGATTACACGGTCAAATTCCTCCAGGACACCGTCCAGATCATTTTTAATGTCATACCCCGCGTCATACACATGGCAGGTATCCAGGCAGACCCCCAGATCGTCTCTTCCCACTGCGTCCAGGATTGCCCGAAGCTCTTCAAAACGGGAGCCAACTTCGCTGCCTTTTCCCGCCATGGTTTCCAGCAGCACCACTACAGGATAATCCGGTTCCATCGCCCGGCGGAGGGCCTGTGCAATCTGCTCAATTCCCTGCTCTGTGCCCTGCCCCACATGGCTGCCGGGATGGATGTTATAGAAGTTCCCGGGAATCGCCGCCATCCGGCGCAGATCGTCTGCCAGTATTTCCGCGGCGAAGGCGCGGTCCTCCGGTTTTGCCGTACACAGATTCATCGTATAGGCGCCATGGGCAACCACCGGTCCGAAATTCCCCAGCCGCAGCATCTGCACCGCCGCGGTGCTGTCAGTAGGATCTTCCTTCTTGGAACGGCTGCCCCGGGGATTCCGGGTAAAAAAGGCAAAGGTGTCCGCATCCATGGCCATGGCCTGACGGATCATGGCACAGTATCCTCTTGAAGCGGATAAGTGGCAACCGAAATACATAGGCTTTTCCTCCTGATCGATTTAAGAATTCTTTGACGTATTCTATCATATTTCCGAGAAAAAATCAAATAATGCTTTCCACTTTCCCGATTCTGTGGTATCATTTACCTGAAAAATCTCCGGAAGCGAGGTGCTGATTCTTGCCGAAATCCGACAATCAGAAGCTGAAAATTCTATACATTCTGGATTACCTGCAAAAAAACTCCCACCAGGATCACCCGGTGAGAGCTGGAGAGCTGATTGCCATGCTGGAAAAGCAGGGCATCCTCTGCGACAGAAAAACCATTTATTCGGACATCGCCGCCCTGCAGGACTACGGCGTTGACATCATCTCCACCACAGGAAAAAACGGCGGGTACTATGTGGGCCAGCGGGTCTTTGAGCTGCCGGAGCTGAAGCTTTTAATCGATGCCGTTCAATCCAGCCGATTCCTCACCGAACGGAAATCCCGGGAACTGATTGAGAAGCTGTGCACGCTGTGCAATGAGGAGGATGCCCGGCTCATGCGGCGGGACGTGGTGGTTTCCGGCCGGGTGAAAAGCATGAACGAATCCATTTACTACAGCGTGGATGCCATTCAGGAAGCCATTTCCCGGAACAAGCAAATTACCTTCCGCTATTTTAACTGGGGCATTGACGGCAAACGGGTCTACCGGGACAGGGATTATACCGCCAGCCCCTACGGTCTGTGCCAGGAAGGGGAAAACTGCTATCTGCTGGCCCTGTCCCCGCGCCACGGCATCACCAGCTACCGGGTGGACCGAATGACCGACATCACGCTTCTGGAAGAGCCCCGGGTCCCCTGCCCGGAGCTTACCGGAAAGGCTCTGACGGACTATTGCGCCAAACGCTTTCAGATGTTTGCCGGTGACAGCGTGGCTGTAAAGCTGCGCTTCCACAAGGATCTGACCAACGTAGTCATGGATCGGTTTGGCAAAAACACCATGCTGATCCCTGACGGAGAGGACCACTTTGTCTTCACGGTCAACGTGGCAGAATCTCCAATGTTTCTCAGCTGGGTCATCGGGTTCGGTTCCCAGGCGGAAATTCTTTACCCGGAGCGGATCCGCAGAGCCTGCGAAGATCTGTGCCGTCAGGTTTTGGCCATTTATCAGGACAAGGCAAAGGACTGAAACACCTGGCTCCAGACCACCTGTGAGGTTTCTTCCGCCTCCTCCGGACGCAGAACCGACAGGCAATAGTGATAGTTTCCGTCATCCAGAATGACGGACCTTCCCAGCTGCTCTCCCCTTTCCCCGGCAGATACCCAGACAAACTCATAGCGTTTCAGGCCATCCTGCTGGGTTTCCATCACCGTCAGTTCGTCCTTTCCTTTTCCGCAAAGCTGCCGAAGCGTCCCATCCAGGTCGCCTGACTCCAGTGTTTCCAGCATGATTTCGTAGTCATCCGCAATGTAAATGCGCCCTGTGTCACTTTCCAAAACACCGGCGGCGGCATCCTCCGGAAGATCTACCAGAATCTGCCGCGGTACGGCCATTGCCGGAACATCCCATACATCCCCAACGGTTTCCATGGTTTCCTCTCTGGCGCAGCCGGTGAGCAGAGCCAGGAAAATCAGACAGAACAACAGCTTTTTCACACATATCCCTCCTGAAAGGTTCCGAATTCATGAAAGAACTTCTGTACATCTACCTGCTGATAATCAATGCAATTGCCTTCGCGCTTATGCTGATTGACAAATATAAGGCCAGGAAAAATCTCAGGCGTATCCCGGAAGCGACCCTGATGGCTGCGGCTCTCCTGGGCGGCAGCATCGGCGCCCTGATCGGAATGTATACGGTGCGCCACAAAACCAGACACGCCAAGTTTTCCATCGGCATTCCCCTGATTCTGCTTGCGCAGATTGCTTTGACACTGTATTTGCTTCTCAAATAATGCGTACTGAATAACGCAAAAAGCCTTGAAAGCCAAGGCTTTCCGGCAACCTTTGCGTTATTCTGGTGCAAGGATTTTGCGACTTTGGCCGCAAAATCCTTGCACCTGCTTTTCCTGCATGGTTCGCCATGCAGG
>JAGAQA010000020.1 GCA_017622995.1 Oscillospiraceae bacterium
AATGCGGCTTATTCACACACCGAAGGTGTGTAATTTCAAAAAATGGCTCTTTTTAACCATTTTTTGAAATTCAGACAGCAATCAATGCGTAGCTTTTCCTGCATGGCGAACCATGCAGGAAAAGCAGGTGCAAGGGTTTTGTGGCCAAAACCGCAAAATCCTTGCACCCGAATAACGCAAAGATTGCCGGAAAGCCTTGGCTTTCAAGGCTTTTTGCGTTATTCAGTACGCATTATGATAAGAAAACGTTCTTCTTATCAGAAAAACCGGGAGGATCTGACATGAGACTACCTGATCCCAGGAAACGAAAATGGAATTTTACGGCCCTGGCCTTTCTCTTTCCCTTTGTGGGAATGCTGATGGTGATGCTCATCAGCGGCTACAAGCCCTTTGGCCAGTATTCCATGCTGTATTCCGATATGTATCACCAGTACTATCCCTTTTTTGTTGCCTTCCGCCGGAGCCTGCGCACCGGCCAGTCGCTGCTGTACAACTGGAGCATCGGCATGGGCATCGATTATCTGGGGCTCATCTCCTACTATCTGGCAAGCCCTCTGAACCTTCTGAGCGTGCTGGTGCCGGAAAAGCTGCTGCTGAGCTATTTTTCTCTGCTGATGCCCATCAAGCTGGGCCTTGCGGGGCTGTTTTTTGCCCTGATGCTGAGAAGGCTCTACGGGAAAAACGACTTTTCCATTACGGTTTTCGGCGGCCTGTACGCTCTGTGCGCCTGGGCTCTGGGTTACCAGTGGAATGTGATGTGGCTGGACAGCTTCGCTTTGCTCCCCCTGGTGGTGCTGGGAGAGATCGCCCTTCTGCGGGAGAAACGGTTCTTCCTCTATACGGCGGCCCTGTTTTTCGCGGTGTTTTCCAATTACTATGTGGGCTTTTTTGTCTGCGTCTTTGTGGCGCTGGTATTTGTGTGCTACGAGATCTGCCGGTTCCCCGGCTGGAAGCGGGCGGGGCTGGACCTGGTGCGCATCGCCCTTTTCTCCCTTCTCGCCATCGGCATGACGGCTATTCTGGAGCTTCCCGCCCTGGCGGCCCTGCAAACCACCCAGTCCAGCGTCAATCAGTTCCCCAAGGGGTTCCGCATGAACATCGCCACAAAGAACACCCTCAAGGGCCTGCTGGATGCCATGCGTCAGGTGGCGGGCAATATGGGCGGCGGGCTGGAGCCCAATTTTAAGGAAGGATTGCCCAACCTCTACTGCGGCGTGGGCACCATCCTGCTGGCCTGGCTGTTCCTGATGGCAAAGGAGGTAAAGCTCCGGGACAAGGTCTGCTGCATGGTGCTTCTGCTGTTCTTTATGCTGAGCTTTATCATCCGGCAGCTGGACTATATCTGGCACGGCTTCCATTTCCCCAACATGATCCCGTACCGGTTCAGCTTCCTCTACAGCTTTGTGCTGCTGTATATGGCCTACCGGGGCTGGCTCCTGCGGAGGCGGTTCCGGGCGGCCCATATCCTGGCGGCGGCGCTGCTGACGGCGGGGGTGCTCTGCTGCTCCAAGGACCTTTTGACCACCCAGGGCGTGGACTTCCTGGACGGGACTCTGGAAATACCCGTATATATATTGTATAACCTGGGCTTTTTGATTGCCTTTACCGGGGCGCTGCTCTATGGAACGATTCGTCTTCCGGTGCCGGAGGACCCCACCCCGGAGGAAATCGGGGACATCCGTTACCGCCAGAGCCGCTGCCGGGTCTATGCCCGCCGGGGGGTGCTGGCTGTGGCGGTGATTGAGCTGACGGCCAATCTATTGGCCTTCGGCCTCTACTTTCCGGGCACCAGCGTCCGGGATTATCCCAAGGGCACAGAGGCCGCGGCCTCCATGTTCCGCTACCTCAAGGAGCGGGAAAAGGAGCCCTTCTATCGGGCGGAAACCACCCATTCCCAGACCCTGAACGACGACGCGCTGAACGGCTACAACGGCATCTCCGCCTTTACCAGCTCGGCAAATGTCCGGGTAACGGAGTTTATGAAGGCCCTGGGCTACGGCGCGAAGAACACCTACAACCGCTATTGCTTTGAGGAAAGCTCCCCGGTTGCCAACCTGTTTCTGGATCTCAAGTATATGATCGAGCGGGACGGACGGGACAGAACCAGCTCCGTGTTCTCCGAGGTACACCATTATGAAAAGGTGTATCTGCTGGAAAATACCGCATACCTGCCCCTGGGCTTCCTGGCGGAGGAAACGCTGGCGGAGCTGGATTTCTCCGGGGGAGACAACGCCTTTTTCTTCCAGAACGCCCTGTTCTCCGCGGCCACCGGACTGGATGCCAATGTGTGGACGCCCATTGTGGGCTCCGGCATGACGGTGCTGGGCAACGGCACCCAGGTGGAGGAGAGCCAGGTCCAGGGCAGGGTGTCCTACGGCGAATGCGAAACAGGGGCCTATGTATCCTATTTCTTTACCGCGGACCGGCCGGGCTTTGCCTGCATCCACCTGGACCTTCCCAAGCGGAATGATTTTGTGGTGGCGGTGAACGGTGTGGATGTGTACCGGGAGACCATCAGCCTGCCCCAGATGCTGGCGGTGGGGGACCTGAATCCGGGAGACGCGGTGGAGGTGCGGGTGCTCTGCAAAAAGGATGAAACCGGCTCCATGACGGTGACCGCCGCCCTGCTGGACGAGGACCTGTTCCGCTGGGGCTACAGCATTCTGAACGCCTCCACCCTGCATCTGACCTCCTTCCGCCAGACCCGGGTGGAGGGCAGCATCCGCTGTGACCGGGATGGGCTGCTCTACACCTCCGTTCCCCAGAACGGCAACTGGCACCTCTATGTGGACGGGCAGGAGGTGGAGCCCACCCTGGTGGGGGACTGCATGATTTCCGTTCCCCTTTCCCAGGGGGAGCACAGCATTGTGCTGAAATACAGGAACAGGGCCTTTGCCCTGGGCGCGGCGGTGACCATCCTCTGCGCCGGTGTGTTCGGCACCTTCAGCTACCTGGCCTACAGGCCGGAGCTGGAAAAGAGACGAAAGAAATAAAAAACCGGCCGGTGGGAACCCGTGGTTCTCACCGGCCATATGTTTTGGGCAAGCCTTGGCTCCCCCTCCGGGGGAGCCGGCACGGCATCTGCCGTGACTGAGAGGGCGCCGTCCCGAACGAAGCGGCACTCCCTCCGTCAAAAATCAATGTCATCCTGAGCGGAGCGCGAAGCGCGCAGTCGAAGGATCTTCCCGGTAATTTGACCGTACTGCGGGGCGAAGGTAGAAGATCCTTCGACTCGCTTACCCTCGCTCAGGATGACAAATCCGTTTGTACTCCGGTTATTCGCAACATTTGGGACCTTGATTCGCATGAATATTTAAAATCATCCCCGGAGGGGATTCCTCAATTGTCAACTGTCAATTGTCAACTGTCAATTGTCAACTGTCAATTGTCAATTGTCAATTGTCAATTCACGTTCGCCGTCACCGGATGGCTTCCGTGATGGTGCCGCCGCCCAGAACCAGGTCCCCCTGGTAGAGCACCACGGCCTGACCCGGGGTAACGGCCCGGACGGGGGTGTCGAATTCCACCCGGGCAAAGCCATCTGCCTCCGGGTACACGGTGGCAGGGTAGGATTTCTGACTGTGGCGGATTCTGGCGGTGACGGTTTGCGGCTCTGTCAGAGCGGGGAAGGGGAACCAGTTCCAGTCATTGGCCCGGAGGGCGCCGGAATAGAGGGCGCTGTCGGGGCCCACGGTAACCGTATTGGCGGCCATATCCTTGCCGCAGACATACACGGGGCTGCCCATGGCCAGTCCCAGACCCTTGCGCTGGCCGATGGTGTAGCGGACGGCGCCCTGATGGCGGCCCACCACCTGGCCCTGCTGATCAAGATAGTCCCCCGGGGCATAGCGCTTTCCGGTGAAGCGTTCCATAAAGGCGCAGTAGTCCCCGTCGGGAACAAAACAGATGTCCTGGCTGTCCCGCTTTTTCGCCGTTACAAAGCCGTGGTCGGCGGCAATGGCCCGGACCTCCGCCTTTGTAAGGGCGCCCAGGGGGAACAGGGTGTGGGCAAGCATTTCCTGGGTCAGGGGGTAGAGGAAGTAGGTCTGATCCTTGGCCGGGTCCTTTGCCTGATACAATAAGAATCTGCCGGTTTCCGGATCCACCCGGATCTGGGCGTAGTGGCCGGTGACCACATGGCTGCAGCCCAGCTCCCGGGCTCTGCGCAAAAGGCTTCCGAATTTGAGGAACCGGTTGCAGTCGATGCAGGGGCTGGGGGTAAAGCCCATTTCATAGCTTGCAACAAATTTTTCCATGACGCAGCGGCGGAAGTCATCCTGAAAATTAAAGGTATAGTGGGGAATGCCCATGCGCCGGGCCACGCTTCTGGCATCCTCTACGTCATCCAGGGAGCAGCAGGTGCTTTCCTGCTCCTCTCCCAGAACGTCGTTGCCGAACAGCCGCATGGTGGCGCCGATGCAGTCAAAGCCCGCCTGCTGGGTAAGGTAGGCCGCAACGGAGCTGTCAACGCCGCCGCTCATACCGATCAATGCTTTTTTCATAAATTTTCTCCCAATGGGTTGCTTAGCTTGTCGAAAAATCCTGTCATTGCGAACCAGTGACATCGGTCACTGGTTCGCAATGACGTGGTGATGGCCTGTGGAAAGGCAGCAATCAGCTGCTTTATCTGGAGTATAGCAACCCGGGGGGCAAAAGTCAAGAAAACACATCTGGTTACAAAAATGTGTCAATTATGGTATAAAAAATTTTTTAACGGTCATTTTCAGGGGCCAGACCCGGGATATAAAGAAAGAATTAAGAATCAAAGGAACAAAAGAGTAACAAAAGTGTAATATTTTTGAAATTAGGGGTTGCAATTTGTAATCGACTCTGTTATAATACCAATACGCTAGAGACAAAGGGGGGAGTATCCCATGAGAAACCGGGTTCTCTGTGCGCTTCTGGCACTGGCCATGGTTTTGGTGATGCTTCCAACCACAGCGGTTCCGGTCCTCGCGGCATCTCAGATGGTGTCCAGCGATGATCTCATCAACTGTATCAAAGAGTACGAGGGCTTCCGCTCCGAGGCTTATCTCAGCGGCGGGGTGTGGAGCATCGGTTACGGCACCTCGGCAAAGCCCGGTGACACCGTAACGGAAACAGAGGCCGAACAGGCGCTGCGGGCCCATCTGCACAGCCTGGAGGCCACGGTAAACCGGTTCGCGGACAAGTACAGCCTGAAGCTTACACAGAATCAGTTTGACGCGCTGACCTGTTTTTCCTACAATTGCGGCGAGGTCTGGATGAACCAGAACGGCCGGTTCCGGGACGCGGTGGTAAAGGGCGCGTCCGAAAATGAATTTCTCTTTGCCATCAGCCTGTGGGCCAACAACGGCAGCGCGCCGGACCCGGGGCTGCTGAAGCGCCGGATGGCGGAGGCGGATATGTACCTCAACGGGGTGTATCTGCAAAAGAGCGATACCTATACATACAGCATTTTTGATGCCAACGGCGGCACGCCCGGTTCTTCCGGGGAGGACAAGATGCAGGGCTACCGGTTAAACGGCCAGACCCCCATCCTGGTAAAGGACCCGACCCGCACCGGCTATACCTTCGCGGGGTGGTTCACCCAGCAGGAGGGAGGCACCCAGGTAACGGAGCTGGGTAGCACCACGGCGGGAAAACGGCTGTACGCCCACTACCTTTCCGAGGAGACTTCCTCCGAAGCGACGGAGCAGGAAGGCACCGGTGACGGCAATACCCAGGTGCTCTTCACCGGAACGGTTCGGTGCTCCACCTATGTGAATGTCCGCAAGGGCGCGGGTACGGGAAACCCCGTGGTTTCCAGGGCCGTGAACGGAACAAAGGTGGAAATTTTCGAGACTGCCACGGTGGGCGCCGTCAAATGGGGCCGCATCCAGGGCGGCTGGATCAGCATGGACTATGTGGAGCCGGACAAGACCGGCAATTCCGACAAGAATGAGGCTGCTTCCGGTTCTTCCGAAGATTCCGGCGGCCAGGACGGAACCGTCACGGCATACAATGTGAACGTCCGTTCCGGACCCGGCACCCAGTACGGCATTGTCTGTCGGGTGACCAGCGGGCAGAAGGTAACGGTTTACGAGCAGAAAACCTCCGGCAGCCTGAACTGGGGCCGCATCGGCACCAACCAGTGGATCTGTCTGGCCTATGTGCGGCTGGGCGCCTCCGGCGGGGAAAGCGCCTCCGGCGGCACCGAAAGCGCCACGGTTCAGAAAACGGTTGCCGGCAAGGTAAACGTGGTAAATCTCAATGTCCGTTCCGGACCGGGAACCAACTATCAAAGGGTGGGTTCCTTCGGAGCCGGTGCGAAGGTGACCATTTTCGAGCAGACTACCGGGGCGGGCACCAGATGGGGCCGCATCGCCAATGACCGGTGGGTCTGCATGGACTACATCACCCTGGTTTCCGAGGAGGAGGCCAAGGAGGAGTCAAACAGCGGTTCCGATACCGGCAGCACCCAGGAGGGGGACCCGGCGAAGGTAACCGGGGCGGCCCAGCTGAATGTCCGATCCGGCCCGGGCACCAATTACCCGAGAGTCCGGTTCCTCAACCGGGGGACGGAGATCCGGATCTGTGAATACAGAACCGAGAACGGCACCAAATGGGGCCGTATCGGGGTTGACCAATGGGTCTGTATGAGTTATGTCACCCTGGAAAGCGGTACGGCTTCCGACGGCGGCAGCGCCGAAGACAGCCGGACCGGCACCGGTACGGTGATCAGCAAGACGAGCCTCAATGTCCGCTCCGCGGCGGGCATCGGCAACAGCCTGGTGGGCCGTCTGGCCCCGGGCACAAAGGTGGAAATCCTGCGAACGACCCAGGAAAGCGGAGCCTGGTGGGGCGAAACCAGCCAGGGCTGGGTTTGCATGGATTACATCCGCATGAATGGATAATCTATTGGAATAAATGGATATAAATGGAAAATATTGGATTGGAGGAAACAAACAATGAAAAGAAGTTTTGTACGAATCATGTCGGGACTTCTGGTAATCGCCATGCTGATGGCGCTGCCGGTGGTTTCTATGGCGACACCCGTGGGGACTGATAACACGATCAGTGTTACCACGGATGGTGTGACGACTTCCGTCAAGCTGCGCTGCAACCACACCCACGCAACCGTTGGCGATGTTGCTTCGACGCTGAAGCTGGTCAAGGAGAAGGCCGCTACCTGTACGGAGCCTGCCTACAAGGAGTACAAGTGCGATTTCTACGATGACTGCGGCTACACCGTCAGGGAGTACACCGGCACCATGCTGGGCCACGACTACAGCAAAAGGGAAACCTATGTGGCAAGCGGCGAGGGCAGCGGAGATTACTACCTGGCCTGCAGCCGTGAGGGCTGTACCGCCAAGTACCTGGCGACTGCCTATGATGGGGTACATTTTCATATGCATGACGGGAGCGATTCGGTTGCAACGGGTGCCGAGGTAGAATCTGTCACGACCGCCGGCTGCGCCGGACAGGTCTATGGCTATACTAAGGTTACCTGCTCCAGAGAGGGCTGCACCTATGTCCAGTACAAGAATTTCGTTGCGCCCCCTGCCCATACCTATGGGGCCTGGGAGTGGGAGAAGCGGCCCACCGAGAACTCCTACGGCGTTGCTTCCCATAAGTGCACGGCCTGCAATGCCGTGGAAAAGGTGAAGACCTTTGCCCTGACCGTGACCCAGAAGGAAGGCCGGGTCAAGACCGACGGCATCTTCGCCTATGACGCTGCCTATGGCGGAAACAAGGTTCTCTATCTGGCAAAGGGCGTTAGCTTCTATGTGGCCAATGAGATCACCGAGGGGCGCTACCACGCCACCACGCTTAACGCCGTTGTGGATGGTACAGCATACACCAAGACCGGTGACTTCTATATCGACGCCAAGGATGTAGACGTGTTCCGTCAGGATATTACCAATACCTATAAGACCGGAAATCCCAACGTTCAGAAGTATGTTGAGATCAAAACGGATGTCCAGATGGATGTTTACTCCGGAAAGGATACCACCAGCGCTCCCATCCAGACGCTGAGAAGCGGCAACAACCCGATCTATGTCTATCGGATGGATATGGGAACGGCAAATCCCGGCAATGAGTTTGCCTGGGGCCGCATCAGCCGGACCGAGAACAAGTGGATTCAGCTGAGCGGCAATGACGACAAATATCTGTACAAGCTGGATGCCTTCGGCTTTGGCGAACCCGCAGCCAGACTGGAAGACGTCCAGCTGGGCACCAAGCTGGATTCCGGTACGGTTACCGCCAAGACCCTGACGGTTTACAACAGCCCGAGCACTGACTCTGCCTATGTGGGCACTGTGGACAAGGATGATGTGATCGATTTCTACTACCGCATCGTGGACGGCAAGCAGGTCAGCCCCTTTGAGGTAAAGGGCGACACCGCCTGGGGCTATATTGAAACCAGAGACGGCAGAAACAGCTCCTTGAAGAAGCTGAGCACCTCCGGTTATGTCAACCTGGCACAGATCAAGCTGAAGTCTACCCCCAATCCCGCACCCAAGCCCGCTGCACCGGCTTCCTCCGGCGGCGTGATTGCCACCGGCAGCGTTACCAGCGCGATTCCTCTGAACGTCCGGAAGGACCCGGAGGTCAGCATCCTTAACAAGATCGGTTCCCTGCCCACCGGTACCAAGCTGGAGTTCTATGAATTCCGGAACGGCAATACCTGGGGCAGAATCAAGTACAACGGCCAGGACGGCTGGGTCTGCATGACCTATGTGCAGATCACCTCCGGCAACACCACCGCCATCGGCGCGGGCAACTCCCAGGCAAAGCTCAACGGCACCGTTGCCAACTGCTCCGTGGGCGTCAATGTCCGTGATACCAAGGATGCCCGCGGCAAGCTCCTGGGCACCATTCCCGTAAACTCCCGTGTGGCCGTTACCAAGCTGGAAAACGGCTGGGGCTTTGTGGACGGCCGGGGCTGGGTTTACATGCAGTACGTCCGTCTGGATCCCGGCGCGGAGGAGGCTATTAAGAATCCTCCCAAGGATACCGGCAAGAAGGACGAATCCACCAACGGCGCCATCAAGACCTACACCAATGTAAAGGCTCTGGGTGAGGCCATTGCCGACGAAGGCACCGGTGTGTATAAGAATGCTGTAAAGAATGAAGACGAGAAGCTGCTGATTCTGGTGAAGGGCAATACCTTTGTCATCACCGACCGGACCATTGTCAATGATGTGATCTGGTACAAGACCACCATCGGCTCCGTCACCGGCTGGGTCAAGGGCGCCCGTACCCCGGGTACCGGGCCTTCCGACAAGGTCAAGCTGGCAGCTCTGTCCGGTACCGTCAGCGCCGGAACCCTGAATGTGTACAGCGGTCCCAGCCTGGACAGCAAGGTAGTAGACACGCTGATTCAGAATGCTCCTGTAACCATTCAGGAGGATCAGCAGACAACAGACGGCGTCTACGTCTGGGGCAAGCTGAAGAACTATGAAGGCTGGGTTCAGATGAACAATCTGACGCTGAACGTTCCCGCTTCCAACGTGATTACCGGCACCAGCGTGGGCACCAAGGACATTACCGGTGTGACCAACGCAGCCGATGTGCCTGTCTACTCCGTTGCCAACGGCGACAAGAGCAAGGTGATCCTGAGACTGGTCAAGAACCGGAAGCTGAGCATCAGCGCCTGGTATATGCACGGCAACACCCTGAGAGGCAAGTTTACCGACGGCGATGTGACCGGCTGGATCGATATGGCCTATCTGGATCAGGACGCTCTCACCGCCAAGGTGGTTGTGGATGTGGTGAACTTCTACACCGACAGCAGCGATGCCCCCGGAACCCTGGTCAGCAACCTGAACCTGCGGCAGAACGCCACCACCACCGTGATTAAGCGGACCCTGAAGGACGGCGTGATCTGGGGTAAGGTTTCCGCCCGTGACAGTGCCGGCCTGCCCACCTACTACTGGATCAACCTGGCCGGTACGGATCTGGGCAGCTACTCCCTGACCCCCGGTACGCCCGCCGACAACACTGGCAGCAATACCAACAACAATACGAACAACAACACCGCTGCCACCCCGGTTTCCGGCGTGATCTGCAACACCGAAACCGTGAACGTCCGCACCGCTGCCGGTGTGGGGAATCCCCTGGCCACCACCCTGCAGAAGGGCACCCCCGTGACGGTGACCGAGCAGACCACCGTGGACGGCGCCCTGTGGGGCCACATTCAGCAGGGCTGGGTTGCGCTGCAATATGTGGATCTCAGCGCCAAGAGTAACGGCACCACTTCCAACGTCACCGGCGGCAGCATGGCCGGCAACTCCATCCTGACCTCCGTTCCCTCCGGCGCCATCGCGGTTGGCTTTGTCAACACCGACAGCCTGAAGGTTCGTGCGGGCACCGGCTTCGGCTACGCGGTTCAGGCCACCCTGCCCAAGTACACCAATGTGGTTGTCTATGAGCAGGTGCTCACCGACGGCGTGCTGTGGGTCCGCTGCGATCAGGGCTGGATGGTTGGTACTTACCTGACCTACACCGGTCTCAGCGTCACCGGTTCCGGCACCGCCGGCACCGTGGCCCGCTGCTTCTACACTGCCCGCGTCCGGTCTCAGCCCGGCGTCAACAGCCCCCTGGTTGGCTATGTGATGGTCAACTCCCGGCTGGAAGTTTACGAGCAGCAGTCCTACAGCGGCGAGATGTGGGGCCGCACCAGCATCGGCTGGATCAACATGAACTATGTGCTGACCGGCGATGTCCCCGTTGCTTAATTTGCCAATCCATTCCAATCCATTTATAGCCGGCGCGCCTTCGGGTGCGCCGGCACCCTTTTTGCCCGGCGGGGGCGCCCTATTAACACAGTAGGGGACGGGTTGCCCGTCCCCTACGTTTTCGGTTCAACAAGGTTAGGGGACGGGTTGCCCGTCCCCTACGTTTTCGGTTCAACAGGGTTAGGGGACGGGGAACCCGTCCCCTACGTTGCCTTGCCATGGTCGCTTCGGGGCGGCGCCCTCTCAGTCGCGGCTTGCGCCGCGCCAGCTCTCCCAGAGGGAGAGCCAAGGACAATTAATTTTTCCGGCCCACTGGATTCCCGGGGGATTCTATGCTAGAATAACAAAAAGCGCAGTGCGTTCCCGCCGGGACGCGGAAACAAGGGAGGAAACATCATGAGCAGAGCTGACGAGCTGTACAAAGCCACCTGCCGGGACATTCTGGAAAACGGCTTTTCCGATGAAAATCTGGAGGTCCGCCCCCACTGGGCAGACGGGACCCCGGCCCACACCATCAAAAAATTCGGTGTGGTGAACCGGTACAATCTGGCGGAGGAGTTCCCCATTATGACCCTGCGGCGCACCTACTGGAAGAGCGCCGTGGATGAGCTGCTGTGGATCTGGCAGAAGAAGTCCAACCGGATCGCGGACCTGGGCAGCCATGTGTGGGACGAGTGGGCAGGCCCCGACGGCACCATCGGCAAGGCCTACGGCTACCAGCTGGGGATCAAGCACCAATACAAAGAGGGAATGTTCGACCAGGTGGACCGGGTGCTGTTTGACCTGAAGCACAACCCCGCCTCCCGCCGGATTCTCACCAACATCTATAATTTTGAGGATCTGCACGAGATGAACCTGTACCCCTGCGCCTATTCCATGACCTTTAATGTCACCGGCGACACCCTCAACGCCATTCTCAACCAGCGCTCCCAGGATATGCTCACCGCCAACAACTGGAATGTGGTGCAGTACGCGGTGCTGACCCACATGATGGCCCAGGTCAGCGGCCTGAAGGTGGGGGAGCTGGTCCATGTGATTGCGGACTGCCACATCTATGACCGGCACATCCCGGCGGTGAAGGCCATGCTGGAAAAAGACGGATTCGATGCGCCGAAATTCTACATGGACGAGAGCATCACGGATTTCTATGCCTTTACCAAGGACTCCTTCCGGATGGAGGGCTATCAGTACCATCCCTTCCCCTTTGAGATCCCCATGGCCATCTGAGGTGACGGCATGGAACTGATTGTTGCGGTTTATGAGGATTGGGGCATCGGGAAGGACGGCACCCAGCCCATCGCCCTGAAGGCGGACCGGAAATTCTTCCGGCAGACCACAAAGGGCGCCATGGTGATTGCCGGACGGCGGACGGTGGAGGATTTCCCGGGGCAGCAGCCTCTCCCCGGAAGGGAAAACGTGCTCCTGACCCGGAAGGGAGTAGCCTATCCCGGCTTTTCCCTCTGCGGCAGTGTGGAAGAGGTGCTCCAAAAGGCGGAAAAGGCCCCCCGGACCATGGTCATCGGCGGGGGGAGCGTCTACCGGCAGCTGCTGCCTTACTGCGATATAGCCTATGTTACCAAGCTGCACACCCGGGTCCCCTGTGATACCTGGTTTCCCAATCTGGACCAGGACCCGGACTGGGTGCTGGAGGAACTGCTTGGCTCCGGAGAGGAAGCGGGCATCGGCTACGAATTCTGCCGGTATGTCCGGAAGAGGGCTGAATAAAAATGTCCCTGAACGGTCCATCGTTCAGGGACATTTTATGGGCGGTTTGTTTTTCCGGATGGGATGAATCGAATTGCCAATTGTCCCCTCAGACCGCCGCGGGGCGGCAGGCGAGCATTCCGGCGACACAGCAGCTGACGGAAAAGGCGTATCTGGCGTCCCGGAAAATATCCGGGGTCCGGGAAAGATAAGCCCTGTGGTTCTGGCTGATGGTATCCATCACGCTGGGGCCGGGGCGCTTTTCCATTGTGGACCGGTTCCGCAGAAAGGTGAGGAAATACTCCTGAAGCGCGTCTTCATACTTTTTGTGCTCCCGCAGATCTGTGGGAAAGCTCTGATTGTGGGCGTATGTAAACGCGTCCATGGTATAGTGGATCAGCTTCCCGGCGGTGTAATAGTCCAATATGGACCAGTGCCGCTTGCTTTCCAGACGGCGAGAGATCCGAAGCATAAACCGCTTGGCGTTTTCGTAGTTGTGGCCCCGAAGCCATTGGGCCCGGATGGAGCCCTTCAGATAGGTGGCGGGGTTGCGGTCGGGTTCAATGCAGCCCAGCAAAAAGGCGGTACGGCAGGGCCTGTCAATCTGGGGGAAATAGGTATCGGCCAGATAGGCGCCCAGCCGGCAGTGACTTTTTCCGCGCATGTTCATACACCTTCTCTTTCCTTGTATCCGGCTACACATTATAGCAGATCTTTTCCGGAATGTGTGAACGGCAGAAAAAATCTACGGTTCAGACAAAATATTTTGGGGCTACTCCCTTCTTTTGCGGTATTTCGACAGAAACAGAGGGCTATAATACCGGTAAACATAAAAAAGAGGGGAGAAAGATCCTTATGAAAGAGTTCCTGTATGAAATTGCCACATTTTTCCTGGCCGCCGTTCAGGCCTTTTGGCTGGTATGGGTAACGGGGGCTTTTGTGCGCTGAAAAAGCCGGATTTCTTCGTCGAAAGCACCAAAGAACGGCTCAAATCAAATTTGTGGTTGTAAATATCCCGTGAACGATGTATAATGAATCAAGTGAGCAAATTTTTTCTTCGTTCGGGGGATAGATACATGAACAAAAATAAGGATATTTCCGCCTTCCTGAACCGAGGCAGCCATGTACATCTGGTGGGCATCGGCGGCGTTTCCATGCGCCCCCTGGGCCTTGTGCTGAAGGGCATGGGAATGACCGTTTCCGGTTCGGATATGAGCGCCTCTGTATCTACAGACGAATTGATCGCCCACGGCATCCATGTGGACATCGGCCACAGCGCCGGGAATATCGCGGGGGCAGACTGCCTGATCCGCACCGCCGCCGCCCACAACGACAATCCGGAAATCGCCGCGGCCCGGGCCGCGGGCATTCCCGTGTTTGAGCGGGCCCAGGCCTGGGGCCAGATCATGAAGTCCTATAAAAACGCCATCTGCATTTCCGGCACCCACGGCAAGACCACCACAACCTCCATGATGACCCATATTCTCATGGAGGCCGGAAAGGATCCCACGGTGATGATCGGCGGCTACCTGCCCCTGCTCCATGCGGGCCATCGGGTGGGCAAGGGCGACACCATTGTGCTGGAGAGCTGCGAATACTGCGATTCGTTCCTGAATTTCTTCCCCACCCTGGCCGTTGTGCTGAACGTGGAGGCGGATCATCTGGATTACTTCAAGGATCTGGCGGATATTCAGAAATCCTTCCATAAATTTGCCGGTATGGCCACCGACGGCGTCATCGCCAACGGAGACGATTCCCATACCGTGGAGGCGCTGGAGGGCATCCCCTATACCTCCTTCGGCCTGGGAGAAGGCAATCAGGTTACCGCTGCCAACATCAGTCCCGATTGGCGGCATTTTGATGTTTTGTGCGGCGGGGAATTCTACTGCCATCTGGATCTGGGCGTGTTGGGCAAGCACAATGCCATGAACGCCCTGGCTGTGGCCGCCACCTCCTGGGTGATGGGAATTCCCGGCACCTGTGTTGCCAGGGGCGTTCACGCCTTCCACGGCGCCGGCCGCCGGATGGAATATAAGGGAGACTACCATGGGGCAAAGGTCTACGACGACTATGCCCACCATCCCGATGAGGTCCGGGCAACCCTGGAGGCCATCCGGGGCATGGGCGACAACCGGCTGGTGCTGGCCTTCCAGCCCCACACCTATACCCGCACCAAGCTGCTGCTGGAGGATTTCGTCCGGGAGCTGGGGAAGGCGGATGTGCTGGTTCTGGCGGAGATCTATGCCGCCCGGGAGAGCAATACCGTCGGCATTTCCTCCGCGGATCTGGCCCGCCGGATTCCCGGCGCCATCTACTGTGAGACGCTGCAGGAGGTGACCGCCACCCTCCGGGAGACGGTCCGGCCGGGGGACATTGTGGTCACCATGGGCGCGGGAGATATTTTCCGGGCGGGAGAAGCGCTTTTGGCGAAAGAATAAGGGAAAACGAGGCGAAATCATGGAAAAACTGAGTGTTTGCATTCTGTTCGGCGGCGTCAGTCCGGAGCATGAGGTCTCCCTGCGCAGCGCCGAATCCGTGCTGAACAACATTGATAAAAATAAGTACAACATCTTCCCCGTGGGCATTACCAAGGGGGGCGAGTGGATCCTCTACGGCGGCAGGGAGTATGCCGATCTGCCCAGCGGAAAATGGCAGCAGCATCCGGACAACTGCAGGGTTGCCCTTTCTCCCGTTCGGGGCCAGGGGCTTCTGCGCTTTGAGGGGGACTGCGTGGTGCAGGAGCGGATTGATGTGGTGTACCCGGTGCTCCACGGCGAAAACGGAGAGGACGGGTCCGTCCAGGGCCTGATGCAGCTGGCGGGCATCCCCTGCGTGGGCCCCCATGTGGCAGCCTCCGCCGTGGCCATGGACAAAACCCTGACCAAGCTGGTTGCGGACCACGCCGGTGTGACCCAGGCGGACTGGCAGCTGGTCCGCTCCGGGGATATGGGCAGCCGCATGGAAAAAACCCTGGACAGTCTGGAAGCCCGCTTCCGGTATCCGGTGTTTGTCAAGCCTGCCGGTACCGGTTCCTCCGTGGGCGTGTCCAAGGCCTGTGACCGGGAGGACCTGAGATCCGCGCTGCTGGCAGCGGGGAAGTATGATGACAAGGTGCTGGTGGAGGAGTTCATCCGGGGCCGGGAGGTGGAAGTGGCGGTTATGGGCAACGACAGCCCGGTGGCCTCCGTCTGCGGGGAAATTGACTCCGGCGCGGAATTCTATGATTACGACGCCAAGTACATCACCGATACCTCCGTTGCCTACATTCCCGCCCGGATCCCCGAGGATGTGGCGGAAACCGTGCGGGATACGGCGGTGAAGATCTACAAAGCAATCGGCTGCCAGGGCCTGAGCCGGGTGGACTTTTTTGTGACCTGGCAGGAAAACAAGGTGGTCTTCAACGAGATCAATACCCTGCCCGGCTTTACCTCCATCTCCATGTACCCCAAGCTGTTTGGGGCCAGCGGCATCCCCTATCCCCAGCTCATCGACCAGCTGATTGCCCTGGCACTGGAGGCAACGTGATGAAGACCCCTGTTGTACTCTCCATTACGGGCCGCCAGAAATATGCGGACCAGGAGCCGGAAACCATCGAACTGGTAACAGAGGGCGTTATGTCCTTTGAAAACGGGGGCTGGGACATTTCCTATGAGGAAAGCGCCCTCACCGGTCTGGAGGGCGTGACCACCACCTTCCGGGTGGAGCCCGGAAAGGTGACCCTGTCCCGGGTGGGAAAGCTCACCTCCCAGATGGTGTTCCAGGAGCGGGTGCCCCACGACTCTTTGTATCAGATGGAGTTCGGGGCCCTGATGATCACGGTCAACGCCACCCGGGTGTTTTATGATCTTGTCCCCGACGGCGGCACCATCGATCTGGTTTACGAGATCAGCATTGAGAACACCGAGGCAGGTATCATCGATTACCATCTGGACATCCGCGCCAAATAAAATGGCACCTGCCGGTCCGGCAGGTGCTTTTTGCTGTCAATGGTTTATTTCCCGCAGCAGCCCTCCTGGGCGCACCGGGGCTGGGGCTTGCAGTCGCAGCCCTTGGGTGTGAACTGGGCGGCGGGGAAGGGGATGCGGCTGAACAGCTCGCAGGGGTCCTCCGCGCAGCCGGGGGAGTCGCAGCACTCCTTGGTGGGAATGCTGTAGTCCATCACGGGAACGATCAGCTGGGCATCCCGTTCCAGCCGGACAATGGAGAACTGCCCCAGGGTCACAAACAGCCGTCTCCGGTCCCCCTGCATGGACAGGTCTTCGTCAAAGGCTGCCCGGATCCAGTCCGGCAGCTGCACCGGGCAGCTGTCCCGGCCGCCGCAGTCGCAGGCCTCCCGCACCCGGCAGCTCAGCACCATGGGATCCAGGGCCTCCACCACGGCGGTGGGGCGGCTGGAACGGTTCCGGGCATCCGGCGTGCAGCGGTCGTCACTGCGGTAGATGTGGGCGCAGCTCTCCTCCCCGCACAGCACCACCCGCTTGGTAAAGACGGAAAGGCCGCACAGGGTGGCGGGCCGGTTGGCGCCGATGATGGTATCCGCCAGGATCCGGTAGTAGAAGGTGATGTCAATGCAGTAGTGGTTCCGGTCAAAGGCCACCGGCTGTACGTCTATGTAGGTGCTGATCAGCTCGGCGCAGCGGACC
Organism: Oscillospiraceae bacterium; assembly: GCA_017622995.1. Classification (GTDB taxonomy): domain Bacteria; phylum Bacillota; class Clostridia; order Oscillospirales; family Oscillospiraceae; genus Faecousia. Next base: position 17,051 of record JAGAQA010000020.1, read on the forward strand.
CGGGTTCCGGCAGAGCCCTCCAGAATCCGCTGGGACCCGGCGGTCAGGTAGACGGGCAGATCCTCAATACAGTCCTTATCCCGACAGGAATCGGTGATTTTCCGGGTGTGTACGGACATGGCCTGCCGCAGATCGCTGGGATTGCAGCGCAGGGTGTCCTGACATTGTTCAGCCATAGAATTCCCTCCTGAAAGAGTTTCTTACAGGACAGTGTATGCGCCGGGGGAGAAATGTGATATTCTCTGGCAGAAATCCGAAAAATCACCCCGGAAGGTTTCTTCCGGGGAGGAGGCATTATTTCCAGCTGAAGCGGTAGACGGTTTCGGAGTGGTAGGGCTTTTCTGCCTCTACGACGGGCTGGGCCCAGTCGGGCTTGTGGATGCAGTCGGGGTAGAACTGGGTTTCCAGGGCAATGCCGGCGTGCTTGCCGTAGTGGACGCCGTCCTTTCCATCCTCGTTCAGGAAGTTGCCGGAGTAGAACTGAATGCCCGGGCAGTCGGTATAAACGGCCATGCTGCGGCCGGATTCCGGATCGGTCAGGGTGGCGCAGGGATTGCAGAAAACCTCCCAGTTGTGGTCGTAGCCCCCTTGCAGGTGCAGGGGCTCGTAATCGGCGTCAATGTCCTGACAGATGGGCTTGGGACTGCGGAAATCCATGGGGGTGCCCTCCACACTGCGCGTTTCGCCGGTGGGGATGCTTTCCGCGTCATCCGGGCAGAAGTGCCGGCCGGGCAGGGAGAGCACCTGGGCAATGGCCTTTTCCGGGTGCTGGTGGCCTGCCAGGTTAAAGTAGCTGTGGTTGGTCATATTAAAGATGGTCGCCTGGTCGCACTTGCCGTCGTAGACGATGTGCAGTCCGCCGTTGCCGTCCAGGGCGTAGGTTACGAAGATGCGGGCGTTGCCCGGCATGCCCTGGTCGCCGTTGGGGCTGTCCAGAGCCAGCTTTACGGAAGACCTGGTCTGCTCGGCCAGGGTCCACAGACGGGTGTGGTAGCAGTCGGGACCGGAGTGCAGATTGTTGGCGCCTTCGTTGGCCGCCATGGTATAGGTCTTTCCGCCCAGGGTGAAGGCGGCTCCGGCAATCCGGTTGGCATTGCGGCCCACGGTGGCGCCCAGGTAGCTGGTGCCCTCCAGGTAGCCCTTGGCGGTGTCGTAGCCCAGCACCACATCATCTTCCTTTCCGGAGGCGTCCGGCACCATCAGCCGGACCAGCGTGGCGCCCAGATCGGAAACCACCGCGGTAATGCCTCCGCCGGTGATGGTATAGAGGGTTGCGCCCTGGTCTATGTGCAGATTGCTGAAAATTTTTTCCATGAAAATGCTCCTTTCAATTTTCTGTGTGGAACAAGGGAAATTATGTTAAGACCATACGTTCCAATTGTACTATATTCTGACGGATTTTACAATGGATTATTTTTGCCTGGCCCGGGAAAAGTAAACATTCCGCCGCTTTTCCGGGATGCGGGGACAACCACAGGTTCGCAAACTTTTTGCCGGAAAAGTGCGCCTACAACATCTTGTGGTTGATGCTTGACAAAACCACAAGATATAGTATAATAAGGCAGCGAAGAGTGATCGATTCCCAGAAGGAGGACTGTACAATGAAGATTATCAAGCGAAACGGTACAGAAGTCATGTTTGATATTTCCAAGATTACCATGGCCGTTTCCAAGGCCAATGAGGCTGTAGATGAGAAAGTACGCATGACCCCTGTGCAGATTCAGCGCATTTCCGAGAGCGTGAGCGTGGCCTGTGAGGAGATGGGCCGCAGCCCCTCCGTAGAAGAGATTCAGGACCTGGTGGAAAAGGCCATCATGGCCCACGGCGCCTTTGAAGTGGCCAAGGAATACATCACCTACCGCTACACCCGGAGCCTGGCCCGTCAGTCCAACACCACGGACGACCGGATCCTGAGCCTGATTGAATGCAACAACGAAGAGGTCAAGCAGGAGAACGCCAACAAGAACCCCACCATCAACGCCGTCCAGCGTGACTATATGGCAGGCGAGGTGTCCAAGGACATCACCAGCCGGATCCTGCTGCCCAAGGATATTGTGGCGGCCCACGAGGCGGGCATCATCCACTTCCACGATTCCGATTACTATGCCCAGCATATGCACAACTGCGATCTGGTGAATCTGGAGGACATGCTTCAGAACGGCACCGTCATTTCCGGCACCCTGATTGAGAAGCCCCATTCCTTCTCCACTGCCTGCAACATTGCCACCCAGATCATTGCCCAGGTGGCCTCCAACCAGTACGGCGGCCAGTCCATCAGCCTGACCCATCTGGCTCCCTTCGTGCAGATCAGCCGGGAGAAGATCCGCCGCAGTGTGGAAAAGGAAATGGAAGCCTTTGGCGTCCAGCCCAGTGAGGAGGCCATTTCCAAGGTGGTGGAGGACCGCCTGCGGGATGAGGTCCGCCGGGGTGTGCAGACCATCCAGTATCAGGTGGTGACCCTCATGACCACCAACGGCCAGGCTCCCTTTATCACCGTGTTCATGTACCTGAACGAGGCCCGGAACGAGCAGGAGAAGAAAGACCTGGCCATGATCATCGAGGAGACCCTGCGTCAGCGCTACGAGGGCGTGAAGAACGAAAAGGGCGTGTGGATCACCCCTGCCTTCCCCAAGCTCATCTATGTGCTGGAGGAGGAGAACATCCGGGAGGGCACCCCCTACTGGTATCTGACCCGCCTTGCCGCCGAGTGCACCGCCAAGCGGATGGTGCCGGACTACATCAGCGAAAAGAAGATGCTGGAGCTGAAGGTGGACAAAAACGGCCAGGGCCACTGCTATACCTGCATGGGCTGCCGGTCCTTCCTGACCCCCTATGTGGATGAAAACGGAAAGCCCAAGTATTACGGCCGGTTCAACCAGGGCGTGGTCACCATCAATCTGGTGGATGTGGCCCTGTCCTCCGGCCGGGACTTTGACAAGTTCTGGAAGATCTTTGACGAGCGTCTGGACCTGTGCTACCGGGCCCTCATGTGCCGTCACGAGCGGCTGAAGGGCACCCTGTCCGATGCCGCCCCCATCCTGTGGCAGTACGGCGCCCTGGCGAGACTCCCCAAGGGCGAGCCCATTGACAAGCTGCTCTACGGCGGCTACTCCACCATCTCCCTGGGCTACGCAGGCCTTTACGAGTGCGTCAAGTACATGACCGGCAAGTCCCATACCGACGAGGAGGCCAAGCCCTTCGCCCTGCAGGTGATGCAGCACATGAACGATGCCTGCAAGAGCTGGAAGGAGAAGGAGAACATGGACTTCTCCCTCTACGGCACACCCCTGGAGTCCACCACGTACAAGTTTGCCAAGTGCCTGCAAAAGCGGTTCGGCCTGATCCCCGGCATTACCGACAAGAGCTACATCACCAACTCCTACCATGTCCATGTATCCGAGCCCATCGATGCCTTTACCAAGCTGCGCTTTGAGGCGGAATTCCAGAAGCTGTCCCCCGGCGGGGCCATCAGCTATGTGGAGGTGCCCAATATGCAGAACAACATCGACGCGGTGCTGGAAGTGATGCAGTTCATTTACGACAACATCATGTACGCGGAGCTGAACACCAAGAGTGACTACTGCCAGGTCTGCGGCTACGATGGAGAGATCGAAATTCAGGAGGATGACCACAAGCTGGTCTGGGTCTGCCCCCAGTGCGGCAACCGGGACCAGAACAAGATGAATGTGGCCAGAAGAACCTGCGGCTACATCGGCACCCAGTATTGGAATCAGGGCCGCACCCAGGAGATCAAGGACCGGGTCCTGCACCTGTAATCAAGCAAAGAGGCTGCGAAAGCGGCCTCTTTGTTCGTTATGTGGGGGTCATTGGATAAAATTAAGGTGATTAAGGATTGCGCCGCAGGCGCCTTGCCTTCCCCCGGGGGGAAGGTGGCTCGCCCGCCAGGGCGAGACGGATGAGGAACTCGGGAGAATGCACTTCAATTTTAGTGAAGGTTGGTACTTTGTCTCCGCTGACAGGCCGGTATAAGTACCATCCTTATTTGTCAGGAAAGCAAACTTCCCGCATTCCTCATCAGTCACCCAAATCGGTTCCGAAGAGCCGATTTGGGTGACAGCTTCCCCCCGGGGGAAGCCAAGGCGCCTGCGGCGCAATCCCTTGCTTAACGAAACATCCCTTTTCCAATTTTTCCCTTGACAAAACCCGTGCCTGTATGCTATCATACATTTAACGATTAAGTTAAATGTTAAATGAAAGGAGATGGGGGCTGTGTCTTTGCAGCAAACATTGAAGGCGCTGGCGGACCCAACCCGGCGGGAGATTCTGAATCTTCTGAAGGGCGGCCCAAAATCTGCCGGAGAGATCTGCGACCGCTTCGATATTTCCGGCGCGGCGGTGTCCCGGCACCTGTCGGTGCTGAAGGAAGCGGATCTGGTCTGCGACAGCCGGGAAGGAAAATTTATTTATTATGAGCTCAATACATCGGTGCTGGAGGAAGCGCTGCTGTGGCTCACCGATTTGAAAGGGGAATAGAATATGCTTGGATTTAAATTGGCCGCCTGCGCTGTGACCCTGCTGGTGTCTCTGGTTCTGCCGGTGGCCCTGCCCATTGTGCTGTCCCGGAAATACAGGACAGAAGGGGTCTGGAAGGCCTGGCTGGTAGGCGCCGTGGGATTTGTTGTACCCCAGGTGCTCATTCGCCTGCCGATTCTCAGCTATCTGGGAACCAGGGCGGATTTTGTGGCCTTCGCCCAGAATCACCTGCTGGTATACATGCTGGGGCTTGCCTTTACGGCGGGGCTGTTTGAGCTGTCGGGCAGATTCTTTGGGGCAAGGGTCCTTCGAAAGGAGCTTACCTTCCGCAAGGCCGTGATCATGGGCTTGGGCCACGGCGGCATTGAGGCCATGATCCTGACGGGGATCAGCTATGTGAGCAATATCGCCTTCCTCATTACCATGCTGAACGGTTCCCTGGACGCCCAGATCGCCGGTCTGACGGCGGCGGGCACGGATGCCAGCCAGCTGATTGCCATGCGGGAGACGATGCTGAATACCGGCGCCGGGATGTTCCTGCTGGCGGGGTTGGAGCGGATTCTGGCCATGACCTGTCACGTCTGCATGACCACCATGGTCTGCTACGGCGTCGCCAGGGGCAAGGCGGGAAAAATGTGCCTAAGCTGCCTGCTGGTGCATTTCCTGCTGGACTGCACACCGGCCTTCAGCCTGCTGCCGCAGAACCAGGCCCTGGCCTACGGCATCATTTACAGCCTTCTGATTGTGATTAGTATTGTGTGCTTGTACATTCTCAAAAAGCTTTCCGCTGTGTGGAAGGAGGAAAACATCCATGTTCAGTAAGAAAAAACGGATTCTTTGCTATGCCCTGACGCTGCTGCCCGCGGTGCTGGGCTTCCTTGCGAAGCGGCTGCTCCCCGGGGTGGAGGACAGCGGCTTTGTGTGGCCGGTCTATATGCCCCTGGGCATGGTGGTATTTGAAGTGCTCCTCTTCCGGCTCATGGATCACATGGGGGAGAACCGGGAGAAAAACAGAAAGATCAACGGGGTGGTCATGTGGATTTTCCCGGTAATGTGCAACGTTCTGTTCCTTATGAGCTTTGCCCTGAGCACCGGCGTCCGGTTTTCGCCGGGAAAGGTCACCTGCTGGCTGCTGGGTGTGCTCTTCCTGGTGATTGGCAATTATCTTCCCAAATGCCACCAGAACAGCACCGTGGGCATCCGCATCCCCTGGACCTTTGCCAGTGAGGAAAACTGGAACGCCACCCACCGGATGGCGGGGCCCGTCTGGATGGCCGCCGGAATACTGATGCTCATTGGCACCTGCTTCCGGGAGGAAGGGATGATGGCCTTGATGTTCGTAGCCGTCGGCGCTGCCGTGGTGGTGCCCATGGTCTATTCCTACTGCTACTACCGCCGCCAGAAGCGGGAGGGGCAGACCTTTACCACCAAGGTGAAGAAAACGGGGCTCAACAAGGCGGGCATTCTGCTCCTGACAGCGGTTCTGGTGTTCGCGGCGGTGATGATGTTCACCGGCTCCGTCCGGGTGGATTTCCGGGAGGAAGCGCTGAATGTGAAGGTTACCTACTACGGCGAGGCGGTTCTGCCCTACGGCAGCATCGAAAGTGCTGAGCTGCGGCAGGAGAATGTGGACGGAATGCGTCAGTTCGGGCTGGGCTCCCTGCGGCTGCTGGCAGGCAGCTTCCGAAACAGCGAATTTGGGGACTATACCCGCTATACCTACTACGACCCGGACAGCGCCATCGTCCTTACCATGAAGGACGGCTCCACCGTGGTGCTCAGCGGAAAAGACCCCGTTGAAACGGAGGAAATCTACCAGACGCTCATGGCGCGAATCGGATAGAAAAAACACCCGAAGGATCCGCGGATCCTTCGGGTGTTCCGTGTCAAAGGGGTGAGGTTACGGCTTCTTGTACCCGCACTTCGGGCATACGCCTTTTTCGTTCAACGCGATGCCGCACAGGGGAAGGTTACGCGGATAACCTTTGACATTTCTTCCGCCGCGGGATAGAATAACGGCAGACAATCGAACCCGGAGCGGGGAAAGGGGAGAAAAGCTGTGAAAGAACATCCCGTCCGCATCTGTGATATTGCGGAGGAGCTGGGGCTCAGCACCGCCACCGTTTCCAATGTGATTCACGGCAAAACCAACAAGGTTTCCGAGGAAACCCTTCAGCGTGTGATGGCCCTGCTGGAGGAGCGGGAGTATATTCCCAGCATGGCCGGAATTCTGCTGGCACGGAACAGTTCGAAAATCATCGGCGTGTTTGTCAATGACCATGAGAAATACCAGGGCCACACCCTGGACGATTTCTTTATTTCCCAGTCACTGAACTGCCTTTCTACGGAGATTGAGAACAGCGGACAATTTATGATGGTGAAAAAGGCGAAATCCGCCCGGGAAATCATCCGGTTCGCGTCCATGTGGAACATGGATGGGCTGGTTGTGATTGGCTTCTGCGATGCGGACTATCGGTATCTGCGCAGCCATATTCGGATTCCCTTCGTTGTTTATGACGGGGTTTGCGAGAATCCGGATCGATTTCTCAATATTACCCTGGACAATTACGACGGCGGGTACCAGATGGGGGCCCATCTGCGAAGCCTTGGACATGAGCGCGCCCTGTGTATTTCCGACAATGACATGGGGGTGGACCGGCAGCGGCTCCAGGGCTTCCGCCAGGGCTTTGCCCCCGGAAAAACGGATTTTCTTCAGATTCCCATGAAGCGGGAAGAACGGAGGCGCTTTTACCTGCAGCACCGGGACAGCTTCCTAAGGGTGAGCGCCCTGTTCGCGGTTTCGGACTATTACGCCATCGATCTGATAGGCTTTCTGAACGAGCAGGGAATCTCTGTCCCGGAGGAACTGTCTGTGGCGGGGTTTGACGATACACCCATGTGCGAAATGGTCCGGCCGGCGCTGACCACGGTCCGGCAGGACGGTACGGAGCGGGCGAAAATCGCCATCCGGATGCTCCGGGAGCTGAAAGAGAACCGCAATACCTGTACGGAGGTCACCCTGCCTGTCCGCCTGGTTGTCCGGGACAGCACCGGGAAACGGAAGAAAAATCCCTGAAAATAGAGGGATCCCCACAAAAGGCGGGGCCCGATTTTTGGCAGTGGTTACGCACTTAACTTTTGCGATACCGGCTTCATGGCGCTAGAATAAAGAAAAAACCAGGAGGCGCGCCATGAAAAACAGAGAGTCCTTTTTTAAAACCGTATGCAGCCTTGCCGTTCCCGTTGCGCTGCAATCCATGCTGCAATCCTCTTTCAGTATGGTGGACCAGATTATGATCGGGCAGCTGGGCGGCGTCAGTGTGGCGGGGGTTGGACTGGCAGGAAAATTCGCGTCCATTTATTCCGTCATTATCTCCGCCGTTGCCGCGGTGGCGGGCATTATGCTGTCCCAATACCTGGGACAGAACAACAGGCGGGCGGCCCGGCGGGGATTCTGTGTGAATCTTCTGCTGGGCGTCGGCATCGCAGCCTGCTTCAGCTTTGTCTGTGCGCGGTTTCCGGAACGGATTATGGGCGTCTATACGGCGGACGGCGCCACCGGAAAGACCGCCGCGGCGTACATGGCCATCCTTTCCGGAACATTTCTTCCCATGGCCGGGGCGGCGCTGCTTTCCACTGCCTTCCGCTGTATGGAGCGGCCCCGGGTGCCGTTGTACGCCAGTATGCTGTCCGCCGCGCTGAATACGGGGCTCAACTACCTTTTAATTTTTGGCAGGCTTGGGTTTCCCGCCATGGGCGCGGAAGGGGCGGCCATTGCTACGGTGATAGCCCAGCTCGCCAATGTGCTGCTGATGCTGGCAATGGTGCCAAAGAGACTGTTCCAGCTCCAATCCGGAGAAAAGGGGAACGGGCCCCGGACCGGGCTGAACTGGAGACAGTACCTGTCCATGCTGCTTCCGCTGCTGGTATGTGAGGTGGTTTGGAGCCTGGGAGAGAATGTCTATGCCGCGATTTACGGCCGCATGGGTACGGATGCCGCCGCCGCGATGACGCTGATCAATCCCATTCAGGGACTGGTCATCGGCGCGCTCTGCGGACTGTCCCAGGCAGCCGGGATCCTGGTAGGGAAACGGCTGGGCAGCGGGGATTACCCGGGGGCCTATGCCGCCGGAGAAAAGCTCCTGCTCTACGGCGCGGCAGGCGCCCTGATCCTTTCCGCGGCGGTGGTGCTCACCAGCGGCGTCTATGTGGAAATCTATCGGGTGAGCGAAGGGGTCAAGGCGATGACCAGGCAGATCCTCCTTGTCTACGCCTTTGTGGCGCCGGTGAAGGTGCTGAATATGATTCTTGGGGGCGGGATTATCCGAAGCGGCGGCAGAACAAAATATGTAATGCTCATTGATCTGATCGGAACCTGGTGCTTCGGGGTGCCCCTGGGGCTGCTGGCCGCGTTTGTCCTGGGGCTTTCCATTCCCTATGTGTATCTGCTCCTGTCTCTGGAGGAGGGGGCCAGGCTTGGCATGTCCATGCTGGTATTTCGCGGGAAAAAATGGATGAACAGGCTGGAAGCCGACAGCCAATAGGGAAAGACCGGGAAAGGGATTTCGCTTTCCCGGCCCGCGGGGGTTTATTTTGAAAAGGAACCGGATTTTTCTTGACTACCGGGTAAAATTCCACTATAATATTCGGAGCTATGGATATTTTATCTGAGAAAGGATTTTGAATATGGCTAAGGAATACAAAATTACCAGCCTGCGTCTTGCTGACCTGGAAAAGGAACTGAACTATCTGAAGACCACCCGGGAACGGGAGGTTGCCGCCATGATCGCGGAAGCCCGCTCCTACGGCGACCTGTCCGAAAACTCCGAATACGATGCCGCCAAAAACGAGCAGGGCAAGCTCTACGGCCGCATTGCGGAAATTGAGGACATCCTGTCCCATGCCGTGATCATCGAGGATGAGAACGAGGCCACCGGCCGTGTGGGCCTGGGCTGCACCGTGGTGGTGGAAAACGAGCAGGGCCAGCGGATTGAGTACCGCATCACCGGTTCTCAGGAAGCCAACCCCATGGAAAACAAGCTGTCTGATGATTCCCCCTTCGGCCGGGGCGTTGTGGGCAAGGCTGCCGGTGAGACCTTCACCGTCAACGCGCCTGCCGGTTCCTACACCATGAAGGTCATCAGCGTCTCCCGTGAGGGCTGAGCCATGGCCAAGTTTGTACCCCAGGCAGAAATGCCCCTGTCCGACCAGGTAAAGGTCCGGCGGGAAAAGCTGGAAGCCCTCCGGGCCGAGGGTCTGGATCCCTTTGTGCAGACCAAGTTTGAGGTCACCTCCTCCGCCAGGGAGATCAAGGAGAACTTCGATGCTCTGGAAGGGAAGACCGTTACTCTGGCGGGCCGCCTGATGAGCAAGCGGGGCATGGGCAAGGTGAGCTTCTGCGACCTGCAGGACAACACCGGAAGAATTCAGCTCTATGTGCGCTTTGACGCCATGGAGGAAGCGGACTTCCAGCGCTTCAAGAAAAACGACATTGGCGACATCGTGGGCGTGAAGGGCGACGTGTTCAAAACCGAGCGGGGAGAGATCTCCCTGCGGGTCCACGAGGCCACCCTGCTGAGCAAGAGTTTGCTCCCCCTGCCCGAGAAGTTCCACGGCCTGACCGACCGGGAGACCCGGTACCGTCAGCGTTATGTTGACCTGATTGTGAATCCCGAGGTGAAGGATACCTTCGTCAAGCGGAGCCTCATCCTCCGGGAGCTGCGCCACTTCCTGGACAGCAAGGGCTTCCTGGAGGTGGATACCCCCATTCTGACCCCCTTTGAGATCGGCGCCTCCGCCCGTCCCTTCTACACCCACCACAACACCCTGGACATCGACATGGTGCTGCGCATTGAGACGGAGCTGTACCTGAAGCGGCTGGTCGTCGGCGGGATGGATCGGGTATACGAGGTTGGCCGCATCTTCCGAAACGAGGGGATGGACCCCACCCACAACCCGGAGTTTACTTCCATCGAGCTGTACCAGGCCTACACCGATTTCCATGGCATGATGGATCTGGTGGAGGAGATGATGAAGACCGTGGCCCAGAAGGTCTGCGGCACCCTGCAGATCCAGTATCAGGGCAAGGACATCGATCTGGGCCACTGGGAGCGGATGACCATGATCGAGGCCGTCAAGAAGTACTCCGGCGTGGACTTTGCCGCCATCCAGACCGATGAAGAGGCGATTGCCCAGGCCAAGGCACACAAGGTGGAGCTGCCGGAGATTCCCACCAAGGGCGCGATTCTGGCGGAGTTCTTTGATGCCTTCGTGGAAGAGAACCTGATCCAGCCCACCTTCATCTATGACTATCCCGTGGAAAACAGCCCCCTGGCAAAGCGGAAGCCCGGCGACCCCGCCTTTACCGAGCGGTTTGAATACTTCATCAACGCTACCGAGTTTGGCAACGCCTTCTCCGAGCTGAACGATCCCATCGATCAGAAGGCCCGGTTTGAAAAGCAGGTTGCCGACCGTCTGGCTCTGGATCCCAACTCCAAGGCCCAGGTGGACTACGACTACGTCACCGCGCTGGAGTATGGCCTGCCCCCCACGGGCGGCTTGGGCTTCGGTGTGGACCGGCTGGTGATGCTGCTGACCGACTCCGCCTCTATCCGGGACGTGCTGCTGTTCCCCACAATGAAGCCCCTCGACTAAAGAAAGTACAAGATATAGTGCTGATTTGAAAAATGATTCACTATATAATGTGGTTTCCAGCGGTGTCATCCTCCCTTTGACAGCAATTTGACAGCAAATTCCCAAAGAATAACGCATCAACACGAAGCGTTGTGAATTTCAGGCAATACGGTGTCAGGTTTGAACAGACCAAAGAGCACTTCTTAGAGTAACTCTGAGAAGTGCTCTTTTTTCGTTCTGCGGTCAATTTCTGTCCACACCCAAATCAATTTTAGGAGGATACCACGATGAAAGACAACTATGAACCCATCAAAAGCATGAAGGAAGTCCCGGCACAGCTGCGGAAGCTGCGCAGAGAGTATGTCCGCTATCAGCAGGCGGAGCTGATATACAGCCTGTCGCACAAGAAATTGCTGGAGCTTGCCAGCGATGCAGGTGCGATCTACCGCTTTGACAGCACCGTCTTGATCAACAGAGATATTTTTGATGCTTACTTGGAACGGTTCCATGAGCCTGCTACCAGCAAGTACAGAAATGGAGGCGATGCGGAATGAGTGGAAATGTATGGATGTTTTCTGACCAGATTGATGATGAAGATGTGGAGTTTATGACCCACGAATTTATAACATACAACATGGCGTGTGATTATTACCGCCTGGGACTCAAGCCTGTCACTCGTATGGCGCACGAAGCCGGAGCGGTTTATAAGATCGGAAAAAAGGTACTGATTCGCAGAAGCATTTTTGAGGCATATCTGCGAGAACAGCGCAGTGTGGAAAGGAGTGAGCGGGAATGAAAGACGGTCTTGAATATAGCCTCGAATATATCCGTTCAGGTGATTACTTTATCCCGAATTTGACACTACCTGAGGAAACCCGCCCCATGGGCAAGTGGGGGCGAATGCACCGGGAGTATCTGAAAGAGCACAAGCCGATTCAATACAACTGCCTACTGCTGTCCGGCAAGCTGTGGACATACCTTGCAGACCTGAATGAGCAGGCGCAGGACAGGCTGGAACGAATCATCTACCAGATGAAAGCTGCCGAGGGAATTACGGAAGCCTTGAAAGCCAGCGACTCAATGGCTTGGATTGGTGCCATGAATAATATCCACGCCCGAGCCGAGGAGATCATCCGAGAGGAGCTTATTTATGAATGAACATGACAGAAGTATTCAAACACTTGAAGCCTGCATGACTCTCGAATGATCGCTGCCGTTTTCATATGACGAGATCATGGATAGCGTCTTAGATTTCGACATGGTCAATGCCAAGCCGGACGCGATTTTAAGCCAACTGACAGTTTGGGAGCCTTGAATCATTTCCATCCCCCCGGGGGGCTTCCGGAACAGAGCAGAATCTGCTATACTGACCCTGTCAGCTTATTAAGAATACCACAAGCGGAGGACCACACTCTCTGACAAAGGGTGTGGTGTTCCATTGTAAAAGGACGGAAAACAATGGAGATTGGACAGCGTGTCAAGGATTACTGGACTCAGCGTTCCCATGATTTTGGAACGGTTCGAAAGAATGAATTGGAAAACGAAATGGGGCAAAGGTGGCTCCATGAGATCGAACGGTTCCTGCCGGAGGGGAGAAGCCTGAATATTCTGGATGTGGGCACCGGCACCGGCTTCTTCGCGATTCTTTTGGCAGAAAAAGGACACCGGGTGGAGGGCATCGACCTGACCCCCGCCATGCTGGAGGAAGCCCGGTGGCTAGCGAAGCAGCGGAATCTCGATATTACTTTCCGGGAAATGGATGCACAGAATCTTGCGTATCCTGACGGCACCTTCGATGTGGTCATCAGCCGGAATCTCACATGGACGCTGCCAGACCCGCAGAGAGCCTACGCTTCGTGGTTCCGGGTGCTGAAGCCCGGCGGGGTGCTGCTGAACTTTGACGCGGAGTATGCCGCCCATGTGCGCAGCCACAGCGTCCAGAACCGCAAGGTCGCCCCGGACAGCCCCTACGGTCATGTGGGCATGACGGATGCACTGCAACAGGAGAACGACGCGATTACCCTTTCTATGGACATAGGGCAGGCACGCCCGGAATGGGACGGGAAGGTTTTGACCCGTATTGGCTTTCAAAGCTGTCAAACGGATACGCAGGTCGGGAAACGTCTGCTTGGCGAACTGGACTTGACCACCGCTCCCATGTTCGGCATCTTCGCTAAGAAATGATTGCATGAAAAACAACCGGAGGTACCGCACAGGTGCCTCCGATCATTTATGCATGTAAGCCAATCAATGCAGCTTTGGTGGGATCGATGGCTGTAAAAACATATTTTTGTAGAAAACGCACAGAATCCAGCCGTATGTTTCCGTTTTGGGTGCCCGGAATCCGGGCTTTGCACATGATTTTTTGTAGATATCCCACAAAAAATCCCCCTGCCGGGGATAGGGAAAAACGAAAATACGCAATCCCCCCGGGGGGCTTCCGTGGAAATCGATAGCGTGTTAAAATACGGATGAAACAAACAGATACACGCATTTTTCCTTCCTAATCCATGAAAAACGCCGCGCTATGGGGAAGTAGCGGGGCGCTTTTCATAACTCCGATATTTGAGGTTACGATTATGAAACAGTTTGCGACCTATGAAGAAGAAAATATCCACTACTGGACAAACCGGGCTTCCGGCTACTCCGGGGTCAATCAGGAGGAGTTGGCCTCCAACCAGAAAACGATCTGGCGGGGCGTCATCTCCCGGCGCATTGCTGCCCGGTTTCCGGGGAAGAAGCCCTCTCAGATACGGGTGCTGGACGTGGGCACCGGCCCAGGCTTTTTCGCCATTATTCTGGCGGAGCTGGGCTATCAGGTGACCGCGGTGGACTATACCGCCTCCATGCTGGAGGAAGCTAAGGGCAACGCGGGGGTGTTGGCGGAGAAGATCGACTTCCGGCAGATGAACGCGGAGAAACTGACCTTCTCGACCGCTTCCTTTGATGTGCTGGTAACCCGGAATGTGACTTGGAATCTTCCCAACCCGGAGAAAGCCTATGCCCAGTGGATGCGGGTGCTGAAACCCGGCGGGCTGCTCCTGAACTTTGACGCCAACTGGTATCGCTACCTCTGGGACGAGGACGCCCAAGCGGCGCACGCACAGGACAGGGAGAACCTTCAGGCTTCGGATGTCCGGGACGAGAGTGCCGGAACGGACGTGGATGCCATGGAAGCCATCGCCCGGAAAACGCCGCTTTCCAAGCACCACCGCCCTGCGTGGGACTTGGATGTGCTGCGGGGACTGGGAATGCAGGCGAATGCTGATATGGAAGTCTGGAAGCAGGTTTGGACGAAAGAAGAGAGAATCAACAATGCTTCCACGCCTATGTTCTTAGTGGAGGGTTTTAAGGTGGGTGTTGCTGTTTGAAAAAATACGTTTTACACAGATTCTTACAACTGATACCCGTCCTCATTGGCATCACCTTTCTGTCCTTTGCTATGATGCGCGTGGCCGGCAGTGATGCCATCATCGAGCTTTACGGCGATAAGGGCGCGGTGGCGCAGGAGATCATCGACACCAAACGGGCGGAACTGGGCCTCGATAAACCCTTCCTCACCCAGTATCTATCCTGGGTGGGCGGCATGATGCGGGGCGATATGGGCGTAAGCTATGTTTCCGGGAAAGATGTGTTTCAGACCTTCATTTCCAAGCTCCCGGCGACGCTGCTCCTTACCGCCCTGTCCATGGTCATGACAGTGGTCATTTCCATTCCGCTGGGTGTTCTGGCGGCGGTGCGGCATGACAAGTTCACAGACTACGTTCTGCGGTTTTTCAGCTTCGTGGGAAATTCCCTTCCCAACTTTTTCGTGGCGCTGCTCCTCATGCAGATTTTCTCCATCAAACTGAAAATGCTTCCCGTTATTTCCAAGGGGCTGAGTGTCCAGAGCGCCATGCTGCCCACCCTGACCCTTGCCATTGCCATGTCTGCCAAGTATATGCGGCAGGTGCGGGCCACGGTGCTGGAGGAGCTGAACAAGGATTACGTCATCGGCGCAAAGGCAAGAGGTGTCCGCAGCTCCGTGGTTCTCTGGAAAAGCGTGCTGAAATCCTCCATGCTCACCATCATCACGCTGCTGGCTCTGTCCATCGGAAGTCTCTTGGGCGGTACGGCGATTATTGAAAGTATTTTCATGTGGGACGGCGTGGGCAAGCTGGCGGTGGATGCCATCACCATGCGGGACTACCCCATGATTCAGGCTTATGTGGTCTGGATGGCAATCATCTATGTGCTGGTCAACCTGATCACAGACCTGCTGTATCACGCCCTTGACCCGAGAATCCGACTGGGGGTGCGTGCGGATGCGTGAAGTTACCATACGAAAGCAAAGGATCAAAAAGGACAGCGTAAAATTCCGTCTTATTCTGTTCGGCACCCTCGCTGTGCTGTTAATTGTCTGTTCCTTTTTCTCGGAGTAT
Source organism: Oscillospiraceae bacterium (assembly GCA_017622995.1). Classification (GTDB taxonomy): domain Bacteria; phylum Bacillota; class Clostridia; order Oscillospirales; family Oscillospiraceae; genus Faecousia. The sequence goes on from JAGAQA010000020.1 coordinate 32,599, forward strand.
CTGACCCCCTGCGACCCCTATTTGCAGGATTTGAGCATTGCCAAGCAGCCGCCAGATGCGGAGCATCTTCTGGGTACGGACCGCTACGGACGGGATATGCTGTCCCGGGTCATTGTGGGCAGCCGAACCAGTATTTTTTCCACCCTTTTGCTGGTTGCGATCATCACCGCTTTGGGAACCGCCGTGGGCGTGGTCTGCGGCTGGAACGGCAAAGCGTTGGATACGGTGCTCATGCGGATTTCCGATCTGTTCCTGGCCTTCCCCGGACTGGTGTTCGCGCTGGCGGTAGCCGGTGTGCTGGGAGGCGGACTGCAAAACGCCATTATCGCGCTGGCGGCGATTTCCTGGCCCAAATATGCCCGGCTCGCCCGGAGCCAGACCCTTGCCCAGAAGGAAACGGCCTGGATGAAGGCGGCGAAGCTCTCCGGCAGCAGCACGGTCAAGCTCATTTTTAAGCATATCCTTCCCAACATCATCGGCCCGATTTTGGTGACGTCCATGCTGGACATCGGCACCATGATGATGGAGCTGGCTGCCCTGAGCTTTTTAGGGCTGGGGGCGAAACCGCCCATAGCGGAATGGGGCAGCATGATGAGCGACACCCGGAGCCTGATGACCACCTCTCCCTGGATCACCTTCTCTCCCGGCATCGCGATATTCATCTCCGTTATGATCTTCAACCTGTTGGGCGACACCATCCGGGACTACGCAGACCCGAAGAGCCGAGGGAGGTAACGGTATGGAAGAATTGTTGCGATACGACCATGTGGACATTTCCTATAACGGCTTTCTGGCTGTGAAGGATGTGAGCTTCACCCTGGAACCCGGCGAAATTCTTGGCATCGTAGGCGAAAGCGGCTGCGGAAAATCCACCCTGATCAAAGCCGCCATGGGTCTGCTGGGGAGCGCCGGAATGGTGACCCGGGGCGACATCTGGTACAAGGGGAAAAATCTTCCCGATCTGTCAGCGAAAGAACTTCGCAGGCTCAACGGCCCAGAGCTGGGCATGATCTTCCAGAGCGCGGGCAGCTCCTTCTGCCCCATCCGCACCATTGGGGCGCAATTATATGAAACCATGACCGAGCACGAGAAAACTTCCAAAGCGGAATTTCTCGACCGGGCAATGGAACTTCTGGGCAAGCTGGGCTTTGAGGATGGAAAACGAGTCCTTGGAAGCTATCCCTTTGAACTGTCCGGCGGAATGCAGCAGCGGGTGGGCATCGCTGCGGCCATGCTCCTAAATCCCAGCGTCCTTCTGGCGGACGAACCCACCTCCGCACTGGATGTATCTGTCCAGAAGCAGGTGGTAGAGGAAATGCTGCTGGTGCGCGAGACCTTTGGAACTGCCATTCTCTTGGTGGCCCACAACATCGGTGTCATCGGGGCCATGGCGGACAAGGTGCTGGTGATGAAGAACGGGGAAGCCGTGGAGTATGGCGACACCCGGCAGGTGCTTGGGAGCCCACAGGCAGCGTATACCCGGCAGCTTCTTTCCGCAGTGCCGAGACTACGGAGGGCATGAGATGGAACCGATTCTGAAAGTTGAAAATCTGACAAAGGTCTTCTCCCGCAGCGGTCAGGAGGATTTCACCGCCGTAAACAGCATCCGCTTTTCCCTGAACCCCGGCGAGTGCTTAGGCATCATTGGGGAAAGCGGCAGCGGCAAGACCACCGCGGTGAATATGATTACCCGGCTGCTGGATGCCACAGAAGGAAGCATTCTGCTGGATGGTGAGGAGATTACCCATCTGAAAGGCAGGGAACTTCGTAAGGTCTATCGGAAAATGCAGATGGTGTTCCAGACTCCCACAGATTCCTTTGACCCTCGCCGGACCCTGGGCGACGGCATTGGGGAGAGCCTGCGAAACATCGGGATGTCCCGGAAGGAAACCCGCGAAGAAGTGGAGCGGCTGCTGGGGAAGTGCGGGCTTCCTGCTGACTTTGCGGATCGCTATCCCCATCAGGTCAGCGGTGGACAATGCCAGCGGGCGGCTATCGCCCGGGCCCTTGCCGTAAAGCCAAGGCTTCTCATCTGTGATGAAGCCACCTCCGCGCTGGATGTGACCGTTCAGAAGGAAATTCTGGAACTGCTGAATGAACTTCGTTCCCAACAGGGAAACAGCCTGTCCATCCTGTTCATCTGCCACGACATTTCTCTGGTGCAGCAGTTCTGTGACCGGGTGCTGGTGATGTATCACGGCAGCATTGTGGAGGAGGGGGTTCCTGATGATGTGATCGGGCATCCCCAGAACGAATATACACAACGTCTGATTGACAGCATTCTATAGAAAAGAAAGGATCGATGACAATGAAAAAAGCGTTTTCCCTGATGATTGCCGCCTGCCTTGCGGTTTCTCTGCTGGCTGGCTGCGGCAGCAGTACCCCAGCGCAGGCACCTGCTTCTGACAATGGCAGCAATGCTCCCCAGCAGGAAGCCCCCGCATCCAAGAAGGTCATGACCATCGGCGACACCACCTTCAATTCCGAAAACTGGGAGGAAACCGTTGACCCCCACCGCACCTACAACGGCTGGGCCTGCATCCGCTACGGCATCGGTGAGACACTGGTGCATTACACCGACACCATGGAGCTGGAACCCTGGCTGGCAAAGGAATGGAGCAACGATGGCAACTGCACCTGGACCATTACCTTGCAGGATAACGTCACCTTCTCCAGCGGACGGAAGATGGACGGCGCGGCTGTCAAGCAGTGCCTTGACCATTTACTTGCGAACCACGACCGCGCTCCCAGCGACACCAAGATCATTGATGTCAAGGCAGACGGTCAGGTGCTGACGATTACCACCAGCGAGCCCAACCCCGCCCTCATGAACTATCTGGGCGACCCCTACGGCTGCATCATTGATGTAGACGCCAGCGACTTTGAAACCGGCATCGTTTCCGGCACCGGCCCCTATGTGGTGGTGGACATGGTCACCGACGATCACCTGACGCTGACCAAGAACACGAATTACTGGAACGGCACCCCCAAGATCGATGAATTGACCATCCGCACCCTCAGTAACGGCGATACCCTGTCCGCCGCTTTGCAGGCCGGTGACATTGACGCCGCCTACGGCATGGCATACGAGGCTTACCCCAATTTTGAAAACGGCGATTATCAGTTCTCCTCCATTCAGACCTCCCGGGCCTTCTTCGGCTCCATGAACATGACCAGCCCCATCATTCAGGACGCGGCAGTTCGGAAAGCCATCGCCATGGGCATCAACAAGGAAGGCTTCGTGGCGACCCTGCTGGATGGTCACGGCGTTCCCGGCAACGGCGCGTTCCCCAACGGCTTCTCCTCTTTCGGCGGTGAGAAGGTCACGACGGAAACCTACGATCCCGAAGGAGCCAAGGCGGTTCTGGAAGGGGCTGGCTGGATGGACACCGACGGCGACGGCATCCGGGAGAAGGACGGCGTGAAACTGACCATTCGGTGGCTGACCTATCCCAGTCGTCAGGAGCTGCCCCTGCTGGCCGAGTCCGCACAGGCAAGCCTTAAGGAAATCGGCATTGACGTGGATATCAACTGCACCGCCAATCGTCGGGAGTTCTTAAAGGATATGACCAGCTGGGATGTCTACGCCTCCGCCTTGGTCACCGCCCCCTCCGGTGATCCCCAGTATTTCTTCACCACCAGCTGCCTGCCCGGCATGAGCTACAATTTTGGCGCCTATGAGAACGAGGAAGTCAGCGCAATGATCGAAGAACTGTCCACCGAGTTCGACACCGCCAAGCGGGGTGAGCTGGCAGTCCGCCTACAGCAGGCGATTCTCGATGATAACGCCTACGTCTTCTGCTCCTTCCTGCAAATGAACATGATTTCCAAGACCAACGTGACGGGTTATACCGCCCACGCATGTGACTACTATCAGGTCACGGCAGAATTGGATATCAACTGATAATACAGCCCCTCTCAGCCACTGATGGCTGAGAGGGGCAACGCCATATTGACAAACGATTCATGATATGATAATATTTTTAACGATAAAACGCATAACAAATATGTCCTGTGCTTTCCAATGCGCAAGCCGGTTGGAAAGCTGAAAAGAGAACGGGGTGCAAAGCCCGACACACAACGGTGCTGTAAGTATCGAGATTCTGACCGCGTCGGCGGAAGCCGGTCATTGGGGAAACCTGAGAAGGCAGCGGCAGCAATCGTTTGAGGTACAAGTCAGAAGAACTGCAGGAGATTATATCGCGCGCAGAAGTTGTACTTGCGCGTGTGTTTGTCGTGTAAAAACGTTCGCGGCAGCCTCTTCCTTTTTGGGATCGAGGCTGCCGCGTTTTTGTTTGGAGAGGTACATCATGCGTAAAGAATTGGATTTGACCAGAGGAAGCATTCCCAAAGTACTGACTGCCTTTATCGTTCCTATGATTTTGGGAAGTCTTATCCAGCAGCTCTATACCACAGCGGACGCGGTGATCGTAGGGCAGTTTGCGGGAAAGGTGGGTCTTGCCGCCATTGATTCCGTACACACTCTGTTTAAGTTTCCGATTAACTTCATGAACGGTCTGGCGGCAGGCGCAACCATCCTGATTTCCGGCTATTACGGCGCAAAGGATGAAAAAAGCCTTCGCTGCTGCGTCCGGACCGCCAATACGCTGGCGCTGATTCTTGGTGTGCTCTGTGCCGTTGCCGGCGTGATCTTTACGCCGCAGCTGCTGAACATCATGGCAGTACCCCAGGAAATTTATCCGCAAACCCTTGCCTATACCCGGATTTACTTCGGCGGTATCTGGGCAATGGTTCTGTACAACATGATGGCGGGAATCCTCCGAGCCTTCGGTGATTCCAGCCGGCCGCTGTATGTGCTGATTCTCAGCTCCATCCTGAATATCGTGGGGGATTTCCTGCTGGTGGGTATCTTCCATATGGGCGTTCAGGGTGCCGCCATTGCGACGGTTGCCGCACAGATCGTGAGCGTCCTGTGCGTCGCGGGAATGATCCGTAAAATGGAGCATATTTCCGAAGGAAAGTCCATGCTGCATGTCCATTTCTGTGGCGAGCACATGAGCGCGATGGTCAAAACCGGCATCCCTCTGGCGCTCCAGTCCATTCTCTTCCCCATTGCCAACTCCATCGTGCAGGCCAGCGTCAACGGCATGGGTACCGACAGCATTGCCGCCTGGGGCATCTGTGACAAGATGAATCTGCTCATCTGGCTGATTGCCGATGCCATGAGTCCGGCGCTCACAACGTATACGGCACAGAATCTGGGCGCAAACCAGCCGGGACGGGTGAAAAAAGGTGTGCTATTGGGCACAGGAATGTCAGTCGGCGCCGTGGCACTGGTGAGTCTTGTGCTTTATCTGGGAGCAGGCACCATCGGCGGCTGGTTCGTCCCTGGGTCTGACCGGGCATCGGTTATCCCTCTGGTCATCCGATATACCCACATGATGGCGCCTTTCTTCGTGTTCTACGCGGTGGCAGAAGCCTTCACCGGTGCCTGCTGCGGCATGGGCGATACCTTGAAACCCATGCTGACGACCCTGATTACCGTTTGTCTGCTGCGGGTTGTCTGTATTTTCTTTGTGCTGCCTGCCTACCGCACGATGGAGTGCATCGTGTTTATCTACATTGCTTCCTGGATTGCCGCAGGGCTTTCCTTTACCGCCATGTACGCGTGGAAGCAGCACAGAATGCTTAAGCAAAAGGAGTGATCTCATGCAGATAGCCCCTGAAACCATGCATCGGATTGCCGCGCTGTTCAAAGGCTTTGATGACCCCACCCGAATCCACATTCTATCCCTGCTCATTGAAGGAGAGCGGTGTGTCGGTGAAATTGCCGATACGATGAACCTGACCCAGAGTGCGGTTTCCCATCAGCTGCGGATTTTGAAGGCAATGAAGCTGATAAAATACCGCCGGGACGGGAAAAACCTGTTCTACTCCCTGGCGGATGACCATGTGCTGTGCATCCTGCAAACCGGCTTAGACTATATCAACACCAACCCATAATCTGGTCGTTTCAATTCTGACCAATTTCATAAGGAAGTAAGTTCCAGCAATGGATCAAAAGGGAACCCGGTGAAAGTCCGGGACGATCCCGTCACTGTAAAAGCGAGCAAGCCGCATTTATGTCACTGAGGCATGACACTCGGGAAGGCGCGGTAAGCGATGCGCTTAAGTCAGGAGACCTGCTTATTTCTGGTTTCTGAGATTCTTACGGACGATAGGAAATTCTCTTTGTCAGCCCACCGCCTGTAACCATCGTTACAGGCGGCGTCTGCTTTTCGGCAGAGCCAATGGGGGTTGAGAAATGGTCGGAATCGAACAATATATGCAAAAGGAAGATGAAGCGAATGAAAAACTGCAAAAAACTGATTGCGCTGCTTCTGTCCGCTGCCCTCGCCGCCGGTGTCATGACCGGATGCGGAAGCGCCGACACTGGCAGTACCCCCACCACCCGTCCCGCTGCTGAAAACCGGGAGGGCGAAGTCAACCAGCAGGCCTTTGAGGCGGAGCACGCTGTCGCCACCGACCGCACTCTGACCTTCGGTATTCAGGAATACTCCATCGGTGTGGACCCTGCGCAGGAGGTTAATACCGCCTGGAACTGCTCCCGCTATGGTATCGGCGAGTGCCTGTTCCGTTTCGATAACTCCATGAACGTGATGCCCTGGCTGTGCGACAGCTATACCGTGAGTGATGACCATACCGAGTGGGTGTTCCACATCCGGGACGGCGTTCAGTTCTCGGACGGCTGCCCCTGCAATGCTGCTGCGGTGAAGGCCAGCATTGAGCGGCTGTTCCGGGACAGCGTGGGCGGCTCCTCCAAACCCAAGACCTTCCTGGCGGAGGAATCCGTGCTGACCGTGGATGATGCTGCCAACACCCTCACCATCGTCACCCCGGAGCCTGTGGTGGATCTGACCAAGAATCTGTGCCATCCTGTTATGATCGTTCTGGATGTGGCCCATACCACCGACTATGTGGCGGCCCCCATCGGCACCGGTCCCTATGCCGCAAAGAAGTTCACCGAACACGTTGGCATGACCGTTGTCCGCAACGAGCACTATTGGAAGGGCGAAGTGCCCTATGCTTCCATCGAACTGCTGTACATGGGTGACGCGTCTGCCAAGGCCATGGCGCTGCAGGCAGGGCAGGTGGATTTGGTGGAAAACATAACCAACATTGCCGACCTGGATAATCTGCGCAACGACCCCAATTTCACGGTTACCATCGCCCCCGGCATCCGCACCGGCATCTGCCACATGAACGTCTCCGAGGGCAAGCTCCTGAGCAACGCCACCCTGCGCCACGCCATTTTCAAGGCCATTGACCGGGATACCATGTGTTCTGTCACCGTTGGCGGACTGTACACCGCCGGCTTCTCCGTGCTGCCCTCCAATCTGGACTACGGCTACGACAATCTCACCAACCCCGACCCCTATGACCCCGAGGAAGCCATGCGGATTTTGGACGAAGCCGGTATCGTGGACACCAACGGCGACGGCATCCGGGAGCTGGACGGCAAGGAAATCATGCTCAAGTACGTCACCTATCCAAACCGGTGTCTCGATACCTTTGCCGAAGCTGTACAGCAGCAGCTGACCGCGGTGGGCATCGGTGTTGACCTGATTATCTCCGACGGCGCCGGACAGTGGGATTCCTATCAGTCCGGAGACTTTGACATCAACTCCTCCAACTGGAACACCGCCGCCACCGGCGACCCCTGCGAGTATATGAACGCATGGTGGGGTGACTGCGAGGCGGATTACTGCGGCTACAACAATCCCGAGTACAATGAACTGTTCGCAAAGCTCCAGACAACCTACGACGATGCCCAGCGGAAAGATATCATTCAGCGGCTCCAGCAGATTCTGATTGATGATGCCGCCGCCTTCCCTCTGGGCTACTACAACTCCTCCATGATCTCCAACAACGCTGCCATTGGCGGCGCGGCAATCAATACAGCGGATTATTACTGGGTCACCACCGACATCTATCCCGCTGCCTGAAAAACGGACTTCCACCGGGGAGCATTTCCCGGTGGAGCTTTTCCAAGATAAGGGGAGAGTACTATGAACGCGAAACAACTTGGAAAACGGCTGCTTCAAATTGTCATTGTGGCGTTGGGCATCACGTTTCTCACCTTTTTGATCACCTATCTTGCCCCCGGTGACCCGGTGCGCACTATGTTTGCCGCTACCGGCGTCGTGCCCAGCGAGGAGCTGGTGCAGGAGACCCGGGAGGAAATGGGTCTGAACCGCCCGGTGCTGGTTCAGTATTTCGACTGGCTGACCGGGTGCCTGCGAGGGGACTTCGGCACCTCCTATTCCTTCCATAAGCCGGTGTCCGCGCTGCTTCTGGCACGGCTTTGGCCCACGCTGAAGCTGTCGCTGATGAGCATGGTGCTGATGCTTCTGGTGGCGGTGCCCATTGGTATGGCCCAGGCAACCCACAAAAACAGCCCCATTGACTATGCCCTTCGGGGAATTACCTTCTTCGGCGTGTCCATGCCCAATTTCTGGGTGGGCATGCTGCTGATGCTGTTTTTCTGCGTCCGGCTGAAATGGCTGCCCGTGGTCTGCTCCGGCGGCGATTTCAAAAGCCTGATTCTGCCCGCTGTGACTCTGGCCTTCGCCATGTCCGCCAAATACACCAGGCAGGTGCGTACCGCCATCGTGGAGGAACTGAGTCAGGACTACGTCATCGGCGCCAGAGCCAGAGGCGTGCCGGAGTGGAAGATTCTGTGGTGCAATGTGTTTCCCAATTCGCTGCTGCCGCTGATCACCATGCTGGGCCTGTCCCTGGGTTCCCTGCTGGGCGGCACTGCGGTGGTGGAGGTCATCTTCACCTACCCGGGCCTGGGCAATCTGGCGGTCAGCGCCATTACATCCTACGACTATCCGCTGATTCAGGGGTATGTGCTCTGGATTTCGCTGATATATATGCTGGTCAATCTGGCTGTGGATATCTCCTACAGCTATGTTGACCCCAGAATGCGGGAAAAGAGGTAACAGGATATGGAGTTTATCAAAAAGAATAAAGCGTTCTGCCTGTTTGCGCTTCTCGCCCTTCTCATTATCCTCGGTGCTGTTTTTGCCCCGGTGCTCACCGGCGGCGTCAGCCCCACGGACGCGGTGCTGCGAGATGCCCTGCAAGCCCCCAGCGCAAAGCATATCTGCGGTACGGACAAGCTGGGGCGGGATGTGTTTGCACGGGTGATCTACGGTGCCCGCACCAGTCTCACGGCAACCTTTGCGGTGGTCGCCATCATTTTTGCGCTGGGCAGTGTCCTTGGCGTGCTGGCAGGCTACTTTGGCGGCTGGGTGGATACCATCATCATGCGCGTTGCCGACATGATGGTTTCCTTCCCCGGTATGGTGTTCGCCATTGCCATTGCGGGTATCCTGGGTGCCAGCGTGAAAAATGCCGTTATCGCCGTAGCGCTGGTGAGCTGGACGAAATACGCCCGGTTGGCCCGGAGTCTGGTTCTGAAAATACGAAACCGGGATTTTGTATCCGCTGCCATCGTCACCGGTTCCAAAACGCCCTACATTCTGACAAAATATATGCTTCCCAACGTCATTCCCACACTGGTCATCACCGCGGCCACCGATATCGGCGGCATGATGCTGGAGCTGGCAGGCCTTTCCTTCCTTGGCTTCGGTGCCAAAGCGCCTACGCCGGAATGGGGACTGATGCTCAACGAGGGCAGGCAGTTCATCTCCAACGCCCCCTGGATGATGTTCTATCCGGGCCTTGCGATTTTCGTTGTGGTGGTGGTGTTCAACCTGCTGGGCGATGCCCTGCGGGATGTGCTGGACCCCAGAAATGAGTAAGGAGGCAAGTATGCTGGAAATTAAGAATATCACGGTCTGCTACGGTGACCGCCCTACAGTCAGAGATTTTTCCATGAACTTAAAGCAGGGGCAGATTGCCTCCCTGGTGGGAGAATCCGGCTCCGGCAAAACCACCGTCATCCGCGCTGTGCTGGGACTGCTGCCCGGCGGCGGCAGAGTCAGTGAAGGCGACATTCTCTTTGACGGGAAATCTCTGCTGCAAAATACGCCCATGGAGTGGCGGAAGCTCCGGGGCAGTGAAATCTCCATGATCTTTCAGGACTCCGGCGCCATGCTCAATCCCATCCGCAGGATTGGCGACGGGTTCGTTGAGTACATCCGCACCCACGAGGAAATTTCCAAACAGGAAGCCTGGAAAAAGGGAACTGCCATGCTGGAAAAGATGCGTCTTGCCGGGGCGGAAAACATTATGCAGTCCTATCCCTTCCAGCTCTCCGGCGGTATGCGTCAGCGGGTGGGCATCGCCATGGCCATGACCTATGACCCCAAGCTCCTGCTGGCGGACGAACCCACCTCGGCGCTGGATGTGACCACCCAGGCCCAGATTGTCCGGCAAATGATGGAGCTGCGGGACACCTATGGAACCAGTATCATCGTGGTGACCCACAATCTGGGTGTGGCGGCCTATATGTCGGACAACATTGTTGTGATGCGCCGTGGGCAAATCGAGGATCAGGGAGACCGGGCGCATATCCTCAGCCACTCCGAAAACGCCTACACCCGCACACTGCTGGACGCGGTTCCGTCCTTGGGAGGGTTACGCTATGTTTGATCAGAATGAAATCGTGCTGGAAGCCCGGCACGTTACCCGGCGGTTCCCCACAGCCAGCGGCAAACTGCTGCTTGCGAACAACGATATCAATTTGAAATTCTACAAAGGCAAGACCTTGGGTCTGGTGGGAGAATCCGGCTGCGGAAAGTCCACCTTTATGCGCTTTCTGGTGTCGCTGGACACGCCCAGCGAGGGAGAAATCCTCTATCGTGGGCAGGACATCACCAAACTGAAAGGCGAGGCCCTGCGTCAGAACCGCCAGAATATCCAGATGGTATTTCAGGACCCCAACGCTTCCTTCAACCCGAAAATGAAAATCCGGGACATTGTGTGTGAGCCGCTGCTGAATTTTGGGCGCATTCGGAAAGGGGAAAAGGATGCGGCCTGCCGCCGGCTTCTGGAAATGGTGGAACTGCCGGGCGACTTTGCCGACCGCTATCCCCACAATATGTCCGGCGGTCAGCGGCAGCGGGTGGCGATTGCCAGGGCGCTGGCGCTGGAGCCGGAAATTTTGATTATGGACGAGGCAACGGCGGCGCTGGATGTATCCGTGCAGAAAACCATTGTAGAGTTGGTGACAAAGCTCCAGCGGGAGAAGGAGATTGCCATCGGCTTTATCTGCCACGATATTGCCCTGGTGCAGTCGCTGTCCCATCAGGTAGCTGTCATGTATCTGGGAACGATTGTGGAGGTGCTGCCGGGTGAAGACCTGTGGAAGAAGGCCCGGCATCCCTATACCAGAGCGCTGATCGGTTCTGTTTTTGATACCCACATGGATTTCAGCGTACCCATCCAGCCCCTGCAAAGCGAAGTGCCCAGCCCGTTGGACACGCCCCCCGGCTGTCCCTTCCAGACCCGGTGCGACCATTGCACGGAGCGTTGCCGCCGGGAGCGTCCAACGCTTAAGACCATCGGCCAGGGGCACGAAGTGGCGTGTCATCTGTATAACGAGGAATACAAAAGATGAAGAAAATAATTGCGTGCGCGCTGGGGATTCTCTGTCTGCTGGCAGCTCTGTTCGGCTGCTCCGCGAAAACCACGGAAGACATTGCCAATCAGGATCAGCTCGCGGCGGAGGCTAGCGGCTTAACCCTTCATAAAATCGGAGTCGCCACCTACGATATCCAGGATGCGCAAATTCGGATGTTCAAGAACTATCTGGATGGTTACATCAAAGAATGCTTTTCCGATGTCACCTTCCTCTACTCCAACAGTATTTCCGGCGGTGAAGAGCTGATGGATTTTCTGGAGCTGTGCAGCCAGAACGATGTGGAAGGCGTTCTGGTATTCGGCTCCTATGACCTAAAGAAAGAAGTGGAATTCTGCGCCACCCATAAAATGTATTACATTCGCCCCACTGCCACCTCCTCGGAGGCGGATTTCCAGTCGGTTGCCGCCAATCCCTACTTTGTGGGTGAGATCGGTCCCGGCGCGGAGAGTGAGTATCAGGCGGGCTTTGATATGGGAAAAGCCATGGCAAAAACCGGCAAAAGCTATGTGATTCTATCCGGCGGCGGAAGCCTGGGGAACGAAATGCACCGGCTGCGCACCGTGGGCATCCTGGATGCCCTTCAGGAAACCTACGGTGTCCGATTCGCCCAGAGCTCCGAAGAACTCGCTCGGGTATCAGAGCCGGTGACCCTGGAGGTGGGAGAAGGGAAGGCGGTTATTTGCCCCGGCTACCTGGCGCAGGAGAGCGCTCTTGCCAATGCCAAAGGGCTCATCGCCTCCGGTGAGTACACAACCGTGTTGTCTACGGTTCCTGTTACAACGCTGGCAGATGTTCTGGATGCTTCGGAAATAGAATACGGTGTAATCGACTGCTTTTCCGAAGAAAACTATTTTGCCTTCCAGTCCGGGAAGCTATCCTATGTAGCGGGAAAATACGAGTCGGAGATTGGTCCGGGCTTTGCGGCACTGTACAATGCCATCACCGGACACGCGGATGCCTTCCGGGAAAACGGCAGGGCGTTCCGGCTGAAGCAGGGCTTCTGGACAGCCGCAAGCATGGAGGAGTATGACAGTATGTATGCCCTTGCTGTCGGCGCTGCCGTCAATGCGTACAACTACGAAGACCTGTACACTGTCATTCAAAGCATTACCCCCGAGGCCAGCTTCAATTCCTTCCGAACCCTTGTAGAAAGCTATCGGTATGAGGACTGTCTGGCACGGCGGTCTGCGTGACAAAAAGAATTTCATTGCAAGCAAAGGAGAACACAACTATGCGCGAGCATGAAAACGATTGCTGCTGCGGTCATGAGCATGAGCACAAGCATGAGTACGAGCATCATCATGCCCATGAACACGATCACGACCATGACTGCGGTCATGATCACAAACATGAGCATCATCACGATCATGATGGCTGCTGTGGGCATGACCATGAGCACGAGCACCACCATCACGACCATAATGCGTGCGGCTGCGGTCACGACCATGAGCATGAGCATCATCACGAGCACGGTCATGATGGCTGCTG
>JAGAQA010000021.1 GCA_017622995.1 Oscillospiraceae bacterium
AACAGCCACGACGAAGTTGGTATTGATTGCGGCGAGGGTCCACCTGTTCCCATCCCGAACACAGAAGTTAAGCTCGTTCGCGCCGACAATACTTGCAGGGTGACTTGCCGGGAAGATAGGTAATGCCAACACAAAAACCTCGGATCACGGATCCGAGGTTTTTGATAATACCTGAGATCAAAAAAACGGATGGAAGGACTCTGGATTGTACCGGTTTTCCCGAAAAAAGGATTGCAAAACGATCTTGTTCATGGTATAATCCCCAGTGTGCCCGGTCAAACATTGGGATGTCGCCAAGCGGTAAGGCACCAGACTTTGACTCTGGCATTCGTCGGTTCAAATCCGGCCATCCCAGCCAACATGATCCGCTAGCTCAGTTGGCAGAGCAACTGCCTTTTAAGCAGTGGGTCCGGGGTTCGAATCCCCGGCGGGTCACCAAAAGGAAAACCACCCCTCGCGGGTGGTTTTCCTTTTGGTCAGTCAAAGGGAATTCGAACCCACTTCCATGCAGGTGTCCGGTGGACACCTGCGCCCACCAGTGCAAACACTGGTGGGAACCATAGTGTGATCGAATCCCCGGCGGGTCACCAAAAATCCCGAATGCGCCAGCGTTCGGGATTTTACCTATTCACTCTTCACTATTCACTATTACTTAATTTGCGCATTCGGGATTTTTGGAAGTAATAGGTAAGGGTTTTGTGGCCAAAGCCGCAAAATCCTTGCATCCGAATAACGCAAAGATTGCCGGAAAGCCTTGGCTTTCAAGGTTTTTTGCGTTATTCAGTACGCATTATGATATGCTTGAATTTTCCACCGGAAAGGGATTTCCCGAAAACAATCCGGCCATATCCCAGTGGATACAGCCGGATTGGGCCGCAAAGGGACGGAGCTACCGGAAGATCCATTCCGGGCACCGGCGGATGGGCTGCGTTACAGCTTTGTGAAGACAAACTTCTCCATCAGGCCGTCGGCAGAGGTGTGGATGGTGACGGTATCGGGGCCGGTGACATCGACGGACAGCTGGATGTCCTTTCCCTTCAGAAGCGAGCGGACATAGGTTTCCGGGTCGTCGCAGGTGACTTCCTCAAAGAACACATCCCGCATCTGATTGTTGCGGCAGAGATTCTGTATTTCGTGGACAAGTTCAAATTCCGGCATGGCGATGCTCCTTTATGTAGATTTGCTTCAGTATACCACGGAAAGGACGAAAAAACTGCACAAAAAAGATGGCTTGGAATTGTGGAAATTTCCTATTATTCAGAATTGCATTTTGGCATACACCCCGCTATAATTTCATCCGGTAATGTTAGGAACCTCTGAACAAATCGTCTGCGGCTGGACGACGGATCTATTGCCCCATCCGTGCAGTTCTGAAATTGGGAAATACACCAAGTATTCCTCCAATTTCAGAACTTTCGGCTGCGTCAAAATCTCTCGCCGCCAGCACTTGCCGACTTATTCAGAGTTTCCTTAGAACGGAGGGATCGAATTGGAGAAAAAGGAACGCTGCGTGGATATGACCCAGGGCAGCGCATTTCGTCATGTGATTTCATTTACAATCCCTTTGCTGATCGGCAATCTCTTTCAGCAGTTTTATAATCTGGTGGATTCCCTGGTGGTGGGCAACTTTGTGGGCGCCAACGCTCTGGCGGCGGTGGGCACCTGCGGGAGCCTGGGCTATCTGATTTTTGCCCTTTCTTCCGGCCTTTCCGTCGGTTTGGGGGTGATGGCCGCCCAGGCCTTCGGCGCCAGAAATCACAAAGAAATCCGGAAAATCATTGCCAATGGCATCTATATTCTCTCCGGGGCAGGGCTGATCGTCAGCGTGCTGTTCTATGCGTTGGCACCCAACCTTCTGCGGCTCCTGCGGGCGCCGGACACCATTTTGCCGGACGCGGTCACCTATCTGCGCCTGATCTGCCTGGGTACAGTGGCGGTGGCCCTGTACAACGGCATCGCGGCCATCCTGCGGGCCATGGGAGATTCCAAAACCAGTCTGTATTTCCTGATTATTGCCAGTATGGTAAATGTGGTGCTGGATCTATTGTTTGTGGTGAAATTCGGAATGGGGGTCCTGGGTGTGGGTCTGGCGACCCTGATTTCCCAGCTGATCTCCTTTGTGATCAGCCTGATTTACGCCCTGACCAAGGTTCCCTGCTTCCGGCTGAACAAGGGGGAGCTGCGGCCGGAAGGAAGGACCATTCTTCGGGCGCTGACTCTGGGCATTCCCGTGGCGGCGCAGTCCTCTATTATTTCTGTCTCCACCATGGTGCTGCAGGGGGTCGTCAACGGTTTCGGAGAAACCGTGATGGCTGCCTACACAGTGGTGGACCGGGTGGAGCAGATTGTGCAGCAGCCCTATAATTCCGTGGGCACCGCCCTGACCAGCTTTTCCGGCCAGAATGTGGGCGCCCAGAAGCTGGACCGGGTGAAGCAGGGCTTTCAGGCGGCGGCGTGGATGGCACTGGGTTTCAGCCTGGTGCTGCTGCCCGTTGTATATCTCTTCGGCGATCAGATCGTTGGGGTGTTTGTCAAGGACCCCCAGGTGATTGCCATCGGCGCCAGGGGTATGCGGATCAACTGCCTGTTCTATTTCGCTCTGGGCATGATTTATATTCCCAGATCCATCCTCAACGGTGCCGGGGATTCCTCCTTCGCTATGATCAACGGCCTGACGGAAGTGGCCTGCCGGGTCATCTACTCCAATGTGTTCACCCGGATTCCGGCGATTGGCTTCTGGGGCATCTGGATTACCACGGGCTTCACCTGGAGCACCACGGCGGCGGTATGCCTGCACCGGTATTTCAGGGGCAAGTGGCGCGCAATGTTTGATAAAGGATAAAGAAATAACCCCTGACCGGTTCGATCCTTCGGTCAGGGGCCATTTCTCTGCACTCTTATTATCTAACATCTGTGGTTACCTCCGTTTCTGTTAAGTGGTGCTTCCTAGATCATTGGTATCACCTCTTTGTGTCTATATAGTAGCATGGAGTGGGTGATTGCGCAAGATGGCAGAGAGAACAAAGATTTTTTTCACTTTTCTGTGCTTTTGCCAATGGGCGAAAGGAAAAAACGTGGTATAGTTTAAGAGTTGGGGCGTGTTTCGTTCCATTTTTCGATTGACATTTCACCGCGCGCATGGTAAACTCTAAGAATAAAGAAACAAAACTAGGAGGAATCTTCCCATGAAGCATATTCAGACCATCGAGACCCGCAATCTGTGCCAGAGCGCCAAGAACGGCGGCTGCGGCGAGTGCCAGACCTCCTGCCAGTCTGCCTGCAAGACCAGCAGCGGCATCGCCAACCAGAAGTGCGAGAACAAGAATAAGTAAGTTATTTTTGAAGAAATGCCGCCTGCTTGGGCGGCATTTTTCATGCGTAAGGAGAAATACATGATCCATCAATACAAACTAAACGGCTACAACATCGTTCTGGATGTGTGCTCCGGCTCCGTCCATGTGGTGGATGAGGCGGCTTACGACCTGATTGGCCTTTACGAGAACACGCCCCGGGAAGCGGCCATCGACCAGGTGGCCCGGAAATACCCGGAGCTTGACAGGGCGGAGCTGGAGGCGTGCTACGAGGACATCACCGCCCTGAAGGACGGGGGGAAGCTCTTTGCCCCGGATACCTTCGCCCCCATGGCGGGAGAGCTGAAGGCCCGGACCTCCGGTGTGGTGAAGGCCCTGTGCCTGCACATCGCCCACACCTGCAACCTGAACTGCTCCTATTGCTTCGCCTCTCAGGGCAAGTACCACGGAGACCGGGCGCTGATGTCCTTTGGGGTGGGCAAGCAGGCCCTTAACTTCCTGGTTGCCCATTCCGGCACCCGGAAAAACCTGGAGGTGGACTTCTTCGGCGGCGAGCCCCTGATGAACTTCGATGTGGTGAAGCAATTGGTGGCCTACGCCCGGTCCATTGAGAAGGAGGCGGGAAAGAACTTCCGTTTCACCCTGACCACCAACGGAATGCTCATCGATCAGGACGTGATCGACTTTGCCAACCGTGAGTGCAGCAACGTGGTGCTGTCCCTGGACGGCCGGAAGGAGATCCACGACCGGTTCCGGGTGGACTACGCGGGAAAGGGCAGCTTTGACCGGATTGTGCCCAAATTCCAGGAGCTGGTGCGCCAGCGGGGCGGGAAGGACTACTATATGCGGGGCACTTTTACCCATGCCAACCCGGACTTTGTCACCGACATCCGGACCATGCTGGATCTGGGCTTTACGGAACTCAGCATGGAGCCTGTGGTCACGGCGCCGGGAGATCCCTCCGGCCTGACCGAGGAGGATCTGCCCATCATCTTGCAGCAGTATGAGGAGCTGGCACAGCTCCAGCTGGAGCGCTACAGAGAGGGCCGCCCCTTTACCTTCTATCACTACATGATCGACCTGACCGGCGGCCCCTGTATTTACAAGCGCATCTCCGGCTGCGGCAGCGGAACCGAGTACATGGCCGTGACGCCCTGGGGAGACCTGTATCCCTGCCACCAGTTTGTGGGCGAGGAAAAGTTTAAGCTGGGCAACATCTGGGACGGGGTGACCAACACGGGAATTCAGCAGGAATTCGCCTCCTGCAATGTCTACGCCCGGCCGGATTGCCGGGATTGCTGGGCCCGGCTCTACTGCTCCGGCGGCTGCGCTGCCAATGCCTACCATGCCACGGGCAGCGTAAAGGGCGTGTATGACTACGGCTGCAAGCTGTTCCGCAAGCGGATGGAATGCGCCATCATGGTGCAGGTGGCGGAAAAACTGGGTGATCCCCAATGATTTCCACACCGATCTGGGACTTTGCCCGGGACTACGCAGAGCGGAACCCTGCCCGGTTCCATATGCCGGGCCACAAGGGAAAGGCATTTCTGGGCTGCGAGGACCGGGACCTGACGGAAATTGAGGGCGCCGACGATCTGTACCATCCGGCAGGCATCATCGCGGAAAGCGAAGCCAACGCCTCAAAGCTGTTTGGCTGGCCCACGGTGTATTCCACGGAGGGGTCAAGCCTCTGCGTCCGGGCTATGCTGGCCCTGGCCTATACCGCCGCGGGAAGAAAGGGACGGGTGCTGGCGGGCAGGAATGCCCACAAGACCTTTCTGTCGGCTGCCATTCTGCTGGACTTTCCCATCCGATGGCTCTGGGCAGGGGAAGACTATCTGAGCTGTCCGGTAACACCGGAGCAGGTGGAGCGGGCCATTCTGGAAGAACGGGAAAAGCCCTTTGCCGTGTATCTGACCAGCCCGGACTATCTGGGAAACATAGCGGACATCCGGGGAATATCCCGGGTCTGCGGGAAATACGGCGTCAGGCTCCTGGTGGACAACGCCCACGGAGCATATCTGAAATTCCTGCCGGAAAGCAGGCACCCCATGGATCTGGGTGCGGACCTGTGCTGCGATTCCGCCCACAAAACCCTCCCGGTGCTGACGGGAGGCGCCTATCTCCATTTCCGGGAGGAGGGAATGAGGGGAAAAGTAAAGGATGCCATGGCGTTGTTCGGCTCCACCAGCCCCTCTTACCTCATTATGCAGTCTCTGGACCGGGCAAACCCCGATCTGGAGGGGCTGCCCCAACGGCTGAGAACCTTTGCCCCTTGGGTGTCGGTGTTGAAGGGCCGGCTTCTGGAAAGGGGGCTGATCCTTGGCGGAGAGGAACCGCTGAAGCTCACCTGGATGACAAGACCCTGGGGCTATACCGGAACGGAAATCGCGGAAATTCTGGAGAAGAAGAATCTGATCTGTGAATTCCGGGATGAAGGACACATTGTTTTTATGTTCACTCCGGAAAATGATCCGTGGACGCTTACGAAACTGGGACAGGCCCTTTGCGAAATCCCCCGCCGGGAAGCGCTGACAGATGAAGCGCGGCAGCGGGTGGAGCCAAAGGCGGTTTGCAGTCCCCGGCAGGCGGCCCTCGGAGCAAGGGAACGGATTCCCGTGGAGGAAAGCGCCGGAAGGGTTCTGGCGACTCTTTCTGTCAGTTGCCCCCCGGCGGTGCCCATCATTATGTGCGGCGAGGAAATAGAGGAAGCGATGATTCCCCTGCTCCGGGCACTGGGCTGGCAGTTCGTGGAGGTCGTAAAATAGGGATTTGTCAACCAGAATCATACGGAATGAGGACACCCATATGGTCAAACGATTGCGTGCCCCCTGCGGCTTTTTGCTGATACTCGCGCTGCTGCTGGCGCTTTTCAGCTGGTATTTTACACCCAAGGACAATACACCCGAAGCGGGGATCCAGGACTATACCGCCAGCGGCTTTCTGGCGGAGGAGTCGGATTCTCTGGATTATGTCATCCTTGGGGACAGTGTGCCCCTGTGTGCCTTTTCACCGGAGATTATCGGGGAAACCGGGGGTATTCCCGGCTATGTCTGCGCCACCACCGGGCAGAATCTTCTGAAATCGGAACGTTTTCTCAGGGACTTTCTGGAAAACCAGTCCCCTCGGGTGGTGATTCTGGAGGCCAATCATCTGTACCGGGCATTCTCCCTGCTGGATCAGGGGGTTTCCCGATTGGAGGATCTGCTCCCCTTGCTGCGCTACCACGACGGCTGGAAATTTCTGAAGCCCGGACAGGCTCTTTCCTCGGTCCGCTACACCTGCCGGATCCCGGAACGGGGCTATTATGAAAAAGAAGGGGTTTCTCCGGCGCCGGAGGGAGAATACATGATCCCCGGCAACGGGATAACACCCATCCCTGAAGCCAGCCGCCGGGTTCTGGCCCGGATACAGGCCCTCTGCGCCCAAAACGGGGCGGAACTGCTGCTGCTCAGCGCGCCCAGCGCCGCCAACTGGGACTATTGCAGCCACAACGGAACGAAGGCTGCGGCCCGGGAGCTGGGCATCGCCTATGTGGACATGAATCTGGAAGATACGGCCATTGACTGGTCCCTGGATACCGTGGATGGGGGCGACCACCTGAACGGATCCGGTGCCCGGAAGGCATCCACTTGGCTGGCGGAGTACCTGTCCCGGTAATGGCCCCATATGGATAAGCTACGCCCTTCCCTGTTTTTTTGGGGAAGGGCGTTATTTACGCGTATTTTTCAATTACGGCGGTGAGCCGGGGCAGCAGCTGCTGCTTGCGGGACAGCAGCCCCTTGTGGAAGGTCTGCTCCCGGGTGGGGTCATCGGGGAAGGCCTCCTTGCCCCAGGCGGTGCGGTTGCCCCCAAAGTACAGGATGGAACCGTTTTCCTGGATGCTGGTAAAGGCCAGCACCGTCAGGTCCAGATCCTTTTTCTCGGCAAATTTATCCAGGGCGGCTTCCATGACGCCGTTTGCCAGGTGCAGATCCTCGGTGGTTGCCAGAATCACCTGGGAGATGGAGAGCTTGCAGCCCCAGACCTCAAAGATTTTCATGTCGGCCTTGATCAGCTCATCCGGGTGGGCGTCGGCCTTGGAGGCGGTGGCGGTAAAGAGCTCCGCGCCGAATTCCTCCAGGTCCAGGTCCGCAATGGCCGCCAGAATGTTGGCGGTGGAACGGTCCTTTTCCGTGGTGGTGGGGGAATGGAAGTTCAGGGTGTCGGAAAGAATGGCACCCAGCATCAGTCCCGCCAGGGACACCGGAATGGGGATCTGGTTCTCCCGGAAGATGGTGGCCACGATGGTGCAGGTGGAGCCCACAATCTCGTTCCGGAACTGGACCGGATACTGGGAAGAAAAATCATTGATCCGGTGGTGGTCGATGACCTCCAGCACCTGGGCCTTTTCAATGGCCCGGACGGACTGGGGGAACTCGTTATGGTCAACCAATATGAGCTTTTTGCTGGGGGCCTGCATGATGTGATACCGGGAAACGTAGCCGAAGAGTCTGCCGGTGGGATCGGTGACCGGATAGACATGGAACCGGCTTTGCAGCATTTTCCGGCCCACGTCCTCCGCCAGCTCCTGGGTGGAGAAGCGGACCAGCTCGGTTTTCATGATCTGGCTGACGCTGGGGGAGAAATAGATGTAGCGGATGGTGTTCATGCCGCCGTGGCCGGAGATCAGAATGGGGCAGTGATGGGCCTTGGCACATTCCACCACCTGGGGGTCAATCTCCTGGGCCCAGACCACCACCAGCATACCGGCCCCTTTTTCGATCACCGTTTTCTGGGCGGCGGGGTCGTTGCCGCAGACCACAATGCGGCGGTCCACATCGTAGTTTTGCAGGCGGCTTTCCTCGGTCATGGCAATGACGCTGACCTTGCCGTTGAGGGCCATTTCCGGGTCATCGTAGATGATGCGGCCGTCCAGGGTCTTGCGGAAGTTTTCCAGAGGGGTCTGGGCCATGATGGCGATGGACCGGGCGGTATCATAGAGGCCGATGACGGAAATATCGGATTTGGTGAAAAAGCCGATGAGCTTATTTTCTTCATCCACCACGCCGCAGTAGGTCCGGTTATACTGCTGCATCTGCTGCAGGGACTCGAAAATGGTGGTGTCCGGGGTGATGGAGGAGGGCGGGTCCATGGCCACTTCCCCCAGGGTTACCCGGGCATCGGTCAGGAGCTGGGGTTCCGGGAACCCAAACCGGTCCAGAAGGTATTTTGTCTCGCCGTTGAGCTTCCCCAAACGGCAGGGCACCGCCTGCACCCCCTGGGAGCGCTTGAAGAAGGAATAGGCAATGGCAGAGACCACGGAATCCGTATCCGGATGCTGGTGGCCGGTGATGTAGACAGGGGTTTTCTTCATGGATGGCTCCTTTCGTGGTAAGGGGTTGTGGGAAAAAGAGGGAATAAGCTCAGTTGACAATTGCGCCCGCAGGGCGCCTTGCCTTCCCCCGGGGGAAGCCATATCGAAATCAGCAAAGCTGAAAACCGTTCTCTGACAGCTCCAGCGTGGAGGAGAAGTAGGTCTGCATGGCGTCTTCCAGGGAAAGGGCGTCGGCCGTGGCGGCGGTTTCATAGCAGCTGTGCATGGCCAGCTGGGGCAGGCCGATGTCCACCGTGGGCACGGAGACCTGCCCAATGGAGATGCAGCCCAGGGTGGAGCCGCCGGGAATATCCGGGCGGTTGTAGTAGTTCTGGGTGGGCACCTTTGCCTGCTGGCAGACGGCGCGGAAGACTCCGGCGCTGAGACCGTCGGTGCAGTATTTGAGATTTGCGTTGAATTTCACAACGATGCCCTTGCCCAGCATGGGGGCATTGCCGCTGTCGGCCAGCTCCGGATGGTTGGGATGCAGGCCGTGGGCATTGTCGGCGCTGACCAGGAAGGACCGGGCCAGCATTTGCCGGGTGGAGAGGCCCAATTCGGCGCAGATCCGGCTGATTGTATCCCGCAGCACCGTGGACCCGGCGCCCTGGGGGGAGCAGGAGCCCACCTCTTCACTGTCCAGGGCGCAGAACAGGGGGATGCAGCGGCTGCCGCCGGATTTCAGGAAGCCCTGGAAGCAGCCCCAGACGCATTCCAGATCGTCCAGGGCGGCGGAGGACACAAAGCTTTCGTCGATGCCCCATACGGTGGCCTTCTGCCGGATGTACAGGAACAGGTCGTGACTCAGCAGGGGACCGCCTGCTTCGGCTTCCAGAAGGGCCTGGAATTTGCCCTTGCTTTCCGGTCCTCCCAGCAGGGGGATCACATCGGTCACCGGGTTCCACTTATAGCCCTCGTTGACGGAACGGTTCATGTGGATGGCCACATTGGGAATCAGCAGCAGATCCCGGTCAATGTCCAAAAGCTTAACCTGGGCCCCTTTTTCGGTTTTCACCAGCACCCGACCGGCAATGGACAGGGGACGATCCAGCCAGGGGGAGAGGATCTGCCCGCCGTAGCGCTCCACCGCCAGCCGGGCATACTGCCCGTCCAGTTCCCCGTTTTCCTTCACCTTAAAGGTTGGGCGGTCGGTATGGGCGGCGCTGATGAGGAAGCCCCTGGGGCTGCCTTCGGGGATGCGGAAGGCCAGCAGAGCGCTGCCTCCGCGGGTTACATAATATTTTCCGCCGGGGAGAAGCCGCCAATCTTCCGCTTCGTCCAGGCGGGTGTAGCCTGCCGCGTCCAGGGCGCCGGCAAGATAGGCCCGGGCATGGTACTGACTGTGGGAGGCATCCAGAAAACCGCACAGGGCGGCAATGCGTTCGTTCATGGAGCAATTCCTTTCAGAATGGATTTTGACAATATTTTACTACAAAAAGATCAACGCGTCAATGCGCGAATTTTTGTCGACAAAACGTCGAATACTGTAGAAATTGTTCGGAATCACAGGGGTTTTAAAGGCTTCAGTCGATTTCAGACGAGCGAATGTTTCTTCGCGGCTATTGAAAAACGGGGCTCATTATGCTAAATTATTGGTGTCGCACACGGCAAGACTTGCCGTACATGGGGTATTTCAAGTTGACAGGAGAGGAATGTATGGAACATCTAACCACCGTATTGATTGCGGATAGCTCGGAAGAGTTCTGCGCAGGGCTGACAGCGGCACTGCAGCGCGCGGACGGCTTCCAGGTTGTGGGAACCGCCTCTGACGGGGAACAGGCCATCCGCCTGATTGGAGATAGAAAACCCGATGTCTTGGTGCTGGACCTGATGCTGAGCAAGCAGGATGGAATCAGCGTGCTGAAAGCCATTTCCGGAATGGAACACCGCCCGGCAACGCTGGCTACATCGGGATTTGTAACGGATTATGTCGCCGCTGCCGCGGCCAATCTGGGGGTTCGCTACCTGATGCTGAAGCCCTGCGATATGACCGCTCTGGTGGAACGCATGGAGGAGATCCGGGGAGGGGAGAGCCTCCGGACCTCTGCGCCACGCCGGGTGGACAAGACCAGTATTGAAAGCATGGTCACGAACATCATTCACGAGATCGGCGTTCCCGCCCACATCAAGGGCTACCAGTATCTGCGGGAGGCCATCATCATCGCCGTGAATGATATGGATGTGATCAACGCCATCACCAAGGTGCTCTACCCCCAGGTGGCAAAGACCTTCGGCACCACACCTTCCCGGGTGGAGCGGGCCATTCGCCACGCCATCGAGGTGGCCTGGGACAGAGGAGATCTGGACACCCTGCAAAGCTTCTTCGGCTACACTGTGAGCAACACCAAGGGCAAGCCCACCAATTCGGAGTTTATCGCCCTGATTGCGGACAAGCTCCAGCTTCAGCTCAAATCCGCCGAGGTAGGGAATTTCTGATTGGGGCACAACGGGTTTTCGGGCTTTTTTAATTGGCGGTCAGGCCTATGAATACTATGAAAGTCAATATGAAAATCTGCCTTTCAAAGCTATGAATTGTGTTGGTTAAGCCTATAAACACTCCTGATTTATTGGGTATCTCAAACCTATGAATATCAGGAGTGTTTTTCTATGATTTGTTTGGATTTTGATTGGCAAATCGATGAATTTATGGTTTATTGCCGTAGCACCCAATTAAGGAAAAAACGATGCTTTCTTATGAACAAACCCTGCGATTATTTGAGAAGGAAGCACATCCTTTCCGTGAAAACGGTTGTGATGTGCTTCCTGTTTTTGCGTTTTGGGCTTTGTTTTGATGAAGAAAATGAGGGTGTGCTTCCTGGGGGATGGAATTCGCGGACACCCGGGGACGGGTGTCCCTACGCGTCTATTCCTTGTTTTGTCATCATCCATTTTCGTGGATTGTTATCGATGTATTCCCAGGTCTCGTCATAATCCTGTTGGTTGCGGATTACATGATCGTAATATCGGGCCTGCCAGATGTTTTGGCCGTATTCCTTGTTGCAAAACCGTTTGAATGTTCCCACAAATCTTGCAATCACAGATGTTCTGGGCGTAGGGACACCCCTCCCGGGGTGTCCGACTTGTTCGTGGATTGAAATCAGAAAATGAATATGATCCGGCATGATTACATAATTATCCACCGACAGGTGGTCATAATATGTATCCATCTGCCGGATGTATTTGTCAGCGATTCTTCCATAGGACAATAATTCCGGGCATGGTGCTTGCGGACACCCGGGGACGGGTGTCCCTACGATCCTTGACAAAATTCTCTGCCTGTTTTGGGTGCAGATGGTGACGAAATAAGCACCATTTTGGCTGTAATCAAATCCCCTGATGCGGTTGTGGTTTCTTTTGGGCAATTCCACAGAATCCCTCCCTCGTAGGGACACCCCTCCTGGGGTGTCCGTTTCTGTTAGTATAGCATACCAAAAGAAAAGAGAAAAGAACGAAACTTGTAATTCTTTTGGTTCTATGCTAGCCAAAGCTACGCACTGAAAAATGCATAGCTCCATTTGTGCAGCATAATCATTATATCGAAGAATAATATGAAATACAATAGAATCCCCAAAAGGTTTTCCATTCTTACTGTAGGTGTCACACATCATTGTAACACCTACACGTGTAGATTCTTAAAAGGACAGAGACGACTTGATTCTCAGGCTGGAATCCTTTATACTGTTTCTGTGGGCTGGGCTTTCTGAGCGGCGGGATTGCTGCTATCGTCATGTTTTCCGAACCAGCCCCAAGCGTTGTGAGCATAGAAAGAAAGAGAGGGAACCGGTATGTCTGCCAATCTGAAACCATATGTTTACAAAAAGGGTGTGGATCCGGCTCTGGACGCCCAATTCTCCGCCGCCGAAGCCTATGGCTGGGTAAAACCCGGGCAGACCGCTGTTTTCTGGAAAACCGGTCTGCGCTGGTATGTGATTTCCCTGTCCCAGGTGGAACGCATCTTCCGCCGGGTGGTTCCGGTACACGGAAAGCTCTGCTGCGGCGGGAACTGCTTCCTGATGGAATATCTGGTGATCGTCCGGAAGGACGGGGGTGAATTGGAATTGTACATCGGCGATGACATTCAGAAAAAAGCCGCCGCCCTGCTGGAATTCCTGAAGCAATCCCACCCGGAGCTGGCCTTCGGAAAGCCATAATATTGGGCCTGCCGCGGCAAGCGGCAGGCCTTTTCTGTTTGGTTAACCAAAGTTAACCCCCGGCTCTGCCGGGGGCAAAAAATAGCTTTAGCGGACAGAAAAGGAACAAAAAGAATCCCCCGGTAGAGCAGAAATGGTTTCCAGGGCTAAATCAAGCCTCCGGCTTAGCCGGAGGTTTTGACTCCCTTTTTTCCGTGGCTGCCGCGGGGCGTTTTTTGTACCTCGGGACTGTCCTCGGCGTTGGGCTTTTGAATATAGGTTTTGGACAGCTGGTCCAGGGAGGCGTCAAAGCTCAGATTGTTCAGGGCTGTGTATAAAATGTCAATGATGTTCAGCTGAGAAATCCGGGATGCCATGGCGCCGGTTCGGAACAGCGCTTCGTTGGAGGCGGTGTAGAGCTTTTCATCTGCCAGATCGGATACCGGGGATTTGAGAAAGCGGGTAATGGCGATAGTGGGGGTGCCGTTGTCCTTCAGGGCCTTCATACACTCGATCATTTCCACGGTGGCGCCGGAATAGGACAGCACGATGGCCACATCCTCGGCGGTGGCGTTGCGGGCCTGCAAAAGCTGGGAGTGCCAGTCCTCGTTCAGAACGCACAGCTTGTTGGCCCGGAGAAACTTCAGATAGGCGTCCTTTGCCGTACAGAAGGAGGCGCCCATGCCAAACAGATAGATCACCTTGGCCCGATGCAGAAGGTTGACACAGCGCTGCAGCACCTGGGCATCCATGAGCTCCTGGGTTTCTTCCAGGGAAACGATGTTCTGGTAGGTGATTTTATCGATGATCCCTTCCAGAGAATCCGTCCGCTCAATGGCGCGCTGCTGCCGGAGCTTGGTCTGATCCCGGACAGCCAGCTCGTAGGCAACCGCCTGACGGAAATCCCGGTAGCCCGGATAGCCGATGTGGTTGCACAGCCGGACAATGGTGGCGGTGGAGCAAAAGGTCTGCTGGGCCAGGGAACGGACGCTGTGGTTCAGCACCAGTTTTGGATCCGCGATAATCTGGGTAGCCACGGATCGTTCTGTAGGACTTAATGCTTCGGATGCCTCCCGAAGCCGGAGCAGCGGACTGCTCATAGCCATCCCTCCTTTGCTGGTTCTGTGGATAACTTTTTCATTTTACCTGGTTTCCGGAAAAGATGCTATTCGCAGAATATCTAAATTCAGGGAGAATAATTGTTCATATTGCACATTTCTGAAGATGGATACCAAAGACGTTTCATAGAAAGTGCCAAACAATTCTCAAAAAGCTCATTTTATGTAACATTGTTTCATATTTGCAGTTCAATATTGACATCTTGTAACGTATGCCGTATGATGGAATCAATCCGGCAGGGAGGCCAATGGTGAAAAGGCAGCTCTGCCGCAAAGGAGGCGGAATAGACATGGGATTGACATTGGATAACCTGCTGACGGAAGCCAGAAATCCCCGGACGATGAATTTGGACAGTATGACGGCATTGGAAATTGTAACCGCCATGAATCAGGAGGATGCCAAGGTGCCGGATTCCATCCGGCCGGAGCTTCCCCACATTGCCCAGTGTGTTACCTGGGCTACGGAATCCATCCGCGCCGGAGGAAGGATCATCTACATGGGCGCGGGCACCAGCGGACGGCTGGGTGTGCTGGATGCGGTGGAGTGCCCGCCCACCTTTGGCGTTTCGCCGGATATGGTGGTTGGGCTCATCGCCGGAGGCGAGCGGGCCTTTGTGAAGGCGGTTGAGGGCGCGGAGGACAACTATGACCTGGGAAAAGCGGATCTTCAGGCCATCGGTCTGACCGAGCAGGACATCGTCATCGGAATCGCTGCCTCCGGACGGACGCCCTATGTGCTGGGGGGCCTGGAATACGCCAACCATTTGGGCTGTAAAACCGTGGCGATTTCCTGCAATCCCGGGTCTGAGGTGGGAAAAAACGCAAGGCTGGCCATTGAGGTGGCGCCCGGGCCGGAATGCCTGACGGGTTCCACCCGGCTGAAAGCCGGAACCGCCCAGAAGCTGATTCTCAACATGATCTCCACCGCCACCATGGTGGGTTGCGGCAAGGCCTACGGCAACCTGATGGTGGATGTGATGCAGACCAACGAAAAACTGGTGGTTCGGGCGCAGAACATCGTGATGGCGGCAACGGATGTTCCCAGAGAGGTTGCCAAGGACGCCATCGCCCAGGCGGGAGGCTCCTGCAAGCTGGCAATCACCATGCTTCTGGCAGCGTGCACCGTGGAAGAGGCGAGGGAGCGGTTGGACCGCTGCGGCGGCAGCGTCCGGCAGGCTGTGGCATTGGAGAAACCGGAATAAATCGTCTGCCCAGTGACAGAATCGAGGGATAATCATGGAAATTGTAAACTATTCGCAGAAATACGAAGGACCGGTGGTGGCGCTGTGGAACGAAACCATGACCGCCGACCCCATAACCGTTCAGAAGTTTCGGACCCAGGCGCTGTTCGACGAGAATTTTGACCCGGGGCTCTGCTATGTGGCGCTGAGCGACGGGCAGTGCGTAGGCTTCTGCCTGGGTATGCGCCGGAAGTTCCCCTATCTGGAGCGGGGCCTGGAGCCGGACAGGGGCTGGATTGTGGCGCTGTTTGTGAAAGAGAGCTTCCGCCGCCGGGGAATCGGCACGGCGCTGGTGCACCGGGCGGAATCGGATATGCAGCAGGCAGGGGCGAAGAACATCACCCTCTTTGCCTACAGCCCCGGCTATTTCTTCCCCGGAGTGGACGGGGAAAACTACCCCGCCTCCATTCCCTTTTTTGAAAAGCTGGGTTATGAAGCAGGGAAACACGAATACTCTATGTGTAAGGACCTTCACGGCTTCCGCCTGAGCCCGGAAGGGCTGGCGAAGAAAAAGGCAGCGGAGGAAAAGGGCTATCGGTTTGTGAACTTCACCTACGACCGGGCGCTGGAGCTGCTGGAATTCAACCGGGTTCAGTTCGGCGGCGGCTGGAAGCGCAATGCCCTGATTGCCATGCGCAACGGCACGGCGGAGGACCTGATTCTTCTGGTCATCAATCCCCAGGACCGGATCTGCGGTTTCTGTATGCGCATGATTGATGGAAACCCGGCCCGCTTCGGACCCATCGGCATTGACCGGAGCCTGCGCAATGAGGGACTGGGCAGCATCCTGCTGGACTTTGCCCAACAGGAAATGGCCAAGCGGGGTATCTATCATATGTTCTTCATCTCCACCGATGACCCCGGCCGCCGCTATTACGAGCGCAAGGGCGTGAAGGTGTACCGGCACTGCATTTCTTACAAGAAAAATTTGACAGATTGAGAGGTTAGGCCAATGGGAACGTTAAAACGAATCGTCAGTATCGGCGCCCATTCTCTGGACGCGGAGCTCATGGGCGGGCCCCTGATGCTGAAATACGCGAAACAGGGCGCCCACTGCACCTTTGTCCATGTGACCCAGGGACGGCTGGAGGATCCAAACGCAACGGAGGAAGCCAAACAGGCATACCTCAGATCCCTTCTGGAGCAGAACAGGCGGGCGGCCGAAGCCCTGGGCGGCGATACCATCTGGCTGGGCTATGTATCCAGCAATATGCCCTCCACGGAGGCCTTCGCGGACCGGCTGGAAGCCTATTTCGAGGATGAAAAGGTAGAGCTGGTCATCACCCACTGGCGGGGCTCCATGCATCCCAGACATATCAATACCCACGATGCCGTCACGCTGGCGGTAAAGCGGCTGCGCCGGAAGGGAAACCCCATCCGCCTGCTCTACGGGGAAACCTTTGAGGATCTGGTTGGCTTTATTCCCCAGGCATACTTCGTGCTCACCGAGGAAGAGAAGGAGCAGTGGTTCCGGGGCCTGAAGGAATATCAGGTATTCAACGGTGA
Organism: Oscillospiraceae bacterium; assembly: GCA_017622995.1. Lineage (GTDB taxonomy): Bacteria > Bacillota > Clostridia > Oscillospirales > Oscillospiraceae > Faecousia. The sequence continues at coordinate 16,663 of JAGAQA010000021.1, forward strand.
GATCAACGATTTCCCCTACATCCCCTATTACACAAACAACGGCAAGGTTCGGCAGATTGAAAGCGGCAGCGACGGGTTTACCGTCAACTATATGTATGCCAGCCTCATCGAGCCCAGCCTGTGGTAACGTCAATCTTCAAAAAACTTTTCTCGGAAAGGAGGAACAACTATGGGCAAACTATATGTACGCGTCGATGACCGCCTGATTCATGGGCAGACCGTCGTGGCCTGGTGCCCGACGCTGGGAATTCAGGAAATCATTGCGGTGGATGATGTCAGCGCCGCCAACCCCATGCTGAAGTCCATTCTGACCATGGGCGTACCGAAGAACTACAAAACCAGCATTGTCACAACACAGGAGGCCAGGGAGCTGCTCTGTGACGGCAGTGAGAAAACACGGCTCCTCATTGTCAAATTCCCCCAGAAGCTGGAGGAGCTTCGGCAGCAGATCGCCGGATGCGAGAAACTGATTCTGGGCAACCTGGCAAAGCGGCCGGACACGGTACACAAGGTAAGCGGCGCCACAGGCATTTTCTATCTCAGCGACAGCGATGTGGAGATTCTGGACAGCCTGGCGCAGAGCGGAATCGATGTGGTATTCCACCAGCTCCCCACCTCCGCGAAAACAGCCTGGAAGGACTTCAAGGCAACCCTGTAATCACCCTGGCGGCACGGAAGCTGTATCCGGGGCGCCGCCAAACAAATTGAATAGGAGAATGAAAGATGAGCACATTTCAGATTTTCTTGATCGCGTTGTTTATTTACCTTGGCTCCATCGGCTCCATTGTGGGCAATACCATCGGCTGGTATACCCTGGGCCGCCCGCTGGTTGCCTCCTTTGTGGTGGGCCTCATTATGGGTGATGTTCCCGCCGCCATGGCAATCGGCATCCCCCTGCAGATCATGTACATGGGCAATGTTACCCCCGGCGGCGCTGTGGCTTGGGATCTGAGCTACGCCACCTACATCGGCACCGCTGCCGCGCTGGCCCTGGGCAAGGGCCTGGGCACCACGGAAATCATCGGTCTTGCCGTGGTCTTCGCCGGTATCGGCGGCCTGGTGGGCCAGCTGATGTGGAACGTTTCCTACGCGCTGAACCTGCCCCTGAACCGGCTTGCCAACAAGTACGCGGAAGCCGGTGAAACCCGGAAGATGTACATCCCCAATGTGGTGGGCGGCCAGATCATCGGTTTCCTGTGCCGGTTCATCCCCGCAATCATCGTTCTGACTTCTCTGACCCTTGCTTCCGGCCAGGGCGACTTCGCTTCCCTGATCCCCGGCTGGATCACCACGCTGCTGGGCGTTTTTGGCGGCATGATGGCTGCACTGGGCATGGGCATCATCCTGTCCTTCCTGCTGAAAAAGCGGTATCATATCGTGATTTTCCTGGCTGGATTCATCCTGGTTACCTATTTCGGTTTGAACACGATGGCAGTGGCCGTAGTTGCAGTCATCACCGCTGTGCTGTACTTCATGGCCTATGACAAGGTAAAAGTGGAGGCATAATCATGACGAAAAAAATCAGTGAACAAACATTAAAGAAGTCTTTCCGCAACTGGTTCTTCTGGAACGGCTGCTCTCAGCAGGCGGAAAGCATGCTGGGCATGGCATTCGGCCAGGCAATGGCCCCGGTGATTGATGAGCTGTACGATACCAAGGAAGAAAAAGCGGAAGCGCTGAAGCGTCACGTTTCGCTGTTCAACACCGAGTCTCAGGTGGGCTCCGTGGTCAATGGCATTGTCTGCGGCATGGAAGAAGCCAACGCCAACGGCGAGTGCACCCCCGAAATCATCAGCAGTGTCAAGACCGCTCTTATCGGACCCACCTCCGCCATCGGTGACTCCCTGTGGGTTGCCACCATCATTCCCATTCTGCTGACCATCTGCCTGTCCATTTCCCAGGCCAGCGCCTCTACCTCCTGGCTGGGCGCGGTGCTCTACATGGTCATCTATCCCGTGCTCACCTGCTTTATCAGCTACAAGCTCTTCCGCTTCGGCTATAAGTCCGGTCTGGAAGGAATGCAGACCATTATGGCAAACGGACAGCTGGAGAAGCTGACCAGCACCATGACCGTGATGGGCCTCATCGTGGTTGGCGCCCTGACCGCTTCCTTCGTCAGCGTCAGCCTGCCCATCCAGATTGTGCGAGATGTTTACGATGCCACCACCGATACGGTGCTGTCCGGCCAGGTGCTCTTCAATGCGGACAATATGCTCAATGCCATCTTCCCCAGGATTCTGCCCTTGGGTCTGACGCTGGGTGTGTACCATCTGTATGCCAAGAAGCAGTGGTCTCCCATGAAGCTGATGGTTGCAGTCCTGGCGCTGGCGGCCGTCCTCACCGGACTGGGCTACGCCACCGGTTTCTACTGCTGATGCCATGGCTGAAATCATTGTAATCGGCCACGGGGGCTACGCGGAGGGAATTCGGTCCAATCTGGAAATGGTGATCGGTGTTCCGGAAGCCATGCATTTTCTGAACTTCACCATGGGTATGGACCGAAGCGAGCTGGAAGCCAGCCTGAATACCCTGGCGGAGAGCCTGAAGGGAAAGGAACTCCTTCTGTGTGTGGATCTTCCCGGTGCCACACCCTTCCAGTTGGCGGCGATTCTTTCCGCCCAGGATCCGGAGCACTGCCGCACGGTTGTGGGGCTGAACAGCATGGCCTACATGGAACTGGCCATGGACCCTTCCGGAACGCCGGAGGACCTTGCCCGTCACGCCATGGAAACAACCGCCAATTCTCTGGCCCTCTTTCCGTAATCGGGAAATACCCCTTGCCCTGCCGGGCCCACCGGCAGGGCATTTCGCTGTTTTTGGGTGCTGCCCGGACAGAAAACGCTCCACAGCAGTCCGGCTGTGGAGCGTTTATGTAGGGTTAATTAATGCGTACTGAATAACGCAAAAAGCCTTGAAAGCCAAGGCTTTCCGGCAATCTTTGCGTTATTCGGGTGCAAGGATTTTGCGGCTTTGGCCGCAAAACCCTTGCACCTGCTTTTCCTGCATGGTTCACCATGCAGGAAAAGCTACGCATTGATTGCTGTCTGAATTTCAAAAAATGGTTAAAAAGAGCCATTTTTTGAAATTACACACCTTCGGTGTGTGTGAATAAGCCGCATTGGCGGCTTATTCAGCAGACATTAATTAAAGCTGCTCTGGTCGAAGGTGATGACGGGGTAATAGCGCACGGGGCTGTTTTCGTTCAGCTCCTCCTCCAGCCGGCACCGGATCTTTTCCTCCTGGCCCCGGAGCTCTGTAGGCAGGACAATGTCAAAAATCAGGTTGGTGTGCTCCTTGCCGGGGACCATCCGAAAATCGTGGACACCCAGCCGCAGGTCCAGGGTGTGGAGAATCTGCTCCACCCGGATGTGCATCCGGTCCAGCTCGGGATCGTCGGTGACAACAGGGTCATAGTGGATCACCAGATGGACGCCGTGGCTTTTCAGGCACTCCCGCTCCATGTCGTCAATCAGCTCGTGGCATTCCATGGGATCCTCCCGGCAGTCCATTTCCACATGGATGCTGGCAAACCGCTGGCCGGGGCCGTAGTCGTGGACCATCAGGTCGTGGAAGCCCAGCACCTTGGGGTTATCCCGGATGTAGTCCACCAGCTTCTCCCGGAGCTCCGGGTCCGTGCCCTCGCCCAGCAGGGGGGAGATGGTTTCCTTGGCAAGGCCGACGCCGCTGTAGAGGATGAACAGACACACGGCAAGACCCATGTAGCCGTCTACCCGCAGCTTTGTGAAATACTCCACCAGGGCGGCCACCAGCACGGCGGAGGTGGTGATCACATCGTTGCGGCTGTCGGCAGCGGTGGCGGCCAGGGTGGCGGAATGGATCTTCTTCCCCAGGGCGCTGTTGAACAGGGACATCCAGAGCTTGACCAGAATGGAACCCATCAGCACGGCGGCGGTGACCCAGCCGAAGTCCACGGAGGCCGGGTGGAGGATCTTATCCAGAGAGGATTTGCCCAGCTCCACGCCGATAATCAGAATCAGGGCGGACACGGCAAGGCCGGACAGATACTCATACCGGGCGTGGCCGAAGGGATGGTCCTCATCCGCGGGACGCTCCGCCAGCCGGAAGCCCAGCATGGTGACCACGGAGCTTGTGGCGTCGGACAGGTTGTTCATGGCGTCGGCGGTGATGGATACGGAGCCTGTGAAAAGGCCCACGGCCAGCTTGCCGGAAAACAGCAGGATGTTGCAGAGAATGCCCACAATGCCTGCCAGCTGGCCGACGGCTGCACGGACCTTGGAATCCTCCAGATCCTCGGAATTCCGGATAAAAGTGCGAAGAAGCCAGTTAGTCATAACAAATTCCTCCTAAAACGGAAAGCAGCACCGCATATTTGGCGCCGGCTTCGCGCCGGCGGTTCCCAAATGCGGTGTTGCGGGTGTGCAATATAGATAGGAGTCATTATACAGGATGCGGGGAAAAATTGCAAGGGGGGAAATGGAAAAAGAAACTATCCGCTCCCGCCTGCCTTTCAGACGGAATGGATTATTCCGCCTTTCGGGAGTCGAAGAGGGTGCAGCCCATGAGCCACAGGGCGGCAAAGAGATAGAAGGGCTGATCCGTGGCACCTACACTGGCGCCGAGACAGGCAAAGGTGCCCCAAAGGCCAAACCGCAGCCGCCACAAAGGACTGCCCAGGCAGACCTCCTTCGCGGCCTGCTGATAGGCAAAGGCGGCCAAAAGAATCACCGCCAGCAGGGAGAAAACATAGTTCTGCATCTGGGGCATCCGGCTCCATACCTGGTAGGAGGCCACCAGCCGGGCGATAAAGCCGATGCAGACCAGAGCGTTCAGACACAGGGAATCCTTTTTTCCCCGGGCCCGGAAAAAGCCCAGGATCACCAGGGCGGCGCAGGACAGGTAGCGGGTGAGCTGGAAGATTCCCCACAGCAGCGGGGCCACACAGGCGGCGCGCTGCTGGGGCAGCAGCAGACCCAGGGCCAGAATCCAGTTGGAATAGGCGGAAAGCCTGGGCGCCGCCTGAAGCTCCGGCTCCCGGGCAAGGGACAGCAGGACCATGGCCAGCAGGGTCACCGCCGGCAGAAGAAGCGCCAGGGGATTTCCGGGGATCAGCAGCCCCTGGACATCGGTATACAGGGTGTACATTCCCCTGCGCAGTGCCATGGCGGCCAGACCCAGCAGGGGGGCGGCGATATAAAGCTTGGAACGGTTCATGGAAAACTCCTTTCCGGAAAGGTCAGGCGGCGGCGATCAGAGCCACCACAGCGGCCAGAATGGGCTGATGGAGCAGGTAAATGGTCAGGCTGTGCCGCCCGCACCACTGGAGGAAGGGCAGCGGAGGATGTTCTGTGGGGAACCGGCTTTCCTTCTGACCGTACAGTCTTCTGCCCAGCAGGGCCCCCAGAAGGAAATACCCCAGGTTGGGAAACAGGGGGAAAAAGTCGGAGGAGGCAAAACCATAGGGACAGAAGCCCAAAACCGTCAGCCAGGGGAAGGAAAAGCCCTTTGTGCGCAGCCACAGCCCCAGGGTGATCATTCCCAAAGCCAGGAAAGCCAAAAGGCCGTTGCTGCTCTTTCGGAACAGGGGCCAGAGCAGCATGCAGGTACCCAGACAGTGGAGCACACCGTAATAGATAATGATGTCTTTGCCTGCCGCCCCCAAAAGGTACATCCCCACCGTGGCGGCGGTGCACAGAAAGCCGCAGAGAAACACCTGCAAGCCCCGTTTTACCGGATGGCGGCCCAGGGTGACGCTGATGCCGGAAATCAGCAGAAACAGCGCCCCATAGTTATTCTTAAAGAGCAGATACCACTGGGGCTGATCCCAGTTCCAGACGCCGAAGAGATCCACCAGATCGTAAACAAGATGGATGCCGATCATGCCCAGCAGAGCAAGGCCCCGCAGGGCGTCCAGCTCCCAGATACGCTTTTTCATCACACCTCCAGAGCGGCGTTGGCTTCTTCCTCCAGCACCCGGTAGGCCACCTTGCCGACCAATGTTTTGGGAAGCTCTTTGCGGAACTCGATTTCCCGGGGCAAGGCGTATTTGGCGATGCGTCCGGCGCAGTAGGTAAGGATCTCCTGCTTCAGCTCCTCCGTGGGCTCCACCCCGGGCATGGGCACCACATAGGCCTTGACCCGCTGGACCCGGTAGGGATCCTTTACGCCGATGACGCAGCTGAGCAGCACCTTTTCGTTGGCATCGATGATGTTTTCCAGTTGGGAGGGGTAGACGTTGTAACCGGAGGTGACGATCATCCGTTTGATGCGCTGGCGGAAGTAGACAAAGCCGTCCTGATCCATGTAGCCCAGGTCGCCGGTATGGAGCCAGATCCGTCCGTCATGGTGGCGGCGCAGGGTGTGCAGGGTTTCCTCCATGTTGTCCATATAGCCGATCATCACCGTGGGGCCGGAGACGCAGATCTCACCCTCGGTATTGGGATCCACCTCGGTGGTGGTGCCGGGCGCCACGATCTTATAGTAGGTATCGGGGAAGGGCACGCCGATGGAACCCTTGCGGGCGTAATCCTTGGGGGTCAGGCAGGAGGCGGTGACGCATTCGGTAGTGCCGTAGCCCTCCCGGATCTGCTGGGTGCAGCCGTGTTCGTGGAGGAAGGCGTCCACCTTCTTTTTCAGCTCCGGGGACAGGCTGTCGCCGCCGGAGAAGATGCCCCGGAGGAAGCTCAGATCCGCGTTTTCCAGGTCCTCCGCCCGGAGCAGGGCCTCGAACAGGGTGGGCACACCGGGAATCAGGTTGGGCTTCTGCTTCACCAGGGTATGAGCATAGGTCTTCACATTGAACTGGGGAATGAGCACGCAGGTGCCCCCGGCAATCAGAGGGGTATGGATGCCGATGCCCAGGCCAAAGCCGTGGAACACGGGCATGACGGAGAGCATCTTCATATCGGAGATTTCCTCCATGGTGAAGCCGGAGGCGGCGATGGTCTGAAGGGCCAGGGCGTTGAAGTTCAGGTTGGAGAGCATGATGCCCTTGGTGGTGCCGGTGGTGCCGCCGGAGTAGAGAATGGCGCCGCAGTCCTCACAGGTTCCCTTCTCGGGTTCCAGGGCCACATCCTTTCCGGCCTTTACCATGTCCTGCCAAAGGGTGTAGCCAGTTTTGGGCAGCTTTTTGATGGCCCGGGCCGCCTTGGTCATGGGATACAGCACGCTCAGGGGCAGGGGCAGCTCCTCGGCCACTCTGGCAATGAGAATTTCCGTGGGATGTTCCAGCTGGGGCAGGATTCCGGACACCTTGTAGTAGAACTGGTCCAGAGTCAGGATGGCCTTGCTTTTGGAGAAATTCAGATAGAAGGCAATCTCCTGGGCGGCGGACAGGGGGTGGATCATATTGGGGACGGCGCCCAGGTAATTGAGGGCGTAGAAGCAGTCCAGAGCCTGGGGGGTGTTGGCCATGCAGATGGTCACCTTATCCCCCTGCCGGATGCCCATTTTGTAAAGACCCTTGGCAGCGGCATGGATCCGGCCCAGAAATTCCCGATAGGTGGTCTTTTTGCCCATGAATACATAGGCGATGTGGTCGGGCTTGCGCCTGGCGGCAGCGGCCACCATCTGATACATGGTCTTGTGGGGATAATCCAGGGAGGCAGGCGTATTGCCGTAATATTTCAGCCAGGGAGCGGATGCGGAGATGCCCATCTTGTTCTATTCCTTTCTTTGCCGGCCCGAATGGGATGGCGTATAAGCACAATATCGCAATTATACCACTGTTTGCCCCACATTTCCAGCCCCGAAAAGAGAAAAACCTTTGTACTTGTAAAATCCTTCCCTTGACGGTATAATGAGTGCAGAGTAGCTATTCAGTAGCCACAATTTCCTGCCGAGAAAAGTTTAGGAAACGGTCTAAAAAACCGGGGGATTGCACTCAAGAGTATTCCCTTCGGTCACCACGGAAGTAGTGCGCACTGGTTCGCAATGACACGGGCGACTGAATAGATACAGTGCAGACTATATTTGGAGGAACGCAATATGCTTTTGGGTTCAATCACGATTCTTTCCGCGGTGGCGGCGGTTCTGTGGGCCCTGCTGGGCGGAGTGGGCATTCCGGCGGCAGTGGGAATCTTTGTGGGAAGCTGTGTGGGGCTGCTTGCCCTGGCCTTTCTGTTCCTGTGGGCAGTGACGGCAGTGGTAAAGCAGGAGGTTCCCCAGGAAGAGGACAGCAAATTCTACCGCTGGCTGACAAAGCTCTATATTCCGGCCATCTTCACCATTCTGGGTATGAAGATCGATTTGCAGGGGCAGGAGCTGGTGCCTACGGAGGGCAGATTCCTGATGGTGTGCAACCACCTGAACATTCTGGACCCGGTTTTGCTGCTGGGCTGCTTCCCCAAGGCCCAGCTGGCCTTTATTTCCAAGAGGGAGAACGCGGAAATGTTCATCATCGGCAACCTGATGCACAAGCTCATGTGCCAGATGATCAACCGGGAAAACGACCGGGAGGCTCTGAAAACCATCCTCAAATGCATTCAGATGATCAAGGAGGATCAGGTTTCCGTCTGCGTGTTCCCCGAGGGCTACACCAGCCTGGATGGAAAGCTTCACCACTTCCGCTCCGGCGTGTTTAAGATCGCCACCAAAACCCAGGTTCCCATTGTGGTATGTACCCTGAAAAACACGGAAAAGGTCTTCCACAACGCTCTGCGGCTGAAAAAGACCCCGGTTCCCATGCACGTTGTGGGGGTCATCCAACCGGATACCTTCGGGGGCCGCACGGCGGTGGACATTGGCGCCCAGGCCTACGATATGATGCTCGCCGACCTGGGGGAGGATTTCCGCCCGGAGGAAGCCACAGAAGAATGAGAAACGGCACTGCCCAAAGCCGGGCAGTGCCGTATTTCTGTGAATTGTCAACTGAGCTTATTCCTGCTTTCCTGGCTCAGGAGGGTGCGTCCGTGGTGTTTCCGTCATAGGTCTGCCAGAAGGAAAGCATGGCTCTCTGGCAGGTTTCGGGCTCCACCGCGTAGCTCATGGCGTGGGTGGCGCCGGGGACAACCACCAAATACCGGGGGGCGGCGCAGCTGAGATAATTGTCATAGGTCATTTGGATGGGCACAAAGCGGTCCTCCGTGCCGTGGACGAAAAGCACCGGAATGGTGTTTTGCTCCATGGCGGTGCGGGTGGAGTAGGCGGAAAGCCCCTGGCGGAGCTTCCGGCGGAAGGCCAGGTCGGTGCACACCTGCCGCAGAGGCCCTACGGACATATGGAGATTCTGCTCCGTAACGTGCTTCCAGATGGCCTTGGGAGAGGTAAAGCCGCAGTCCGCCTGGATGCCCTTGACGCTTTCGGGAAGCGGCTCCCCCGCGGCCATCAGCACCGTGGTGGCGCCCATGGAAATGCCGCTGAGGTAGATGGGAAGACCAAAATCCTGGCTGTCTGCCCACTGGGCCCAGGAAAGGCAGTCCTTCCGTTCCAGCAGGCCGAAGCCGATGTAGTCTCCCTGGCTGTTTCCCTGGGCGCGCTGCTCCACATAGAGTACGTCACAGTTGTGACTGTGCCAGAAGGGGGCGACCAGGCAGAAATCCCGGGCCCAGCCGGACCGCCAGCCGTGGAAGGCGATGATCAGCCGCCGGGGGTTTTCGCATCGGACCAGGTGGCCCACCAGCTCCAGTCCGTCGAAGGAACGGATGGTGACGGTTTCGGAGGGCATCTGGGCAAGGGACTGGGCGGCGGCATCCCGGCGGGCGTGGAAGTCCTTGTCCGTTTTGCCGCCGGAGATGTTGAGAAGCTTTCCATAGGCTGGAAACTTCCGGTTTACGGCCAGACCGGACAGGGCGTGGGCCATGCCGCAGGTAACGGCCACCGCCCCGGCGCCCACACCCGCCGCGGCGGTGAGTACCCTTCTGCGCAGCCTGTGTTTTGCTTGATCCATCATAGGTTTCCCACCTTTCAGAATGGTTTGCATCCAGTATACAGCAGAACCAGGCGGGAAGATGAAAGAATCCGTTAATTTTCCTCGATGAGGGCCCGGAACACGGGCAGGCTCCGCTGGATCATATCGTAGCTTACGCAGTAGCAGATCCGGAAATACCCGGGGCAGCCGAAGCCGTCACCGGGGACCAGCAGCAGATCCTTCTGCTTGGCCTTTTTGGAGAAGGCGTTGGCATCCCCGCCGGGGGCCTTGATGAAAAGGTAGAACGCGCCGTCGGGCTTGGCCATTTCATAGCCCATGGCGGTGAGCCCCTCGTAAAGGGCCCTGCGGTTCCGGTCGTAGCTTTCCAGGTCCGGCCGAAGGCGGGCGCACCGGGCGATGACCTTCTGCATCAGGCTGGGGGCGCAGACGTGGCCTGCCCCTCTGGCGGCGCCGGCCACGGCGGCATACAGGGCCTTTCCGTCGGCAGCGCCGGAGGGAACATAGACATAGCCGATCCGCTCCCCGGGCAGGGACAGGGACTTGGAGTAGGAATAGCAGACAATGGTATCCCGGTAGATGGCGGGAACGAAGGGAACCTCCACCCCGTAGGCCAGCTCCCGGTAGGGCTCATCGGAGACAAGATAGATGGGGTGGCCATAGGCAGCCGCCTTCTTTTCCAGAAGGGCGCCCAGAGCGGTCAGCGTCTCACGGGTGTAGACCACGCCGGAGGGGTTGTTGGGGGTGTTGATGAGGACGGCCTGGGTGCGGGCGGTGATCATGGCCTCCAGCCTGGAGAAGTCAATCTGGAAGCCGGGAATATCCGGGGGCACCACCCGGAAAGTGAGCCCTGCTTCTTCGGCGAAGGGCTTATACTCCGGGAAGTAGGGGGCAATGGTCAGAATTTCCCCGCCGGGAACGGCCAGGGCCCGGAAAACGCTGACCAGCTCCGGCGCGGCGCCGCAGCCCAGGAAGAATTCCTCCGGTTTTGTGGATACACCATAGCGGGCGTTCAGATCGTCGGAAATGGCGGTTCTTGCTTCCAGATCACCGGCGGCGGAGGTGTAGCCGTGGACCAGCAGAGAGTCCATATCCGTGAGAATATCCCGGATGGCCTGGTTTACCTGAGGGGGAGAGGGGATGGAGGGGTTGCCGATGGAGTAATCAAACACATTCTCCGGCCCCACAATGGGGGCCCGGCTGCGGCCGTACTCAAACAGCTCCCGGATGCAGGAACGGTTGGCGCCCAGCCCATAGGCTTTTTCATTGATCATACGCTTACCTTCTTTCCCGGGCAAGAGAACGTGCCCGCTTGAATTTGCTGTCCGGTTCGGGAACCAGATCAAAGTCCTTTTCCAGCTGCTGCCCAAAGGCAAGAGCATCCCCGTCCTCACCGGATTTTAACTCCGCTTCCAGCTCCAGCAGAGGAATTTCTCCCTTGGGGCCCAGAAGCAGGCCCTGATCCAGGGCAAGCTCCAATTGGCTCTGCCCGAAGCGCACCATGGATACCTGTCGGGTAAAGCTGGCGGCGCAGAGCTGCGTAAGCCCTTCCTCCGCCAGAGGCAGGAGCTCCTCCGGCGCGCCCAGGGCGGCCAGCTTGGGAAGGGCCTGCCGGATGTCCCCTTCGGCCACCTCCCACTCCCCCCGGCCGCCCTTTTCTCCGGGGGTTTTCAGGGTGCACAGGCTGTGTCCGTTTTCCAGTCTCCGGCGCAGCATCCACTTTCTGGCGGACAGAGCCCCGGATGGGGTGTCGTAATAGACGGTTTCCATGTGAATCGTGTCCATGGGCCCGTATTTGCGGGCGATGGCGGCCTTGGCGTTTTCCGTCAGCCGGTATTTTACCTCAAATTCTCTGGCCATACTTCCTCCTGGGATGTTTTTGTGGCTTTTCCTCCGGCAAGCGAAGCAAATCGGGGCCATGGGCCCCGGGTTTCGGTTCCAGGCAGGGACCGGAAGAAAAAAACAGCCCCCAAATTGGGATTTTTACAAGCTTGAAGCCATTATACCTCGAAGAATTTTCCATTGCAAGGGGCTTTCATCCGACGAAAACCGTTGCCCGCGCTATGTTACCATTTCCCTACAAAACAGGAAAGGGGAATACGAATGATGGTATCGGGGATCCTCCTCAAGGGGAAACGGAGACTGGATGCGCTGGCCATGGAGCCGGGGCTCCGGTGGGCTGGACAAGGGGTGCTGTACGGCGGAGGCGCGCTGGTGATCAGCGCCATTGGCTGGCAGCAGTGCCCGGTGCCTGCGGCGGCGGTGCTGGCGGCGGTGAGCCCGGGGTGGAAAAGCCTGGCGGCCTGCCTGGGGGCGGCACTGGGCTATACCCTTTTCTGGCCCAGCCGGGAAGGCATCATCTGGACGGCCCTGTCCTTTCTGCTGGGGCTCGCGCTGCGGTTGGGAGAAAAAACGGATTTTTTTCCGTTGGCAGCCGGCAGTGTGATGATCCCGGCCCTGACGGGGACACTGCTGCGGCTGCCGATCCTTACCTGGGTGATCCAATCCCTGTGGGGCGGGGCTGCCGGGGCCCTCTTCTTCCTGCTGCACAGGACCAGAGAGCCACTGGCCTATTGGAGCGTTGGCGCGTTGGCAATCCGGGGGCTGATGGCGCTGAACGCCATACCCCTGGCCTGTTTTCTGGCGGGTGCCGGGTGCGCCTGTGTTCCGGGAGCCGTACTCTTGGGTCTGGCCCTGGAAACAGGGGGAATCCCCGGAATGACGGCAGGCTTGTGCGTGGCCCTCCTGCTGAAAAGTGCCCCGGTGCCGGCCTCCTGGCGGCGGCTGGGGGCCCCGGCAGTGGGTGCGGCGGTGGGAATGGCCCTGGGGCACAGCTGGCAATTTGGTGTTTTTCTGGGCATCTATCTGGGCGGTGTGGCGGCAGCCTACCTTCCCTGGCAGCCCTTGCAGCAGTCCAGCGGCGCGGCGCGGGTGCAGCTGGAGCAGGCGGCAAGGGCCCTGGGCAGGATGCAGCGGGCACTGCTGGAGCTGCCGGAGGAAAGGGACGACCACCGGGACGCGGTGGAAAAGCTGCGGCAGGACGCTTGTGAGGAGTGCCCAAAAGCGGAGGGCTGCCGCCAGAGGCTGGAAATGGACGAGACTCCCTTCCGGGATCCGCTGGCCTTCTCCTGCCCCAGGACGGGACGGGTGATGCGGTCCGCCCGGCGGGTGCGGGAGCAGCTGCGTCTGGTGCAGATGCAGCACCACAGGCTCAATGAATACCGGATGGCGCTGGCTCAGCAGTATGGGATGCTTTCCCTGTACCTCCAGCGGGTGGCGGACAGGCTGCCCCTGGGAGGCTATTTGGGCCGGATCCGGTATCGGGTGGCGGTGTCGGTGCGCTCCCGGGTAAAGGCAAAGGTAGACGGGGACCGGTGTGCGGCCTTCCCCGGTCTGGGGCCCAGGTTTTACATTCTGCTGTGCGACGGCATGGGTACCGGTGCCGAAGCGGCAGTGGAGGCAACCCGGGCGGTACGGCTTCTGCGGCAAATGCTGACGGCGGGACTGCCCCCCAGGTTTGCCATGGGGAGCCTCAACTCCCAGCTGGTGCTCACCGGGCAGTCCGGCTGCGTCACGGCGGATCTGGCGGAGGTAAGGCTGGATACCGGACAGGCCTCCCTCTACAAATGGGGCGCGGCGCCCAGCTGGCTGCTGCGCCGGAAGGAGACGGTAAAATTAGGCGATGTGACGCTTCCGCCGGGACTTACGATCTCGGAAAGCGGAGAACGGGTTGCAAGGCTATCCCTGTGCAGGGGAGAAACGCTGGTAATGGCCAGCGACGGTGTGGCCTTTGGAGAAACCTTTTCCCCGCCGGAGGGGATCTATCCCACGGGAGCGCTGGCAGAGCTGCTGCTCAAAACCTATGCCGCCCAGGGGGAGGATGATGCCACGCTGGCGGTGATCCGGCTGGAACCCCTGGGAAAAACCGGATAGTTACGCCGCCCCGATGGAAGACCCACCGGGGCGGTTTTGCGGGAAGAGGAGAAAAGCAAGGAGCTCCGAATGAAAGGAGGGCCTTATTGAATTGTCAATTGTCAACTGAGCTTCTTCCCCCTTTACCAACAAGCACCCCTGCTCCGAAAACCGGAGCAGGGGTGCTTTCAGACTGTCAAAAAAGCCTCGCAGAGTTCGCTGCGTTAGCAGCGAAAAAGATTCAATCATTTTCTGCCGGGGCGTGTACCTGGCAGAAAATACATCTCAGGCTGCAAGTGTGGAATTTGTTCGCCTACGGCGAACAAA
>JAGAQA010000022.1 GCA_017622995.1 Oscillospiraceae bacterium
CCAGGATCAAACTCTCAAAAAATTGTATCTAAACTCCGAAGAGCTCAAATCAAGTTTTTGAATAATTTGCTTCTAGCAATATTACTCAAGAATTTTCGTTGGCTGTTTTTCGCTTACGCTTAAACAATTCCATTAATTGTCCAAGGTGTTATAGTTCGTCTTAACGTTATTCAATTTACAAGGTACAGAATCGTCCAAGATTTCGCTTGAACTTGTTTATCTTAACACAGAAAAACCTGCCTGTCAAGAGAAAACAGCTCTCTTTTCGACCGATTTTCCGGGTATTTGTCATCCTCCCGGCAGCTTTCGCCGCCGTTCATCGGACAGCTTGCATATGATACCACCCGCCGCCCCTTTTGTCAAGTGGTTTTTGACAAAAACTGACAGATATTTTTATGCATTCCCCTATGGAGTCGAACCGGGGCCACCCAAATGGATGGCCCTGGTTCTTTTGAGAGGGGAACTCACAAGAAAGAGAGACTGTTACTTTCCGTCTGCACCCGTCAGTGCAGCCTTGCCCATCTCGCCGGTACGGACACGAACAACCTCTTCTACATCGTAGAGGAAAATCTTGCCGTCACCGGGATGGCCGGTATACAGAGCGCTCTTTGCTGCCGCAATCACTGCCTCAGGAGGCACGGTAGACACCACAATGTCCACCTGAAGCTTGGGAAGCAGGTTCATGTTCATAGGAATGCCGCGATAGTATTCGGTCTTACCCTTCTGTACGCCGCAGCCCATAACCTGCGTTACGGTCATGCCGGTAACACCAATCTGTGCCATCTGTGCCTTCAGCGCCTCAAAGCGATTCTGGTTGCAGACAATGGTTACCTTGGTATATTTGCTGCCTTCCGGCTTGGTATAAACAGGAATCGCTTCCTCCGCAGGGGTAGTGCCGACTGCCACGGCAGACTTGGTGTCGTCAACCAGCATAGAGGTTGCGGGAACCCAATCCGCATAGGCAGAAGCAAGGCCATGTTCCGAAATATCCAGGCCCTCAATCTCCTCTTCCGCAGAGCAGCGCAGACCAATGGTCTTTTTGATAATGGTGAAAACAATGAAAATCAGGACTGCAGAGTATGCTGCCACAGAGAAAACACCCAGCAGCTGTACACCCAGGAACCCGAAGCCGCCGCCATACAGAAGGCCGCCATCGGTAGCCAGGAGGCCGGTCAGAATTGTGCCGGTGGCGCCGCAAACACCGTGAACGGAAATGGCACCTACGGGATCATCAATCTTGACAACCTTATCAAAGAACTCCACAGAGAGAACAACCAGGATGCCGCAGACCGCGCCAATGACCGCGGCGCCCACAGGAGAAACCACGTCGCAACCGGCAGTGATGCCTACGAGGCCTGCCAAAGCCGCATTGAACGTCATGGATACATCAGGCTTTCCGTAACGGATCCAGGTAAAGATCAGGGTAACCACACTGGCGATGGCAGCCGCCAAATTGGTGTTGAAGAACACCAGGCCGGCAGAAACCAGCACCTCATCGCTGTCCATGGCCACGGTCGAACAGCCGTTGAAGCCAAACCAGCAGAACCAGAGGATAAACACACCCAGAGCGGCAATGGAAAGGTTATGGCCCAGGATGGCACGAGGCTTCCCATCGGAATCATATTTCCCGATCCGGGGTCCCAACATTGCCGCACCGATGCAGGCGCACACACCGCCAACCATATGCACGGCAGTGGAACCGGCAAAATCATGGAAGCCCAGCTGGCTCAGCCAGCCGCCACCCCAGATCCAGTGACCGGAAATGGGATACAGGAACAGAGAAATACAGGCGGAATAAATACAGTATGCTGAGAACTTGGTGCGCTCTGCCATGGAACCGGAAACAATGGTTGCAGAGGTCGCGCAGAATACGGTCTGGAAAATTGCAAAGGACCACAGGGGTACACCCGCGGGAAGGATGTGGCTGTAGTCGCCCATGATCAGAGGATCCAGCTTGCCAAAGACTGCACTGCCCGCACCAAACATGACACCAAAGCCAACCAGCCAGAAACAGGGTGTACCGATGCAGAAGTCCATCAGGTTTTTCATCAGAATGTTTCCGGTGTTTTTTGCTCTCGTAAATCCTGCTTCACACATTGCAAAGCCTGCCTGCATAAAGAAAACCAGTGCGGCTCCCAGCAGGACCCAGATGGTATTGACAGATGAATATTCCATTTTCTTTCCTCCTTGCGCTTTTATCAAGGGTCAGACTTGAATGGCCATTCAAATCAAAAAAGGTGCCGGTCCCGTCTTCGGGATCAGCACCTTTGCTTGATGGGGCTAGTATACTCTCTTTTTGCAGATTGTCAATAGCATCCTGCAAGGTTTGTAGGATATTATGAAATTTCCGGAAATCTCAGCGTTTATTTTGCAAGTTATCAACTAAGCTCTTGCATAGCAGGCGCATACCCTGATTTCTGCTACACAGGAAAGGCTCTTATCCGGCTGCGGCAGCCTTCTCCTGCATTTTCCATGGCAGGAATTCCAGGTAGAGCAGCACAAGCGCAAGTGCCCCATAGGCGATCAGCCACCAGGGTGTGCCGAAAAGCCGGATGAGTATTTCCAGCGGGCTTCCCTCGCTTCCCGTGTTGGTGAAGAAGAAGTTACACTCCGGAAGCAGGTGGTTTACCGCCATGGTCACAGGCACTGCAACGCACAGATAGATTAGGCAGTCCCGCATACCGTTTCCCTGAGGGCGGATGTCCCCGCAGACCAGCAGCATCAGGATGTAGGCAACCATCATTCCGTGGCACTGGAAGCTGTAGACACTCTGGAACTGCCACAGGGGCTGGTCCGTCCAGTCACAGAAAACAAGCGCTGCCAATGCGCCGACCAGGCCGAAGCCATAGAGGATATTGCCAAGGCGCCAGGAGGGTTTCGCGGCCCACAATGCCATAAATAGTATGGTAAAGGAACAGGGATGCAGCGGCAGGTAGTTCCATTTCCACCCGCCTGCGGCAATCAGATAGATGTCCCGGATCAGTTCCAAACACACCTGCGTATAGGCAAGAACCCTGGCAAGCGTCAGGCGCCGGTCCCTTGAAAGCTTTCTGCCAACCATGCACAATGCAGCCGTAAACAGTCCAATCGCCAGTAGCCACAGCAGATGGCCCGGGCTGTAAAGCCGAAATCCACAGCCCTCCGGCAAGAATTTCGCCGGTGTAAAAAAGGAATACATGCAATCTTCTGAAGATTATCTTCTGTGTTCGTCCAGGAATTCTCCCAGCTGGGCCATTGCCTGGGTGATCCGTTCCGGTTCCGGAAGCATCACAATGCGGAACCGCAGATCCTCAAACCAGTCAAAGCCGTGGCCGGGAATCACCAGAATATGCTTCTCGTGCAGGAATTTCATAGCAAAGTCTTCGTCACTTTCAAAATCGAAGGCACCATTTTCCAGTCCGGGGAACAGATAGAAGGCCGCGCGGTTGGGAACCTGCGTCACACCGGGAATCTTCCGCAGACCTTCCACGGTTGCCTTGCTCTGCTCATACAGCCGTCCGCCGGGAGCCATCATGGCCCGGGTGCTTTCCCGGTCGCTCAGGGCAGCAGGAATCACCAGCTGCGTCAGGGTATTGCCGCACAGACGCATAGCCGCCAGCTGCATGACACCATGCTTGATTGCTGTCAATTCCTCCTCCGGGCCGGAGAAAACCATCCAGCCGCAGCGGAAACCGCAGATGATGTGAGACTTGGAAAGGCCATTGAAGGTCACACAGGGCAAATCCGGTGCCAGAGCCGCAATGGAATAGGTGGGCAGATCCTCCAGAACCAGCCGGTCATAGATTTCATCCGCCAGCAGCAGCAGATGGTTCTCCCGTGCCATCTGGGCAATATCCAGAAGGGTCTGCTTGCTGTACACAGCGCCGGTGGGATTGTTGGGGTTGATCACCAGAATCGCCTTGGTTCTGGGGGTAATCTTGCTGCGGATGTCCTCCAGGTCCGGGTTCCAGTCATTGTTGGGATCGCAGCGGTAGTGCACCGGCTTTCCACCGCCCAGGTAAGTATTGTTGCTCCACAGAGAATAGCAGGGAGAAGGAACCAGCACCTCGTCCCCGGTGCCCACCAGCGCAGTCATCAGCATGGAAACAGACTCACTGACACCATTGCAGATGAAAATATCATCCATGGTCACACCCTGCAGGCCCCGGCTCTGATGATAGGCCAGAATCGCTTCCCGGGCCGCTGCCATACCCCGCACATCGCAGTAGGGTACTGCTTCGTCAACATGCTCCAGGAGTGCCTGACGGACGCTCTCTGGCAGCGTAAAGCCAAAATTTCCGGGATTACCCGTGTTCAGTTTCAGTACCGGCGTTCCGGCAGCCTGCATCCGCAGGGCCTCCACGTACAGAGGTCCCCGAATATCCGAGTGGACATGGGTCAGGCGATCAGATAATTCAATCATCTTTCTGTGTTCCTTTCTCAGTGGCGTACACGATATATGTGGATCATTATAGCACTTTTCTTCCGGGAACACAATAGGGAATATCCCCTCTTTGCGGAGCAAGAGGGGATATATTTATACTCTTCTCAGTGCGTCGATGGGATTCAGGTTTGCTGCCTGGGTTGCCGGCAGCAGGCCAAAGATCACGCCGATCAGCGTAGAGAACACCACCGCAATGAGAATTGCCGGTGCGCTGATGGCCACCGGGATCTGCATAACCCGGGAAATCAGTTCCGCCAGGCCCACTCCGGTGAGCACGCCGATGACACCGCCGATGCTGGTCAGCACGGCGGCCTCCGTCAGAAATTGCAGCAAGATCCGTTTCTTCTTGGCTCCCAGTGCCTTCTTAAGACCGATCTCGCTTGTTCGTTCCGTAACGGACACCAGCATGATGTTCATAACGCCGATGCCACCTACCAGCAGGGAAATACTGGCAATCCAGACCAGCTGGGTATTGGTGGATTTGCTCATATTTTGCAGCTGTTGGGCCTGTTCCAGCATATCGGCACTGCGGTAATCAAATCCGGTATCCGTGCCGATGATCTGGCTGCTTGTCAGCAGGTCTGCCGCATCCTTTCCCACGGAAGCCATCACGTCCGTATTGCGAACCTTGATGGCAGCCGACTGGGGCTCATCAAACTGGTATAGGGTCGGCCACACGCTGCTGGGGAAATACACCGTACCCGAGCCGTCATTGGCATAGAGATAATAGTCATTGAAGCTGTTGATGGTGGGGGTAAACTCCTCACGAGGCCCGATGATGCCCACAACCGTAAATACTTCGGTACCGAACTCCAGGCACTGCCCCACCGGATCTACCCCATTGAACAGGCTCTCGGCCGCGGTGCTGTCTACCAGCGCCACTTTGCGGTACTGGCTGTAGTCCTTTTCCGTAAAGCCTCGGCCGGAACGAACCTGCATCCCGTATACACTGAAGTAATTCTGGTCAACACCAATCAGATTTCCATTAAAAGCCGTATCCCGGAAAAACAGGCCATCGGAATAACTGCGCTTGTAGTATAAAGATGCCTGCTCCGCGCCGGGGATCTGCTCCAGCTCCTTGCGGGTATCCTCCGTAATCACCCGCACCTGGTCCGGCAGCGGATTCCAGCTCAGATCGTACTGGTTGCCGTTCTGGTTTAGTTCGATGGTCACCACATTGTTTCCGGCGCCGATCAGGTTTTCCTTAATCTGCTCATTGGTACCCTTTATGGTGGAGACAATGGTAATGATGGCCGCAATGCCGATGATGATACCCAGCATGGTGAGTACGGAACGGAGTTTGTGACTCCAGATGCCCTCAAAGGCAAGATGTATATTTTCTACCACAAACTCGCCTCCTTACTGTTCATACAGGGTGCTGTAGTCGCCCTCAGCCGTGGGGGCACCGGGCTTCACGGTCTTTCCATAGGGGAAGGCCAGCTTATCCTCCATGGTAATGCCGGACAGAATCTCGATATAGCTGCCCCAGAGGCTTTTCCCCGTTTTCACGGCACGCTTTTCCAGTTTCCCATTCTCACCCTGGACAAGAACATAGCTCTCCCCATTCTCCTTGCGGACAAATGGGTTTTGCAGGTAGATGCCGCCGTCTCCCTGGTTCAGGGAATACTGAATGTTTACATAATTTCCTCCAACCAAGTCCGCGGATTCATCCACAAACACGGTGAAGGGATAATAACTCACATTGGGATTGCCGTTTCCATAGTAGTTGTCCCCGGACGCAGGGAAATCGCCTACGCTTTCCACTGTGCCGGTGTAAACGCCGCCATTTCGGTAGTCGGTTACCGTTACCTCGCTGCCGATTTGCAGCTTATCCCGGTTCAGTTCGCTAATGGAACCGGATACATAGAAACCGCCCCCGCCGGATACTTTCAGGATTGGCTGCTGATTTTCCTTTGCTTCCTCCTGGGTCAGCACAGACACCACCTTGCCGTCCACCTCGGAATAGATATTGCCGTCGTTGGCTTCCCGCCGGGCAATGCTGTACTCTGCCTCCGCCACCTTGATCTTATACTTGACATCCAGGATGGTCTTGCGCTGATCCTCAATCATGCGGGTCAGCTGTTCCTTGGTATAGCCGCCTGTGTTATAATCATTACCGGCAGTCTCGGTTTCCCGGTTTGGAATGGCAACGGAAACGGTCTGCATTCTTTCGGGAAGAATACTGAAATCCAGCACGCCGGACGCATCAAAAAACTGCAAAGTGAAGGGCTTCTCCGAACCCGTAACGTGTATGCCCTGCCAGAGAACCTTTGTAGATGAGGGCAGATTGTCCATCGTGGTTTTCATAACCGCATAGAATTCCGAAATATTGTAATCGGATTCCGGCAGCAGGCTATTCGCTTTTTGGTCAGCTTCCCGGCGTTTTTTCTGGATCTCGGTTTTCACCTTTCCCATGGTTTCGTCGTTCAGATTGGAAACCATATTGGGCAGCAGGCAAATCACCGGGTTATCCTTTGTTCCCGGAGCGGCTTTTGTATTTTTCTCGTCTGAAACAACCTTCAGCTCTGTAATCGGGTCTTCCTCAACCGGCACCTCCACATCCACATAATCATAGGTCATGGGGGTGGTTTCTTCCACAATGGGGGTATTCGGCGTTGTATCCAGCAATTCGCCCAGCCGGGCTTCCTCCTGCTGCAGTTGGAGCTTCAGCTGCTCCACAGAAAGGCGTTTCTTTTCCAGTGCCAGATCCGTCAGCGTAGTATCAAAGGAAAGCAGAAGATCCCCCTTCTTCACCGTGTCCCCCTGCTTGACCTTGACTTCCGTTACTGTCTGGGTATCGGAGAGCATGACGGTCTGGATGTTGTCCGACCGGACGGGGCCATAACTCTCCTGCCGGTCCCCCCAGTAATCCGTCATGCCCACGATATCAAAGCTGTAGACATACACGCTCTTTTTTCCGGAGGGACGGGATGCCGCAAAAATCCCGGCACCGATGGCCGCCGCAGCCGCCACCGTACCAACGGCGATCAGAATGATCTTTTTCTTATTCACGGCCGGTGCCTCCCTCCTGGTTGGTCAGCAGCTCTCCGTCCAGAATGTGATAAACCTTTTTGGCCCGTCTGGCAATATCCGGATCATGTGTGATCATGAGAATGGTCATGCCGCTGTCAGACAGATCATCAAAAATATCCATCACCTGCTTGCCGGATTTGGTATCCAGGGCTCCGGTAGGTTCGTCCGCCAGCAGCAGCGCCGGTTTTGTGACCATAGCCCGGGCAATGGCCACCCGCTGGCACTGACCGCCGGACATCTGATTGGGCAGAAAATGAATCCGTTCCTCCAGGCCCACCGCCTTCAGGGCTTCCTCCGCCCGCTGCCGGCGCTCCTTCAGCGGAACATCCGCATACAGAAGGGGCAGAGCCACATTGTCCACCGCTTCCATTTTGGGCATCAGGTAAAAGCTCTGAAACACAAAGCCGATGTACTTATTGCGCATATCTGCCAGATCATCGTCCTTCAGATTGCGCAAATTGTTGCCGTTCAGCTCATACTCCCCGGAGGTAGGCACATCCAGGCAGCCAATAATATTCATCAGCGTGCTTTTTCCGGAACCGGAGGGGCCCATGATGGCGATATAGTCCCCCTGCTCCACTTCCAGATTGATGTTCTTCAACACCCGTACAGGTTCCTTCCCCTGCATATAGTCCTTACAGATGTCGGTAAGCTTTAGAATGCGCAATCAGCCCACCTCGCCTTCCAGGGCTTTTTCAATGTCATCCGTATCGATTTCGCCGCTGGCAAGCTGATCTGCAGCAGCCTCAATCTCCTCCTGTGAGATTTCTCCACTGTCAATCCCTTCGATCACACCCTCTATGGGTGTGGTTTCTTCCACGGAAATATCCATGTCAAGTCCCATATCCATGTCGGCGTCCATTGCGGCATCCATATCGCCCTCTTCCGGATCGGAAACCACCGGTGTATGAGAGGTAGGCGCACCGGGCTTGCAGAGCTCCGCATCCGGGAAGGCAATATAATCCGTGTCCGCAAGGCCGTCAGTCACATCGTATGTATCCATCTGCTCATTGTAAGCACCAACGGTAACGGACCGTTTTTCCAGCTTTCCGCGGCCATTTTCCGCCCAGACATAGGCATTGCCCTCTTCCTCAAAGCAGATATAGGCACTGCTCAGAGGAATGCCTGCCCCTGTTCCGTCACCGGTATCCAGTTCGATATACAGATGCTGGCCCATGATCAGGCCCTCAACCGTATCCAACTCCACATAGAAAGGATACTTGCTGGCTGTGCTCATGGAATCAGAACTCATCATCCGGTTGTTGTCATTCTTTATGGGGTTTTCGTAATCTACCAGCTTCACGGTTCCCAGCCATGTTTTGCTGCTGTCTACCCGGGAAGTCATCCGGATTCGGTCCCCCTCCCGGATGGCCCCCTGCTGCAGCTCTCCGATGGTTCCCTTGACCCGGTAAGAGCCTTCCTGCTGAATGGTAATATAAGGGGCGGGGTTTCCCTGGCTGTCCGTTCCGTTTTCATTCACCGCCTGGACCCGACCGGTTACAGGTGACGTAATGGTGGCATTTTGCAGGAGCTTTTTTGCCTTTTCCAGCTCCGCCTTCTTGGTTTTCAAATTCAGTTCCGCTTCCTTTTGGCTCACCTGCAGGGTCTGGATCTGAATGGTATACTGCAGCTTCATGTTGGCGCCGGCCTTATCCCGGTCACGCTCCAATTCGCCGATCTGAACCTCGTAGTCATCCATACTGGCGCTGAGCTGCTCCCGCTCCAAATCCAGCTTGTCCGCAGCCAGCTGCAGCTGGTCCGTATCGTAGGTAAAGAGGGGGTCCCCCTCTTTCACATCCTGGCCTTCCTTAACCAGCAGTTCCGCCACATCCTTATCCGAGTCCTTTTTGATTTCGGCAATGTTCTCCGAAACCACCATACCGGAGAAGCGCTCTCCGGAACTGATTCCCGTAAGGCTGGACACCTGCTGCACATATACGGCAGTCTTTTCCTTGCCGCATCCGCCGATACCGGCCGTCAGACAAAGCGCCAGGCCCAATATGATCACTTTCTGAAATCTCATATTTGCATCCTCCCGCAGGACATCACTTTTGTTTTGTCCATCATACGAAAAGCCCATCAAAAAGTCAACTGTCCCGGGGTTTAATACTTCCTTAAGTTTTGGTAATTAGCTCCTCCGCAAATCGTCTGCGCTGTTCCGCGCGAAAAAGCAGCAGCCAAAACTGGCTGCTGCGTAGACTATACAAAGCGGTTTGATTCTTCTGCGCGTTTTTTGCATAAAAAAGCCCTGCTGCAGCTCACATGTAGTGCAGCAGGGTGTTTCAGTCTCTTTATCCAATGGGTTCAAAGTCGGCAGCGCCGTGCTTGCACAGGGGGCAGACAATGTCATCCGGCAGTTCGTCACCCTCGTAGATCCAGCCGCACACCTTGCAGACGAAGCCTTTCTTGCCCTCGGTCTGGGGCTTGGGCTTCACATTCTTCTGGTAGTATGTATAGGTCATGGTTTCCGCATCCGTCATTACTCTGGCTTCCGTCACCGTGCAGATGAACATGCCGTGGGTTCCCAGATCAACGTACTCCTCAACCTTTAAGGACATGAAGGAATTGATGTATCTGGACAAAAAGACCAGGCCATTGTCGGAACGCAGGGTCTCCATACCGGCAAATTTATCCGCTGTACGGCCGCTCTGGAAGCCAAAGCGCTCAAACACTGCAAAGGGAGCCGTTACATCCAGGCAGTTCACATTCATGATGCCGGTTTTACGGATGGTATGGTAGGAGTAATTCTGCTTATTGATGGTTACTGCCACCCGGTTCGGGGTGTTGGTGACCTGACTGACGGTATTGACGATCAGTCCGTTGTCTTTGGTTCCGTCGTTGCTGGTAACCACATACAGGCCGTAGCCAATATTAAAGAGCGCTGTCAGATCATTTTTATTGGCAGTGGCATCCTGCTGTGCCAGGTATTCGGTGCACAGCTCCTTTGCCAAGGCCTCCACCTGAGCAGCGGAAGTCTCATTGAGGGCGGAAAGGATATGAACAGTCGTTTCTGTAAAGGTCAGATTCTTGCATTCCGCAAGCATGGTCTTCATCACCTTGGCAGCCATAGGCGCCCAGGAGCCGTTTTCCATCAGGGCAACCGTACGGTTGCGGAAATTCCGTTCCGTCAGGTGATGGATAAAATCCTTCATAAAGGGGAAAATATCCGCGTTGTAGGTAGTTGTGGCCAGAACCAGTTTGTTGTAACGGAAGGCATCGGCAACCGCCTGGGCCAGGTCACACCGGGCCAGATCATGCACAACCACCTTGGGGCAGCCGTTGGCCCGGAGCTTCGCGGCCAGGTTTTCCACAGCGGCTTTGGTGTGTCCGTAGACACTGGTGTAAGCGATGACAATGCCTTCGCTCTCGGCGGTATAGGAGGACCAGATGTCGTAGAGCTTCAGATAGTGGCCCAGGTTCTCCGTCAGCACAGGACCATGGAGGGGACAAATGGTCTGAATATCCAGTGTGGCAGCCTTTTTCAGCAGATTCTGTACCTGCGCGCCATATTTGCCCACAATGCCAATGTAATAGCGGCGGGCCTCGTCATCCCAGGGCTCCTCCACATCCAAAGCGCCGAACTTGCCGAAGCCATCGGCAGAGAACAGAACCTTGTCCACATCGTCATAGGTGACGATGACTTCGGGCCAATGCACCATGGGAGCCGTTACAAAGGTCAGAGTGTGCCTGCCCAAGGACAGGGTGCTCATCTCCCCTACCACAATCCGGCGGTCTTCAAAGGAGGTTCCGAAAAAGGCGCCCATCATGGAGAATGCCTTGGCGGAAGACACAATTGTGGTTTCCGGGAAAACCTTCATAAAGTTGGCGATATTGGCGGAATGGTCCGGCTCCATGTGCTGAACGATCAGATAATCCGGCTTTCTGCCCTGGAGCACATTCTGAATGTTGTCCAGCCACTCGTGGGTGAAATTCTTGTCCACCGTATCCATGACGGCAATTTTTTCGTCCAGGATCACATAGGAATTGTAGGCCATGCCGTTGGGAACCCGATACTGCCCCTCAAACAGGTCAACCTGATGATCATTGACGCCCACATATCGAATATCATTGGAAATGTTCATAATAATTCTCCTTTATGAGATTCATTCTTTTTCGAATATTACCATAAAAATACCATTTTGTACAGTGTCAATTTGACAAAAATTCAATCATTTTTCCAGTTTTATTCCGGCTATCATTTTCTGAAAAGGAGCTTCCGTTTATGGCACAAGCAATCGCTTCCAAAAAAGAATTCGATGAATTGGTTTCCGCCTCCTCCGGCACCTGTCTGGTGGATTTCTGGGCCCCCTGGTGCGGTCCCTGCCAGGCGCTGGCGCCTATTCTTCTGTCCGCGGAAAAGAAGGCGTCAGGAATTGGTTTCTATCAGGTGAATGTGGATGACACTCCGGAACTGGCCCAAGTCTTCCATGTCAGCAGTATTCCCACCCTAATCGTCTTCCGGTACGGAAAGGAAATTCAGCGAACCCTGGGCGTCCTGTCTGAAGCCCAGATTCTGGCCCTGCTTGCGTAAAGCGGGGTCTTTTTGTTGACACCGGCATTGTCCGCTTGCTATAATACAAAAAAGGAGGAGGATGTGTATGTCCCGCTATGATTGCCCCAGCTGCGGTGAGACTTTCAATGGAAAAAAGTGCCGCAATTGCGGATATGAAACCTTTAACGAGGAAATCGCCCACCGGCTCCATGTGCATAAGGGAGAACCTCTGGTAATCCACGAAACAACCCGCAAACCCATCCCCACTGCTGATCCCTTCGGCTGCCCGCCAAAGCCGAAGAAGCAGCCGAAAACCAAGAAAAAGAAGTGGACACTGGTAATTACAATTATTCTGGTTCTTTGGTTTCTGGCTCCAGCAGCAGAGGTTGTAAAATCCGTAGGAAGTGACCTGAGCGATTTTTTCAGCTACATAAGTTCTCCAACACCGGCGGAACTTGCCCCGGATGAGCTGCTTCTTTATTCGGATGAAAACATCCGGGTTACCACCAGTTGGAATATGGAAGACGGTTTCACCAACGACCTTCCCCTGACCATTTATAATGACGGCAGAAAAAGCATCCGCGTCAGCGATGAAAATCTCACCGTAAATGACTACCTGTTGGATTACTACGCATACCTGGGAGAGGAAATCAAGCCCGGGAAATCCGTATCCACCAGCCTGTACATCAATTCTGATGCACTGGATTATTGCGGAATCAGCAGCGTCACCTCCTATAAATTCAACCTGGCATACTGTGAGCTCCAAGATTATGCGGAAGCCTGGTTAACGGATGCGATTTCTGTTCCCTTTTCCGTAATTGATTTGGGCACAAATCCGCCAAAAGCGGATGATGGTGTTCTTCTCTATGAAGATGACAACATCCGGCTTGTTTACCGCGGCTATGAAACGCCCCACTATTCCTCCTCTGACCTGTCCGGCACCACGTTTCTGATATATGCAGAGAACAAAAGCAGTGAAGAACTGACGATGCGCAGTGAGGATAGCAAGGCCAATGATCAAATCTTCGACCTGTGGGTCTATTCTACCCTTCCAGCCTATACAAAAACAATCATTCAAAGCCACGGCTATGAATTTCCTGTTGACAGCATTGAAGCGCTCCAGACTGTCTCTATTGATCTAACATACCGCAATGAAGACTGGGATGAAACGGAACTATCGGTTATGCTGCCGATCACAGAGCAGGGAGCGGTAAAAATTTAACCATGCAGAAATACTGTACAGGCCCCTTATTACCAATTACTTTCAAAAATCGGCTTCCCAAATTAAGTGAAGCGAGAAAAGTGAGAAAATCGGCCTTACCATGGGCATAAAACGGCTCTCGAATAGTTGCCCCTATGCTGGTTCCAGAGCGAAGAAGTTGATTTGTCCGAATTGATTCCCGTTTCTACTGCTTTATTTCGTTGCAAATCTTAATGATCACTAACGCAAATGCCTTTGATTTTTCCTGTAACAGGCTGACCATAGAATCTGTGCCTTTCCCAACATACTTCTTCACGATTCACGATTACTTTTAAAAATCCCAAATGCGCAAATTAAGTAAGAGTGAAGATAGCATTCATTCTAAGGCCAGTTGGAATCGCTTTTCTTCGGAAAAGCCAGGTTGTTTTCGACAGTCCACGCAGACTTGCCAAGAAACGTCTTTCCAGTCCTACTTCTTCACTATTCACTATTACCTTTTACTTCCAAAAATCGGCCCCTAAATTTTTGTGAAGAGTGAATAGTGAATAAGTAATAAGTAAAATCGGCAACCTTCTATCGAAGATTGCCGATTTTTGGCTCCCCCTGTTGGACTCGAACCAACGACACACGGATTAACAGTCCGTCGCTCTACCGACTGAGCTAAGGGGGAATCTACGTGTTGGCATTACCTATCTTCCCGGGCAGTCACCCGCCAAGTATTGTCGGCGCAAACGAGCTTAACTTCTGTGTTCGGGATGGGAACAGGTGGACCCTCGCTGCAATCAATACCAACTATAAGTGGTGACCCGTACCGGATTCGAACCGATGTTAAAGGCGTGAGAGGCCTCTGTCTTAACCACTTGACCAACG
This sequence comes from Oscillospiraceae bacterium, assembly GCA_017622995.1. Classification (GTDB taxonomy): domain Bacteria; phylum Bacillota; class Clostridia; order Oscillospirales; family Oscillospiraceae; genus Faecousia. The sequence continues at coordinate 14,020 of JAGAQA010000022.1, forward strand.
GGCCATTTGGTGCGCCTTCAGGGACTCGAACCCGGGACCCACTGA
>JAGAQA010000023.1 GCA_017622995.1 Oscillospiraceae bacterium
CCTTCTCCTGGGAGAAGGTGGCTCGCCCGTAAGGGCGAGACGGATGTGGGGCGGTAGCAGCTGGAAACTCAGATAACGCCCTTGCCTCTCCCATAAGAAGCGGTGCAGAAGTAGCGCGCACTGGGGCGGAGAGGGGGCCGCGCCCGGGATCTCCTCTCAGTCACGGCAGATGCCGTGCCAGCTCTCCTAGGGGAGAGCCAAGGGCACTTTGCGCCCAAAGAGCTCAAATGCTCAACCGGATACCGCCCCACAGCCGCCCCCTTCGGGGGCACCCTCTCCCAGGAGAGGGCTTCGTTCGCGAAAGCATCCTTTATCCACCCAACGACCCCACGAAAGGAGGCCCCTATGGCCCTTATCTATATTGTCGAAGACGATGAAAACATCCGGGAGATTGAGTCCATCGCCCTGAAAAACAGCAACTACATGGTCAAGGCCTTCGGCCGGGCTTCGGATTTTTACAGGAGCCTGGATGTGCTTTTGCCGGATCTGGTGCTGCTGGATGTGATGCTGCCGGATGAAAACGGCTGTCAGATTGTCCGTAGGCTCCGGGCCAACGCGGCAACCCGGCGGCTGCCCGTGATTATGGTTACCGCCAAAACCTCTGAAATGGATATGGTCAAGGGCCTGGATGAGGGAGCCGACGATTACATCAAAAAACCCTTCTCCGTGATGGAGCTGCTGAGCCGGGTCAAAGCCCTGCTGCGGCGAACCCGGGAGGAGGGGGGCAAGCAGCTCCGGGTGGGCGCCATCCAGCTGGACCACGACCGCCATGTGGTGCTGGCGGACGGATGCCCTGTGGAGCTGACCTACAAGGAGTATGAGCTTTTGCGCTACCTGATGATCAACGTGGAGATGGTGCTGTCAAGAGAGGCCATCATGCGGTTCGTCTGGGGGACGGAGTTTGAAGGGGAAACCCGTACCGTGGATATGCACATCAAGACCCTGCGGCAGAAGCTGGGGGCCTGCGGCCGCCAGATCGGCACTGTGCGCAATGTGGGCTATGTGCTGCAAAGCAGCCCGGAGGCCGGGGCATGAAGCAGAAAATCAATATCCGGCTGGGGCTTGTGGCGCTGGTGGCCCTGGCGCTGACCACCCTGGGCGTGACCACCGTATACTACAACCTGTTCCAGCAGCAGGTCCGCCGGGATCTGCGGGTCACTGCGGAAATGCTCAGTGCCTCCGCGGTTTTTGAGGATCCCCAGGCCATACCCAAACTGCCTGCTGGGGACCTGCGGGTTACCTGGATCGATGGGGACGGCAGGGTCCTTTATGACAACGAGGCGGATCCCCAGGGCCTTCCCAACCATGCCGACCGGCCGGAGATCCAGATGGCCCTCTCGGAAGGAACGGGGGAGACGGTCCGCAAATCCGACACCCTGAATATGAACACCTTCTACTACGCCAAGCGCCTGCCCGGGGGCACGGTGCTCCGGCTGGCGGCGGAAGCAAGAAGCATGGGCAGTGTGTTTCTCGCCGCGGCCCCGGTGCTGCTGGGGATCATTCTGGTGATCTTCCTGGGCTGCCTGCTTCTGAGCCGCCTGCTGACGGCCCAGCTCATCGCCCCCATCGAGGATATGGCGGCGCACCTGGATGAGCCGGGACGGAGGCCCGCCTACCGGGAGCTGGAGCCCTTTGCCAATGAGATTCGGGCCCAGCATGAAAAGATACTGTCCGCGGCCAAGAGCCGCCAGGATTTTACCGCCAATGTATCCCACGAGCTGAAAACCCCCCTGACGGCCATTTCCGGCTACGCCGAGCTGGTGGAGAACAAAATGGTGGACGAGGATCAGACGGTGCGCTTTGCCCATGAGATCCGAAAGAACGCGGCCCGGCTGCTGAGCCTCATCAACGACATCCTCCGGCTTTCGGAGCTGGACGAGCTGGAAATGCCCGTCCAGCCCCAGAAGGTGGAGCTGTTCTCCCTGGCCCGGGAGGTCTGCGGCAATATGCAGCTGCAGGCGGACGCCAGACACATCCGGCTCCAGTGCTTTGGCCGGGAGGCGGAGATCACCGGGGAGCGGGAGCTGATCAAGGAAATGATGGAAAATCTGGTGCAGAATGCCATCCGCTACAACCGGGAGGGGGGCTATGTCCAGGTGACGGTCAAGGATGCGGGAAGGCCGGCGTTTGTGGTGGAGGACAACGGCATCGGCATCCCGCAGGAGGCCCAGGAACGGGTTTTTGAGCGGTTCTACCGGGTGGATAAGAGCCGGTCCCGGGAAACCGGCGGCACCGGCCTGGGACTGGCCATTGTCAAGCACATCGTCCAGATTCACGATGCCCACCTGGAACTGGCTTCCGCCCTGGGAAAGGGAACGAAGATTACCGTCACATTTTAACGGGCGAAAGCTCCCGAATATCCATGAAAAGAGGCTGTCTCAAAATGATTTGCGGAAATCATTTTGAGACAGCCCTTTTTGATGCTGAGAGCGGACTTCATTCCAGTGTATTTTCTCGTTCACCACGCCGGCCCGACGCCGCGGCCCGGCGCGCCGCCCATCCGCCGGGCGGAGGACCGCCCTATTTCCCGGTGAGCCGCTTGGCCAGGTGCAGGACCCGGGTGGCGTTTTGCTCCAGCTGAACCCGGGTCAGAACCCCGGAACGCAGGGCGGCCAGGCAGCGGTTGTAATCTCCCTGGCAGCCGGGCATAAACAGGTCGCCGCCAGCGGCGGCCACCTTTCCCGCGTTGGGCATGGGGTGCTTTTTGCTGTTGTACAGCATGGAACCGCCCACCACCCAGTCCGTCATCACGATGCCCCGGAAGCCGAATTCGCACCGCAGAATGTCCTGGGTCAGCTCCCGGCTCTCGGAGGTGTGGACGCCGTTGATCAGATTGTAGGAGGTCATCACCGCGCAGGGCTGGCTTTCCCGGATGCACAGGCCAAAGCCCTTCAGGTAGATTTCCCGCAGGGCCCGCTGGGAAACGAGGCTGTTATTGTTGTAGCGGTTGTACTCCTGGTTGTTGGCGGCAAAGTGCTTGATGGTCACGCCCCGGCCCGGATGCTTCTGCACACCCCGGGTGATGGCGGCGGCCATGAGGCCGCTGACCATGGGATCCTCGGAGAAGTATTCAAAATTCCGGCCGCACAGGCTGCTCCGGTGGATGTTCAGGGCGGGAGCCAGCCACAGGTGGACGCCAAAGCGCTCCATTTCGCTGCCCACAATATCGCCGCAGCTTTCGGCGTAGCTCACATTGAAGCTCTGGGCAATGGCGGTGCCGATGGGAATGGCGGTGGTGTACTGGTGCTTCCGTTCCTTCCCCTTGGGGAGCTTTTTGGGCCGGTCCGCCAGCCATTGAACAGGCTTGGGCAGCAGCTCCGCCATGGTGGGCAGCATGGCATTTCCAAGGGTGTGGGCATCGGTTTCATCTTCGTAGTAGTCCGGGGCCAGACGCAGTCCCGCGGGGCCGTCGGCCATGACCAGGCTGGGAATATCCCGGAGCACCCGGGTGGTTTCACCGGCGGAACCGGCCACCCTGGAGCCGGAGTCGCCCACAACGGAGGAACGTTCCTTCAGCCGGAAGCCGCCGATGTTCAGGTACACCAGCTCCTCGTCACTGAGGGCCTGGACACGGCTGTCAGGCAGCGCTTTCCATTCGTAGCTGATGGTTTCGGTGGACAGGGCGTCGGGTGAAATGTTGTATACCGGCAGCCCTTTGGGAGGTACCCAGCCCTTTTCCGGCTTCCAGTCGGCAAAGCCGGGCTTGCCCAGCTTGGCTTTCACCTGCCGGGTGATCACTTCCCGGGTCAGCCGCAGCAGAGCAATGGCAGGGGCGGAGCGGGAGCTGTCGCCGCAGCGCAGCACATAGTCTCCCTTTTCCAGCACATAGGCCTGCCGGCTTTCGTCAAAGCCTGCAAGATCCGCCATGCGGAACCGCAGTTCGATCCGGCAGCTGCCGCCGCTGGGCAGCTCCCCGGTTTTGGCAAAGGCGGCCAGAGCCTGATAGGGCTGATCAAGCCGTCCCCAGGGGCTGGTCACATACAGCTGTACCACCTGCTTGCCGGGGAAAGCGCCGGTATTGCGGACCTCGGCGCTGACGGTGACCAGATCACCGGCAACGGCAACCGACTTGGCTTCCACGGTAAAGTCCGTATAGCCAAGGCCAAAGCCGAAGGGGAAGGTGGGGGTTATCCCGGCGCTGTCAAAATAGCGGTAGCCCACATAGATGCCCTCGCCGTAGCGGGTTTCTTCCTTCCGGCCGAACTCGGCCGCCGGGCAGACAGAATCCGGCCTTGCCCAGGTGGTGGCCAGCTTTCCGGAGGGATAGGCGGTGCCCAGAAGGATGTCGGCAAGGATGGCGCCGGTCTCCACCCCCAGCTGGCCCAGCAGAAGAATATCTTCCGTCTCCGCAAGAACGGGGGTCAGGTCCACGGGGCCGCCTACATTCAGCACCAGAATGAACACGGGATACAGCTTTTGCAGGGCCAGAATGTCCCGGATCTCGCTTTCACTCAGAAGCACATCCCCGGGAACAACCTTCCGGTCGCTGCCCTCACCGGAGGAACGGGAGAGCACATACACGGCGGTATTGCACCGCTTTTCCAGGGGAATCTGATATTCAGGCGACCCCATGGCGGCGCCCATGCCCTGAATCAGTACGCTGGTGTGGTTTTTTCGGGCGGTGCGGCGGAGCTCCTTCAGGAAATCCTGATAGGCCTTTCGGTGCAGCTCGTCATACCGGTCCAGCCAGTCCTTGGTGGTGATGCGGAAGCCTGCCTGCTCCAGCCCCTGCTCCACGGTGGTAAAGAACCGGGAGTTCACTTCCCCGGAGCCGGTGCCGCCCTTGACGGTGTACCGGGCGCCGCTGCCGTAGAGGGCCACATCCCCGGGACCGGGCAGAGGCAGCTTGCCGCTGCGCTTCAGAAACAGGGTGCATTCGGCGTTGCTTTGCCGCAGCTGGGCCAGATGCCGTACTTCATAGTCTTCCATCCGGATGTTCATGGTGGTTCCTCCTTCCATGCGGGCAAAGCCCGCGGCATGTGCGTTACGGGCGGCCGTGCCGCCAAATCCCGATTTCGCGGGCAGAACCGTCAATCTCCGCACGCCTTCCGGCGGCGCAGGAACAGATCCAGCAGACAGAACAGGGTCAGCGCCGCGCAGAGGGGTGCCACAATGGTCAAAATGTAGACAAGAATATTGGGGCTCGCCAGGGCCCGGCCCAGAATGGCGTCTTCAGTTACGGCTCCGTAGAACCGGGAGTCCAGGGAGCCCTTCCGGAAGTCGCCCAGAACATAGTATTCGTTCGCTCCCAGGGTCAGGCTGTTCTGCCCCTCAGGGAGGTAGGTGGCCGCCGGACCGTCTTCGTCCAGATAGGGCTCCTCCAGGGCCTGCCCGTTTACCGCTACGGTGCCGTCTTCCAGAATGGTCACCGTTTCACCCGGCAGGCCGATGACCCGGCGCAGGGAGGTATGGGTTTCCCGGTCGCCCAGCTGATTCTCCCGGGCCCGGAAGCAGACAATATCAAACCGGTCCGCGGAGGATACCCGGGTACACAGCAGAAAATCGCTGTTCCGATAGGTGGGCTCCATGCTGTTGCCCTGCACCCGGGAAAAGAGGAAGGAGCGGTAGAAGAGAACCAGGGCGCCCAGGAGAACCAGGGCAAACACCACATCCAGAAGGATGACCGTGGTGCCGGAAAGGGTGCCTTTGCGGGGGGGATCGGAGCGGTTGTTGCGTTTCATATCGTTTACCTCATTCGTGGATTACAGACGGACCTGCAGGGCCTTGGCCCGGAAAAGGTATGCGGTCAGAAGGAAAATTGCCAGGGTGGCGACGCCGTACAGCCCGATGGCCCCCGGACCGGGAAGAACGGGAAGGGCCTTTTTGAGGGCCAGCACGGCAAGAATGCTCACGGCCATAATCAGGTTGCCCAGCAGGTACTGCCCAAGAAAGCCCCGGAATTCCGGGAACAGGCCGTAGTTCTTTTTCATTTTGCCCAGAATCATGACAAGGGACAGAAGTCCCGCCAGCACAGTGCCCAGGATGATGCCGTAAAGCCCCAGGAACTGAACCAGCACCAGGCTTAGCACCAGATTGGCGCAGCTGACCGCAACGCTGTTGCGGAAGGTGGCTTTGGTATTGCCCTTGCCGAAAAAGTAGCGGTAGACAAGATCCCGGATGATGTTGTTTTCCTGGCCCAGCAGGTAGATACAGCTGCCAATATAGACCATTTTGGATGCGTCCCTGCTGAATTTTCCGTGGAGGAACAGCAGATCGATGCCCTCCTGGCCTACGGCAAAGAAGCCGGCAATCAGCAGGCATACCGCCAGCTGGAAAAGCATGCTGTAGTCCCACAGGGCCTTCTGACCGGCGCGCTCATCCTGGCCCTCCATCCGGGCCACGATTTTGGGAAAGGCGTAAACCGTCAGGTTGCCGATGATGATGGTATTGACCAGGCTCACCACCATATTGGCATAGCTGAGAATGGTCAGCTGCCCGTCTCCCAGGGAGGCGGCAATGAGGGAATCCACCAGAGCGTGAATCCGGTATACACCGGTGGAGAATACACAGGGCAGGAAGATGGCCAGCAGCTGCCGGAAGCCCGGGGACCGGAACCGGAAGGTGGGCCGGTAGCGAAAACCGCACTTGATGGCGATGCCCACATCCAGCACCAGATTGATCAGCGCCGCCAGGGACAGAAACCACAGGTATCTGGGAATGGTCAGGTTCTTGTCCAGCAGAATGAGCACCACCGCCAGGCAGTTGCAGCCCAGCAGGATGACCTTGGGGATGTTGTAGCGGTTGGAGCACTGATAGTAGGCGGTGGTCACCGCCAGAATGCCGGTGACACCCTGGATGATGATGGTGTAGAGCATCACATCCGCGGCGGCCTGCCGGAAGGCAGCATCCCGGTTGGAGAGCAGACCGATGATGGGCTCCCGGAACAGGTAGATAAGGCCCGTTCCGCCGAATACCAGCAGATACAAAAAGGTGAGAAAGCTGTCGGTCACTTCTCCGGGCCGCTTCTGCACATAGGCGGGAATAATCACCGCCGTAATGCCGGAGGAGAGGAAAGAGAAGAGAAACAGAATGATGTTGTTGGAGAAATTGTAGGCATCCATTTCCATGGACGCGCCAAAGGCGGAGGCGGTTACCGTGGACTTGAGCAGCGCTACGCACTGGGTGGCCACGGACAGCACCAGCATCAGCACAAGATGCCCGGATTCTCCATTCAGCAGTGATTTTCGTTTCAAGCCATTACCTCGGATTCTGTGATCGGGAAGGATACAGGGTACAATTCCACGTATAAACCATTATACCATAATCCCGCCAGAACGCAAGAGAGAAACCGCCGGACCCGGCAGGGGCGGCGGCATGAAAAAATGTGGTTTTTGGAAAAATCATGGTTGAAATCCGGGCCTATGCGTGATATGATATGTTTGTATCGATATGGGCGGGGTGCGCCCTTTGGATACCCGAATCCGGTGACCGGAGAGCCGGTCTGCCGAACCCCACGCACCTCCTGTTTTATCAACCTGGGGGCTTGCCCACCAGGCCGTCAAAGGAGCAAAGCTTATGGCAAATCCCCATACCATTGCCGTTGCCGGTAAAGGCGGCGTCGGCAAGACCACTACCTGCGGCATGATCATTGAGTATCTGTGCAAGCAGAAAAAGGGCCCCGTCCTGGTTGTGGACGCGGATGCCAACAGTAACCTCAACGAGGTTTTGGGCGTGAAAGCCGACATCACCCTGGGTCAGATCCGGGAAGAGATGGCCCACGCCGAACAGACCGGTTCCATTCCCACGGGAATGACCAAGGCAGACTATGCCGAAATGCAGTTTAACAACGCCCTCATCGAGGAAGACGACTTCGATATGCTGGTCATGGGCCGCACCCAGGGCAAGGGCTGCTATTGTTATGTAAACGGTGTGCTGAAGACCCAGGTGGACAAGTACGCCAAGAATTATTCCTATCTGGTCATGGACAACGAGGCGGGCCTGGAGCACGTTGCCAGAGGAACCCTGCCCCATGTGGATACCATGCTGCTCATTTCCGACTGCTCCCGCCGGGGCATCCAGGCGGTGGCAAGAATCGCGGAAATGATCGATGAGATGGGCCTGAACCCCGGCACCATGGGCCTTATCGTCAACCGGGCCCCCGGCGGTGTGCTGGAACCCGGCGTCCGGGAGGAGATTGACCGCCATGGCCTCAAGCTGCTGGGCGTGCTGCCTCAGGACGACGGGGTGTACCGCTGCGACTGCAACGGCGAGCCCTCCGCGCTGCTTCCCGAAACCTCTCCCATGAAGCAGGCCCTGTACGGCATCATGAAAGAGCTGAAGCTGTAAACTACCGGATAATCGAAGCAAGCCTTTGCTTCTTCTATCAATACACATTCAAACAAGGGGGATATTGAAATGTCTTTCGAACCTAAGAAGCAGCCCTACAGCGGCAAGATCAATGCCGTGACCCTGGGCACCGGCGACAAGGCAATTGTCATCGGCGGCCAGAACGTGCTGCCCTTCTACACCTTCGATGCGCCCATCGAGAATGCACCGAAGATCGGTATCGAAATCTCCGACCTGGCTGGCGAGTGGACTGCGCCTGCCCTGAAGGAGTTCTATGCCGGCTGCACCACCATGGCGGACTACGCCAAGAAGGCAGAAACCATGGAAGGCGCTGATTTCCTGTGCCTGCACTTTGAGTCTGCCGATCCCAACGGCGCCAACCGCAGCGTCGCCGACTGCGTCGCCGATGCCAAGGCTGTTGCCGAGGCCGTTTCCATGCCCATCGTCATCATGGGCTGCAAGAACATCGAGAAGGACGGCGAGCTGTTCAGCAAGATCGCCGAGGCCCTGCAGGGCAAGAACATCCTGGTTCTGTCCGCCCGCAGCGAGGACTACAAGACCGTCGGCGCTTCCGTTGCTCTGGCTTACGGCCAGAAGGTGGGCGCTGAGACCGCTGACGACATCAACCTGGCAAAGCAGCTGAACATCATGCTGAAGGGCCTGACGGTTTCTCCCGCTTCCATCGTGATGAACGTTGGTACCGCTGCCGTGGGCTACGGCTATGAGTATGTGGCCTCCACTCTGGACCGGGTCCGTCTGGCCGCTCTGGCTCAGTCCGATGCCGACCTGCAGATGCCCATCATCGCTCCCGTATCTCCCGACACCTGGGGCGTGAAGGAATCCACTGCTTCCGAAGAAGATGAACCCACCTGGGGCAGCCAGGAAGAGCGGGCAATCGGCATGGAAGTTGCCACTGCCGCTGCTGACCTGACCGGTGGCGCCGATGCCGTGATTATGCGTCATCCCGCCGCGGTTGCTACCATCAAGAAGTTCATCAACGAGCTTATGTAAGCGGAAGGAGGATACATATCATGGCTTTGAAAGGTCTGGACATTTTTAAGCTGTCTCCTAAGAAGAACTGTAAGGAGTGCGGCAGCCCCACCTGTATGGCATTCTGCATGAAGGTGGCCCAGGGCGCCATCACAATCGATAAGTGCCCCTACTTCTCTGACGACGCAAAGGCAATGCTGAACGAGCAGACTGCGCCCCCCATGAAGACCATTACCTTCGGTAAGGATCACAAGCTGGGCGGCGAGACCGTGCTGTTCCGTCACGAGAAGACCCTGGTAAACAAGAACCTGTACGCCGTTCCCGTGTGCACCTGCATGGACGATGCCACTGTGGACGCCAAGCTGGCTGAGATGGCCAAGGTTGACTACGAGCGTATCGGCGAGCGTATGTACGTGGAAACCATCTTTGTCCGCAACGCCGGCAACGATGCTGCCGCCTACACCAAGCTGGTGGAGAAGGCTGCCGCTACCGGCCGGGACCTGATCCTGGAGTGCTGGGATGTGGACTGCGCCAAGGCCGCTCTGGCTGTCTGCAAGGATTCTAAGCCCATCCTGGACGGCGCCACCCCCGACAACTGGGAGGCAATGAACGAGGTTGCCAAGGAAGCCGGTGTGGTTCTGGGCGTTTGGGCCGAGAACATCTCCGACCTGTACGACACCGTGAAGAAGCTGGAAGCCGCCGGCAACAAGAACCTGGTTCTGGATGTCACCGGCAAGACCGCCAAGGAGACCCTGGCCAACGCCGTTCTGGTCCGCCGCACCGCTCTGAAGGACGGCGACCGCAGCTTCGGTTATCCCTCCATCGTGAACGTTGCCAAGCTGGCCAAGGGTGACAAGCACCTGCAGACCGCTCTGGCTGCCATGTTCACCGAGAAGTACGCCTCCGTCATCGTTATGGAGAGCATGGACTACGCCCAGGCCCTGCCGCTGTACGGCCTGCGCCAGAACATCTTCACCGATCCTCAGAAGCCCATGAAGGTGGAGTCCAAGATCTATCCGCTGAACGGCGCCGACGAGAACAGCCCCTGCGCCCTGACCGTGGACTTCGCTCTGACCTACTTCCTGGTTTCCGGCGAACTGGAGCGTTCCAACCAGCCTGTGAACCTGATCATCACCGACGCCTCCGGTATGTCCGTTCTGACTGCCTGGGCTGCCGGTAAGTTCTCTTCCACCTCCGTGAAGAAGACCTTCGCCGATCTGGACATCGAGAACAAGATCAAGAACCGCACCCTGATCATCCCCGGCAAGGTTGCCGTTATGAAGGGCGAAATCGCCGAGAAGCTGCCCGGCTGGAACGTGGTTGTGGGTCCCACCGAAGCGGTTCAGCTGCCCAAGTACATGAAGGATAAGGAATACGAGGCCGCTGCCAAGGCCGCTGCTGCCGAGGCTGCCGCCAAGGCTGCTGCCACTCCCGCGGAAGAGGTCAAGGAGCTGTCCTTCGAGGAGCTGCTGGCTACCAAGGTTCCCGCCATCGAAGTGGTGGACATGGGTGTTCAGTACAAGGGCCACAACCCCGAGGCACAGACCTTCGTTACCATCGGCGAGCGGATCCACTGCATCTCCCCCGTCATCCGCAAGGCTATGGACGAGCGGGATCCCGCTCCCATCCTGAAGCGTGCCGCTGAGCAGATCGCTGCCGGTGCCACCTACCTGGACGTCAACATCGGACCTGCCGAGAAGGATGGTCCCGAGCGTATGATGTGGGCTGTCAAGCTGCTGCAGGAGAACTTCAACAACGTGCCTCTGGCGCTGGATACCGCCAACAAGAAGGCCATCGAGGCCGGTATCAAGGTCTACAACCGGACCAACGGCAAGCCCATCGTCAACTCCGCTGACGCCGGCTCCCGTATCTCCTACATCGACCTGGCTGCTGCCAACGATGCCATCTGTATCGCCCTGTGCTCTGCCGACGGCATCGCAAAGGACAACGAAGAGCGCATGAAGCACTGCCACAACATGCTGGAGCGTGGCCTGAGCCTGGGCATGGAGGCCACCGACCTGTGGTTCGATCCTCTGTTCCTGGTTGTCAAGGGCATGCAGGACAAGCAGATGGACGTTCTGAACGCCATCAAGCTGTTCGCCGACGAGGGCCTGAAGTCCACCGGCGGCCTGTCCAACAACTCCAACGGCGCACCCAAGAACGTCCGTCCCATCATGGACTCCGCTCTGGTCGCCATGGCTATGATGCAGGGCCTGACCTCCGCAATCGTCAACCCCTGCGACCTGCGCCTGATGGAAACCATCAAGTCCTGCGACATCTTCAAGAACCACGTTCTGTACTCCGATTCCTACCTGGATCTGTAAATCGCATAAACTTTCCCGGCGGGGAGGGGGCTCCCTCCCCGCCATTTTGCTTTCCCGATGCCGGTGGGGACCGGAAAACGTGTTTGCCGGTTCCCGGTGCCCACTGTTATCGCGAAAGCGGAGCAGAATATTAGGAGGGAAAAAACATGAGTGTATTAACCGATCTGATTTACGGTGGTTCCAACGCGGTTGCGGGCTTGACCGAAAACGCTGTGAACAATGCCATTGCCAAGTACGGCGCAGATAAGGAAATCGCATTCCCCGATACCGCCTATTTCTTCCCCACGATTTACGCGGCTACCGGTGTTAAGGTTAAGACCCTGGGTGATTTGCCTGCCTGCGTGGGCGTGCTCAAGAGTCTGATCACCAATCAGGAGGATCTTGGCCAGGCCCTGAACGCCGGTCTTGCCACTGCCGTGGGCGCCGAGATCATTGAAGGCCTCAAGTATGTGGAGGGCGGCAACCCCTACGAGAACGAGTCCGGCATCGGCTTCGTTCCCGATCCCATCATCCGTTCCCTGGGCGTGCCCCTGGTTACCGGCGATATTCCCGGTGTTGCTGTTGTGCTGGGCAAGGCCGATGACCCCGCCGAGGTGGTCAAGGTTGTCAAGGATTACCAGTCCAAGGGCATTATGACCTTCATGGTGGGCGACTGCATTGAGCAGTGTGCCGAGGGCGGCGTCAAGATGGGCCTGGAGCTCCGGGTGATCCCCCTGGGCCATGATGTCACCTCCGTCATCCATGTTGTCACCGTTGCCATCCGTGCCGCTCTGATCTTCGGCAACGTTCAGCCCGGTGCCCTGGGCGAGCTGCTGAAGTACACCAAGGAGCGTGTGCCCGCCTTTGTCAATACCTTCGGCGCCATTGATTCCGTTGTGGTTTCCGCCGGTGCCGGCGCCATCGCCCTGGGCTTCCCCGTGGTGGTGGACATCGATCTGGGTGAGAACCAGGTTCCCGGTGCTCTGGAATCCGTCTGCGATCACAACGAGACCGTTAAGAAGTCCCTGGAGCTGCGCAACATCAAGATCAAGGTCAAGGAGCTGCCCATTCCCGTGGCCTTTGCCGCCGCTTTCGAAGGTGAAATCATCCGCAAGGCCGATATGCACAACGAGTTCTGGTCCGCCAAGAACCCCACCGCTGAGCTGGTGGTTATGCGGGAGCTGAACGAAATTGAGGACCACAAGATCAACATCATCGGACCGGACCTGGATGAGGCCAAGGATCTGGCTCTGGCTACCTTTGTGGAGGTTGCGGGCAAGAAGATGCAGCCCGACTTCGAGTCCGTCATCGAGCGGAAGTTCCACGCCTGGTTCAACTACATGGAGGGCGTGATGCACACCGGCCAGCGCAACCAGGTTCGTGTCCGTGTCAGCAACGCCGCCTATGAGGCAGGCCTGCGGCTGAAGGACTTTGCGGAAGTGCTGTATGTCATGATCATGGACGAGTTCGACGCGGTTGTGGATAAGTGCCAGATCACCCTGATCACCGATGCCGCCCAGGCTGAAAAGTTCCGTGACGAGATGGCAATGCCCCGTTACAACGCAAGAGACGACCGTCTGGCTTCCATGACCGACGAGGCTGTGGACCGCTACTACACCTGCATTCTGTGCCAGTCCTTCGCGCCCGCCCACTGCTGCGTGGTCACCCCCGAGCGTCTGGGCCTCTGCGGCGCCGTGTCCTGGCTGGATGCCAAGGCCACCAACGAGCTGAACCCCAACGGTCCCTGCCAGCCCATCTTCAAGGAAGGCTGCCTGGACGAGCGCACCGGCCGGTATGAGTCCGTCAACAAGGCGGTTACCGAGGCCACCCACGGCGCGGTTGAGAACGTGACCCTGTACTCCCTGCTGGAGGATCCCATGACCTCCTGCGGCTGCTTCGAGTGCATCTGCGGCATTGAGCCCGTTTCCAACGGTGTCATCGTGGTCAACCGGGAATACAAGGGCATGACCCCTGCCGGTATGACCTTCGGCGAGCTGGCTTCCTGCACCGGCGGCGGTGTCCAGACACCCGGCTACATGGGCCATGGCCGTCACTTCATCGCCTCCAAGAAGTTCGTGGCTGCCGAGGGCGGCATCGAGCGGATCGTCTGGATGCCCAAGGAGCTGAAGGACGATGTGGCGGAGCGCCTGAACAAGACCGCCAAGGAACTGTACGGCATCGACAACTTCACCGATATGGTGGCCGATGAAACCATCACCACCGATTGCGAGGAGCTGATGAACTGGCTCACCGAGAAGGATCACCCCGTTCTGGGCCTGGATCCTCTGATGTAATTCGCAAAACCCATTTGATCCCCCGGGGGCACCATTCGGTGCCCCCGGTTTGCGTATATTGCCAGCGCAGCTCCACAGAAGCGGGAAACAAAGGGACAATCGTATGAATTGACAATGGACAATGGACAATTGACAATGAAGGAATCCCCTGCGGGGATGATTCAAAATATTTTCAGAAATCTATGAAATTGATCAAATACTTCATATTTTTGAAGGAAAATGTGAATCAAGAGTTGATATACGATAAACGTTGGAATCACAGAAACGTATGTCATCCTGAGCGGAGCGCGAAGCGCGTAGTCGAAGGATCTTTCCGGTGATTTGACCGTACTGCTGGGCGAACGTAGAAGATCCTTCGACTCGCTGCGCTCGCTCAGGATGACAAATCCGTTCGTACTCCGGTTATTCGCGACATTTGGGACCTTGATTTGCATTTATAATTCATAAAATCAAATTTATCCCGAAGGGATACCACAACTGTCAACTGTCCATTGTCAATTGTCAATTCGATAATTCCCATTTGCCGCGCGGCCGGTTCTCTCCCCGGAAGGCAGGGGAAAACAGCCTGCTTCAATCCGATAATATTATATCGATTAAGCTGGACAAGCGGTTATATTTGTGCTATACTAAAAACAAAAACGGTAGAAAGAGGGCTGCGCTTATGCCAAAAGTGATCTTTGATATTGAAGGCGGCAAACCCGTCACCGCGGAGTGCAACGTTGGCGACAATCTGCTGGAGCTGGCCCGCCGCAGCAATGTGGCCATCGATGCCCCCTGCTCCGGCAACGGCTCCTGCGGCAAGTGCCGGGTAAAGCTCACCGCCGGTAGTTTGGACTGCATCCAGACCCGCCATATTTCCGACGAGGAATACGCGGAGGGCTGGCGGCTTTCCTGCGCTTCCAAGGTTGTGGGGGACTGCACGGTGCTGGTGCCGGATATTGCCTCTGCCTATCAGTCCAGGATGAAAACGGCAGACCTTTCTTCCCCCAAGGAGGTCGCTATTTTTGAAAAGGCCCAGCAGGACCTGCAAAACAGCGGCATCCATTTTGAAAATTCCTACCGCAGTGTGGTGCTGGAGCTGGCAGAGCCCAGCCTGGAGGACACCATGCCGGACAATGAGCGGCTGACCTGGGCTCTGGAAGACGCACTGGGGGTTTCCCGGGTCCGGATTCCCCACACCGTTATGGTCCGGCTGGCAGCGACCCTGCGGGAACAGAACTTCCGGGTCTGTGTCAAGGGCCTGCTGGAGGGGGACAGCTTCACCTGCATGGAAATCTGCGGCCCGGAGGATACCGGAATCTATGGCTGCGCCATCGACATCGGCACCACCACCGTGACCATGGTCATCACCGACCTGACCTCCGGCAAGATTCTGGCCAAGGGCTCTTCCGGCAACGGCCAGATCCGCTACGGCGCGGATGTGATCAACCGGATCATTGAGCAGGGCAAGCCCGGCGGCAAGAAAAAGCTCCAGGATGCCATCATTAAGGAAACCCTGGTTCCCATTATGGCGGGCCTGTGCAAATCCGCGAATCTGAGCCCCCGGAGCATTCTGCGGCTGTGCGTGGGCGCCAACACCACCATGAACCATCTGTTTGTGGGGGTGGATGCCCAGAGCGTGCGGATGGAGCCCTACATCCCCAGCTTCTTTAGCTGGGATGGACTGCTGGCCGGAGATGTAAAGCTCCCGGCCAATCCCCTGGCCCAGGTGCTCATCGCCCCCAACATCGGCTCCTATGTGGGCGGCGACATCACCGCCGGTACCCTGGCCTCCGGCATCTGGGACCGGGACGAAATGAGCCTGTTCATCGACCTGGGCACCAACGGCGAGATCGTCTTCGGCAACCGGGATTTCCTGATGAGCTGTGCCTGCTCCGCCGGCCCTGCCTTTGAGGGCGGCGACATCTCCTGCGGTATGCGCGCCACCGACGGCGCCATTGAGGCCTGCACCATCGACAAAACCACCATGGAGCCCACCCTCACCATCGTGGGGGACTCCGGGCAGAAGCCCGTGGGCATCTGCGGCAGCGGCATCATCGATATTATCTCCGAGCTTTTCCGCTGCGGCATCATCAATGCCAAGGGCCTGTTTGTCCGGGAAGGGAACCGGGTCCGCCGGGACCACCACGGCATGGGAAGATATGTTCTTGCCGAGCCCCAGGACAGTGAGACCGAGCGGGAAATTTCCATCAACGAGGTGGACATCGACAATTTCATCCGTGCCAAGGGCGCCATTTTCTCCGCCATCGATACCTTGCTGAAGAGCGTGGATATGACGGTGGAGCTCATCGACGATGTGTATGTTGCCGGCGGCATCGGCTCCGGCATCAACATGGGCAACGCGGTGAACATCGGTATGTTCCCGGATGTGCCTCTGGAGAAATTCCACTACATCGGCAACTCCTCCCTGACCGGCGCCTATGCCATGGTGATGAGTGACGAGGCAAACACCAAGACCTCCGAAGTGGCGGCAAATATGACCTATCTGGAGCTCAGCACCCACCCGGGCTATATGGATGCCTTTGTGGCGGCCTGCTTCATTCCCCATACCGATTCCCGGCTGTTCCCCCACAGCGTTCAGGAGGTTTGACCCATTGGAAATTGAAAATCATAAGGAAGAGGTGCCCTTTGCCCATTATGAGGGCCTGTTCCGGGAACTGGATCCCCGGGAGGTTACAGCCCGGGTCACCGATGTGACCTTTGAAGAAGGGGCCTTTCGTGTAACGCTACTGGGAAGAACCTTTGCCATCTCCCATCCGGACTGCGTATTTACCGCCCTGGACGGCGGCAGCCTGCCGCCTCTGCCCACCCGGACCTTTTTGCTGCGGTATCTGCTGGAAAGCAAAACCGTGGCCTTTGGCGGCAGCTGGAAAACCTTCCGGGAAATGCCCTGGGGGGAGATGTACATCAAGCCCTACACGGGAAGAGTGCTGACCCGGGCGGCCTTCACCTTCGGCACCCGTGTAAAGGCCTTCCGGGCCGCTGCCAAAAAGCTGGGGGCGGTGGAGCTTCCCCACGGGGACGCGGGCTTCCAGTTTGATCTCATCGGACCCTACCGGATGCAGATTCTGGTGTGGGAGGGCGATGACGAATTCCCCCCCAATGCCCAGGTGCTGTACTCCAATAACTTCGCCGACGGCTTTGCCCCCGAGGACCGGGTGGTAGCCGGAGACATTCTGATCAGCACCATCAAAGCGAATATGTAATGCACTTGCCGGCTCCCAGGAGCCGGCAAGTTTTTGTCAATTGAGCTTAATCCTTCTTTTCCAACCAAAGAAAAAAGCCAGCGCCCTTGAGGCGCTGGCAAAAACGTTATTTCTCCAGAATCACCGGAATATCGGCATTGACCGCATCCAGAATGACCTTGGCGGCCTCCTGGGGCGTCAGCAGCTGCTGCTCGCCGGTTGCCATGTTCTTCAGGGAGCACAGCCCCTGGGCAATCTCGTCCTCCCCCAGCAGCACGGCAAAGGGCACCTGCAGCTTGTTGGCGTAGGCCATTTTCTGCTTGAATTTCTTCTGCTCGCCGTAGAGCTGAACCCGCAGGCCGAAGGAACGGAGGGTCTCCGCCAGGGAGATGGCGGGAGCCATGTCGTCCGTCATGGGCAGCACCAGGGCGTCGGCAGGGGCGGAGGGCAGGGCGGGGTTTAAGAGGTCCTGTTCATCCAGCACATAGAAGAGCCGGGTGAGGCCGATGGAAATGCCCACGCCGGGCAGCTGCTTTTCGATGTAGTAGCCCGCCAGATTGTCATACCGGCCGCCGGAGCAGACCGAGCCGATCTCCGGGTGGTCCAGCAATGTGGTTTCGTAAACGGTGCCGGTGTAGTAGTCCAAACCTCTGGCAATGGTCAGGTCCACGGCAAAATTCTCCTCCGGCACGCCGAAGGCGGCCAGGTTCGCGGTGACGGCCTTCAGCTCGGCAACGCCGGTATCGAAGAGCTCGTTTTTCCCCAGATACCCTTCCAGGGCGGAGAGGACCTCACCGTTGGTGCCCCGGATGGCGATGAAGCGGAGAATCTCGTCGGCCTGGGCCTCCGTCAGGCCGCAGTCCTCCAGCAGAATGAGCTTGACCTTGTCGGCGCCGATCTTGTCCAGCTTGTCAACGGTGCGCATGATGTCGCCGCTCTTGTCCCCAAGGCCCAGCATGTCATAGAAGCCGGAGAGAATCTTCCGGTTGTTCACCCTTATCTGAAACCGGCTCAGGCCGAAGCCCCGGAACACCTTGTAGATGATGGCGGGAATCTCCGCCTCGTTCAGAATGTCCAGCTTGCCGTCGCCGATGATGTCGATGTCGGCCTGGTAGAACTCCCGGAACCGGCCCCGCTGGGCGCGCTCGCCCCGGTAGACCTTGCTGATCTGGAACCGGCGGAAGGGGAAGGCCAGCTCATTGCAGTGCAGCGCCACATACTTTGCCAGAGGCACCGTCAGGTCGAACCGCAGGGCCAGGTCGCTGTCGCCCTTGGTAAAGCGGTAGATCTGCTTTTCGGTTTCGCCGCCGCCCTTGGCAAGAAGAATCTGAGCATCCTCAATGGCCGGGGTATCCAGAGGGGCAAAGCCGTAGGAGGCATAGGTGTCACGGAGAATCTGCACCAGCTTTTCAAAACGGATCTGCTTGTCCGGCAGCAGCTCCATAAAGCCGGAGAGGGTGCGGGGCTTGATGATATCCATAAAAACAATCCTTTCTTTTTAACCTGATTACAGGAAAAGATGCTGCTTCACGAAAGAAAGAAGAACTGTCATTGCGAGGAAGTAGACCGATGTCACTGGTGTGGCAATCCCCTGATTTTTTGGATGGGGATCGAATACAATTCCCATCCATCCGGGGGATTCCCACGCCAGTGTGGCTACTTTTTCGGAATGACAGCGTATCTTACATGCTTCGTTGCGGAAGAGACAGCCGAGTCTTCCTCAGAACTTAGGCTTGCTGTGAACCATTTCACGCCAGTCGAGGTCGCCTCTTTGCAGGCCCAGAATGAACATTTCGGCGCTGGCCAGATTGGTGGCGATGGGCACATTCTGCTTGTCGCAGTGGCGGATGGTTTCAATCATCTGGGCGTCATCCCAGGGATCGGTGGTGTTGGGGTCGGTGAACAGCAGCACCAGATCAATCTCATTGTAGGCAATCCGGGCGTTGATCTGCTGATGGCCGCCCTGCTTATGGCTCAGAAGCAGGGTAATGGGCAGGCCGGTATTGTCGGCAATCAGACGGCCTGTGGTTGCTGTGGCGTAAAGGTTGTGCTTGGCGAGGACGCTCTTGTATGCAGTACAGAATTGAACCATCAGTTCTTTCTTTTTGTCATGGGCCAGAAACGCGATATTCATCCTCTTCACTCCTTATTAGAATCGCTTAAAGCTTCAATTTTGTGGGAACACCCTCCAAACGGGCGGCAATCCGGCGGAAAGCCCGGGCGGCGGGGCATTTTCTTGCGTACATCAGCACCGGAGTGCCGAAGGCAGCGGCCAGGGTGATGTTGGCATCCTCCGGAACCACACCGCTCAGGGGGGTGCCGGTGGTATCCATCACATCATCAATGGTCAGCCGGACCGTGGACAGCAGCTCTTCGTCTACCCGGTTTACCACCAGGCGCACATTCCGTTTGCCGGAGAGCTCCAACAGATCGCTGACCCTGGCGGCGTCCCGGATGGCGGCGGGGCCGGGGCCGGTAACCAGCAGAAACCGGTCCGTCCAGGTGCTGCAAAGGCGGAAGCCGGCGTCCACTCCAGCGGGAGCGTCCAGGAAAACAAAGTCAAAGGAATCCCGGGCCCGCCGCAGCATGGCGCCGAAGGCTTCCGTGTCAATTTTTTCCACAGGCCGGTTCATCGGGGCTGTGAGAAACCGAAGGGTGGGATACCTGGGGTGCCGGGCGGCATCCTCCAGGGTGTAGGACCCCTCTGAAACATCCAGGAAGGAAAGCGCGGGCACATCGCTTAAGCCCAGGGAAATATCCAGGTTCCGCAGGCCCACATCGCAGTCGATGCACAGAACCTTCCGGTTCTGTTCTGCCAGTGCGGAGGCGATGCCGGCGCAGACGGATGTTTTGCCGGTGCCGCCTTTGCCGGAGACAATGGCATACGTTTCCCCCACGGGCAATCCTCCTTACATAGTTTGGGTCCATTATAAAGCCTAACGGTACAAAAAGCAATAGCAAAATCGGGGATTGCAAAAAGAAATTCATCATTTTGCCCAAAATCCGGCGGGCTTTCCCTTCAAAAAAATGGTTGCGAAGGAAAAGGATGTGAGCTATAATAGTAGCGAAAAAATGGGCTCCGGCCCATAATATGGAGGAAATATTCATGTTCAATGCAATGATTGAAACTCTGAAGGCCAATCCCCGCAAGATCGTCTTCACGGAGGGCCACGACGCCCGTATCCTGGAGGCAACGGACCGTCTGGTCAAGGACGGCTTCCTGACCCCCATCCTCATCGGCAACGTGGAGGAAGTCAAGGCCAACGCGGCGAAGGGCGGCTTCAACATTGAAGGCGTGGAGATCATCGATCCCCTGACCTATGCCGGTATGGACGAGATGGTGGACAAGATGGTGGAGCTCCGCAAGGGCAAGATGACCCCGGAGGACTGCCGCAAGGCCCTTTCCAAGGGCAACTACTTCGGCACCATGCTGGTGAAGATGGGCTACGCCGATTCCCTGCTGGGCGGCGCTACCTACTCCACCGCGGATACCGTCCGTCCCGCTCTGCAGCTGGTCAAGACCAAGAAGGGCGCCCATCTGGTGTCCTCCTGCTTCATCATGGTCCGGGGCGACGAGAAGCTGGCCATGGGCGACTGCGCCATCAACCTGAGCTACGAGGATTCCGTGGATAAGGACGGCAACGTGACCCTGACCGCTGCCCAGAAGCTGGCCGAGGTGGCCATTGAGACCGCCAACACCGCCAAGGTCTTCGGCATCGACCCCAAGGTTGCCATGCTGAGCTTCTCCACCAACGGCTCCGGCAAGGGCGGCACGGTGAAGCTGAGCCACGACGCTACCGCTGTTGCCAAGGAAATGGCACCCGATCTGCTGATCGACGGCGAGATGCAGTTTGACGCGGCTGTGGCTCCCGAGGTGGGCCAGCTGAAGTTCCCCGGCTCTCCCGTTGCCGGCTACGCCAACACCTTCATCTTCCCCACCATCGAGGCCGGCAACATCGGCTACAAGATTGCCCAGCGTCTGGGCGGCTTTGAAGCCTACGGTCCCATCCTGCAGGGCCTGGCCGCACCCATCAACGACCTGTCCCGTGGCTGCAATGCCGACGAGGTCTACAAGATGGCCATCATCACCGCCGCAATGGTGTAAGACCTACATAGCAAAAAGGCCGCCGCTCAAAAGAGCGGCGGTATTTTATTTCCGGATTTCCGGCAGGCTGGCGGCGGCAACGGCCTGGCCGATGCGGCGGGTCTTCTCGTCCGGCAGCATCAGGGTGACTTTTTCCGCCAGAGCGGGGTGGTCCGCGGCCAGAACTCGCTGGGCAGTGGAGAGAATCACATCGCCGCCCTTGCCGGACATAACCCGGCCCATGAGGATCAGCTTTTCAATATCGTAGAACCGGGCGTAGAGCACCACGGTGTGAGCCAGATAAATGCCGATGTCCCGGAAAATCCCGGCTGCCCGTTCATCCCCCTCTTCCATCAGAGCCTGAACCTGCTTGAGCTGGTCGGCAGGGGAGCGGCTTTCGTCCAGCCGGATACCGGCCCGGGGGGCCAGCTTGATTACGGCGTCCTGGGAGAAGTATTTGCAGCCGGCGCCGATGTCCGTGGACCACTCGTCCCGCATGGCGTTTTCACTCAGGTCCACCGGGGCGAAGGCCAGCTCGGAGATCCAGCCCAGCACATTTTTGTCCTTGTCCACATAGCCAACGGCTTCGCTGGTGCCCATGGCCAG
Source organism: Oscillospiraceae bacterium (assembly GCA_017622995.1). Classification (GTDB taxonomy): domain Bacteria; phylum Bacillota; class Clostridia; order Oscillospirales; family Oscillospiraceae; genus Faecousia. Next base: position 21,749 of record JAGAQA010000023.1, read on the forward strand.
GCCCATAATCCGTCCGGCGTTCAGGCCCATGGCACCGGCCAGGGCGGAAACGTCGCCGTCATTGGCGACCACCACCGGCACATCTCCGATTTCCCGGCCCGCCCGGTCGTAGCAGGTCTTGACCTCATCCCACCGGTCCCGGGGAACCTGGTAGAAGATGCTGGAAATCATGGGGGCGTTTCCGATAAAGGTGCCGGCGGAGGAGACGCCGATGGCATCCACCCGGGGCAGCTTGGAGGCGGCGGTGCGGAAGGCGGTGAGAATCTCTCCGTACTGGTAGCTGGGGTCCGGATTCAGCTTGGGATACCACACCACCTCTTCGGAGTAGACGCATTCGCCGTCAATGACAGCGGAAACCTTCCGGTCGGAGCCACCGGCGTCAAAGCCAATGCGGCAGCCGTCCAGATGGCCGCCCAGAGGCCGGGGGACCTCCTTGGGCTGGGGGCAGGCTTCCAGAGGCAGATCCAGAATTTCCAGATCCACCTCGTAGAGCTTGTGGAAGAAATCAAAGTCAAAGGCACGCTCACCGGTGGGGGCGTAGTCCTTTTGCAGCCGCTTGGCAATGGGGGAGCAGCCGCAGATGGAAATCCGGAAGCCGCCGATGGACCACAGCAGAAATTTCACCATCCGCTCCACATAGCGGTAGTCGGCCTGCTCCATTTCCGGCGTGCCGTGGATGAAGGTTCTGCGGACGGTAATCTGGCCTTCGTTGCGCTCTACGGCAATGGCCAGGGGCTGGCTGGCCCCCTGAAGATAGGCCTCCATCCACACACCGAAGGGGATAAAGTCGGGGTCCAATAAGGGAACCGTTCCCGGATCATAGGAAACGCCTAAGTATTGCATGGTTTGTTACCTCCGCCTGAAAAGACTCTGTCTATGGGGACCTTTGGGAGATTATACCATAGAAGGCCATGGGGCGCAAGGGCAACCTGCGTGAAAGATGCACAAAAATAGTTCAAAGTGGCATGATTCTCCCCAATGCCCCCGGGGAGGACAGGAAGAATTCTTGACATTGTGCGCAGGTTTGTTATACTGGAACTGCGAAAACAGCGGGTTTGGGAAGGAAGGAATGCCTATGGACGCGGTACTGCAAAGTGTCCTGCCCCGGTTTTTCCCGGAGGGCAGTGTACAAAGCTGCAGCCGTTACGGCTGCGGCCATATCAATGAAACCTATCTGGTGGTGACCAGGGACGGAAAACGCTATATTCTCCAGCGGATCAGCAGCCGGGCATTCCCGGATGTGGAGGGGCTCCAGGAGAACATCGCTGCCGTTACCCGGTATCTCCACGGAATTCTGGAAAATCCCAATGCCGCTCTGACCCTGGTTCCCACCCTGGATGGAAAGAACTGGTACCATCACGGCCCGGACAGCGACTGGCGGGTGTTTGATTTCATCGAGGGGAGCGTCTGCCTTCAGTCCCCCCAGTGTCCCGGGGATCTGTACCAGAGCGCCATTGCCTTCGGCACCTTCCAGCAGCAGCTCAGCGGATTCCCGGCGGAAACCCTCCACGAAACCATTCGCAACTTCCACAACACCCCGGACCGGTTCCGGATTTTCCGGGAGACCGTTGCCCGGGACCCCATGGGCAGGGCCGCTTCCGTGGAACAGGAAATCGCCTTTGCGCTGGCCCATGAGGAGGTGGGCTCCCGGCTGACGGAAATGCTCCACGCCGGGGTGCTCCCCCTGCGGGTGACCCACAACGATACCAAGCTCAACAATGTGATGCTGGATGAAAAGACCCATGCGCCCCTGTGCGTCATCGATCTGGATACCACCATGCCGGGGCTCAGCGCCTACGATTTCGGCGACTCCATCCGCTTCGGCGCGGCCACGGCGGCGGAGGACGAGAAGGATCTGAGCAAAATGGAAATGGATCTGGAGCTGTACCGCATTTTCACCCGGGGCTTTTTGAAGGCCTGCCCCGCCCTTACGGCGGCGGAGCGGAAGGCCCTGCCCCTGGGGGCGCTGACCATGACGCTGGAATGCGGCGTCCGGTTCCTGACGGACTACCTGGATGGAGACCACTATTTTGGAATCTCCTATCCCGAACAGAACCTGGATCGCTGCCGCACCCAGTTCAAGCTGGTGGCGGATATGGAAAACAAATGGAAGCAAATGGAACAAATCATTGAGGAGGAAACCTGGACTATGGAAAAACCCGTTCTTGTGGTTATGGCTGCCGGTATGGGCAGCCGCTATGGCGGACTGAAGCAGATTGACCCGGTGGGCAGCCAGGGAGAGGCCATTCTGGACTACTCCCTGTATGATGCCCATGAGGCTGGCTTTGAGAAGGCCGTCATCATCATCAAGGAAGCCATTCGGAAGGACTTTATGGATACCGTAGGCGCCCGGCTGAAAAATGCCCCTATGGAAATTCGTTATGCCTACCAGGAGCTGTCTAAGCTCCCCCAGGGCTATTCCGTTCCCGAAGGCCGCACGAAACCCTGGGGCACCTGCCACGCGGTTTGCTGTGCCCTGGAGGAGATCGGAAACGCACCCTTTGCGGTGATCAACGCCGATGATTACTACGGCAAGGCCGCCTTCCGGGAGATCTACAACTATCTGAGCACCCACGGCGACGACGACAAGTACCGCTATTGTATGGTGGGCTATGAGATGGGCAAAACCGTAACCGACAACGGCTCCGTTGCCCGGGGCGTGTGCCGGGTAAACGAAGATGGCTTCCTGGACGCGGTGATCGAGCGCACCCGGATTGAAAAGCATCCCGGCGGCATCCACTACACCGAGGACGGCGGCGAAAGCTGGGTGGATGTGGATGAAAAAGCCACGGTTTCCATGAATATGTGGGGCTTTACACCCAGCTTTGGCCGGGAGAGCAGAGCCCGGTTCCCGGCGTTCCTGGATCAGGCGCTGGCGCAGAATCCCTTGAAGGGCGAATACTTCCTGCCCTCCACCGTCACCGCCCTGCTGACGGAGGGGAAAGCCACCGTGCAGATGCTCTACTCCCCGGACAAGTGGCATGGTGTGACCTACGCGGCGGACAAGCCCGTGGTGGTGCAGGCCCTGGCCGACATGACCAAGGAAGGCCTCTACCCCGACGGCCTGTGGAAATAACGATGAAATGAGCCCGGACGTTCGTCCGGGCTCGTTTTTTACAGTTCGATGGTTTCCATATCCTCGGGAACAAAGATATTGCCGTCAAAGGCGGTTCTTGCCTCCTGGGTCATCCGGGCCTTGCGGTCGGGGCCGTAGTCCTCGGTGTGGTAGATGACCATATTGGAAACCTGCATTTCCTGGGCAAGCCTTGCGGCGTCCAGGCTGGTGACATGGCTGCGTTCATAGGGCTTGTAGATTTCCCGGTCCGCATACAGGCAGTAGGCTTCGCTGAACAGCCATTTGGCCTGTTTGGCATACTTCTCCGTGGAGGGCTTAACGGGCTCGTCTCCCGCAAAGCACAGCATTTCGCCGTCAGGCAGCGCCAGCCGGAAGCCGAACTGCCGCATCTTTTTGGAGCCGATGTCAAAGGCGGTAAGCCGGAAGCCTGCCAGCGTCAGTTCCTCTCCGTCGGAAACCTCCCGGAACAGAATCTGACTGTCAAAGTATTTGGTCAGCTTCCTGCCCAAAATCATGTGGCAGATGGCGCGCACATCCTGAAGCGTCTGCCTGCAGCCGGCCACGGTAAAGGTGCCGGTATAGCCTTCCTCCGCCATGGCGGTGGCCACGGCCCGGATGACCCAGGGGGTGCCCAGAATGTGGTCGCTGTGGCTGTGGGTGACGAACATAGCCCCCAGGGAGGTGACGGGCACATTCAGCCGGTCCAGCCGCACCAGAATCTCATTGCCGCCGCCGGCATCCACCAGCAGCCGGTTTTCTCCATCCTCCAGCAGGAAGCAGGTGTTGTATCGTTTCAGCACCAGCGCGCAGCCGGTGCCAAGAAAGGTAACGTTCATAGTTGCGCTTCTCCTGAATTATTTTCCCCGGTGCAGCCGGAAGTCCACGGAGCGCTTCAGGTAGGACAGGTACTCCTCATCCTGGCACATCTCCTTGCCGGGGGCATCGGAAAGCTTGGCCACCGGGTTGCCGTTGACATATTGGAGCTTGATGACAATGTTCAGGGCTTCCTCGCAGGTGTCGTTGGTTACGAAGGTGCCGATGCCGAAGGAGACCCGGGTTCTGTCCTTGAAGTGGTCGTAGAGCTTTTGGGCGTGGTCAAAGTCCAGACCGTCGCTGAACAGCAGTACCTTGCTTTTGGGGTCGGCGCCATACTTTTCGAAGTGGCGGATCATCTTTTCACCCCACGCGTAGGGATCGCCGCTGTCGTGGCGGACGCCGGAGTAGTTGTTCACCATGGCCCGGTCAAAGTCCAGCAGGAACAGGTCTGTGGTGATGGTGTCCGTCAAAGCGGTGCCGTTGTCGCCCCGGTACTCGTCGTACCAGTCGGCCATGGCATAGTGGTTGGTGTAGGCCAGAGGGATGGAATCAATGCCCTGGTACATCTGCACGAACTCATGGGCGTAGGTGCCCACGGGAATCAGGTTGTACTTCCAGGCAAGGTAGACATTGGAGGTGCCCACGCAGTTGAGGGTCTCCTGGGCCAGTCTGCGCACGGCCTCCTCCTGCCACTGGCGGGAGAGACGGCGGCGGCAGCCGAATTCCGCAAAATTGAAGGTGTACTTCCCGGAATGGAAGTCCTGGATTTTCTGCTCCAGCTTTTCCCGGGCGGAGGCCTCCAGGGTGGCGTAATCGAAATGCATCCGGAAATAGACTTCGTTGACGATTTCCAGCAGATAGATTTCAAACTGCATGGCGCTGAACATGGGCCCCTTTACAGTGAGGATCAGCTCTCCCGTTTCACTCAGGCCGGTGTGAACATACTCCCGGATGGGGTGCCACAGCCGCAGGAACTCCACATAGTCGCTTTTGATGTAGCGAATGGAGCGCAGATAGTCCAGCTCTTCTTTGGTAAAACGCAGGGAGCACAAGTGGTCGATCTGCTCGTTGATCTCTTGAAGCATCTCAGGGGTGAATACGGTGTTCTGGTTGCGGCACTTAAAATAGTATTCGCCGTTCAGATCCGTGTGCTTGTGGAAGATCACCTGATCCATGTTGAATTTATACAGATCGGTGTCCAGCAGGGAGGTGACAATGGGTTCCAGTTTCATACAATTGCCTTCTTTTTATATACTTTCGGTCTCCGAATGCGCCTGGGAGGCCAGGGCCATCTCCCGAAGAATCGGGTACATGGCGTGATTTTCCGGACTTACATAGCGTTCCCACCGGGCACGGTCGTCCTCGATGAGAAAGATACGCATCTGGGAAGCGGATATGGCGATGGTTTTGGGAATGTAGAGCTCGGCAATGCGTACGCCCTGGACGCTGTCGAACCAGTCCAGTCTGCGGCTTTCCTTGCCGGAGACCAGCAGGTCCGGAAGACAGCCGAAACGGGTGCGCACATTCTGGAGCACATAGTCTCCCCAGGCGGCGGTGTTGCCCACGCCGATGTCCGGCAGGGGGTAGATTTCCACCGCGTCCCCAAAGAGATTGCGCAGCAGCTGCCGCCGGATTTCATAGGGGAAGGGGTTGGTGCTGGTGCCGGATTCCTGGGAGGAACCGACGAAAATGCCCACCCGGCGGCACAGGGAAAGGGCCGTGCGGATCATCTGCTCGTGGCCCGCGTGGACCACCTGAAACCGCCCAACCAGAATTCCCAGGGAAAAGGGCTTTTCACTATCCAATTTGATCCCACCCTTTGCGCTCAAGTGCCTTTATTTTACCAGAACAATCCCATACAGTCAAATAAAAACTTCCCCGGGGAAATCCCGGGGAAGTGGGGTTATACCAAAGTGGCGGCCATGACGGCCTTGATGGTGTGCATCCGGTTTTCGGCTTCATCAAAGACGATGGATTGACTGCCTTCAAACACGGAATCCGTAACCTCCATGCAGGTCAGGCCGAACTTTTCCCGGACCTGCTGGCCGATGCCGGTGCCCAGATCGTGGAAGGCGGGCAGGCAGTGCATGAACCGGCACTGCTTCCCTGCGTTTTTCATCAGGCTTTCCGTCACCCGATAGGGGAGAAGATCCTGAATCCGCTGCTCCCAAACCCGGTCGCTTTCACCCATGGAGACCCACACATCGGTATAGATCACATCGGCAGCCTTGGTGGCCAGAATGGGATCGGTGATGAATTCCAGGGTGGCGCCGTTTTCCGCGGCAATCTGGGCGCAGATCCCCCGCAGCTCCATGTCGGGGAAATACTTCTCCGGGGCGCAGGCCACAAAGTGCATGCCCATCTTGGCGCAGCCAACCATCAGGGAGTTGGCCATGTTGAACCGGGCGTCGCCCATGAACACCAGCTTCTTGCCCTTCAGGGAGCCGAAGTGCTCCTCAATGGTCAGAAAATCCGCCAGAACCTGGGTAGGATGGTACTCGTTGGTCAGACCGTTCCATACGGGAACCCCCGCGTATTTGGCCAGGGTTTCTACCAGCTCCTGGCCGTAGCCCCGGTACTCGATGCCGTCGTACATCCGGCCCAGGACCCGGGCGGTGTCGGCAATGCTTTCCTTTTTGCCCATCTGGGAGCTCTGGGGATCCAGGTAGGTGCAGTGCATGCCCAGGTCAAAAGCTGCCACTTCAAAGGCGCAGCGGGTACGGGTGCTGTTTTTCTCAAACAGCAGGGCAATGTTCTTGCCGGTGCACAGCTGGTGGGGAAGGCCGGCCTTTTTCTTGGCTTTCAGATCCGCGGACAGGTCCAGAAGAGAACGGATCTGCTCCGGAGTGAAGTCCAGCAGCTTCAGAAAGCTCTTGCCTTTCAGGTCTTTCATGGTGATGCTCCTTTATTTCTTACTCATGCGCTTTTCAAAGTGCTCCAGTGCGGCAGTGAGCACCAGCACCAGTGTCAGGTAGGTCAGTGCCACCAGCAGCAGGGGGTTCACGGCGTCGTAGGTGTTGTTTCTTACCAGATTTCCGGCCCGGGTCAGGTCCACCACGGCCACATAACCGGCAACGGAGGTTTCCTTCAGCAGGGCGATGAACTCATTGCCGATGGCGGGGAGAATGTAGTGGATGGCCTGGGGGAAGATGATTTGCCGCATGGTCTGCAGTCTGGAAAGTCCCAGGCTCCGTCCGGCCTCCGCCTGGCCGCCGTCAACGGCCTGGATGCCGCTGCGGATCAGCTCCGCCATGTAGGCACCGGAGTTGATGCCGAAGGTCAGTACGGCTACCACGGTGCCCTCGGAGGAGGAAAAGATGATGAAGTAGAAGATGAGCAGCAGCACCACCACAGGGATGCCCCGGATGACCTTTACATACAGGTCGCACAGCCAGGCGGCGGGGGCAAGCCCGGGGCTGTCTTCCGCGAAGTACTTGACCACGGCGATGAGGGTTCCGATGACCACGCCGATAATCAGTGCCCCCAGGGTGATGACGACGGTGTTGCTCAGACCCTCCAGCATCATGTGCCAGTAGCCCGTTACCAGGAAGGTTTCATTCAGTTTTTCCAGCCATGCGCTCATTTCATTACCCCTTCAGAGGAGAGGTGAAGGGCGCCTCGTATTTTTGGAAGATTTCGGCGATGGTGCCGTCGGCCAGCATACCTTCCAGAATGGTATTGATCTTTGCAATGGTGTCCTCGCTGCCGAAGGCCATGGCAAAGGCGTAGGGCTCGGTGGTCATGGCCTCGTCCAGGATCACCAGCTGGTCGCCGCCCTGGGCATTGTAGGTCTTTACCATGTCGGCAGCGGTCAGATCGTCAATGACCCAGGCGTCTACCTTGCCCTGAAGCACGGCGGACTGGGCATCGTTGTTGGCGGCGTAGGCGTTCACGGTGTAGCCGTTTTCCATGCAGAAGGACTCGGCGGTGGTGCCGGTCTGGACGGATACGGTCTTGCCGGTCAGGTCGGCCTTACCGGTGATGGGGCTGCCTTCCTTTACCACGATGGCCTGGGCGGCCAGGCAGTAGGGCTCGGTGAAGAGCACGTTCTTCTGCCGCTTTTCGGTGACGGAGATACCGGATACGCCCATGTCGTACTTGCCGGCCTGAACACCGGGCAGCACGGAGTCAAAGTCCATCTGCTGAATCTCCAGGGTTACGCCCAGTTCCTTGCAGACGATTTCCAGAATGTCGATCTCGATGCCTTCCACCTTGCCGTCTCCGGAAAGAGACTCAAAGGGCGGGAAGTCGGGGCTGGTGGCAATCACCAGCTTGCCGGCCTTTTGGAGCTTCTTCAGGGGGGTACCCTTGGTGCCGCAGCCTGCCATGGTCAGTGTCAGGATCACACACAGAACAATCGCAATCAGTTTTTTCATAATTCTCTTCCTCTCAGTTCAGTTTTGATTTTACAAACGCAATCTGGTTTTCCACCGACGCGATGCCGGTTCCGCCAAGACTGATTCGTTTCTCTACACAGGTTTTCAGGTCCACCGCCTGGTAAACATCGGACTCTATCAGTGTGCTGCGGGCCCTGTAGTCTTCCAGGGGGTAGGTTTCCAGCACCAGATCCTTTGCCATGCAGTCTGCCACGATGGCACCGGAAATTTTATAGGCGCTGCGGAAGGGCAGCCCCTTGCGGACCAGGTAGTCGGCAAGGTCCGTGGCGTTGATAAAGCCCTTTTGGGCGGCCAGAAGCATATTCTCTTCCTTTGCCTGCATACCCCGGAGCATTTCCGTGAACACCTTCAGGCACATCTGAACGGTGTCGCAGGCATCGAAGACCCCTTCCTTGTCCTCCTGCATATCCTTGTTGTAGGCCAGAGGCAGCCCTTTCATGGTGGTGAGCAGCCCCATCAGGTCGCCGTAGACCCTTCCGGTTTTGCCCCGGACCAGCTCGGCCATATCCGGGTTCTTTTTCTGGGGCATGATGGAGGAGCCAGTGGTGTAGGCGTCGGACAGCTCCACAAACCGGAATTCCCAGCTGCACCAGAGGATCACTTCCTCGGAAAAGCGGGACAGGTGCATCATGAGAACCGCCAGGCAGCTTAGAAATTCAATGCAGAAATCCCGGTCGGAGACCCCGTCCATGCTGTTGCGGCACACATCGTCAAAGCCCAGGAGATTGGCCTCCATCACCCGGTCGGTATGGTAGGTGGTGCCTGCCAGGGCGCAGGAGCCGATGGGGGAGATATTGATGCGTTTCCGGCAGTCGGAAAGCCGGTCCAGATCCCGCAGCAGCATCATGGCATAGGCCATCAGGTGGTGCCCGAAGGTCACGGGCTGAGCCCGCTGCATATGGGTGTAGCCCGGGAGAATGGCGGCTTTGTAGGTCTGCGCCTTCTCTGTCAGAACCTCCAGCAGCCCACGGATGAGCGATGTAATCTCGTCTGTCTGATTTCGCAGGTACAGCCGCAGATCCAGGGCCACCTGATCGTTTCGGCTCCGGGCGGTGTGAAGCTTTTTGCCCACATCCCCCAGCCGCTGGGTCAGCTCCTGCTCCACGAACATATGGATGTCCTCGCAGTCCATGTTGAAGGCCAGCTTGCCGCTGTTCAGGTCCTCCAAAATGCCCTGCAGGCCCTCGATCAGGGTGTCCGCCTCCTCCTGGGTCAGGATCCCGCAGGACCCCAGCATGGCGGCATGGGCCTGGGAGCCGGTGATGTCCTGAACATACATCCGGCTGTCAAAGGGGAGGGAGGAATTGAAGTCGTCTGCCAGACGGCTGGTCACACCGTCGGTCCGTCCTGCCCATAGTTTCATGGGGATCGTCCTTTCGTTCAGATTTCGGCCCCGCGGAGAGCAGGGGGGAAATAAGGATTTGTGGGTAGGCGCTCTTGGCTCCCCCTTTGGGGGAGCTGGCACGGCGTAAGCCGTGACTGAGAGGGCCCTCTCCGCCCCCATAGGGGGCACCTCTCCCATAGGGAGAGGCAAGGCGCCTTCGGCGCAGACTGCAAATGGCCCGCCAAATTCCCAATTCACCCGTTTGCCCATAAACACCGGGCCGCACAATCGCTCAATGGCGGGTTACGAAGGCTTACTTCTTCCCGTTCACCATGGCCTGAACCTTGATGGGCAGACCGTAGAGGTTGATGAAGCCCTCGGCGTCTTTCTGGTTGTAGTCGCTTTCACCGAAGGTGGCGATTTCCTCGGAGTACAGGGAGTTGGGGCTCCAGACGCCGGCATTGATGATGTTGCCCTTATAGAGCTTCAGCTTGACGGTACCGGTGACCACCTCCTGGGTCTTGTCCACGAAAGCGGACAGGGCCTCCCGCAGAGGGGTGAACCACTGACCGTTGTATACCAGCTCCGCGAAGGTGATGGCGATTTTCTGCTTTTCGTGCATGGTCATCTTGTCCAGACACAGGGTTTCCAGAACGCTGTGGGCCTTGTAGAGGATGGTGCCGCCGGGGGTCTCGTAGACGCCTCTGCACTTCATGCCCACCAGCCGGTTTTCCACAATGTCGAGTAAACCGATGCCGTTGGCGCCGCCCAGCTGGTTGAGCTTCAGGATCACGCCCTTGGGGGTCAGCTTCTCACCGTCCACGGCTACGGGCACACCCTTTTCAAAGTCGATGGTCACATAGGTGGGCACATCCGGGGCATTCAGAGGGCTTACCGACATCTCCAGGAAGCCGGGCTTTTCGTACTGGGGCTCATTGCCCGGGTCCTCCAGGTCCAGGCCCTCGTGGCTCAGGTGCCACAGGTTCTTATCTTTGGAGTAGTTGGTTTCCCGGCTGATCTTCAGGGGCACGTTGTGGGCCTCCGCGTACTCGATCTCCTCTTCCCGGGATTTGATGGTCCATTCCCGCCAGGGGGCGATGATGGGCATATTGGGGGCAAAATGCTTGACGGCCAGCTCGAACCGAACCTGATCGTTGCCCTTGCCGGTGCAGCCGTGGCAGATGGCATCGGCGCCTTCCTTGATGGCGATGTCCACCAGACCCTTGGCGATGCAGGGGCGGGCGTGACTGGTGCCCAGCAGGTATTCCTCATATACGGCGCCGGCCTTCAGGCAGGGCATGATGTAGTCGGCGGCGTATTCCTCGGTGAGATCCAGCACATAGAGCTTGCTGGCGCCGGTTTTCAGGGCTTTCTCTTCCAGACCCTCCAGCTCGTCGGCCTGCCCCACGTTGCCGGAGACGGCGATGACCTCACAGTTATTGTAATTCTCCTTCAGCCAGGGAATGATAACGGAAGTGTCCAAACCGCCGGAGTAAGCCAGCACAACTTTTTTAATTTGATCCTTGTTCATGTCAATTACCTCCAAGGGGCGAATATTATTCATTGATGTGATGAATATATACGAATTGCATAAATATGTCAAGCATAATTATACAAAATGGTCCTTGAGGCAAAATGATTTGTATGCGTGCATAAAACAAAACGGGAAAGAACGGGCGAAATTCGTTGTTTTGACAAGGAAAATGAGAAAATGGATGTATAATATACGGTATATTTGAAAATGAAACCCAGCGGATACAAGGGAAGCCTGCGGAGACGTTTGTACGCAGAACATGGACAGGCTTCAAAGAAAAACAGGGGGAAAAGTATTGCCGAATAAGATATTTGGGGGAAATGATAAATAATTGTTTACATTTCGGGACCGCATATGGTATACTCAAAATGATTTAGTCCACACATTGCGGACAAACGGAAGGAAGGGATATGTATGAAACGTAAACTGTCTGTGAGGGAAACCGCGGCGGTAGCAAGTCTGCTGTTTGGGTTGTTTTTTGGGGCCGGGAATCTGATTTTCCCTGTACACATGGGCCAGATGGCGGGCAGCAGCTCTCCGGTGGCCATTTTGGGTTTCTGCATTACGGCAGTGGGCCTTCCGTTGATGGCCATTGCGGCCATGGCCATCTCCCGCAGTGAAAGCCTGGCCCAGCTGGCGGGCCGGGTGGGCAAGGGCTACGGCCTGTTCTTCTCCTGCCTGCTGTATCTGACCATCGGTCCCTTTTTCGCCATTCCCAGATGCGCCTCCACCTCCTTTACCGTTGGCGTGGCGCCCCTGGTCAGTGAGGGGCAGGCAAGGCTCTGGCTGCTGCTGTTTTCCGTCGCCTTTTTTGCCCTGGTGCTCTGGTTTTCCCTGCGGCCCAACGGCATACTTACTTATGTAGGCAAGATCATCAATCCGGTGTTTCTGGTGTTTTTGTTCCTGCTGGTGATTGCCTCCCTGGCAAATCCCATGGCAGGGCTCCGGGAGCTGCCGCCGGAAGGGAATTATGAGACCCAGGCCTTTATCACCGGTTTTCTGGAAGGCTACAATACCATGGACATTTTGGCGGCCCTGGCCTTCGGCATCACCATTGTGCAGGTCATCAAGGATCTGGGCATTGAAAATGCCGGGGACGTGGCGGGGAATTCCTTCCGGGCTGGTATTTTCAGCAGCCTGCTGATGGCCGTCATCTACGCGCTGATTACCGTGATGGGTGCTGCCAGCCGGGGCGTCTACCCCACCAGCGAAAACGGCGGCATTGCCCTGACCCAGATCGCGGCCCACTATTTCGGCGCCTTTGGTCAGATCATTCTGGCGGCCACGGTGACCCTGGCGTGTCTCAAAACCTCCATCGGTCTGGTCACCTCCTGCGCCGAGACCTTCTCCCTTCTGTGCCCCAGGGTTCCCTACCGGCACTGGACCGTTCTCTTCAGCCTCTTCCCCCTGATGGTTTCCAATCTGGGCCTGACCCAGATCATCACCGTGTCCATTCCGGTGCTGATGTTCCTGTACCCTCTGGCCATCACCCTGATTCTGCTGACCCTGTGCGGCAGCTTCTTCGGAAATGACCGGCGGGTGTATGTCAGCGTTACTGCCTTTACCCTGGCGGCCGCGGTGCTGGACCTTTTGAACGCACTGCCCGCAGGCGCCCAGGAAGCGCTGAAGCTGACGGGGCTTCTGACCTGGGTCCGGGGAAATGTGCCCCTGTTCAGTCTTGGCCTGGGCTGGATCCTCCCCGCCGCCCTGGGCCTGGCAGTGGGCTTGATTCTCAGAAAAGTACAGAAATAACAAGCAGGACTGCCGCGCGTGAAAGTACGGCAGTCCTGTTTGAATAGGTGCTTGGTAGAAAAGCCCAATTGTCAATTAACAGCCCCCTATGCTTCCCCAAAGCCAAGCTTTCGCAGCCGGGTTTGGGCAATCACATACAGCTTTCCGGCGGCCCAGGCCATGGGAATCCACAGCAGGAAAAACCGGGGGCAGATCTGGCCCAGATAGTTTCCGGGGATGCCCCGGTAATCCCATACGGAGTAGTCCCGGTTGAACAGCATCCCTGCCGCCAGCTCCACCATGGTAATCACCCCGGCACCAGTCACCGGCCGCAGGATGCCGGGGAGCCTGGGCCGGTGTGTTTCCAGCTTTCCCAGCAGCAGAAAACACACCCCTCCGGCAAGAAACATACTGATGTGGCTTCTGCCCCGGTACAACAGTTCAATGCCCACATAACCGGCGCCTCCCAGCAAAAACATGGGGATGGTTTCGATTGTCATTCCCTTCACCTCGGGGGAAGCATTCCCGATATTTTCTAAAAAAATACAAATGAACCCTTGACAAATAGGGGGCCTTCGGGTATAATACAGAAGCTGTTTCGGCGGTGCCGAAATTGCGTTGACCACATGGCGGCATAACTCAGTTGGTAGAGTAGCCGGTTCATACCCGGTATGTCATCTGTTCGAATCAGATTGCCGCTACCAGGCCCGTTGGTCAAGCGGTTAAGACACCGCCCTTTCACGGCGGTAACATGGGTTCGATTCCCGTACGGGTCACCATGAAAAACCCGACAACTGTTTCGGTTGTCGGGTTTTCCGTTTTTTGGTCCCATGCCTCTCTCGGCTTTCCGGTTGCAATTGGGCCGTAATCTGGTATAATAGCCGTAGAATCATAGAATGAGGAGACTGTGGTTATGTTGGATTTTAAGGACGTTCATTGGAAAGAAAACGGGCGGCTGAGGCTGCTGATCATTGTGGGCACCCGGCCGGAAATCATCCGTCTGTCAGCGGTGATCAACAAGACCCGGCAGTATTTTGATGTGATCCTGGCCCACACAGGGCAGAACTACGACTACAATCTGAACGGTGTTTTCTTCCACGACCTGTGCCTTCAGGACCCGGAGGTCTATCTGGACGCGGTGGGCGCGGACCTGGGGGAGACCATGGGCAACATCATTGCCAGAAGCTACCAGCTCATGGCGGCAATCAGGCCCGACGCGGTGCTGGTGCTGGGCGATACCAATAGCTGCCTTTCCGTCATCGGCGCCAAGCGGCTGCACATTCCCATTTTCCACATGGAGGCCGGAAACCGCTGTAAGGACGAGTGCCTGCCGGAGGAGACCAACCGCCGGATTGTGGACATCATCTCCGACGTGAACATGGCCTATTCCGAGCACGCCCGCCGGTATCTGGCCGATACGGGACTCCCCAAAGAGCGGACCTATGTGACCGGCTCCCCCATGGCAGAGGTGCTGCACCAGAACCTGCCCAAAATCCAGGCTTCGGACATTCATGCCCGGCTGGGGCTTCAGAAGGGGAAGTATATCCTCCTGTCTGCCCACCGGGAGGAAAACATCGATACGGAAAAGAATTTCCTATCCCTGTTCAACGCGGTGAATCAGATGGCGGAAAAATACGATCTGCCCATCCTCTACTCCTGCCATCCCCGGTCCCGGAAGCGGCTGGAGGCCACCGGCTTCCGGCTGGACAGACGGGTGATTCCCCATGAGCCCTTGGGCTTCCACGACTACAACTGCCTGCAAATGAACGCCTTCTGCGTGGTCTCCGATTCCGGCACTCTGCCGGAGGAGAGCAGCTTCTTTACCTCCGTGGGTCATCCCTTCCCGGCGGTGTGCATCCGCACCTCCACCGAGCGGCCCGAAAGTCTGGACAAGGCGGGCTTTATCCTCTCCGGCATCGAGGAAAAGGGTCTGCTGCAGGCTGTGGATGTGGCGGTGGAAATGGTCCGGGACGGTCACTGGGGCCTGCCGGTACCCGACTATGTGGATGAAAACGTATCCGATAAGGTGGTCAAGATCATCCAGAGCTACGTCGGCGTGGTCAACAAGATGGTCTGGCGGAAGGAGAGCTGAGCCATGAATATTCTGGTCACCGGTGCCAGGGGGATGGTGGGAACCGCCCTGGTGAACAACCTGAAAAACATCCGGGACGGCAAGAACAAAACCCGTCCCAACCTTCATATTGAGGAGATTTACGAATACGAGGTGTCTTCCACCCGGGAGGAGCTGGAGGAATACTGCCGGAAAGCGGACTTTGTCTTCAATCTGGCGGGGGTCAACCGGCCGGAAAATCCGGAGGATTTTATGAAGGGCAACTTCGGCTTTGCCTCCACCCTGCTGGAAACCCTCCAAAAGTACGAAAACAAGGCCCCCATTATGCTGTCCTCCTCCATTCAGGCCACGCTTGCGGGCCGGTTTGGCAACTCGGAGTATGGCCGCAGCAAAAAGGCAGGGGAGGACCTGTTCTTTGCGTATGCCCGGCAGACCGGGGCCAGGGTGGCCGTATACCGGTTCCCAAACCTGATGGGCCACAGCCGCCCAAAGTATAACTCTGCCGTGTCCACCTTCTGCTGGGCTGTGGCCAACGACCAGCCCTTTACCGTCAACGATCCCAACACGGAGCTGGAGCTGCTCTACATCGATGATCTGGTGGAGGGTATGTTCGACCTGCTGGAAGGCAAGGAGGTACACTGCGAGTTCGACGGCGTGGACACGGTGCCGGATCCCAAAGGCCGGTTTTGCTGTGTTCCCGTGACCCATAAGGCTACCCTGGGCGAGATTGTGGCGCTTTTGCAGCGGTTCAAGGCCCAGCCGGAGACCCTGATGATGCCGGAAATGCCCCAGGGCTCCTTCGCCAAGAAGCTGTATTCCCTGTACCTGACCTACCTGCCCGCGGACAAATTCAAATACCCCCTGCGCATGAACGTGGATGACCGGGGCAGCTTTACGGAGCTGCTGCACACCCGGGACTGCGGCCAGGTCAGCATCAACATTTCCCGGCCCGGCATCACCAAGGGCCAGCACTGGCACAACTCCAAGTGGGAGCTGTTCATCGTGGTTCAGGGCCACGGCCTGATTCAGGAGCGGAACATCAACACGGGAGAGACGGTGGAATTTGAGGTCAGCGGCGACAAGATCGAGGCCGTCCACATGATCCCCGGCTGGACCCACAACATCATCAACCTCAGTGACACCGAGAATCTGGTTACGGTGATGACCTGCAACGAGGTTTTTGACCGGAACCATCCCGACACCTTTTATGAGCCTGTATGAAAACACTGTATTTTGATTTATCCATGGGCGCCGCGGGGGATATGCTCACGGCTGCCCTGCTGGAACTGACGGAGGACCCGGAAGAAACCCTGGGCCAGCTGAATGCCCTGGGCATCCCCGGGGTGCGGTTCGAAGCCGAAAAGCAGGAGAGAAAAGGCGTTTCCGGCACCTATATGCGGGTCACCGTCCAGGGGGAAGAGGAGGATGGGCACCACCATCACCACCACAGCACCCTGACGGACATCCAGGGGATTCTGGATCACCTCCGGGCCTCCGCTGCCGTAAAGGAACAGGCCGGAGCCGTCTATGAGCGCATTGCCCGGGCGGAAGCAGAGGTCCACGGACAGCCCGTTACCCAGGTCCACTTTCACGAGGTGGGGGCCATGGACGCGGTGGCGGATGTGAGCGCCGTGTGCTTCCTGCTGGAAAAGCTGGGGGCAGACGCGATTCTTGCCTCCCCGGTCCATACGGGCTACGGGAAGGTTCATTGCGCCCACGGCATTCTTGAGGTGCCCGCCCCGGCAACGGCGCTGCTGCTTCAGGGCATCCCCAGAGAGAAGGGGGATGTGGAAGGGGAGCTGTGTACCCCCACCGGCGCGGCTCTGGTGGGCAGGTTTGTTTCCCGTTATGGGGATTGCCCTGAGGGACGGCTGATCAGACAGGGCACCGGCCTGGGGAAAAAGGACTTTCCCAGACCCAACTGCCTCCGGGCGTTTCTCCTGGAAGCATAGAGCACCGCCTTCAGGCATTGTTCATAAGACACGATAGGATAAAGGCGTGACGAATGGTCACGCCTTTCTTCCCGCCCGCCAAATTGGGAGTTGTTGGGCCGAAGCCCTCTCCTGGGAGAGGGTGGCTCGCGCAGCGAGACGGGTGTGGGGCGGTACAACTTACCTGGTTCCGCCCCTCATCCGCCCCAGTGTGCGCACTGGGGCACCTTCCCCCAGGGGAAGGCATCTCCCCGACA
>JAGAQA010000024.1 GCA_017622995.1 Oscillospiraceae bacterium
GAAGAAGGCGGCCGTCACACTCCCTTCTTCAACAACTATCGTCCTCAGTTCTACTTCCGTACCACCGACGTTACCGGCATCATCACCCTGCCCGAAGGCACTGAGATGTGCATGCCCGGCGACAACGTTGTTATGAACGTTGAGCTGATCACCCCCATCGCTATCGAGAAGGGCCTGCGTTTCGCCATCCGTGAAGGCGGCCGTACCGTCGGTTCCGGTGTTGTTACCGAGGTTGCTGAATAATTTCAGCCTTTGATAACGGTTTTTCGCGCCCCCTGCCATCCGGCAGGGGGCGTTTTCGTTGACACAGAGCATATTTCCACACGCATAGCTCAAATTCGATTGCGCCGCAAAACATCAGGGCCGCTGACATTTCGTCAGCGGCCCTGATGTTCACTTATGCCGGTAAATCCGTTTGTCCAGCGCGAAGATCCGGCTGGAGAAGGTTCCTTCGGGAACGGCAGGCAGTGCTTCCGCGTAGATTTCCATCCGGCTGTCTACAAGGTCAATGTAGCTCAGCAGCTCCGCTTCCGCGAAGCTGGGGCGAACGGCGGCACCGAACTCCGGCTCTCCGTGGTGGGACAGGATCATATGCTGTATAAGCAGGCTCTTTTCCTCCGGAGTTCCCAGCTCCCGGCAGACGGCGGCTACCTCCTGGGCGCCCATGACCAGGTGGCCCAAAAGCTGACCCTTGAGAGAATAGTCGGTGACAATGCCAAGATCGGAAAACCGGAATTCCGTCTCTTTTGCGAAGTCATGGAGCAGGGTGCCGGTGACCAGCAGATTCCGGTCGATGATCTGGGGATAGAGCCCGGCGAGAAAATCTGCCAGCTTCAGCATATTGCCGGTGTGCATCAGAAGACCGGACAGAAAACTGTGGTGTACGCTTTTTGCGGCGGGGATGCTGCGGAAGGCTTCCAGGTGCCGGTCCAGCATGGTCTGGGCAACCAGGCGGTAGTCCGGATCTTCCAGGGAGGCAATCAGCCCGCGGACCTCTGCCAAAGTCTGGTCCTGGTCAATGGGGGCTACGGCAACCAGACGGGAGGTGTCACAGCTATCCTCCGGCAGCGCCATTCGTACATTGGAAAGGCTCAGCTGGGGACTTCCTTTGAATTCCGACACATCGCCCCGAACCTTGATGATTCTGCCGATATCCTCCGGGGCGCCAACCGGGCCGCTGTAGTCCCATACCTTCACATCTATGGTGCCGGTTTTATCGGCAATCACGGCGCTGAGAAAGGGTTTGCCGTTGGAAGATACCTTCTGGTATGCCTCCTTCAGTAAGTAAAAGCCCTCTACCTTATCACCGGGAACCATATCCCGGATGCTCTTATTGTATTCCATAGCCGGTCTCCTTTTCGTTTTTGTCATTATAACCCATCGGTCCGGGTTTTACAAGGGAAAGAACGCCGCTTTTCAGAGGAACAAATTTTTGGCTCCGGCCTTATTTTTCATCAAAAAAACCCATAGAAAACGTGGATTTTTGTCTAAAACCGAAAAAATAACATAAGAGCCGGCCGGTGTGTTGACAAATGGATGCTTTTGGGATAACATGAATCCGACAAGTAAAGAAAGCTGATGTAATTTCGGTTATATGGCCCGAAAGTTTCTACCGCAACGCCAAAAGTTGTGACCATTGGTGAAAGATCAATCGCGTTCCGCTGCCTGAATACTCTGGTTTTGGAAGGCGATTGCTGTTTCCGTGGGTGAACACTGGGTGGCCCGCGGATTTCATTTTTTAACAGAGGAGGACCCCCCATGAAAGCGATGGAAGAAAAGATTCTGAAGGAAGGCAAGGTGCTTCCCGGTGGCGTCCTCAAGGTGGGATCCTTCCTGAATCAGCAGATTGATACTGCCTTCCTGGCGGATATGGCAAAGGAAATTGCCGCCCTCTACAAAGACTGCGGGGCAAACAAGGTTCTGACCATTGAGTCCTCCGGCATTGCCATTGCCACGGCGGTGGCAATGGAGCTGGGCGTGCCCCTGGTTTTCGCCAAAAAGCACAAGTCCAGCAATGTAGACGGCGCGGTTTACACCTCCGTTGTTCACTCCTTTACCCATGGCACCGATTATACCATCGTGGTCAGCAGCGATTATCTGCGGCCTGAGGACAAGGTGCTGCTGGTGGATGATTTCCTGGCAAACGGCAAGGCGCTGATCGGCTTGACGGACCTGATTCATCAGGCCGGCGCGGAAACCGTGGGTGCGGCCATTGCCATTGAAAAGGGGTGCCAGGGCGGCGGCGACGCCCTCCGGGCCAAGGGCATCCGGGTAGAATCCCTGGCCATTGTGGAGACCATGACCGACGACGCCATCACCTTCCGTAAGTAACCAATCTGTCGTTGCGGACCGGCCGGCTGACCGGTGGGGCCATCCCGGGTATGGTATATGCTTGGTTGTCAATTGCAGATGCAATTTACACATAATTCTTTTAGGAGGAAAACAGAAAATGAAAAAGATTCTTTCTCTGGCACTGGTTCTTGTTATGGTCCTGGGCCTGGCTGCCTGCGGCAGCAAGACCGAGGCTCCCGCTGCCACCACTGCTGCTCCCGCGGCAAATGACGAGGCTGCTGCCCCTGAGACTGAGGCTGCCGCTCCCGTTGCAGACGTGAAGCTGGGCTTCATCTTCCTGCACGACGAAAACTCCACCTACGACCTGAACTTCATGAACGGCGTCAAGGAAGCCGTGGCCAACCTGGGCCTGAGCGAAGATCAGTATATCTCCCGCACCAACATCCCCGAAGGCCAGGAGTGCTACGATGCCGCCTGCGAGCTGGCCGATGCGGGCTGCAACATCATCTTCGCCGATTCCTTCGGCCATGAGGATTACCTGATCCAGGCTGCCAAGGAGTTCCCCGAGGTCCAGTTCTGCCATGCCACCGGCACCAAGGCCCACACCGAGGGCCTGAGCAACTACCACAATGCCTTCGCTGCCATCTACGAGGGCCGTTACCTGGCAGGCGTTGTGGCCGGCCTGAAGCTGAATGAAATGATCGAAAACGGCGCGTTCACCGCTGAGGAAGCCAAGATGGGCTACGTCGGCGCTTTCACCTACGCCGAGGTTCAGTCCGGTTACACCAGCTTCTACCTGGGCGCCAAGTCCGTCTGCCCCACCGTGACCATGGATGTCACCTTCACCGGTTCCTGGTATGACGAGACTGCCGAGAAGGAAGCTGCCAACAGACTGATCGGCAACGGCGCCAAGCTCATCTCTCAGCATGCCGACTCCATGGGCGCCCCCACTGCCTGCGAGACCGCCGGTGTGCCCAACGTGTCCTACAACGGCTCCACCATCGCCGCCTGCCCCAACACCTTCCTGGTGTCCTCCCGGATCAACTGGGCGCCCTACTACGAGTACGTCGTCAACTGCGTAAAGAATGGTGAGGCTATTGCTGCCGACTGGACCGGCACCATCTCCAGCGGCTCCGTTGTGCTGACCGACATCAACGAGGCCGCCTGCGCTGCCGGCACCGCTGAAAAGCTGGCCGAGGTGAAGGCCGACATCGAGTCCGGCAAGCTGCATGTCTTCGACGTCTCCACCTTCACCGTAGACGGCAAGACCCTGGACAGCTACATGGCCGATGTGGATACCGATCCTGACTACACCCCCGATACCGAGGTTGTGGAGAACGGCTACTTCAACGAGTCTGCCAAGCGCTCCGCCCCCTACTTCAACGTAGGTATTGACGGCATCAACTTGCTGGATACCGCATTCTGATGATTCACCCAGGGCTCCTTCGGGAGCCCTGGGAATGCTGCAAAGGGCAGCGCAGTGAACGTTCGCCGCGCTGCCCTTTGCGGCATTCCTGCCCCCAAAGCCTTCCCTGGGGGAAGGTGGCGAGCTCAAGCGAGTCGGAAGAGGGGCCGGAAACGGCTGAAAAATGGGTCGAGGCGGAATTCGTACCGAGTACCGCCCCTCATCCGCCCCCTGCGGGGGCACCTTCCCCCAGGGGAAGGCATTTGAAAAAAGGAGTGAGCTTTTTGGAAGAAAAACGCGCCGCGGTTCAGATGCGGGACATCACCAAACGCTTTGGCTCCACCCTGGCAAATGACCGGGTGTGGCTGGACATCTACAAGGGAGAGATTCTGGCCCTGCTGGGCGAAAACGGCAGCGGCAAAACAACCCTGATGAATATGCTCTCCGGCATCTACTTTCCGGATGATGGCAAAATTTTTATCAACGGGAAGGAAGCCCTGATTCGTTCTCCCAGAGATGCGTTCTCCTACGGCATCGGTATGATTCATCAGCATTTTAAGCTGGTGGACGTGCTCACCGCCGCCGAGAATATCGTTCTGGGCCTGAAGGAGCCGGGACGGCTGGATATGAACAAGGTGGCCCAAAGGGTCCAGGAAATCTGTGATGCCTACGGCTTTGACGTGGATCCCAACCAGAAGATCTACAATATGTCCGTTTCCCAGAAGCAGACCGTGGAAATCGTCAAGGTGCTCTACCGGGGCGCGGACATCCTGATTCTGGATGAGCCCACCGCCGTGCTGACGCCCCAGGAGACCGAAAAGCTCTTTGCGGTTCTGCGGGCCATGCGGGATGACGGCAAGGCCATTGTCATCATCACCCACAAGATGCACGAGGTGGAGGAGCTGTCCGACCGGGTAGCCATTCTGCGCCATGGCCAGTTCGTGGGCGACATGGAGACGAAGAAAACCTCTGCCCAGGATATGACCAATATGATGGTGGGCCGGCCCGTAACCCTGAACATTGAGCGCCCGGAGCCTGTGAATCCCCAGCCCCGGATCGAAGTGAAAAATCTGACCGTGCGGGATGCCGAGGGCACTCTGAAGCTGGAGGATGTGACCTTTACCGCCAAATCCGGGGAGATTCTGGGCATTGCCGGTATCTCCGGCTGCGGCCAGAAGGAGCTCCTGGAGGCCATTGCCGGTCTTCAGAAAACCGAGAGCGGTTCCATTTGCTATGTGAAGGATGACGGCACCCGGGAAGAGCTCATCGGCAAGGACCCCACAGCCATTGCCGCCATGGGTGTTTCCCTTTCCTTTGTTCCCGAGGACCGGCTGGGTATGGGCCTGGTTGGTTCCATGGATCTGACCGACAACATGATGCTGCGGTCCTTCCGCAAGGGCCGGTCCTGGTTTACCAACCGGAAGGAGCCCAAACGCCTGGCAGAGAACGTGGTAAAGGAGCTGGAGGTCAATACCCCCGGCGTTTCCACCCCGGTGCGCCGGCTCTCCGGCGGCAACGTGCAGAAGGTGCTGGTTGGCCGGGAAATTGCCGCCGCGCCTACGGTATTGCTGACGGCCTATGCGGTGCGGGGCCTGGACATCAATTCCTCCTACACCATTTATGATCTGATCAACAAGCAGAAGAAGGCCGGTGTGGCCGTGGTATTTGTGGGCGAGGACCTGGATGTGCTGCTGGAGCTGTGCGACCGGATCCTGGTGCTCTGCGGCGGCAAGGTCAGCGGCATTGTGGATGGCCGCAGCGCCCAGAAGCCGGAAGTGGGCATGATGATGACGCGTTTGGGAGGAAAGACCAATGGCTAAAAAGAACAGCGGCCCTGTGCTGCACATTTCCAAGCGGGACAATCTGCCCTGGTACGGGGCCTGGGCCATCCGGGGAACGGCAATCCTGCTGGCGCTGGTGGTCTGTGCCTTTGTGACCACGGCCCTTACCGGGGAAAATCCCCTGGGCGTGTATAAGACCATGTTTCAGGGCGCCTTCGGCTCCAAGCGGAAGATGTGGATTTTGGGCCAGAACCTGGCAATCCTTCTGTGCGTCTCCCTGGCGGTCACCCCCGCGTTTAAAATGCGCTTCTGGAACGTGGGCGGCGAGGGCCAGATCCTGATCGGCGGCCTGGCTACCGCGGCCTGCATGATCCTGCTGGGGGACAAGCTCCCCAACTGGCTGCTGATTTGCGTTATGACGGTTTCCGCCATGGCGGCAGGCGCGGTCTGGGGCGGAATCCCTGCCATCTGCAAGGCCAAGTGGAACACCAACGAGACCCTGTTTACCCTGATGATGAATTACGTGGCCACCCAGCTGGTTGCCTTTTTTGTCATCGTTTGGGAAGTGCCCAAGGGCGCGGGCAAAATCGGCATTATCAACCAGTCCACCCAGGCCGGATGGCTGCCCCAGATCGGCTCATACAAATATCTGCTGAACATTCTGATTGTGGCCGTTCTGGTAGTGGTAATGTATTTCTATCTGGCCCGCTCCAAGCAGGGCTATGAGATTGCGGTGGTGGGCGAAAGTGAGCGTACCGCCCGGTATGTGGGCATCCCCGTGGGGAAGGTGATTGTGCGCACCATGATGCTCTCCGGCGCCATCTGCGGTCTGGCGGGTCTGCTGCTGGTGGGCGGCACCGATCATACCATCACCACCACCATCGCCGGCGGCCGGGGCTTTACCGCCGTTATGGTTGCCTGGCTTGCCAAGTTCAATCCCTTCGGTATGGTTTTCACAAGCTTCCTGCTGGTGTTCCTCGGTCGGGGCGCGGCGGAAATCTCCACCATCTACGGCCTGAACCACTCCTTCGGCGATATTCTCACAGGCATTATCCTGTTCTTTATCATCGGCAGTGAGTTCTTCATCAGCTACAGACTGGATTTCCTGAAAAACAATGGAAAGGAGCAGGCATAAATGTTCGATCTTGTTGCGTTCTTCCCCCGTGCGGTGATGCAGAGTATCCCCCTGCTCTTCGGCTCCACCGGCGAGACCCTGACGGAAAAATCCGGCAACCTGAATCTGGGTATTCCGGGCATCATGTATGTAGGCGGCATCTGCGGCGTCATCGGAGCGTTCTTCTATGAGCAGGCGGGGGCGTCCAACGGCTTTCTGGCGGTGCTCATTCCTCTGGTTTGCTGCCTGGTTGGCAGCCTTCTCATGGGCCTTCTGTACTGCTTCCTGACCGTTACTCTGCGGGCAAACCAGAATGTGACCGGCCTGGCCATGACCACCTTCGGCGTGGGCTTCGGCAACTTCTTTGGCGGCTCGCTCATCAAGCTTACCGGCGCGGAGGTTCCCTCTATCGCGCTGACGGCCACCTCCGGCTACTTCCGGAAGACCCTGCCCTTTGCGGAGTCCACCGGCGTATTCGGCAAGCTCTTTCTGTCCTACGGCTTCCTGGCCTATGCCGCCATTGCCATCGCGCTGATTTCCTCCTATGTGCTGAAGAAGACCCGGGTTGGCCTACAGCTCCGGGCGGTGGGGGAGAGCCCTGCTACCGCCGACGCGGCAGGCATCAACATCACCCGCTATAAGTATGTGGCAACCTGTATCGGTTCCATGATTGCGGGCCTGGGCGGCCTGTACTACGTTATGGACTACGCTTGCGGCGTCTGGTCCAACAATGGCTTCGGCGACCGGGGCTGGCTGGCAATCGCATTGGTGATCTTTACCATCTGGCGGCCCAATGTGGGCATCCTCAGCTCCATGCTTTTTGGCGGCCTGTATATTCTGTATCTGTTCATCCCCACCGGCACCTTCCTGGCGGTGAAGGAGCTGTACAAGATGCTGCCCTACCTGGTTACCATCCTGGTACTGGTGCTGACCTCCATGCGCAACAAGCGGGAGAATCAGCCCCCCGAAAGCTTGGGTGTGCCCTACTTCCGGGAGGAACGATAAATTTTACATCCCCAGAGCCGCCTGGTCCCAGGCGGCTCTGATCCGTTGGCGGAGAAAGGGAACTTTATCTCAGTTGACAGTTGACAGTTGACAGTTGAGGAATCCCCTCCGGGGATGAATAAAATAGCCTTTTAAACCAGAAGTTTTCGAAGATTTTCCAGAATTTCTGTAGCCATTCAGTCGCCTGTGTCATTGCGAACCAGTCCGCAGGCTGGTGTGGTGACCGAAGGGAATGCTCTTGAGTGCAATCCCCCGGTTTCTTCGGCCATATCCCAAACTTTTTACGACAAAAAACCGTGGCTACTGAATAGATACGAATTTCTAATATAATTATTTCAATCATCCCGAAGGGATACCATAATTGTCAATTGTTCATTGTCAATTGTCAATTGAGCTAACTCCTTCTTTTCCGATTGAAAAACCGAAAAAACGATGCTATCATATATCCATCCAACACAAAAGAAGGAATTTGCCATGAATCAAACCAAACTTCAGAATGTCCTTTCCGCAATGGAGAAGCAGGGCGTTTCCCAGCTGATTGTTTCCGACCCGGCGGTGATTTTTTATCTCACCGGCGCACGGATCGAGCCCGGTGAGCGGATGCTGGCGCTGCTCCTGCGGACCGATGGCGCCCACCGCTTCTTCATCAACGACCTGTTCCACCAGACCCGGGAGCTGGGTGCGCCCATTACCTATTATAACGATACCCAGGACGGAGTCGCCATCCTGGCATCCTGCCTGACGGCGGGAAAGACCGCTGCCATCGATAAGAACTGGCCTGCCCGGTTCCTGCTGCGGCTCCAGGAGCTGTTTGACGGCAGGTGCGTCAATTCTTCTCCCATCATTGACGGGGTCCGGGCCATCAAAACCCCGGAAGAGCAGGAAAAAATGCGGGTTTCCTCCCGGATCAATGACGGGGTTATGGAGCGCCTCATTGCCTGCCTGGGGGAGAACCATACCGAAAAGGAACTGGGGGAGATCCTCCTGAAGCTCTATCTGGACGCGGGCTGCACCGGCTTCTCCTTTGAGCCCATCACCGCCTTTGCGGGCAACGCGGCAGACCCCCACCATGTGCCGGACAACAGCCGGGGCAAGCGGGGAGACTGTGTGGTGCTGGACATCGGCGGCGTAAAGGATGACTACTGCTCCGATATGACCCGAACGGTGTTCCTGGGAGAGGCATCCCCCCGGGCAAGAGAGATCTACGAAGTGGTGCTGGAGGCCAACCGCCGGGGCATTGCCGCCGCAAAGCCCGGAAACCGGATGCGGGATGTGGACGACGCGGCCCGGAACTACATCACCGAAAAAGGCTTTGGCCCCTACTTTACCCACCGCACCGGCCACTCCATCGGGTTGGAGGTTCACGAAGCGGGGGATGTGTCCGCCGTCAATGAGGCGGTGATCCGCCCCGGGCAGTGCTTCTCCGTGGAGCCGGGCATCTACATTCCGGAGGAAAACATCGGTGTTCGGATTGAGGACCTGGTGCTGATCACGGAGTCGGGCTGTGAGGTGCTGAACCATTTTCCCAAGGAATTGACAGTGGTCCCCTTTGACTGATTTTCCATCCTGAATTTACGCCGCTTCCGAAAAGCACCGCTTTTCGGAAGCGGCAATTCCGTTTTGCATCGGACACAAAATAACGCACATAATTATGTTGACCACCCGGCGAAGCTTGTGTATAATAAATGGAAACGTTATGTTAATTCCGTGGCAGAGAGGAGGCCCGGCCAAAGATGAAAAGCAACAGATTCTTCAGCGTGCTGAGCCTTCTGCTGGCAGTCCCGGCTGCCGCGGCGGCGCTGTACATGGGCATGACCGCCGACTCCCGGCCGGCAAAGCTCCTGTGGTCAGAGCCCGGTGCCCGGGCGGCGGCATCGGCCTTGGTGGAAACCCTCAGTACCGGAGATTTCCAAAAGGGCTGCGATTTTCTCTATGGCACCACTCAGCTGATTCTGCCGGAGGGGGAAGGCCAGGACGCGTCGGCGCTGCTGTGGAACCATTATTGTGAAAATCTCACCGGAGGACTGGTGGGGGAACCCTATCTCAGTCCCCGGGGCTACTGTCAGGATGCGGTGTTTTATGTGCCGGACCTGGATGCGCTTACCCGGCGGATGAAGGAACTGGCCCCGGAACTGGTAACCCGGCGCATTGTGGAGGCCCGGGAGCTTTCGGATGTGTACGACGCGGATTATTCCTTCCGCCAGGACCTGATTTCGGAGGTGCTGGTGGAGGCGGCCCGAAGCGCCATTGCCCAGGAGCCGGAACGGAAAGTGTGTCAGGTGCAGCTGCGGCTTGTTTATGAGAAGGACCGGTGGCTGATTCAGCCGGATCAGGCGCTGCTGGATATTCTGGCAGGAAAGATGGAGAATCAGGGAGCATGAAGGGAATCAAGGTGTTTTTTGGCACGCTGCTCTGCTTGGCGGCGCTGGCCCTGACTGCGGGGCTTTTGGCAATCCTGCTGCTTTTTCCCAGCGGGAAGACCCTGCCCCGGGGGGAACGGGCCTATGACCTGGCCTCCCAGTACGATAAAAACATGCAGAACAGGCTCCTGGATGCCATTTCGGGTATTACGGCGGTAAAGAAGACCTATTGGATCCCGGAGGATGCCCCCGCGGCGCCTGTGCCCGACGGGGACTGCTTTGGCCGGACGGAGGATCCTTCCATGCTGCAATGGATCCTGGAAAAAGCCCAGGATGTGCTGGAGGGCCAGACCCTGTTTTTCTCCCCGGATGTGGAGCTGCTGCCCGGCAGCCAGGTAAACTATTATCTGGATGAAACCATCCTGGCCCTGACCTGGAAGCAGGAGATTGACAATATGGCCATCACCTTTGCGGAAGTGAAGGTGATGGACCCCAGCCAGTTCCGGCGCTACCTTTCGGGAAACGAGTTTGCCTCCGGAAAGCTGATGCTGACCACGGAAATGTCCCAGGCGGTGAACGCGGTGGTGGCCTGCAGCGGCGACTACTATGGCTACCGGCCGGATGGCTCCGTGGTCATCGGGGGGAAGGTCATGCGCAACAGCCTGGCGCTGCCGGATACCTGCTATATTGATGAAAACGGCGACATGATCCTGCGCCGCCGGGAATTTTTCCAGAGCCAGGAAGAGGCCCAGGCCTTTGTGGACCAGCACCATATCCGATTCTCTCTGGCCTTTGGACCGATCCTGGTCCGGGATGGGGAGGTCTGCCCCCTTTACAGCTATTCCATCGGAGAGGTGAACCAGAACTATGCCCGGGCGGGTTTGGGGCAGCTGGACAGATGCCACTATCTCTACGTTGCCTGCAATCAGGAGGGCAATACCCAAACCACCGACATCGGCCGCTTTGCCCAGCTGATGAAGGACTGCGGCTGTGTACAGGCCTATAACCTGGACGGAGGCCAGACGGCCACCGTGGTGATGAAGGACCAGGTCATCAATCGGGTGAACTATGGTTCCCAGCGCCGAATCAGCGACATCATTTATTTTGCCACGGCAAAGCCGGGAAAGGAGTAGTCTATGGATGCCATCGCGTTTCTGGTGGGACCCTACAGCATCTATTGGAGTACGGTGATCCAGGCCATGGCCGCCCTCACCGGGGTGCTGCTGTTCTGGTTTTTCTATCTGTGGGATGAACGGGACTGCGTGGGGGCGTTCTGCGTGGTGCCCCTGGCAATTGCGGGGGCTGTGGTGCTGGGCAGACTGGTTCACTGGTATTTCCGCCAGGACAGCTACCTGAGTTTGGTTTCCGCCCTGACGGATTACAGCTACGGCGGCTTCGCCCTCATGGGCTGCTTTGCCGGTGTCTTCCTGGCGGCGGCTATGCTGGCGCTGCTGCGCCGGGGACGGCACTTCGGCGCCATGCTGGATGCTCTGTCCGTTGCCGGGGCGGGGGCTGTGGGCATCGGCAGGCTTTCCGGCTTCTGCAATACAGCAGACCGGGGGCAGATTCTTTTGAACCCCTCCTTTTGGGGAACCCAGCTTGTCAATCCCGGCACCGGTGCCTCAGAATACCGGCTGGCCACCTTCCTTTTGCAGGCAGCGGCGGCGGGGGTTATTTTTCTGGTGCTCACCTTTCTGTTCTTCTGGAGAAGGGGCGGCCACCGCAGAAAGCCCGGGGACATCTTCTGGCTGTTCTGCCTGTATTATGGGGCCAGTCAGGCGGTTTTGGATTCCACCCGATACGACAGCCTCTATTTCCGAAGCAACGGCTTTGTCAGTGTGGTGCAGATTGCCTGCATCGGGGCCATTGTCCTTTCCCTTTCCGTGTTTTTTATCCGTTACCGGAGGGCCAATGGCTGGCTGCCGGGGGGAATGGCGGTGCTGTTTTCCTCTGCTGTTTTGCTGGCAGGGGGCGGCTGGATGGAGTATTATGTCCAGCGCCACGGCAATCAGGCGGTGTTTGCCTACTCGGTGATGTCCTCCTGTATGCTGGGAATCGCGGTGCTGGGTACCATCCTGTGGTACATTGCCCGGATGCGGGAGATTCCCCGGAGCCTGCCAACCATTTATCCCACCCTTTGATGCTTCAGCCGCCTTTTCAGGCGGCTGAATTTGTTCAAACCCCTTGTAACTGGGGATTTTCTGTGATAGAATAAATCGATTTTATTCTGTATATTCGCATTTGGAGGAGAGTATGTTGCCTTTTGGTCCACATTAGCCCTCTGCTGTAGGAAAAATGCCAAACAACTTTGTGGAGGACTATGTTATGTCTACTTTAGAACAAGAAATCAGCCGGCGCAGAACCTTTGCCATCATTTCCCACCCCGACGCCGGTAAAACCACCCTGACGGAAAAGTTCCTGCTCTACGGCGGCGCCATTGCCCAGGCAGGCGTGGTCAAGGGCAAGAAAAACTCCCGGGCTGCCACTTCCGACTGGATGGAAATTGAAAAGCAGCGTGGTATTTCCGTTACCTCATCCGTGATGCAGTTCCAGTACGAGGGCTTCTGCATCAACATTCTGGATACGCCGGGTCACCAGGATTTCTCGGAGGATACCTACCGCACCCTGATGGCCGCGGATTCCGCCGTCATGGTCATCGACGGCGCCAAGGGCGTGGAACCCCAGACCCGGAAGCTGTTCAAGGTCTGTGCCATGCGGCATATTCCCATTTTCACCTTTGTCAACAAAATGGACCGGGAGGCCAAGGACCCCTTCGACCTGCTGGACGAATTGGAGCGGGAGCTGGGCATTGAGACCTACGCCATGAACTGGCCCATCGGCTCCGGCAAAGATTTCCAGGGCGTTTACGACCGGGAAAACAGCCAGCTGCTGTTCTTCTCCGGCGTTTCCGGCAAGAACAAGGCAGGCAAGCAGGCCGTGGACCTCTACGACCCCGAGGTAGCCCGTCTCCTCGACAGTGAGCAGAAGCATCAGCAGCTTATTGATGACATTGAGCTCTTGTCTGCCGGGCGGGAAATGGACCTGGAGGAGGTCCGCCGGGGACAGCTGAGCCCGGTGTTCTTCGGCTCCGCCCTGACAAACTTCGGCATTGAGCCCTTCCTGGAATCCTTCCTGAAGCTGACGCCGCCCCCGCTGAGCCGTGTGGCCGACTGCGGCACCATCGATACCTTCAGCCCGGACTTCTCCGCCTTTGTGTTCAAGATCCAGGCCAACATGAATAAGGCCCACCGGGACCGGCTGGCCTTTATGCGCATCTGCTCCGGCAAATTCACCCGGGATGCGGAATACTACCATGTCCAGGGCGGCCGGAAAATGCGGCTTTCCCAGCCCCAGCAGATGATGGCTGCCGAACGGGAGATTGTGGAGGAGGCCTACGCCGGCGACGTGATCGGTGTCTTTGACCCCGGCATCTTCTCCATCGGCGATACCATCACCGTGCCCGGCAAGAAGTTTACCTTCTCCGGAATCCCCACCTTCGCTCCGGAGCATTTTGCCCGGGTTTCCGCCAGGGATTCCATGAAGCGCAAGCAGTTTGTCAAGGGCACCGAGCAGATTGCCCAGGAAGGCGCCATTCAGATTTTCAAGGTTCCCAATTCCGGCATGGAAGAGGTCATCGTGGGCGTTGTGGGCACCCTGCAGTTTGACGTGTTTGAATACCGCATGAAGAATGAATACGGTGTGGATCTGCGGATGGAGGGCCTGCCCTACGAGGAAATCCGGCTGATCGACAGCTATCCCGGCGACCTGACGGACCTGAACCTGGGCAGCGATGCCGAACTGCTGGAGGATTACAGGGGAAGAAATCTGCTGGTATTCTCCAGCTTCTGGGCCATCGATTTCACCTGCCGGAGAAATCCGGGCCTGCAGGTGTCGGAAATCGTGGTATCGGAAGGGTAATGACTATGGATTTCTGGGGCCATCTGAAAACCGTGGCGCACCACCGGGCGCTGGTGTGCCAGGGCTGCTTCCGGGTAGGGCTGTACCGTCAGGGGCTGACCCACGACCTGAGCAAATTCTCTCCCACAGAGTTCTGGCAGGGGGTCAAATACTACCAGGGAACCCGCAGCCCCAATGCGGCGGAGCGTGAGGAAAAGGGCTACAGTCAGGCCTGGATGCACCACAAGGGCCGCAACAAGCACCATTATGAATACTGGACGGATCTGAGCCTGGCCACCCGCCGGTATGAGCCGGTGGAAATGCCCAGAAAATACCTGGTGGAAATGGTGATGGACCGCCGGGCCGCCTGCATGACCTATGAGGGAAAGCATTACAATCCGGGTTCTGCCCTCCGGTATTTTGAAAAGAGCCGGGAGCGGCTGCTGATGCACCCCAATACGGAAAAAGAGCTGGGGTATCTGCTGACCATGCTTCGGGATCAGGGGGAGGAAGAGACCTTCCGATACATCCGGGAATCCGTGCTGAAGAACAAACCCTTCCCATGGGAAGAAACAAGCGGAGGCCGCGTCTAGCGGCCTCCCGTTGCGTTTCCGGTACAATCGGCTTTACAAAGAATCCCCCAGCCGTTATAATGAAAGCAAAATGACCCGGGAAGGAATGGGTTCGATGAAGAAAAAAATTCGCCTGGACGGGAAAGCAATCCTTTGGAGCCTTCCCTGGACGGCGGTTACCCTGGTTTCAGCCCTGAATCTGCGGGCGCTGAACTGGGGCGCCGACGGCGGCGGGCTCCTGGCGCACCTGCGCTATGGACTGGTATACAATCTTTCCAGCAATGTGTTTGATTTTCTGGCGCTGTGCCTGACCTGCTTTTTGCTGGCGCTTCTGGAGACGGAAACCCTGAGAAAGGAAAAACGGCGCTTCTTTCTGCCGGGGGTGCTGCTGGCGGTGCTGTTTGCGGAGAATACCCTGATTTTTCAGTCTCCGACGAAGGTGCTGGAAAATCTCATTGCCCTGCCCGGCTGCGGAATTCCCGAAAACCTTTTGCACTGGGTAGCCCAGCTGGGCAGCTGGTATGCCCTGAGCCTTTGCTTTTTCCGCTGGATGTCCCGCCCGATGGAAAAGGGGGAAGGGAAGGAAGCAACTGCCGGACAGTGCCTTCTTTGGGCGGCGGTGATTCTGGTTTTGTGGCTGCCGGTATGGATGCTCCGGTTCCCCGGCTCTATCTATTCCGATACGGATGTGCAGATCCTTCAGTTTATGGGGGCGCTTCCCTGGGAGGCTTCCAATCCGTTGCTTCTGACCCTTGTGTATGGCCCCCTGTTCTGCCTGGGAAGACTCCTGGGCGGGGACAATGCAGGCATCTTTCTGTGTGTGGCGGTACAGGTTGCCCTCACACTGTTTGCCTTTTCCTTTGCCTGCCGGGAGGTGGCCCGGGAGCGGGACAGCCGGAAAGCCGGTTGGCTGCTGTGCCTGTTCTTTGGCCTGATGCCCAATTTCCCGTCCTTTGCGGTGTCGGTACTGAAGGACTTTATCCATGCGCCGCTGTATCTGCTGTTCGCGCTTTTCCTGCGCAGATGTGCCCGGGGCGGGGAGCGGAAGGACCTGTACCGTCTGCTGATCCTGGCGGTGCTCTGCGCTGCCACCCGGAAGGGCGCCGTGTATCTGGTGGGCATCTGCCTGCTGGCTCTCGCCTGGCTGAGACTGGACGGCCGAAAGGTTCTGGTTCTGGCGGTCTGCGGCATTCTTGCGGGGCACTTCTGCCTGAATGAGTTCCTTTACCCGGCTCTGGGGGTGGAAAAACCCATGGAGCGGGAAAACTACAGCTTCTTTTACCCCATTACGGGATACTACTGCCAGAAATATGACGCGGAGCTCACGCCGGAAGAAAAGGAGATCATTGGTTCCGTGCTGGACTATGAGACGGTGCGCACAGGCTTTTCTCCCGATGGGGTGGACCGGATCAAGGAAACCTACCACGCGGAAAACGCTGATCAGGTGCGCCGGTATCTGAAGCTCCACGGGTCCTTCTTCCTGCGCCATCCGGTGACCTGCCTGGAGGCGCTGGTGTATTCCAGAAACTATTATTTTACCCCCTGGACCACCCAGGGGGAGCGGATCACGGTGTCCATGTATCCCTTCCAGAAGCTGACAACCAAGGCAGAGAGCAATTTCCGCTACCTGCTGCCGGAGGATACCCGTCAGCATGCGGAAAACTTCCTTTGGGAAGTGATGAAGGCCCCCGTTCTGCGGGAGCTGACCGGCACCGGAAGCTATACCTGGCTGAGCCTGCTGCTTTTCGGCGCGGCGCTGTGGCAACAGGACAAAACGAAACAGATCTATCTTCTCAGTGTGGCGGTTCTGACGCTGGGCTTGCTGCTGACCCACCTCAACGGCGCCCTGCGCTATGCCAGCCCTCTGATTTACACCGCCCCGGTGCTGCTGATGCTCTACCGAACAGAATAACAAATACCGCCCCTTTCGGGGCGGTCCAATAAAACAGTTTAACAATTGTTTTCGGGAAACGGCATGATTTCGGTCATGCCGTTTTTCCGTTTTGTAAATCATAGAGTAATGTTGCAGGAAGAATCCCGATGTAGTTGTAGCTGATCTCCACATCCTGCACCCGGTGTCCACTGGACTTGTCCGGGGAGTGAACATATACAGCATTGACCATATCGTTCAGAATGGTGGGTGTCAGCTTCTCTAAGTGTAGATACTTCTTCGCCTGACGGATAAATTTGTCCACATTATCCGCCTGATCTTCCTGATTCTGTATTTCTTCTTCCAGCATTTCAATCTTGATTCGCAAGTCTGCCTGTTCCTGCTCATAATCCTCAGACAACATCTGAAAACGAGCTTCGGACAGCTTTCCGTTGACCATGTCCTCATAAATACGCTTGAATAATCTGTCCAGTTCTGCCAGACGGTTTTCGGATTTCTGCAAGGTTCGTTTCTTGGCAGAAAGCTCCCTCTTTGCTTCGGCACTTCGCTTTGCACCCAATGCTCTGCGGAACGCTTCTTCGTAGCTTGCCACACAGGAGATCACCATTCTCATATGTTGAAGTGTTCCTTCTTCCAAAACAACTGCACGGATAAAGTGAGTGTCACAAACATCCTTTCCCTTTTTACGGGAAGTAGAACATACAAAGTGATCCTGTCTGGATTCAAAGCTATTGCTGGTGCAGTAATAGAGCTTTTCGCCACAGTCTGCACAGCGGACAATACCGGAGAACATATTGCTCTTTCCGGTTCTTGCAGGGCGGCGTTTATTCTTCCGAAGTTCCTGTACACGGTAGAAGGTTTCTTCGTCCACAATCGCATCATGGGTATTCTCGAAAATCTTCCATTCGGACTGGGGATTTTCGATTTTCTTTTTGCTTTTGTAAGACTGCCGTCGAGTTCGGAAGTTGACCATGTGGCCCAGATATTCCTGTTTTTCTAGTATTCCTGAGATCGTGCGTGGAGCCCAATCGTAAGGGTCATCCGGTGTCTTGGCAGGAGCATTTCTTCCCATCTTTGCCCAGTGGACGGTAGGACAATCTACCTCGGCTGCTTTCAGCTTGTGGGCAATCTGAGAAGGACCGTACCCTTCCATGCACCATGCAAAGATCTGCCGGACAATGGCTGCGGCTTCATCATCGATAATCCAATGTTTTTTCGGATTGTCAGGGTCTTTCATGTAGCCATAGGGCGGATTGGTAGTCAAATACTCACCGGATTCGCCTTTCTGCTTCATGGATGCCTTGACCTTCTTGCTGCTGTCCTTCACATAGAACTCGTTGATAATGTTCAGGAACGGTGTAAAGTCATTATCCATTTGATTGGCGCTGTCTACGCCGCTGTTGATGGCAATGAACCGGACATTGTGCTTCGGGAAAAGGATCTCTGTGTAGAATCCCACTTCCAGATAGTTTCTTCCGATTCGACTCATGTCCTTGGCAAGCAGAACATCGATTTGATCTGCCTCCACCATGGCAATCATGCGCTGCCATTCCGGACGGTTGAAGTTGGCACCGGAAAAACCGTCGTCCACGAAAAACTGAATGTTTCGGAATCCCTGTTCTTTTGCGTATTTCTTGAGAATCGCCTTTTGATTGACAATGCTGTTGCTCTCTCCTGCCTGCTCGTCATCACGACTCAAGCGGCAATAGATTGCGGTAATTTTGCCAGACTGCCTATTCATATCTTGTTCCTCCTTAATCGGCGGGCAGTCTGCCAATACAGGATTGCTTACGTTTATTATAGCATCCATTTGTGAATATTTCACCCCTTTTCTTAATTCTCTTCCGGATTATCGCTTGCCATCTGGTCAAGTAGTTTTCTGGACAGACTGCGATTTCCGTCATAGCGTCCGGTGAATCGATAGGTGGTTCTGCCGGACTTGATTTCTACTGTGATTTGGGGAAGCTGCGCTGCACAGTAGTTGGGAACAACGATCCCTCGTTCGGGGTCGATTCTGTAATTACGGTTGTTATCGTTCATAAAAATTATCCTTTCATTTTTAGTGATGGGGAAGGATCAGATTTCCTTCTCTTGTTTTTGTGTGGGAGCATTGATTTGTATGGGCTCAATATTCTTTCGGGCGGTATCGATATGGGACTTGATTTTCCAAAGAGTCTGGGACTCTGCTCGGATTGCTTTGAACTCACTGTAGGTTGCATCGTGCTGCTGTTCCAGTGCTGCATAACGGCTCTGGATTGCTTTGCTGTTGTATTTACCGTCGGGGAAATACTTGGTCAGCAGCCGATTGGCAGCATAGAACTGATTCAGTTCTGCCTTGTGCTCGGCTTTATATTTCTCCTTGGCTTTTGTGAATTTGATGCTGCGTACTTTGTCCGCAACAGGCTTCAACCGCTTGTAAGTATCCCAGGCATCCGGAAGTTTCTGAAGATCTTTCATCTCTGTGGTTTGGATATCCAGCTGCGTTTTCTTTTCATCCACGATGCTGCGTCTCTCGGAAATAAAAGCTTCCAAAGATTCCACATCGGTGATGCCATTCTCCTGCAGGAAAGTGATGATCTCGCTGAGTTCCTTCAGGTTGTTGGCTCTGGCTTTTTGGCTGTAAGCGCTGGCATTGCGCTGATTGAAGTAAATCTGTAGCAGCGAAATCAGATCAGGAGTCTGGGGCTTGCTCAGTTCTTCCTTTGTTTCTTTCAGCCAGTCCAGCAGAACGGCAATCTTCTTCCGGATACTCTGGATCAGCCCATTGGTAGCCTTGATCCAACGGTTGAACTCACCTTTGTCGGTGCGTATACCCTTGGCTTCCATTTGACGGACAGAAGGACCTTCATGGATGGTAGGAAGAATATCCACACCCTGTCGTTCATAGCTGCGGTGGTCAATGCGTTCTGGTAATCCCTTTTCCTCAAACTTGGCATTGCACAGAGCTGCCCATTGCTCCCGCCAGTATTCAAGCGTTTCCGGACTGCCCCAGTCGGTTGTGGGAACTGCGTTGAAAATGTAATTACCCTCAGCATCCAGAAGACGTATTCCGTTTTCATCCAATTCATAAACACGTCGCTGCTTCATGCCCCATTTTCCGTTTCCCTCGATGGGGCGAATTGGAGCCATCACATGAAAATGGGGATTGGAGATTCCGCCAGGTTCTGTGTCCGGAACATGAATAGCGAAGTCTACCACCATGCCCCGACTGACAAAATGCTCCAATAAAAACTGCCTTGCAAGGGCGATGTTCTCGTCCAGGGAGAACTCATTTTGCAAGGCAATGTCAAAGCTGTATGCCAGCTGGGCTCGTTTACCCCGCTCGACTTTTTCTACGGCATTCCAGAGAGTCTGTCGGTCAGCATACTCCCTGGGAGCGTGAGCAGGCAGCAGGATTTCGGAAAAGATCACACCATGCTTCTTTGTGTAATCGGATGTCTCGCCGTAGTATTCGCTGTATAGTTTTTCTCCGGCCCGGTAAGCGGCGGCAGCGATGGCAGACTGTCCTTTGCTCCGCTTAATCTGTGTGACATTCAGATGAAACAGTGCCAATAGGCGGTTCCTCCTTTTCGTGATTTTGAATTGCGGACTGGATCGCCTGCTGGACACTGGGCAGGCAGAGAATGGTTTCCATCAGCTCATTGACTTCCGGAAGTGTCAACTTCTTGATATCCGGTGCGATACTCTCAATCGTTCCGGCAATGGTGCAAAGACGGTGGGTGCGTTTCTTCCGATCAGCTTTTTCGTAATAAGATTTGCGGTTTTCCAGCCGCTGCTGATTATGCTGAAGCTGTTGCAACTTCTGTTCCACGCTGGCCTGTTCTTCTTGGAGCTTTATTAGCTCCGGGTTAGATTGATACATAAAATAAACCTCCTTTGATTGTCGTTTTGATGAAAGAAATAGGGAACAAATATGGTTCGTCAGAACCGTGTTTGTTCCCTATTTGGGCAAGGATAGATGCGAAGCATCGCAAGGGGTGCAGCCCTTTGTACGGAACGCAAGTGACGCATCCCAGTTCAACATTCGGATGTTGTAATCGGGGCAGCTCCGCAGGACGCACTACATGGTCACTGACCATGTATAGAAGTGCGCCCTTAGTTCCTAAGGGTTTTCTCCCATGCTTCTCCATTTTTCGCTTTCTCTCGCTTCTTCCCATCGTATTTACCCCACAGGCCGTTTTCTTTTGCCCATCTCCGGGCATTGCTTCTTCGTTCCTCACTGTACGGAGCTGTCAACCGGATGCTGATTCTATCTTTGGCAATGTCAAACCGCAGACCGCCCTGTTCATCATCCTCGGTAAGCTGACAAAGCTGCGGATATTTTTCTGCGTATTCCAACAGCCGCCGCTTCAGCTTCGTATCGTGGGTGTAAATCTCAGCCATGGGGTCTTTTGCGTTGTAATAAAGCTCCGTGACCTTCTGCTTTTTCGTAAGACCTGTTTTCATGGAATTTCCTCCTTTTTTCGTAGATTTTTCCCGGCTCTTGAATTGGGAAAGAGGGGTGATTTTCTGACAGAAATGCTTCGGATGATGCCCAGGTCATTCAATACTGTGCTATTCGTTGATTCCTGCATTTTCTCAATTCAAGACCGTATTTTTACTTGGGTCTGTTGGTGTGGCTGTTCAGCCATTCCAGCAGATCCTTTTTCATCACCATTTTCCGTCCCCCGACCCGCAAAGTCGGGAAGTCAGAATGGTTCAAAAGTGCGTAAGCGCCGGACTTGGAAATCTGCAAAGCAGACGCAAGCTGTTCTGCGGTTATTACAT
This sequence comes from Oscillospiraceae bacterium, assembly GCA_017622995.1. Lineage (GTDB taxonomy): Bacteria > Bacillota > Clostridia > Oscillospirales > Oscillospiraceae > Faecousia. Next base: position 21,085 of record JAGAQA010000024.1, read on the forward strand.
CCGGCAAGCTAGAAAACATCTCATTTGCCATAGTTTTTTCCTCCTTTCTGCATGAAAAAACAGCAGCCACAAAATGTGACTGCTGTCTAACAATGCGTGTTTAGTTGCTCGGTTTGTCCAGATATTTTTGGTATTCCCCGGTGACAAAATCCTCGTAGATGCTGGCAATCTTTGCAATGCGTTTATGGACAGCACTGGCGGTTTTATAGCCGACCTTGTCCGCAATTTCCTGCTCCGTATGTCCCAGCATCCGAAGTCGCAGGATCTCCTGATCTTTATCCGTCAGCGTTGACTTTTTGAATGCTTCAATCTGATTTTCGTCCATGATGTCTTTCTCAAATTCCGCCCGGGGATCTGCGATAGCTAACACAGAACCGTCTTCGTTTTCCATCATCTTATCAAGAGAGATGGATCTTCCGGAACGATTGTGATGCCACTTGCGCATGAAGTCGTTCTTTGGAACACTGAACTTATCATCGTAATCTTCCGGAGAACGCATTTCCCATGCTGCATCGATTACCGGCTGCCATTGCTGTTCAATAACGATCATGTCTGTCAGATTGCCCACCAGATTTCCAAACTGCTGATAGGTCAGCCAGGGAACTTCTGTGCCCATGGGTATATTGTAAAGATTCTGAAATCCTAAGCCATGGGTTTCCAACTTCATTCTCATGTAGGGAATGATCGCATAAGAAAGCTGCCAGATGGGAGAGTAGCCTGCATAGTTTGGTCGACTTCCCGGAATATCTCTGTAATTTCCGTTGCGTCCCTTCACCTGGAAGAACTGCCATGCTGCCCAGGAACAGCTGTCCCAAATCAGCAGCTTCATCATGTCGTCTTTCACAATGCGGTCATACTTGTCCGTCCGCAAAACTTCGTAGGGACAGCGGGGAATTTCCAGAGCGGCGGGGAATTTTTCCACCAGTTCCTTTGGCAGCGCATAAAAGAGTGTCAGCCAGGATTTATCGTCATCCTGCGGGATTTCGATGATCTCTCCGGGTAGCACTACGATAAATCCTTTCGGCCCATTACGGGATTCTGTCACGTTATTTCACCTCCTGATTTTAATAGTAGAGTTACCCCCCTACTATATATGGCATGAGAAAGGCCAAATTGTTCCAATGTTTCTAAAAATTTTTCATAATTTTTTTGAAGCCAATATCTGCAATCATTATAGCGAAACTTGGAAATCATATCCAGTCGAAAAGTGTGGATAAAAATTGAACTTTCTGTATCTGTCCATCAAAAGAAATAAGGCGGTGACCGGGATGGTCACCGCCCCTATTTGTTCCCAGGACTAAAACAGCTTCTTCAAATTAATGTATTCTTTTCTTGTTATCAGTCAAAAGAATTGCCACACCAAGAACACTTCCACACAGGATACTGCTCCACAGCACAAGCTGGAAGTCGTCTCCGGTCTTGGGGTTGGTGGGGTCTGCTTTCGCAGTGCTGATTTTCTTGAAGGTTGCGGTTACGGTCACATCAGCATCAGGCATGGTGAAATAGTATTTGCCGTTATTGTCTGTGCTGACCACATAGGATTTGCCAGCAGCATCCTTCACGGTCAGGGTAGACAACTTGTAACCGGACTTGGGAGTTACTGTAATGGCAACTTCTGTTCCTTCGGCAGCTTTGCTGACATTGGTGGTCACAGAGCCGTTGGTGGTATCCGCAATCTTTACGTTGTGCTTCTGCTTCACGGTCAGCTTACCTGCAACATAGGCGATGCTGTAGTTGTCACCAGCCTGAGCATTGCTGGGAGTAATGGCATAGTCGCCAGGCTTGCTCATATCAACAGTACAAGTCATGGTGGGGGCTGTGGTCAGTTTGTCAGTCCCCTTCAGACCGGTGACAGTGTAAGTAAAGGCAGGCTTAGCATCACCCTCTACAGCGGTCTTATCTTCCGCAGTAATGGTCACAGCAGCCTTGGCAATGGTGAAGTTCAGCGTGGTCTCACCGGCGAGGGTCTCGTGGGTTTCCGGAATGGTGATCTTCACGCTGTAGGTACCGGCATTGGTGGGCGCGGTGGTGCTGGGGCCATAGGTGGTGTTACCGGTGCCGGTGTAGATCACATCAAATGTTCCGGTATAACCCTGCACTGCGGGAGTTCCGGTGTAACCAGCCTGCGCGTTGCCGGAATAGGTCAGACCGCTGGCTGCGGTGACACCGGTAATAGTTACTGTTGCCTTGTTGGTACGCTTGACGGTGATGGTGGCATTGGAAACGGTGAAGTTGTCCGTGGTGAAGGAAATGGTGATGGTACCGAAGCTGCCTTCCTCACTGTTGTTCATGCTCCGGACCGGCACAGACAGAACGTCGTCGGTGATGGTCGGTGCTGCGCTGTTGTAGCCCTGAAGGTCATAGGCCGCAACTGTATAGGACACATCACCATAGCTCTTTCCGGTTTCCAGAGCGGGCAGCAGTTCAGCCAGATCCACGTTGTAGGTCTTTGCCAGACGGTTGGTGATGGTCAGTTCACCATTTTCTGCGGTGGCGCTGGCTTTGGTGATGTTCACGGTGACACCGGTGGGCTGTGCAGTCAGCGTGTAGTTGGCAGCGTCAGCACCATCCAGCGCAACGCCGGTGATGGTGACGGCCTTGCCGTTGCCCACATTGGCATCTGCAGTGTTAGCAACTGCTTTGCTCAGGTCAACAGAAACAGTATCGCCGGAAATCACGCCATTCACAACGCCGCCGGTCAGGGCTACCACGGTAGTGCCGTTGTATGCACGATTGGTGGCAGTGATGCTGGAAACAGTGACTTCCTTGGGAGCAACAGCAACGATCAGATTTACTTCCACGGTGCTGTAGTTGGACGTATCACCGGGTGTGAAGATAGCGGGGAAGGTGTTATTGCCATTCACATCACCAACGGGGGTATTGCTGGCCTTCCATGCCCAACCAGTGGGCAGGGGGATGCCTGCCAGAGTCTGACCATAAGTTGCAGTCAGGCCGGTGGGGGTAGAGTAGCTGGGCTCAGCCTTACCGATGCTCCAGGTCTTGGTTGCCGTGCCGGTGAAGTTACCGTTGCCGGTAACGGTCAGGGTATAGGTTCCAACATTGGTGCCGGTATTGCCGGAGATGGTGTAGTCATCGACTACCACATCGCCAACCTTGATTTCTGTCACTGTCTGGTTCTTCTCTTCGCCGGTATAGGTCAGAGCGGCACCCAGGGTGATGGTGGCACCGGTGATGTCCCGCTTGGAAATGGTAATGGGATTGCTGGTCACACTGGAAGCTTCGGTATTTGCAGTCTCCGCAATGGAAGCCACCACATAGTAGGTGCCAGCATCCTTGGGTGCGGCAGTCAGCTTGTTGGCTTCGTCCACAGAATCCTTGTACCAGGTGAAGGTCACATCGGCGTAGGCTGCGCCGGAGATGGTCAACTCACCTTCGGTGGGATTTGCCAGAGGCTGAGCGTCATAGGTCTTGCCGGGGGCATATCCATTATAGGTGATGGAGGTGTTGGCCTTATTGATAATCAGGTCACCATCCGCATAGGAAATTGCGTAGTTGGTGGTCACGTCCTTGTCGCCGTTCTTGATCACGGCATTGCTGGGCGTGATTTTACCATTGGTGGTGGCATTGGTGGTGCTGGGAGTCAGGGTCGCGGTGATGCTGTGACCATCGATCAAACCGGTATTCGTAATCTTGGTGCTGTCCAGAACTTCGCCATAGGTAATCTGCTGATTATCTGCCTTGATGGTTAACTCCTTTTGGTTGACGGTATACTCTGCGGAAATGATCTTATCGGTATCCACGGTCAGGCTTGCCTTGTAGATGCCTGCATCAGTGGGAGCAGTGGGAGTTGCGGCGTTCCAGGTATCGCCGTCCTTCTTCTGATACTGAATCAGGTCGGACAGATTCGTGAGATCACCAACGGGTTCTGCGGTCAGAGCTGCGGTCTTTGCCGTGCCGTCATAAGTGGCATTGGATGCGGAGATGGTCACGGTGCCGCCAGCAGTGTTGGGGCAGCTGCTGTCCCCATTGGCGCAGGTTGCGGTGATGGTATCCTTTGCCTCGTTGACGGAGTAAGTCCAGCTGTGCACATGAGAAATCACAGTAACTTCCTTGGTCTTGCTGAGGGCATTGCTGGTTGCCTTAACGGTCAGCTTGGTGCCATTGGGAACGTTTACGGGAACGGTCAGTTTGCCGTCTGCGCCGATGGTTACACCATCATGGCCGGTAACGCTCCAGGTAACCGCGGATGGTACGGCTGCGCCGTAGATATCCTCACCGGTGATGGTGTAGGTGCCGGTCTGGGGTTCGGTCTTGCCGGACAGGGAGATGCTGTCGGGGCCGGTGATCTCACCCAGCGCGGTCAGGACACCGACGTTCGCCTTGGTCAGGGTGATTTCGATTTCACCGGTCTTATCGCCGTAGGTGGCAGTGGCCTTGATGGTGCCTGCAGCCGCTTCGGGAGTAAGGGTAATAACGTTGCCCTCGATGCTGACACCGGTGTAATTCTCTGCCAGATTCCAGGTGGCATCCTCGGTCACATCCACATCTTCGCCGTAGGAATAATCTGCCATAGCAGTCAGAGTGACAATCGTGGAATTATCCTTAGTGGGAACGGCCACGGAGCCGGTGGAATCGGCGGTGACGGTAATGCTGTTCAGCACATTCTCAATGATGTAGGTGACGCTGATTTCTGCCGTGCCTAGTGTGATAGTTGCGGTGTAGGTACCAGGATTCACAGGTTTGCCTTCAATCAGACCGTCACCGGAGTAAACCACGGTATGTTCGGGAGTCAGATTATCCGTGACCTTGGCTTCGATGGCACTGCCGGTGTAAGACACACTGTCGGGAACAGCAATGCTGATGCTGCCGCCATTGGTATCGGGGCAGCTGCGGTCCTCATTGGAGCAAATTGCGGTAATGGTGTCGCCGTCAGCGGAGTATTCCCAATCATGGCTGTGTTCTGGAATATTAAATTGCAGTTCCTTAGTTCCGGTATAGTTACCTTCGCCAGTGATTGTCATGGTTGCAGTGCCAGGCGTGGTATTGTTAGCATATTCAAGGGTATAGTCGATATCCTTTACAAGGGTCATACCGTTATACTGAATGGTAACATCGGGTGTAGCCACACCGCCGATCAGAGGATAGCTATCCTCTAAATCGTAAGTCAAATCTCCGATATCCTTGGCTGCAATGGTGAGCGTAACGGCCTCTCTGCCATTTCGCAACATGATCGTCTTCTCGGTGTAATAGTCGCTCTCCGCAACACTGATCGAGATGGCATAGCTACCCACGTCGGTAGGAGGCGTATCACTGTTGTTATACAGAACCTTAACTGCGCCAACATATGCAGCTATCGTGTCCACAGGAGTAACCGTTACGGACTTCGATGTTCCGTCATAAATAACGGTGGTGGCAGAATCGTAAGCAAAATCTGCATAAGAAAGAGAACCTTTGATAATCTCAAACTCACAGCTTGCAGTTGCCGTTCCAAGCGTAATGCTTGCAACATAAACACCGGGAGCAAAAGGTGTTGCTACTTCGTCCGTGGATTTCAGCGTGTAAACAATTTCGGGAAGTACGACATCTTCAATCGTACCGGAAATTGTCGCGGCTTTAACTGCATTGTTGAAAACCAATCCCCCTCTTCCACTGGACGGCGCTTTAATTGTAATGCTCTGTTCCGGATCGCCACACGCACCGTCTGTATTTGCGCAGGTTGCGGTAATGGTGGCACCTTCTGCAGAGTATTCCCATTCATGTTTATGATCGAAAACTACTCTGAGATTCTCTTGTAAATAATCCACCGTCGCATCTACATTGTTGTTATCATCATCTACAAATTTATATCCTTCTGCTAACAAACCGGAGAGAGGATAACCACTTAGAGAAGTACTGCGAATACCATTAATAAAGTAACCGCCGGACAAGGTGATTTTTGAAGTGTGATAAGATGCTTGTCTGTATATTGCATACAGGCCACCATCAAGTGTACCGCCACTGATGATTATCTCGGAATTTGCATCCTCGACCTGAATTGCATTTAAGGTAGATTTGAGCGTTCCTCCGGTCATCACAAAGGTGCCTTCAACGTAGTTGCATTGATAGTTTCCTTCCACAAAACCGCTATTCAGAGTGAGCTTTGCACCTTCCGTAATGCTATGCTGATAAGTAATCAGAAGTTTACCCGCCTGTTCTGATGTACTATCCTTGATGGTTAAATCTGCATCAGAGACATAGTATAGACTTTTGATCGTCGCAGATTTGCCGTTTAGGTCGAGTGTGATTGCCTTTGCAGGGAAAAATATAGTAGCATCGCTTGTTGAATCGGCAGTTAACTTCATTTCAACCGCATCACTTCCGGACAGATTCGTGACATATTCGACTGCCGATATAATGTCCTTATAATGAGTTGTGCTTCCGTTTACGGTTACCGATACAACAGCTACATACGCATCGCATACGGAGCAGATGCCTGTTGCAGCATCAAAGGTACACGCATCTGTAAGCGTCAAGTTGCACTCCGTGCAAGTGTATGTATGCTGACAATTTGCAGTTGTATACTCGGTGTGCGTGCTGCCTGCATGGTCGCAAACTGTCACGGCACAAGTTGCGGTATACTCTCCGTCCTTAGTGGTGACGGTGATGGTAGCTGTGCCTTTGCTTACGCCGGTAACAACACCGTTTACAACCGTTGCTATCGAATTATTATCAGATGTCCAAGTAACAGTTTTGTCATTAGCGTGTTCGGGAGTTACGGTTGCAGTCAAAGTGACAGTTTTACCAACACCCACAGTTGCGGTTGTTGGATCAATTATTATGCCCGTGGCATCAACGCCAAGAGCATTGCTACCATTATAGAATACGGGATGCGTATCAGTGCCGATTGTCTGTCCCCAAACAAGCTCAAGATTTTCTGCTTGTAAGAGTCTTGCAACAGTTCCGTCGGAAAATGCGGTTGAGTTCTTGCTGGTTGCATTTGAATCCGTGCCCTTACCGCTTAGGAAATAGCAGTTTTTGATAGTTCCTGAGGATTTGTAGGCAATCGCCTTGCTGTAGGTCGAGTTGCCGGTTGATATCGTTCCGCTGTTAAAGCAATTCGAGACCGTTGCGTTGCTCTTCAAACAACCGGAGATGCCGCTTACATACCAACTCGTAGAAGAGCCGCCCGAAACTGCTCCGGTGTTGTAACAGTTGTTGATGGCTGCTCCGTAGGATAGTCCTTCGATACCGCCAACATAAACCTGGGCACTTGAACCTGTATTTGTGCTTTTTACAGTTCCGGTATTATAGCATTTTGAAATCAGGCTTTCGCCATAACCGGAAATACCGCCAATGTTTTTGGGACCGGAAATGGTTCCGCTGTTGGAGCAGTTTACAATACCGCCTTTAGATTTGCTAGAAGTTGTGTTATATCCGCAGATGCCGCCTGCAGAGTCAGTACTTGCCGTCACATTGCCGCTGTTGGTACAACCTTCAATTTTGCCGTTTGCTTTACCGATTATACCACCAACATACGATTTCGAAGAAACATTACCAGTGTTTGTGCAGTTGGAAATCACTGCCGCTGAATTGTTAAGCGTTGCGCAAATACCACCAGTTCCGTTTGTTCCGTTACCTTGAATCGCACCTGTATTGGTACAATTTGCTATCTGTTTTTGTGACGCACCAAACGAACCACAGATACCGCCTGTATATATTTCACCGATTGTATTTAAATTGCCATTATTTTGACAGTTTTCAATATTACCGGTACAGTATGCTGCAATGCCGCCTGCATAAGCGCTACCACTTGAAATAGAAATGGTAATATTTACGTTGTTCGTACAATTATAAAAAGATCCAGTAGAGCGAGCGCAAATACCTGCACTACGAGCTGCGGTAGATGAATATGTACCGCTGACGGTGAGATTTTTGATCGTACCGTTCTCAAGGTATCCAAACAAAGCGGCCGACTTGTGGGTAGTTGAAACGCTGTTAAGACCGCTGATGGTTTTGCCGTTTCCGTCAAAGGTGCCCTTAAAACTTGCGTATTGTGAAGCGCTTGAACCGTCGTAGTAACCTATCGGCTCCCATGTGCCCCCCGAAATGTCGATATCGTTGCCGAGTTTGTAATGCTTGCTGTAATACGATGAGTTTTTGTTATTTACAAACCACGCCAAATCAGCAAGCTGCTGTGCTGTTGTAATAATATAAGGGTCTGCTTCCGTACCGCTGCCCGTCCAGGTGATCGTGGGCTTGCTGGTAGGATAAGCCCAGGTGTCCAGCATATCTGCAACACCCAGATCTACTTCCAGTTTCAGGGTGGAAACGCTTACACCCAGAGCATAGCCCTCAGGCAGAATAGCTTTCAGTTCGTAAGTACCCTGTCCCTCGCCCTCAGTGGGGAAGGTTTCGCACTCCCACTGTACAGGGATTTCCACTTCTGTGCCGTCCACCATAGCAGTGATGGCAGAGGGCAGGATGGACTTCAGGGTTTCCCAGTCTGCTGCATTAGGCAGGGTTGCGTAGGTGCCGTCCTCGGAGAGAATCTCATATTCATCTACCCAGCTCCATGCGGTGATGGTCAGCACCACAGGCTCCGGGACAGGCTCATCCATGCCGCAAACCTTGCACTTTCCATCCAGATATTCTGCATGGGAGCAGTCTGCACCGCAGGCATCGCACTTGCCGTCGGCATCGGTGCCGTAATTGTGGGCTGCCAGCTCGCCATAGGCAGTTTCGCATTTTTCGCAGATGGCCTGATCCTTACAGGTAGCCGTGCCACCGGAATGGACGCAAGGCTCTGCTGCGCCGCAAACAGTACACTTGCCCTCGGTATACTCTGCGTGGTTACAGATTTCACCGCAGCCACATACGCCATCGGTATAGGTATGGGCATGGGGTTCTGCTGCACCGCAGACGGTGCACTTACCCTCGGCATACTCTGCATGGACACAGACAGCGCCGCAAACTACGCATACACCGTTTTCATAGCTGTGAGCTGCCAGTTCACCATAGGCTGCAGTGCATACTGCGCAAACCGCCTGTGCTTTGCAGGTAGCTTCGCCACCGGTATGAGCAGCCAGCTCACCATAAGGCTCACCGCATTCGTCGCAGTTAGCCAGAGCGGTACAGGTTGCCGTACCACCGGAATGCTGACATTCCTCTGTCACGACAAGCTGGGCCAGATTACAAACAGTGCAGATTCCCTCTGCATTGTAAGTACCCTCGCAGCCCTCAGTGACAGTACAGGGATCGCCCTCCGCTGCCAGCGCAGGCATGGGCACATAGGACAGTACCATGCTCAGAACCAGCAGGAAAGATAGGATCTTCTTCATGTTTCTCATAGGCTTATTCCTCCTCGGGAAGATATAAGAGAGGCTTACGCCTCAGATTTTACATAGTGGTCAATCAGTTGTGCTCTGGCTGCCTCCGAAGTCACTTCCTCCGGTGCTCCTGTCAGATAGCGCAGGGCATCATTCCAGACAGAAAAGGGATAGGTTTCGGGCGGTATGGATTCCAGCTTCTTAGCCAGACGACCCTGCTGATCCGAATTTACATTTCTCAAATCGCTCAAGAAAGCACAGCCTGCGCTCTCTGCCAGCAGATCAAGCAAGGATTTTCGTTTTTCGGTCATAGAACGACATCCAATCGTCGAAAATTTTTATGGGATCAATAGATCCTATAAAGGAAGGGCGCCCTTCCTTTATGATGGTTTGACAGCCACTTATCCTGTTAGTGAGCCTAACAGGATAGAGGGGTACCCCTCTATTTTTGCAGATGGACATAATAAGGCATAATACCCTATATTATATCGATAATATTATACGGTATCAGAATACCAAATGCAATTACACTTTTAATTATTTTCAATTTTTTCACTTGCATTTTCTGCTGCCACACTTTCAGGCATATGGAAAATATCTTTCTCCGCTATCGTTCCGGCGGTATACTCTAGAACACAACTGTATTTGGGTGAAACAGTCCAGCAAAGGTAGGTCAGTCCATCTAATTCCCCCTGTACGCCACACCAACTGCCCACTTTGCAATCGCTGCGGTTTTCAAGGGTGCCAATGTCCACCGCCATATCCAATGCTGTCTTGTTCAGTCCTTCAAGTTCAGATGGTTCCTCGTTGAGATAGGTTGTGGTACAGCAGTAATAGTTGATGGATACATTGTTAGGACCCTTTATCACAAAGGGTCTTACTTCGGAGATGGATTCCAGTTTCCAATCTTCGTCCACTTCCTGCAAGGCCGACTGAACCTTGTCTATCTCCTTCGCCGCCTGCCAATATGGATTTTGTTCTCTCCGATAGATTCTATATCCCCACACGATGCCTACGGTGATGGCGATCATGGAAATGCAGATAATGATTGCAAATAGAATCTTTTTCTTGGTCATTCTAAGTCCTCCAAAGGATCATTAAGGTTGATGCGGGGAATACCTTTCCGCTTTGCGTATTTCATGGTCTGCCATGCTCCGCCGCTTTCATGCTGGACGAAGAAAACAACAAGATCAGAGCGGTCAACCATTTCACGGTTCCTTGTTTGGTAAGCTCCCTTAAAGTGGCCGCCAGCAGCGGCTCCGCAGATTTCTATTTCATCGTAGTAATCCCGGTAGGCATCCTCGTTGTCCCGGAAGTCTGCCGTTGGGTATGGCAGCACCCAAACATGGGCGCAGTTATCATCCCGGATCGTGCGCTTGCAGCGGCAAATGGTGGAGGAAACTATCTGGTCAAATTCTCCGTCCCTGCCTACCAGGAACTCCACATATTCATGTTCCCGCAACAACGTTTGTATGAGCTTGTCCAACCTGCCTTCAATTTCCAATGCATTTTTAATTATGCGATGTCCAAAGAAGCTGACGGTAAGTGTATTCAACACGCTATCCCCTAACAATTAGTATACTTGCGTTTATCGTTAAAATTATACGACATAAATGATTAAATATCAACGATTTGTCGAAGTATAATTTACGAAGAATACAAGCAAAGGGGTGAGTGTGGTGAAGGATATTCTTGCTACCATAACAGAATACCGGGCAGAAAGAGGATGGACGGAGTATCAGCTTGCAGAACACTCTGGCTTGCCCCAGTCTACAATCTCCTCATGGTATCGTAAGAACATGGTGCCAACAATTCCATCCTTGGAGAAGATTTGTTCTGCGTTTGGGATTACACTGTCCCAGTTATTTGCCGAAGGCGATGCACCTGTTTCGCTGACTGAATCTCAACGAAAACTGTTAGATCGTTGGTCGAGGTTGAGCGAGGAGCAGCAGTCTGTGGTTTTTGCTTTGATCGATAAAATGTAAAAAATCCGCCAGTACCGGCACCGTAAGGTGTGCCAGCACTGGCGGATTTCAATCACAATTTGATTTGGATAAAAGAAAAACAAGCGATACCTCGTTCATAATGAACCAGATATCGCTCATTTTTGCTCTTGCACCCTGCTTGGCAGCTACCCTATGTCGGTAGTTTTTATACTGTCTTATTGGAAGCTACCCTTTGGGCGGTATTGTTATTTCTTTGGCAAGGTTACCGTGAATTTTGTGAAGGAGGGGTTGCTTTCTACCCGGATGCTGCCGCCGTGGAGCTCCACCACCCGCTTGACCACGGCAAGACCGATACCGTTGCCTTCGGTATTGTGGGAGTGATCCGCCTGGTAGAATTTCCGAAAGATGGCGCTCTGCTGCTCCTGGGGGATATAGGAGCCGGTATTCGTGATGGATACGGAAACGCTGGATTCCTCCTCGGCAGCGGAAATTTCCACGGACTGTCCCTCGGGGGAGAACTTGATGGCATTGTCCAGCAGATTCACCCAAACCTGGCGCAGAAGCTCCTGGTTCCCGGAAATGGTGTGCTCCTCCAGCTCCAGGTTCATTTCCAGGTCCTTTTGTTCCCATTTGGCCTCCAGCAGCAGTACACAGGTCCGCAGCTGTTCCGAAAGATTGAAAACGCTGACATCCGTCAGAATGGTCTGGTTTTCCACCTTGGTCAGGTTCAGTACATTGGTGGCCATATAAGCCAGCCGCCGGGATTCGCTTTCAATGATGTTTAAGTACTCCTTCTGCTCCTGCTCGTCCAGATTTCCCTGCTTCAGAAGGCCGGCAAACCCGGCGATGGAGACAATGGGGGTTTTGAATTCATGGGAAAAATTGTTGATGAAGTCCGAGCGCAGCATCTCCGTACCCTCCAGCTCCTGGGCGGTGGTATTGAAGCTGTCGATCATTTCCCGGATGGGACGGATGGAGCCCAGGATTTTTCCCGGAACAATCCGGGCCTTGTAGTCGCCGGAGGCCAGACGGTGCAGGCCTTCCGTCATCCGGTTTATGGAACGCAGAGGAAAGGTGCCGAGAAACACCGTCAGCAGGGTGCCGCCGATGAGGCTAATGAGGGCAATAATGCCGAAGAAGCTCAGGATACTGGCGTCTTCCATCCACCGGGACAGCAAGCCCAGCCTGTCCGCTGCCAGCAGAACGATGCCGATGATGCCCAGGGTCACCAGGGTCACCAGAAACACACTGCCGGACAGCAGCAGCGTCAGGGTCATGCGGCCCTTTTTCTCTTCCTTCATACCTTTTTCACCGCCTTATAACCCAGGCCGCGGACGGAGATGATCTCAAACTCCGGCCAGGATTCAAAGCGCTTGCGCAGACGGCCGATGTGAACCGTAACGGTTTCCCAGCCGGTATCGCTGTCCATACCCCAGATCTCGTCCATCAGCTGAATGCGGGTGAAGATTTTGCCGGGGTAGGAAAGAAGCTTGTACAGCAGAAGAAACTCCTTTTGGGGCAGCTCCTGCTGCTCCTCTCCCCGGGAGACGGTGAGGGAATCGTAATCCAGCACCACAGGACCGATGACGATTTTTCGTTCACTGACAATCTTTGCCCGCCGCAGCAGGGCTTTGATCCGCAAAAGCATTTCATCCGTGTCCACGGGCTTGGTCATATAGTCATCGGTGCCCACCAGGAATCCCTTTTTCCGGTCTTCCGACAGCTGCTTGGCGGAAACCATCAGGATCGGCAGATCGCTGTTGGCGCTGCGCAGGGTTTTTGTGAATTCATAGCCGTCCATCCGCGGCATCATAATGTCCAGAACGGCCAGGTCAATGTGCTCCCTGTCCATGACGGCCAGTGCTTCCTCACCATCACAGGCAGTGGTTACGGTGTAGCCGTCGCCCTCCAGAACAGCACGCATCAGCCGCCGGGTATTTTTGTCGTCATCCACCACGAGAATATGAAACATTGTATCCCCCTCTCCGGTTTTGCTTGCATTCCCGCTAAGAATATGGTATGATTCTAAACCGAAACGAAACATTTTCCCTCATTATACCCTCTGGCAGGGAAAGAAACAAGAGTTTATATGCAGTTTAGCTTCCGGCCTTACAATGTGCTCCTATGACAATGGGAGGGTGCGGCTGTGAGAGTGTGGATTGAGAAACTGTTTTATAAGGTGGTTTGGCGCCTGGTGTGGATCTTCTATCCGAGATATACCATCGAAGGACTGGATAATCTGCCGGAGGAGCCGTCGATTGTGGTGGGGAACCACTCCCAGGCCCACGGGCCGATTTTCAGCGAATTGTATTTTCCCGGCAAGAGGTCAATCTGGTGTGCCGGGCAGATGATGTGCTGCAAAGAAGTGCCGGACTATACCTATCATGACTTCTGGGATGAGAAGCCCCGGTTTCTGCACCCCCTGTTCCGGCTCCTGTCCTACATCATTGCGCCGTTCATTTCCGCGGTGATGCGCTGCGGAGACACCATTGCGGTGTACCACGATACCCGGGTCATCAACACCTTCCGCACCACCGTCAAAAAGCTGAACGAGGGCAATCACATCATCATTTTCCCGGAGTGCAAGCGGGGGTACAATCAGATTCTCTGCGCCTTCCAGGAGAATTTCATCGATGTGGCCAAGCTCTATTACAAAAAGACGGGGAAAGAGGTTTGCTTCGTTCCCATGTATCTGGCGCCCAGGCTGCGGAAAGCCTATTTCGGCAAGCCCATCCGGTTCGACAGCACGGCACCCATTGCCGACGAGCGGAAACGGATCTGCAAGGCGTTGATGGACGCCATTACAGATATGGCGGTTTCCCTGCCGGAGCATATTGTGGTGCCGTACCCCAATATTCCCAAAAAGGAATACCGCACAAATCTTTCAACCGAGGCGATTATCCGTGAAGAAACCAGTTGTTGACTATCGTCAGTTCCGACTGTCAAAAATAAATGAGCCCCAGTTCGCGCATTTGAAGCTGCTATTGGGCTGGGTCGTCTATTTTCTGTTCTATTTCCTGACTGAGAACTTTATCCCCGTGGAAAGCTGCCATGTGATCCACAGCGCACTGGATGATTTGATTCCCTTCAACGAGTTCTTTTTCATTCCCTATTGCTTCTGGTATCTGCTGATTGTGATCTCTCTGGTGTATTTTGCCCTGTACGATGTGGAGAATTTCAAAAATCTGCAAATCTTCATCATCATCACCCAGGTGGTGGCCATGACGGTGTACATCCTTTATCCCAGTGTTCAGGATCTGCGGCCTACGGAGTTTGCCAGGGACAATTTCTTTACCTGGCTGGCAAACATCGTCTATACCTTCGATACCCCCACCGGTGTCTGTCCCAGCCTGCACGTTGCCTATTCCCTGGGCATCGGCTCCTGTTGGCTGAAGGAAAAGAGCGCCTCCAAACTCTGGAAAGGGTTTGTGGTGTTCAGCGTAATCCTCATCAGCCTTTCCACCGCCGTGGTCAAGCAGCATTCCGTCATCGATATTGCCGCCGCGCTGCCGGTGGGCCTGCTGGCGGAAATCCTGGTGTTCGGCAAATACTGGAAAAACAAGCTCCGGAACGCATAATCGCCCGAAAGGGCGATTTGAGCTTGTCGAAAAACCCCTTCGGGCTTTTCCGCCAGCTTTTGCAGTCTGCCGCGCGCATAATTTGTTCGCCGTAGGCGAACAAATTCCACACTTGCAGCCTGAGATGTATTTTCTGCCAGGTACAGAAGGTGAATTGCCCCGAAGGGGCTAGAGAAGCCACCCTGGGGTGCGCCCCGGCAGAAAATGATTGAATCTTTTTCGCTGCTAACGCAGCGAACTCTGCGAGGCTTTTTTGACAGTCTGTAATCGCCCGAAAGGGCGATTTTTCTTTACATACGGGCAGGAAAGTGGTAGGATAGAAACAGAAAAAACGAGGAGGGATGTTTTGTGAAACGCTCTGAAATCAACGCGGCTATTCGGGAAATGGAAGAAATGTGCGCAAAATGCGGCTTCCGGCTGCCGCCCTTCTGCGGCTATACACCCCAGCAGTGGCAGAACCTGGACAGCTCCTATGATGAAATCCGGGACTGCGGTCTGGGCTGGGACATTACGGACTACGGCCTGGGAGATTTTGAAAAGGTGGGCTTCTCCCTGGTGACCATCCGCAACGGCAACCGGGCCATGAAGGAGACCTATCCCAAGGTCTACGCGGAAAAACTGCTGTATTTGAAGGAGGGCCAGTATTCCCCCAACCATTTCCACTGGTACAAAACGGAAGACATCATCAACCGGGGCGGCGGAACGGTGCTGATCAGGGTATACAACAGCCTGCCCAATGAAGAAATCGATTTGGAAACCCCCGTCACCGTGCATACCGATGGGCATACCTATACCGTTCCCGCAGGCTCCTGCATCCGCCTGACCCCCGGGGAGAGCATCCACATCCAGCAGCGCCTGTACCACGATTTCACTGTAGAGCCCGGCAGCGGCAATGTGCTGCTGGGAGAGGTGAGCCAGTGCAACGATGATGAGACCGACAACCGGTTTAACCCGCCGGTGGGTCGGTTCCCGGCCATTGAAGAGGATGAGCCCCCTTACCGGCTTCTGTGCAACGAGTATCCAAAAGCCAGCAACTCCGCGCGATGAAAACGGCGGGCTTCGGTGGGTCGTTTGCCCAATGATGCGTGAAGTCGAAAGAAAAAACTCCCAGGCATTTTTGTTGCGGCGGCAACGGTGCCCGGGAGTTTTTCCGCTTATAATGGTGCCATAAAAACAAAAACGGAGGATTAAGATATGATTCGCAGAATTATTGAGATTGACCGGGAAAAGTGCAACGGCTGCGGCCTGTGCGTTACCGCCTGCCATGAAGGTGCCATTGCCCTGATCGGCGGAAAAGCCTATCTTGCCAGAGAACATTACTGCGACGGTTTGGGAGACTGCCTGCCCGGCTGCCCCACCGGGGCCATCACCTTTGTGGAGCGGGAGGCGCCTGCCTATGATGAAGCCGCCGTGCGGAAAGCCAAGGCGGAAAAGGCTGCTGCCCACCAGGGCTGCCCCGGCTCCCGCACACAGAAGCTGGCTCCCCAGGCGCCCACCCAGGGCAGCTGTCCCAGCCAGCTCCGGCAGTGGCCGGTGCAGATCAAGCTGGTGCCGGTGCAGGCACCTTGGTTTGACGGTGCCCATGTGCTGATTGCCGCGGACTGCACCGCCTACGCCTACGGCGACTTCCACCGGGATTTTCTGCGGGGGAAGATTCTGCTGGTTGGCTGCCCCAAGCTGGACCAGGGCGACTACAGCGAGAAGCTGACGAAGATCTTTGCTTCCAATTCCCTGGCTTCCGTTACGGTGCTGCGGATGGAGGTGCCCTGCTGCGGCGGTTTGGAGCGGGCGGTGAAAGCGGCCATTGCGGCCTCCGGCAAGGAGCTCCCCTGTCAGGTGACCACCATTACCACAGACGGAAAAATCAAGGAATAAAGGCTCCGCTGGGGCTGCTGATTTGCAATATCTTTTCAACAAAAAACACCGGAAGCAATTGCTTCCGGTGTTTTTCAGAACAAATTAGCCGTTGGCACGCATCTGAGCGAAGCACTCGCTGCAGAATACAGGGCGATCGGACTTGGGCTGGAAGGGCACCTTGGCCTCGCCGCCGCAGCGTGCGCAGGTAGCGGTGAAGAACTCACGGGGACCACGAGCGTTGTTCTTGCGAGCGTCACGGCAGGCCTTGCAGCGCTGGGGCTCATTCTGGAAGCCGCGCTCTGCGTAGAACTCCTGCTCACCGGCGGTGAACACGAACTCCTTGCCGCAATCCTTGCAAACTAAAGTCTTGTCTTCGTACATTGGAAATACCTCTCTTCGGTTTTTTGCCCCGTGAAAATCTACCAGGAATGGTTGTAACGCAGGGTGAATAAAATACGCGGCACATAAACACCGCATGTTGAATTATACACAGGATCGGTTCTTTTGTCAATCCTTTATAGAATTTTTTGCCCAAGAATTTCAGATTTATGCAATATTTCCATAGGCTAATCCGGGAATTTGGTAAAAAGAACCAGAAAACCTTTCCCTTACAGGCTGAAAGAGGTCTGGCCCTCAAAGGGAATGTGCAGGTGCTCATAGGCCAGGGGTGTGACGCACCGGCCCCGGGGGGTCCGGGTCAGGAAGCCCAGCTGCATCAGGTAGGGCTCATACACATCCTCCAGGGTTACGGCCTCCTCGCCGATGGTGGCAGCCAGGGTTTCCAGGCCCACGGGGCCCCCGCCATAGTTGCGGATGATGGCGGTGAGCATCCGCCGATCGATAACATCCAGTCCCAGCTTGTCCACCTCCAGCCGCTGCAGGGCCAGGTCCGCTGCCTCTTTTGTGATGGTGCCGTCCCCCATAACCTGGGCAAAGTCCCGCACCCGCCGCAGGAACCGGTTGGCAATTCTCGGTGTGCCCCGACTCCGGGAGGCAATCTCCATGGCACCTTCCGGTTCAATGGGCATCCCCAGAATGGTGGCCGAACGGGTGACAATGGCCGCCAGCTCCTCCGGCGTGTAGAGCTCCAGCCGCAGAGAAACGCCGAACCGGTCCCGCAGAGGGGCGGAGAGCTGCCCGGCCCGGGTGGTGGCCCCCACCAGGGTGAATTTCGGCAGATCCAGACGGATGGAGTTGGCGCTGGGACCCTTTCCCACAATGATGTCGATGGCGAAGTCCTCCATGGCCGGATACAGAATTTCTTCCACGACCCGGTTCAGACGGTGGATTTCATCGATAAAAAGAATGTCTCCGGCGTTCAGGTTGGTCAGCAGTGCCGCCAGATCGCCGGGTTTTTCAATGGCGGGGCCGGAGGTAATGCGGATGCCCGCCCCCATTTCGTTGGCAATGACACCGGCCAATGTGGTTTTGCCCAGACCCGGAGGGCCGTAGAGCAGCACATGGTCCAGGGGCTCATTCCGCCGCCGGGCAGCTTCGATGTACACAGACAGGTTCCCCTTGGCCTTTTCCTGACCGGTGTAGTCGGAGAGCAGCTTGGGCCGCAGACCGATTTCACCGGCATCCTGGGCGGTATAGGTAGGCAGAACCAGGGTATCCTCCGGTTCCTGAGAAAATTCCAGACTCATAGCGCGTTATCCTTTCATGACCATGGCCCGCAGAGCGTGGCGAACCATATCCTCGGTGCTGGCCTGAGGGTCCACGCCCTTTAATGCGGCGTTGATTTCGGCGGGGGAATAGCCCAGCTCCTGCAAAGCGGCATTGGCCAGTGCCAAATTGCTGCCCTGCTGCACCGGAGCGGCCACAGAACCGCCGGAGAAGTCCAGCTCCATGCTGGCCCCGCCGATTTTGTCCCGCAGCTCCAGAATGATGCGCTGGGCCAGCTTTTTGCCCACGCCCTGGGCGGCGGTGAGCATTTTTTCGTCCCCCGTCATCACGGCCAGGGTGAAGTTCTGGGGACCGCCGGCGGAAAGAATGGCCATGGCGGCTTTGGGTCCCACGCCGTTGACGGCGGTGAGCAGCTCATAGCAGCGCTGCTCTTCCCGGGACGCAAAGCCGTAGAGGTCAAACGCATCCTCCCGGATGGATTCCGTAATGAAGAGCTTGGCGGCGGCATTCAGTTTCAGCTGGGAAGCGGTATAGGCGGTCACCCGGCAGCCGTAGCCCACGCCGCCGCAGTCAATGACGGCCAGCCCCGGCTCCAGCACGGTGACGGTGCCGGAAAGATAGTAGAGCATGGGAAATCTCCTTAATTGGATAAAGTGGAAGTTGTTGAATGGACAATTGACAATTGTTCATTGTCAATGCAAATCACGATCCCAAATGTTGCGAATGACTGTAGTACGAACGGATTTGTCATCCTGAGCGAGCGCAGCGAGTCGAAGGATCTTCTACGTTCGCCCAGCAGTACGGTCAAATCACGGAAAAGATCCTTCGACTGCGCGCTTCGCGCTCCGCTCAGGATGACAAACGTTTCCGTTATTCCAGCGTCTTCCGTATTTCAACTCTTGATTCGTATTGTCAATTCGATAATTTCTTATTTGACGTACCGCCCTTTACTTCCCCGCCAGGGCCAGCAGGGATGTGGAGGAGCGGGCGTGGCACAGGGCGATGGCCACCGCGTCGGCGGCATCGTCGGGCTTTGGCACCGCGGACAGGTGGAGGATTCGTTTGGTCATATCCATTACCTGATGCTTGCTGGCATTGCCGTAGCCCACCACGGACTGCTTGACCTGCATGGGCTTGTATTCAAACACCGGGACATTTGCCTGCTGAACGGCAAGGAGAATCACGCCTCTGGCCTGGGCGACCTTGATGCCCGTGGTTACGTTGTTGCCGAAGAACAGCTCTTCAATGGCCACCGCGTCGGGCTTTGCCAAAAGCATCAGCTCCGTCATATTGTTGTAGATCTCCCCCAGACGCCAGGAAAAGTCCGTGTTCGGAGGGGTGGTGATGGCGCCGCAGCGCAGCAGACGGCAGATGCCCCGGTCCGCTTCAATCAGTCCGAAACCGGTGATGCCGTAGCCGGGATCAATACCGAGAATCCGCATTACAGCCCACCCCGGCTGATGGCCACGATCTGATAGATCACGAAGACAACAAAGACCACAAGACCGATCCGGGCCAACCATACTTCCCCTTTGGGCCGGGGCCTGTAGCCTTCTTCCTGCTGCTCCTGCCGGTCGTTTTCCATATTTGTTCACCTCAAGGGTTATCATATCACATCCCAGCGAAAAAACCAACTTCTTTTCAAGAAATTTTCAAACGAAAGTTCAGGTGAATAGCTCTGCCAATCCTGGGAAATACTGTGGCTGGAAGGCGGTGGGGCAATGGAAGAGTTTCAGTGCGGCACCCGGATCGTTGCCGGAGAAGGCGCGGTAAAGGTGCTGCGGGAGTATGGGGCCAAGCGGGTATTTGTGGTGACGGATCCCTATTTCTTCAAAAACGGTATGGCCCGGACTGTGGCCCAGGAAACCGGGGCCAGTCAGACGGAATTTTTCGCGGATGTGAAGCCGGACCCCACAGTGGAGCTGGCGGCGGAGGGAACGGCCAGATTAAAGGCCTTTGGGCCGGATTTGCTGGTGGCGCTGGGGGGCGGCAGCGCCATGGACTGCGCCAAAGCCATGGCCTATTTCAGCCAGGGCTCTTTCCCGCTGGCGGCCATTCCCACCACCTCGGGGTCCGGCAGCGAAGTAACGGATTTCGCGGTGCTGACCCATGGGGATACCAAGTATCCCCTGGTGGATAAGCGCCTGCAGCCGGACCTGGCGATTCTGGACAGCTTCTTTCTGCGGGAGCTGCCCCCGGGGCTCATCGCCGATACGGGGTTTGATGTGCTGACCCATGCGGTGGAAGGGTTCACCGCCACCGGCGCCGGAATGATTACAGACCTCTATGCCCAGGAGGCCTTCCGGGTGGCCTACGGCTGCCTGCCGGCATCCTTTGCGGGCCGGCAGGAGGTACGGCTCAGAATGCACATGGCTTCCTGCATGGCGGGGCTTTCCTTCTCCCGGGCGGGACTGGGACTGTGCCACGCCATGTCCCACAGCCTGGGAGCCCGGTTCCATGTGCCCCACGGAAGGCTCAATGCCATCCTGCTGCCGGCGGTTATCGGCAGCAACGGGGCCTGCTGTCAGAAAAAGTATGCCGTTCTGGCCCGGGCGGCGGGCATGAGCGGCAGCAGCGACGGGGTGGCTCTGCGGAATCTGCGCAGCGGCCTTGTGCGGCTCCGGCGGGAGCTGAACCTGCCGGCAACGCTGGCAGCGGCCGGTGTGGCCCCCGGAAGGGTATGGAACGCTCTGGACGACATTGTAAAAGCCGTGCTGGCGGACCCCTGCTGCAAGACCAATCCCATGCCGGTTGAGGACTTCCAGGTGCGGCGGATCCTGGAGGAGGTGACCGGCCATATCTGAGCTGTTAAGCGTTGGTCTGGATGTGGGCACCACTTCCACTCAGCTGATCGTATCCCGGCTGACGGTGGAAAACCGGGCCTCCGCCTTCGCTGTGCCGGATATGGCCATTGCG
Source organism: Oscillospiraceae bacterium (assembly GCA_017622995.1). Taxonomy (GTDB): domain Bacteria; phylum Bacillota; class Clostridia; order Oscillospirales; family Oscillospiraceae; genus Faecousia. The sequence goes on from JAGAQA010000024.1 coordinate 42,274, forward strand.
TCCCGGCAGGTGCTCTATGAAAGCCCGGTACACTTTACGCCCCTGCTGGATGAAAGCCATGTGGACGAGGACCGGCTGCGCCGCCTGGTGCAAAGCGAGTACGCCTCCGCCGGAATCACCCGGGAGCTGGTGGATACCGGCGCCGTCATCGTCACCGGGGAGACCAGCCGGAAGGAGAATGCCCAGGCGGTGACCCGGGCTCTTTCGGATCTTGCCGGGGACTTTGTGGTGGCAACCGCCGGGCCGGATCTGGAAAGTGTTCTGGCTGCCCGGGGCTCCGGCGCGGTGGACTACAGCGAGAACACAGGGAAGACCCTGCTGCATATGGACATCGGCGGCGGCACGGCCAATCTGGCTCTGATCCGGAAAGGCGTCATTGTGAAAACCGGCTGCCTGAATGTGGGGGGGCGGCTGGTCAAATTCCGGGAGGACGGCACCATCCGCTATGTTTCCCCGGTGCTGGAGGGCCTCTGGGAAAGCGGGGATACGGAGGAGCTGTGCCGCTGTCTGGCAAAGACGCTGGAAGCGGCTGCCGGGCTGGGGGAATCCCCCTGGCTGAAGGCGCTGACAACCGCGGGAACTGCGTCCCTGCCCCTGAATGACCCGGGGGAGCCGGTGGTTCCCTCCTTCTCCGGAGGCGTGGCGGACTGTATTTCCAAAACCTATCCCCCAAGGGCCTTTGGGGACATTGGTCCAACCCTTGGAAAATGTATCCGGGAGAGCAGACTCTGCCATGGGGAATACTACCTGGGGAGCCAGACCATCCGGGCCACGGTCATCGGGGCAGGCTGCCACAGCGCCATGCTTTCCGGCAGCACGGTGTTCTGCCAGAATGTGGCGCTGCCGCTGAAAAACCTGAGTGTGGTGCATCTGGATAGGGAAGACCAGACTGCTATGGGTCCGGTGCTTACCCAGGCGGCAAAGACCCAGGAAGGGCCCTGGGTGCTGGCGCTGCCGGGGTACACGGCCCCGGATTACGGCAGGGTTTCGGCTCTGGCGGAGGAGCTCCTCCGCTTTCTGGCAGGAAAGCCAATGCTTCTGTGCCTGGAGGCGGATATGGCCAAGGCCCTGGGCCAGGCCCTGGCACTGCGGGCGGGAAAGGACGCGGAGATTCTTTGCATCGATCGGGTGCGCCTGCCCAAAGGCAGCTATCTGGATGTGGGGGCTCCCGTGGGCCCCGCCTTCCCGGTGGTGGTGAAAACCCTGGTATTTGGAACGTGAAAGGCAGGAAACAGCAATGAACAAACAGGAGCTATCCAACCTGGTAGCGGAGATTCTGGCGGGTATGGGGTCGGAGCCCCAGGTAAAAGCCGGGGACTACCGCCCCACCTGTCCGGGACCGGAGAGAAAACAGACAGCTTTCGCCCCCGGGGACTTTGTGCCGGATGTGACGGAGCTGGATCTGCGGAAGCTCTATCTGACGGAATCTCCCCGGAACCGGGAACGCTTCGCGGCAATGAAAGAAAAAACCCCCGCCCGTCTGGGCTGCGGAAAGGCCGGGGCGCGGTATAAAACCCTGACCATGCTGCGATTCCGGGCGGACCATGCCGCCGCCCAGGATACGGTATTCAGCCAGGTTCCGGAGGACTTTGCCCGGTCCCAGGGCTGGGTATCGGTGCAGACCCGGTGCGAAAGCAAGGACCAGTATCTGACCAGGCCGGACCTGGGCCGGTGCTTTGACGAAGAGAACCGGCAGATACTTCGTACCGAACTGCCCCAGAATCCAAAGGTGCAGCTGGTGGTGGGAGACGGCCTGTCCTCCGCGGCCATTCTGGCCAACGCCGTGGACTGCCTGGCAGCCATCCGGGACGGACTGAAGCTCCGGGGCATCGATCCGGGGAAAACGGTATTCGTCCGGTACTGCCGGGTAGGGGCGGGAGACGCCATCGGCGATGTGACAAACGCGGAAGTGGTGTGTATGCTGGTGGGCGAACGGCCGGGACTGGTTACGGATAAGAGTATGTCCTGCTATATCACCTACGGCGCCCGCACCGGGGTGCTGGAATCCTGCCGGACGGTGGTCAGCAACATCCACGCCCAGGGAACCCCGGCTGTGGAGGCCGGCGCCCATATCGCGGGGCTGCTGGAAACGATTCTGAAGAAAAAGGTTTCCGGTGTGGCCCTCTACGGGGAGGAAGGGGCATGATCCCTGTAAAGGTCCTGGCGGTGCGGTTTCTGCCCAATGCCAGCCGGAGCCTTCTGGAGAAGCTGGGAACCGACTGTCACAGCCTGGCGCTTCTGACAACGGACTGCGATGACGCGACCTACATTGCCCTGGACGAGGCCACCAAGTCGGCCCGGGCCAAGGTGGTGTTTGCCAGGAGCTTCTACGCCGGGGCCGCCAACGCCACCCAGCCCTATGCCGGAGAGGTCATCGGCATTCTCGGGGCGGATACGCCCCCGGACGCGGCCAGCGCCATGGACGCGGCGTTAAGCGCGCTGGAAAAAGTGGGCTTTGAAGAATACCGGGGCGTCAGCTTCCTTGCCCACACCGTCAGCAGCGTGGGCTCTTTTCTGGCGGAGGAGGCGGGGGTGCCCCTTGGAAGCGCACTGGCCTATCTGATCGCCCCGCCGTTGGAGAGCGTTGTGGGGCTGGATGCCGCTCTGAAGGCGGCGGATGTACGGCTGTGTAAATTCTATGATCCGCCCAGCCAGACCAACTTCGGCGGCGGTCTGCTGACCGGCACCCAGTCGGCATGCGATGCTGCCTGTCAGGCATTCCGGGAGGCGGTTATGGAAGTAGCGGACAGCCCCCGGTGAGGGGCGAACAGGGACCCGCGGGGAAAGAAAGATTACTTTCAGTTGACAATTGACAGTTGACAGTTGACAGTTGACAGTTGTCAGTTGAGGAATCCCCTCCGGGGATGAATAAAAAAGTACTGTAAAACCGGAAGTTTTCTAAGAATTTACCAGACTTCCTAACCAATTTATTTAAATTATCCCGAAGGGATACCAAAATTGTCAATTGTTCATTGTCAATTGTCAATTGATCCAACGCTTGCTTTTGCAATTCAACACAATATGGAACACAACACGAAAGGATGACACACTATGGATACCAATTCTCTGGGAATGATTGAAACAAAAGGTCTTGTGGGGGCCATTGAAGCTGCGGATGCCATGGTCAAGTCGGCCAATGTGCAGCTGGTAGGCAAGGAGCAGGTAGGCGGCGGTCTGGTGACCGTTATGGTCCGGGGGGACGTGGGCGCCGTGAAGGCCGCCACGGATGCCGGTGCCGCGGCGGCGGAAAAGGTGGGGGAGCTGATTTCCGTCCATGTCATTGCCCGTCCCCATGTGGAGGTGGACAACATCCTGCCCAAGGCCCGCACCGGCGGAAGCAATGCCCAGGGGAAATAACCCATGCTCTGGTGCCTGGAAAATGTCCGGGATAATATCCGAACCCGGCAGGGCCGGCGGGTTTTCTTCCTGGGAGAGGGGGACACCCTGACCAGCTCTGCCCGGGATTACCTGACAGAGGAGCGGATCCCCATTGTTCCCGCTGCGCAGGCAAAGATCACCCGATACCGGGGCCTGGACGGCTGCTATTACGAGGAAAAGCCGGAGCATATGACCCAGCTCACCGGGGAAGTGCTGGTGCCCAAAACCAACCCCAGAATCCGTTTCCGGGGCAGCCTGGACAGTCTGGAAAGCCGAATTCTCCTGCTGGCGCTGGAAGAACCGGAGCTGCAGGCCCAGTGCAGCGAGCTGCTGGATTTTGTCCGGCAGATTCTGAAGTGCGAGGTGCTGGAGGAGCCCTTCCGGGCGGACAGGCTCCTGGGCATGACCCTGGACCAGGTACGCGCCTACAGCCAGCTGCCCCAACAGTATCTGGGGATTCCCCATTTCATGCCCGGGCCCCGGCATGGCCTGCGGGTGGCCCGGCTCAACGGTCTGCGCACACAGGTGCGCCAGACGGAGCTGGCGGCGGCCCAGGCCTTTCCGGAGGGACGGGAGGATATCATCCGGGGCCTCAACCGGCTCAGCAGCGCGGTGTATATTCTCATGCTGAAATGCGTGCAGCAACAAGGGGCCACCTAGGGGGCCGGGAGGAAGGACTTCTATGAAATTGAAAACCACCCTTTTGGGGAAAACATACCAGTTTCGGGACCTGAAACAGGTGCTTGCCAAGGCAAACGAGGTGAAAACCGGAGACCAATTGGCGGGCCTGGCAGCGGAAAGCGCCCAGGAGCGCGTTGCCGCCAAGGTGGTGCTTGCCGGGGTGACCCTGCAGGAGCTGCGGGAGAATCCGGCGGTTCCCTATGAAGCGGACGAGGTTACCCGCATCATCCAGGACGACCTGAATATTCCCCAGTATGAAAAAATCAAGGGCTGGACGGTGTCCGATCTGCGGGAATATATCCTGGATGAAAACACCACAGGCGGGGATATTCACCGGCTCAGCCGGGGGCTGACCTCCGAAATGGTGGCGGCGGTGTGCAAGCTGATGGGCAATCTGGACCTCATTTACGCCGCCTCCAAAATCACCGTAACGGCCCACTGCAATACCACCATCGGGCTTCCCGGTACGCTGAGCTGCCGCCTGCAGCCCAACCACACCACCGATGACCCGGAGGGCATTACCGCCTCCACCCTGGAGGGCCTGAGCTTCGGCGCGGGAGACGCGGTCATCGGCCTGAACCCGGTGACGGATTCCCCGGAACAGGCGGGAAAGATTCTGCGCCGGTTTCAGGAAATCAAGGAGCACTGGGCCATTCCGACCCAGATCTGTGTGCTGGCCCATGTGACCACCCAGATGAAGGCGGTGGAAAAAGGGGCCCCCTGTGACCTGATTTTCCAGTCCATTGCCGGAAGCCAGAAGGGCAACGAGGCCTTCGGCTTCACCGCCAAAACCCTGGAGGATGCCCGGGCGCTGGTGCTCCAGAAGGGCACCGCCGAAGGGCCCAATGTGATGTATTTTGAAACCGGCCAGGGATCGGAGCTGTCAAGCTCCGCCCACTTTGATACGGATCAGGTGACCATGGAAGCCAGGTGCTATGGCTTTGCCAAGCGGTTTGCGCCCTTCCTCGTGAACACCGTGGTAGGCTTTATCGGCCCGGAATATCTGTACGATGCCCGCCAGGTGACACGGGCAGGTCTGGAGGATCACTTCATGGGCAAGCTGACGGGGATCAGCATGGGCTGCGACTGCTGCTACACCAACCACATGAAGGCGGACCAGAACGACATTGAGAATCTGGCATCCCTTCTGACGCTGGCGGGCTGCAACTATTTTATGGGCATCCCCCATGGGGATGACATTATGCTGAACTACCAGACCACCGGCTTCCGGGAGACTGCCGCCCTGCGGGAGATCACCGGAAAGACCGCCATCCCGGAGTTCCAGCGCTGGCTGGAAAAGATGGGCTTTGTGGAAAACGGCCATCTGACGGCCAAGGCCGGGGATGGATCCAGCCTGCTGTACTGAGGGAAAGGAGAACACCATGACAGAATTTGATGAAGACCTGCTGGCCCGTCAGGAAGCACGGATGCTGTGCCGCCGGGCGGGCCAGGCGCAGCAAACCCTGGAAACCCTGCCTCAGGAAAAGCTGGATGCCATTGTGCGGGCCATGGCCGCTGCTTTTGAGGGCGAATGCGCTTCCCTTGCCAAAATGGCGGTGGAAGAAACGGGCTTTGGCAATACCCAGGACAAAACGGAGAAGAATCGCTTTGCCTGCCAGGATGTTCTGCGTGCCATTGAACCCATGAAAACCGTGGGAATTCTGAGGGAAGACCGGGAGAAAAGTCTGTGGGAAATCGGGGTTTCCGTGGGGGTCATCGGAGCTATTGTTCCCAGCACCAACCCCACGTCCACGGTTTGCTACAAGGCCCTCATCGCGGTAAAGGCCGGCTGCGCCATTGTGTTTTCGCCCCATCCCAAAGCGGCAAAATGCAGCTGCGCGGCAGCGCAGATCCTTGCCCGGGCGGCAGAAGCGGCAGGGGCCCCGGAAGGGACCATCGCTTGCCTGACCAAAAACAAAATGGCGGGCACCCAGGAGATGATGTCCGCACCGGAAGTAAAGCTCCTGCTGGCCACCGGCGGACCGGGGATGGTGCGCGCTGCCTACTCCTCCGGCAAGCCCGCCATTGGCGTGGGGGCGGGAAATGGGCCTGCCTTCATCCACTCCTCCGCGGACGTGCCGAAAGCGGTGGCGGATATAATCCGCTCCAAGACCTTTGACAACGGCACCGTCTGCGCTTCCGAACAGAGCATCATTGTGGAAAGAAGCATGGAAACCGCCGTTCTGGCAGAGGCGGAAAAACAGGGCATCTATCTGATGCCCAAGGACCAGGCAGGGGCGCTGGCCAAGCTCCTCTTTAAGCCCGGCGGCGGGCTGGACCCCCAGGTGGTGGGCAAAACTGCCATTTACCTGGCGGAAAAGGCGGGCTTCAGCGTGCCCAAAAACACCAAGGTCCTCATGGCCCGGGAGCAGGAGGCAGGCCCCACCCGGCCCTATTCCATGGAAAAGCTGTGTCCGGTGCTGGCCTTCTTTGTGATGGACAGTGAGGACGCAGTGCTTTCCAAGGCTGTGGAGGTGCTGCGCCACGAGGGCAGCGGCCATACCTTCGCCATTCACGCCAGAGACGAAGAGGTGATCCGCAGGTTTGCCTTGAAAATCCCCGTGTCCCGGTTCCTGGTCAATGCCCCGGCGGCGCTGGGGGGCATCGGGGCGGCAACGGGTCTGTTCCCGGCGCTGACGCTGGGCTGCGGAGCCATAGGCGGCAGCAGCTCTTCCAATAACATTTCCCCGCTGGACCTGATCAACATCCGGCGGGTGGCCTGGGGGCTGAAGGAGGAACCCCATATCCCCCAGGCACCGGACAGTGAACTGGTAGAACTGCTGACCCAGAAGATCCTGGAACGGCTGGGGTAAAGGAGGAAATCGAATGGATTCTGCGGCACTTTCGGATGCGATTCTGCACCGGCTGTTTGTGGAGCTGGAGGCTTCCGGACGCCACGTCCATGTGACCCGGGAGCAGGCCCAGGCTCTGTTCGGCCACTGCCTGACACCGGAAAGGCCATTGAGCCAGCCGGGGCAGTTTCTTGCCCGGGAACGGGTAACCCTCCGGGGACCCAAGGGAGAATTCCGGGATGTGGCGGTGCTGGGGCCGGAACGGAAGGAAGCCCAGGTGGAAATATCCCTGACCGACGGCCGCAGTCTGGGCATCCCGGCGCCGGTCCGGCTTTCCGGCCATGTGTCCGGCAGTCCCGGCGCGGTGCTTTCCGGCCCCATGGGTACGGTGGAGCTGGGGGAGGGCGTGATTGTGGCACAACGGCACATCCACCTGACACCCGAAGCGGCGGCGCGGTTTGGCGTACAGGACGGACAGAGGGTAAAGCTGCGTACCTTTACGGACCGGCCCCTGATCTTTGAGGATGTGGTGGTGCGGGTCAGTGACCAATTCGCCCCCTATGCCCACCTGGACTATGACGAAGCCAACGCCTGCGGCTTCCATAAGGGCGACCTGGGGAGGATTCTGACATGACAGCACTTCTGATTGGAAAAGAGCCCGGGGTCCCATTGGGCTTTACCTATGTCCGGGAGCCGCCCTATGACGCGGTGGTCATCGGCTCCCTGACTCTGGGGGAGCTGCTGCGGTTCCGGGAGGAACGGGTGCTGCAGGCCCTTTCCCAGGGAAAAAGCGTGTATCTCTACACCCCGGGGCTGCCCCAGAGCGATCAGAACCGGGCGCTGTCCGGAAGCCTGACGGCGGCCCGGCGGGAACTGAAAAACTGGGGCGTTCTCTTTACGGATGGGGGAAGAAAACGGCTGATCACCGCCGAGGAGGCCCGGACCATGAAGGCTCAGGGAAGACACCCCACGGCTTCTTCCGTGCTCACGCCGCTGGCGAAGGAAATTTTGGAGGGATCGGATTGAAAATCGGAAATGTGGTAGGCTCCATCTGGGCCACCCGAAAGGCCCAGTGTTTGCAGGGCCAGACCTTCCTGGTGGTGCGTTCCGGCAGCGAGGAGCTGGTGGCGGCGGACCAGGTGGGAGCGGGCCCCGGAGACCGGGTACTGCTGGCCACCGGCACCGTGGCATCCCGTTACTGTATGGATGCACCGGTGGACGCGGCGGTGGTGGCCATTCTGGACAGTAAGAAGGAATCCTGATGTCGTTTGATGAAGTGCTGATCGCCCTGATGGCTGTCTTTGCCCTGCTGGGCGGCCTGGATCGGATCCTGGGAGGCAGATTCGGCCTGGGGCAGCGGTTTGAAGAGGGGGTTCTGGCCATGGGCTCCCTGGCTCTGGCCATGGTGGGCATTGTCTGCCTGGCGCCGGTGCTGGCAGCGGTGCTGAAGCCCGTGGTGGTGCCGGTATACGGCGCCCTGGGGGCGGACCCTGCCATGTTTGTGGGGACCATTCTTGCCTGCGATATGGGCGGCGGACAGCTTGCCCGGGAGCTGGCCCTTTCCCCCCAGGCGGCGGGGCTGGGCGGCGTGATCACCGGCTCCATGCTGGGAGCTACCATCGTCTTTACCATTCCGGTGGCCATGGGGATTCTCCGGGAGGAGGACCGGCCCGCCATGGCAAAAGGCATTCTCTGCGGGATGGTTGCCATTCCCTTCGGGGTGCTTTTCGGGGGACTCACGGCAGGGTATCCCGCGGGGCTGGTGCTGCGGAATCTCATTCCCATTGTGCTCATCGCCCTGCTGATTGCCCTGGGGCTGTGGCGGGCTGAAAAGGCCATGGTCCGGGCCTTCACCGTCTTCGGAAAAATTGTGGTGGCGGTGGTGACCCTGGGCCTTTGCGCCGCCATTGTGGAAACCCTCACGGGCTTCGTCCTGATCCCGGGGCTGGCGCCCATCGGGGATGGCTTTCAGACCGTGGGCACCATTGCCATTGTCCTTGCGGGGGCGTTCCCGCTGGTGTATGTGCTCACAAGGCTGCTGCAAAAGCCCCTGATGGCGGCAGGAAAGCTGCTGGGCATCAATGATACGGCTGCCGGGGGCCTGCTTGCCAGCCTGGCAAACTCCATTGCCACCTTCGGCATGGTGAAGGACATGGATGACCGGGGCAAGGTGGTAAACATCGCCTTCGCGGTGCCCGCGGCCTTTGTCTTCGGGGACCACCTGGGCTTTGCCGCGGGGTTCGCGCCGGAATTGCTGCCGGCGATGATCGTGGGAAAGCTGTCAGGCGGCGTATTTGCCGTGGTGTTCGCGCTGATTCTGACAAAGGGGAAAAAAGAGAAGTAAAGGGAGCTTTCGCGAACGAAGCCCTCTCCTGGGAGAGGGTGCCCCCGAAGGGGGCGGGTGTGGGGCGGTATCCGGTTGAGCATTTGAGCACTTTGGGCGCAAAGCGCCCTTGGCTCTCCCCTGGGAGAGCTGGCACGGCATCTGCCGTGACTGAGAGGAGCTCCCGGGTGCGGGGCCCCCTCTTCGCCCCAGTGCGCGTTACTTCTGCACCGCTTCTTATGGGAAAGGCAAGGGCGTTATCTGAGTTTCCAGCTGCTACCGCCCCACATCCGTCTCGCCCTTACGGGCGAGCCACCTTCTCCCAGGAGAAGGCTTTGCGTTCCTTAATGAACTATATCCTCCTTTCTCTGCTTACTTCCCCGGAGAATCCCCCTTGACAATCCTTCCCTCTTTCGGCTATAATATCTCATAATACCGGCTGTGAAGAGAAGAGTAAGCCTGAAAACCGCCAAGAGAGCCCCGGAAGGTGCGAGGGGGTGCGGGTCCAGCAGGGCCGAACATGGTCTCGGAGCCGAAGGGTCGATAGGTAGGCCCTTCCGGGTGCGCCCGTTAAAGCGCCAACGAGGCAGGAAGGCTCCTGCGAATCAAGGTGGTACCGCGTCAATTTTGTCGCCCTTGGATCGTCCAAGGGCGATTTTCTATTATGAGGAGGAAACAGCTATGTGTAATGCCTGCAAGGGAAAATTCTACATTACCACGCCCATCTACTATCCGTCTGCCAAACTCCACATCGGCCACTCTTACTGCACCGTGGCCACCGACGCCATGGCCCGCTTCAAGCGGCTCCAGGGCTACGATGTGATGTTCCTCACCGGCACCGATGAGCATGGCCAGAAGATTGAGGACAAGGCCAAAGAGGCGGGCGTCACCCCCCAGCAGTTTGTGGACAACATTGTGGAGGGCCCCGGCGGCGTGCTGGATTTGTGGAAGCTGATGAACATCTCCTACGACCGGTTCATCCGTACCACGGATGACTACCATGTGGAGGCCATTCAGAAGATCTTCAAGAAGATGTACGACAATGGCGACATCTACAAGGGCACCTACAAGGGCAAATACTGCAAGCCCTGTGAAAGCTTCTGGACCGACAGCCAGCTGGTAGAGGGCAAGTGCCCGGACTGCGGCGGCGAGGTGCAGGACGCGGAGGAGGAGGCCTACTTCTTCCGGCTCAGCAAGTACGCCGATCGGGTTCAGGATCTGCTGGAGAATACCGATTTCCTGGAGCCCCGGAGCCGGGTCAACGAAATGGTCAACAACTTCATCAAGCCCGGCCTGGAGGATCTGTGCGTCTCCCGTACCAGCTTTACCTGGGGCGTACCTGTGGACTTTGACCCGGGCCATGTGGTGTATGTGTGGATCGATGCCCTCTTTAACTACATGACCGCTCTGGGCTTTGAGAATGACCGCTACCAGGATCTGGAAAAGTTCTGGCCCGCCGATGTGCACTTCGTGGGCAAGGAAATTGTAAGGTTCCACTCCATCATCTGGCCCGCCATGCTCATGAGCCTGAACCTGCCCCTGCCCAAGAAGGTCTTCGGCCACGGCTGGCTGCTGCTGGACGGCGGCAAGATGAGCAAATCCAAGGGCAATGTGGTGGACCCCTATATTCTGGCCCAGCGCTTCGGCGTGGATGCCCTGCGGTTCTTCCTGCTGCGGACCTTCCCCTTCGGTTCCGACGGCAATTTCTCCAATGAGTCCCTGATTTCCACCATCAATGTGGATCTGGCAAACGACCTGGGCAACCTGGTTTCCCGTACCGTGGCCATGGCCCAGAAGTATTTTGGAGAGAGACTCCCCGCCGACCAGGCGGAAGACAGCGAGAAGGATGCCGAGCTCCTGGCTATGGCTGCTTCTCTCCGGGATAAGTACGAGGAGGCCATGGAGAAGTACGCCTTCCAGAATGCCCTTTCCGAGGTATTCAAGGTGATCTCCCGGGCCAACAAGTATATCGATGAGAACGCGCCCTGGGTCCTGGCCAAGGATGAAGCAATGAAGCCCAGACTGGCCAGAGTCCTCTATAACCTCTTGGAGACCGTCCGCATCTGCGCAGGGCTCCTGCAGCCCTTTATGCCCGATACCTGCGCCGAGATCGGCAGGCGGCTGGGCGGCGCGGACCTCAGCTGGGATACCCTGAATGTATTCGGTTCCCTGGACCGCCAGGTCGCCACTGTGGCAGGCCCCGCTCTGTTCCCCCGCATCGACATGGAGAAGGAACTGGCGGAGCTGGAAGCCCTGAACAAGCCCGCCGTGCCGCCTCTGGAAATCGAGCCCTACACGGAAGAAAGCGTGGACTTTGATACCTTCTGTAAGAATGAGCTCCGGGCGGTGAAGGTCAAGGCCTGTGAAGCCGTCAAGAAGAGCGACAAGCTTCTTCAGTTCACCCTGGATGACGGTACCGGCACCGACCGGCAGATCCTCTCCGGCATTGCGAAGTTCTACAAGCCCGAGGAGCTGGTTGGCAAGACCCTGGTGGCCATCACCAATCTGCCCCCCAGAAAGATGATGGGAAGGCTCAGCTCCGGCATGCTCCTGAGTGCGGTGCACAAGGAAAACGGAGAAGAAAAGCTGAACCTGGTGATGCTCTCCGACAGCATCCCCGCCGGCGCAAAGCTGTGCTGATGCCCTGAAAATATCCTGACGCGAAAACCCTCCTGCCCAAAAAGCAGGAGGGTAAATCATTATTCCAATTCAAAGGCACCGGTGTAGAGCTGATAGTAGGTGCCCTTCTGGGCAATCAGATCATCGTGGGTGCCCCGCTCAATGATGCGGCCCTGGTCCAGCACCATGATGCAGTCGGAGTTGCGTACGGTGGACAGCCGGTGGGCGATGACGAACACCGTCCGGCCCTTCATCAGCGCGTCCATACCTGCCTGCACCAGGGATTCCGTGTGGGTATCGATGGAGGAGGTGGCCTCGTCCAGGATCATCACCGGGGGGTCGGCTACCGCGGCACGGGCAATGGCGATGAGCTGCCGCTGGCCCTGGGAAAGGCTGCTTCCGTTGGCGGTGAGCTGTGTGTTGTAGCCCTCGGGCAGACGGGTGATGAAGTCATCGGCGTTGGCCAGCTTGGCCGCGTGGATGCATTCTTCATCGGTGGCGTCCAGCTTGCCGTAGCGGATGTTGTCCATGACGGTGCCGGTGAACAGGTTGGTTTCCTGGAGCACCACGCCCAGAGAGCGGCGCAGATCAGGCTTGCAAATCTTGTTCACGTTGATTCCGTCGTAGCGGATCTTGCCGTCGGCAATGTCATAGAACCGGTTGATGAGGTTGGTGATGGTGGTCTTACCGGCGCCGGTTGCGCCCACAAAGGCGATTTTCTGGCCGGGGTGGGCATACAGCGTCACATCGTGGAGCACGGTCTTTTCCGGCACATAGCCAAAGTCCACATGCTCCATGGTGATGTCGCCCTTGAGCTCGGTGTAGGTGACGGTGCCGTCGGCCTGATGGGGATGCCGCCAGGCCCAGTGGCCGGTGTGCTCGGGGCACTCATGGATGGTGCCGTCCGGATCCACTCTGGCATTGACTAGGGTGACATAACCCTGGTCCTGCTCGGGCTCCTCATCCATGAGGGCAAAGATCCGCTCGGCACCGGCCAGGGCCATGACGATGGAGTTGATCTGGTTGGAGATCTGGGAAATGGGCATATTGAAGCTGCGGCTGAGCACCATGAAGGCCATCAGGCTGCCCAGAGTCAAAAATTGCCCGTTGGACTTGATGCACAGCAGACCGCCGAAAATGGCCAGCACACCGTACTGCACATAGCCCAGGTTGTTGTTGATGGGGCCCAGCATATTGGAGAATTTGCCGGCGTTGAAGGCATTGACCCGGAGGGCTTCATTGAGCTTGTCAAAGTCCTCTTTGCAGGCCTCCTCGTGGTTGAAGATCTTGATCACCTTCTGACCGGAAATCATCTCCTCGATATAGCCGTTGACGGCGCCCAGCGCCCGCTGCTGACCGATAAAGAAACCGGCGGATTTGGTGGCGAGAATCTTGGTGACATAGATGATGACCGCCACGGTAAAGGCCATGACGATGGTCAGGACCCAGGAGGTGTCGATGAGGTTCCACAGCACCACCACCAGGGTCACCAGAGAGGAGACGCACTGGGGAATGCTCTGGGAGATCACCTGACGCAGGGTATCAATATCGCTGGTGTAGCGGGACATGATGTCGCCGGCGGCGTGGCTGTCGAAATACCGCAGGGGAAGCTTCTGCATTTTGGCGAAAAGCTCATCCCGGATGGTTTTCTGAACACCCTGGGTAACGCCTACCATCAGGTAGTTAAAGAGGAACGAGCCCAGAATGCCAAGGCAGAGAATGCAGGCAACCTTTCCAAGATACCGGAGCAATGGCGTAAAATCGGTGGAACCGCTGGCCACCATGGGCAGGATATAGTCGTCCACCAGGGGACCCAGCGCCCGGCTGCCCTGGGCCTGGGCAACGGAGGTGAGGATGATGCACACCATGACAATCACCAGGGTGGGGGTGTACTGCTTCATATAGCTCAGCAGCCGCAGCAGGGTTTTTTGGGGGTTCTTGGCTTTGCGGCCGTCACCGCGCATTTTTACGGGAGGCATCAGCGTTCACTTCCTTTCTGCTGAGATTCATAGATGCCCCGATAGAAATCCGATTCCCTCATCAGGGTTTCGTGGTCGCCCACACAGGCAACCTTGCCGTTTTCCATGACCAGAATGATGTCCGCATCCTGGATGGAGGAGATCCGCTGGGCAATGATCAGCTTGGTGGTGCCGGGGATCTCCTCCCGGAAGGCCTTGCGGATCAGGGAATCCGTGTGGGTATCCACAGCGGAGGTGGAGTCGTCCAGAATCAGGATTTTGGGCTTTTTCAGCAGCGCCCGGGCAATGCACAGCCGCTGCTTCTGACCGCCGGACACGTTGGAGCCGCCCTGCTCGATGTGGGTATCGTAGCCTCCGGGGAAGGAGCGGATGAAGTCATCGGCGCAGGCAAGCCTGCAGGCGTGAACCAGCTCTTCATCGGTGGCATTGGGATTTCCCCAGCGCAGGTTTTCCTTGATGGTGCCGGAGAACAGGGTGTTCTTTTGCAGCACCATGGCAACATTGTCCCGGAGCACTTCCAGATCATAGTCCTTTACATCCACACCGCCTACCTTCACGGTGCCCTCGGTGGCATCGTACAGCCGGGGAATCAGCTGCACCAGGGTGGTTTTGGAGGAGCCGGTGGAACCCAGAATGCCCACGGTGGCGCCGGAGGGGATATGCAGATCCACCTCTTTCAGCGCCCGGTGCTTTGCCTTGGCGGAGTACCGGAACGAAACGTTTTCAAAGTCGATGGAGCCGTCCTTTACTTCCCTTACGGGGTTTTCCGGGGAGACGAGGCTGGGCTCCTCCACCAGCAGCTCATAGCACCGGCGCATGGGGGCCCGGGCCATGATCATCATGACAAAGACCATGGACAGCATCATCAGCGCCATGAAGATCTGGGTGGTGTAGGTGAACATGGAGCTGAGCTCGCCGGTGGTCAGGCCCAGAGCCCCATTGTTGCCGGAGGCAACCACCAGATGAGCGCCGATCCAGGAGATGGCCAGAGTGCAGCCGTAGACACAGAACTGCATGGCCGGGTTGCTGAGGGCCAGAATGTGTTCGGCCTTGCAGAAATCCCTGTAAATGGCCTGAGAGACACCGGCGAATTTATCGACCTCCTTGTCCTCCCGTACGAAGCTCTTGACCACCCGGACGCCGTGGACATTCTCCTGGACCACGTTGTTCAGCCGGTCGTAGGTCTGGAACACCCGGTCAAAAATCCGGAAGACAAAGGGGACGATGCACACAAGCGTCGCTGCCAGCAAAGGGATGGCCACCAGGTAAACGGTGGTCAGCCTGGGGCTGATGCGCAGGGAGGAGATCATGGCCAGAATCAGCATCATGGGGCAGCGGATGGCAAGCCGGATGCTCATCTGAAAGGCCATTTGCAGGTTCGCCACATCGGAGGTCAGCCGGGTCACGATGGAGGCGGAGGAGAACTTGTCAATGTTGGCAAAGCTGAAATCCTGCACCCGGTAGTACATATCGTGGCGCAGATTCCGGGCAAAGCCGGTGGCGGCTTTGGACGCGTAGGTAGCGGACAGAACGCCGAAGATCAGGGAAACAACGGCGCACAGCACCAGCACCATTGCCTTTTGCACCACTATCGTCATATTTCCGGCGGCAATGCCCTGATCGTAAAGCTGGGCCATGACCAGGGGAATGGTCACTTCCATGGCCACCTCGCCGATCATCGCCAGTGGACTCACCAGGGCGGTCCACTTGTATTCCCGGAGACACCGGGCAAGTCGTCTGATCATTTGGAAAATTCCTCCTTTGGAATGGTAAAGTCCGGGGATACATTGCGCATGGCCCGGGTCAGGTATACCCGGAACTGCTCCTGCTCCGCTTGGGTAAAGCCCCGCAAAAGTGTCGCGTCTCCCTGCCGGATCACCTCCGACATGGTTTCAATGCATTGCAGTCCCTTGGGAAGCAGATACACAAGCTTTCTGCGCCGGTCCCCGGGATCCGGCTCCAGACGAACAAAGCCCTTCTTTTCCATTCGGGACAACAGCCCGGATACCGTGGGGTGCGTCAGCTGAAACGCGTCTTCAATGTCTCTGACACAGGGCGTTTGGGTGCACTGGGCAAGGTAGCCCAGGATGTGGCCCTGAGAGAAGGTCAGCTCCATGCCGGACAGGGCCTGGTTCATGCGCTGACCCAGGGCACAGCTGATGGCCCGGAACATATGGCCGTAGTTGGTCAAAATATCCCTCCTTTCCATTAAGTAGCAAGCTACGCAATATTCTAGCACGATTTTCCAAAAATGCAAGGGCTTTTGATAATTTAACAAATCATTCAAAAATCTGTGATTATCACGGAAGAATGCCGGTTTTCTTATTCAGTTTCTAAACAAAATACCCGCTCTGCAAGAAAACAGAGCGGGTATTTGCATAAGAGTGTGATTATAAGATACGAGAAAACAATAAGATTATTCCTTCGCTTTCCCGGCGGTATCAATGGAAGCACCAAAGACAAAGAACCGCTGATACAGAAATTCTGTGGTGAAATTCAGTACCATATTGATGGCCGTTACCAGGTATTCGTTCCACAGCAGGCCGGATGCCAGGAAATTGCCCAGCAGGGTGGAAAGGGGGGTAAAGACCCCGTAGTAGGCCGCAACCTTTGCCATGGCCACGGGCACGTTGGCCGCGGATTGGAAGGTGAACTTCCGGTTCAGGGTGAAATTCCACAGCACGCTCAGAACAAGGGCGATCAGGTAGCAGGGCCAGTAGGGAAGGGCCGTAAACTCATTGAGCAGGGCAAAGGATGCCAATTCAATCAGCCCGGCACTGATGGAAAAAAAGGTGAATTTGAGAACCCGGATCCATTCTTTCATGGAAAACCTCCTCCACAAAAAGCTGCCCCGGCAAGCCGGGGCAGATCGGAACATTTGCTTACTTCACGGTAACGGAGGTCACATGGGGCTGCATACCGTTGTACCAGTACAGGAAGCCTTCCACATCGATCTTGTCGCCAACCTTCAGACCGGTGACGGTGTTGTACACATCGGTGCCTTCGCCGCAGAGGTAGCTCTCGACAGTGAAGGTGTAGGTGCCGGTGCCGTCGGATACCTTGAAGTACAGGTCGCAGTTGTCGCCGGCCTGGCCGGAGCCGTCCCAGTTGTACAGGAAGGAAGCGCCCTTGTCGTCAGCGGCAACCACCTCCAGGTCACGGACGGCGATCTTCTGGTTCTGGGAGTCGATCAGGTTCTTGGCAGCCAGGGTGCCGGTGATGTCCAGGGCGGGAGCCACATAGGTGCCCTCCAGGATCTCAAAGGTGGCGTCCATGATTTCCACTTCGCCTTCCCATTCGGCCTTGAAGCCGTTGACACGGATATGGGTGCCTTCCGTCAGCAGAGCGGCCTGCTCCTCAGAGCACTCCATGTTGTACAGGAAGTAGGCGCCGTCCTTGCTCTGGGCGTAGACGGTGATCTTGTTGTCCCACCAGGACTGGTGGGCCTGGACATAGGTCTCAATGCACACGGGGGTATCCACATCGGCAGCGATATACTCTTCGTAGGTCATGCAGTCTGCTTCGGGAGCCTCCGTTGCGGGGGCAGTGGTAGCGGGAGCCTCGGTAGGGGCCTCGGTGGTGGCAGCGGGAGCTTCAGCCTTATTTCCGCAGCCTGCAAAAGCGGCCAGCATGGCGATTGCCAGCAGCAGGGCAATGATCTTTTTCATTTTGAATCTCCTTAAGATTTGGAAAGCGGCAGGGCTTTCTTTTGATTTGTGCGTTCCGCACGGTTTCATTATATCGGGTGTTCCCGGAAAAATCAATGACTTCTCCTGTTTTTTCCTGGGGATTTCCATTTGTCCCGCAGAAAAGCCCCAAGGATGCACAGCCAGGCAAGGCCCAGCCCCCCGAGGAGCAGCCTGGCCTCCCCGGGCAGGGGGCCAAGGGAACCGGCGCCGGGGGTTACGGAAATGGAATCCAGCCGGTACAGGGCGGATGTCTTGCGGTAGATCTCTTCCAGCCCGGCGTCGGAGGTATCCTGCTTCCGGCGGACGGCCTTGGCGGTATCCTCGATCAGCTGGCCCGCCGCCAGACGAAGGGAGGCAGAGCCGTTGAATACAGGGGTGACAAAGGTGTGCTCCATATGGTCAAGAAGCAGCTGGGATGCCTGGATTTTAATGGGGTAGTGGGTATCCATATCCTCACCGCCCCGGCTTAAATAGTCCCGGTATCGGTGGCTTTCCTGGGCATCCACCGTCACGGGAACATAGCCTTCCGTTTCCGCATAGCCGATCTGCACATCGTCGGTCAGCAGAAACTGGGCAAAAAGCCAGGAGGCCAGCACTTCCTGAGGGTCTTCTTTCTGGAAGAGGCATACGGATGGGCCCTGGGAGATCATTTGGGGATGCTCGGGGTCATACTGGGGAATGGGCTTTACCAGGGTTTCAAACTCCACCAGAGCATCCTCACTGATGTCCAGCAGGGGGGCGTGGCTGCCTACCCATGTGGCGCCGGCGGTGGAATCAATGGCGAAGATACACTGGCCCGCGTTGAAGAAGTTGGCGGGGTAGCCGGAGATCTTAAAGGTGGAGAAAGCGCCGGACGCAACATGCCGGGCGACTTCTGTCAGAATGGTTTTGGTCTGTTCGTTCCAGAGCTCCACGGTTCCGTCGGCTCTGGAATAGCCTGCGTCCAATTGCCGCAGCATCTGAATCATCATATTGTCCGTGGATTTGTAGATAAAGGGGATCAGAACCTTCTGACCGTTCACCTTGTAGGTGCCGTCGGCATTCTTTTCCATGGCTTTTTCGCTGACCTGCCAGATAAAATCCCAGGTAAGGGTTTCCGGCAGGGTGAAGCCCAGCCTTTCCACATAGTTTTTATTTACATAACATGCTTCCGTGGAGCGCATATAGGGAAGGGCGACCGTTACGCCGTTGATGGCGCACTCCGAAAGGAATTTGGGAGCGATTTCCCCGGGGCCCCGGTAGCGCAGCTGGGAGCCGCCCAGACCAAACCGGGGATCCTCCAGAAAGCCGTCCAGAGGCACGACGGTATCTTCGCCCGTCAGGTAGGTGGCAATGTGGTCCGGGTAGGTGATGCACACATTGGGGGTGGTATTTGTGGCGATGTTGGTGATCACATCGTTGTAAATTCTCGTGTAGTCCGTATACAGCCGCATATTCACGGTGATGTTCGGATACAGCTTTTCAAAATCCCGGATGGCCTGTTCATAAACGGCGGTCTGCCGCTTGTTGGTGTCGTTTTTGGCCCAGAAGGTGATGGTATGCTGCTTTGTGGTGTCGAAGGTTTCCGGCACCGGGTAGTCAAGCTGAGAAGAACCGGCGTTTTCCGCCAGGGTTCCGTGGCAGCCGGTGAGCAGGAGCAGCGCCGCAAGCAGGAGGGCGATGGTTTTCTTCATCCCTTGGTACCTCCCCTGGCCACACCGGCCATGATCTTTTTCCGGAAGAGCAGAAACAGGGCGATCAGCGGCAGGGAAATGACCACCACCGCCGCCATCATGGCGGGAATGTTCTCCCGGCCGAAGCCGTTTTCCCGGATCTCCTGAATGCCCACGGAAACCAGAAAATAGTTCTGGTCATCGGTGATGAGCCGGGGCCAGACGAAGCTGTTCCAGCACTCAATCACCTTCAAAATGGTGATGGTCACGATGGTGGGCTGGCAGATGGGGATCATCACCTTCCACAGGTATTTGAAATCGGAGGTGCCGTCCACCTTGGCCGCGTAGTACAGCTCGTCGGGAATCTGGGAAAAGTTCTCCTTCAGAAGGTAGATATAAAAAACCGAGGTCACCGAGGGGAGAATCAGGCCCAGGAAGCTGTTCCGGAGATTCAGATCTGTCACGGTGACAAAGTTGGTGATGACCACCAGCTCGGTGGGGATCATCATCAGGGACAGAAAGGCGGTGAAGATCAGATCCCGCCCCCGGAACCGGAGCCGGGAAAAGGCAAAGGCCGCCAGCACCGTCACAAAGAGCATCAGGGCGGTGGTGATCACCGTAAACACCAGGGTATTCAGAAAATACCGGCCCAGGGGCACCTGGGAAAAGGCGCTGCCGTAGTTTTCCAGGGTGGGGCTCAGGGTAAAGAGCCTGGGGATGAACTCGCTGTTGTAGCTGCCGTAGCTTTTTACGGAGGTCAGCAGCATCCAGTAGAAGGGAAACAGCACAATGACTGCCCAGCTGCACAGTACCAGCCCCAGCAGAATATCGCGCAGACACTTACGCCGCCGGGCGTTTTTCTCGATTTGTTCGTAATCCATGGCGGCACCTCAAATATAGTGGACGTGCTTTTTGCTCACCAGCAGATTGATGCAGGTGATGGTCAGCACGATGGCGAAGAGAATGACTGCGGCGGCGGAGGCATAGGAGGGGTAGCCGCCGGAACGGCCGTAGAGCATATCGTAGACAAAGCCCACGATGGTGTTCATGCCCGCGGCATTCAGGTCGATGCCAAAGAGGGCTACCGCGTCGGAGTAGGCCTTGAAGGCGCCGATAAAGCCGGTGATCACCAGGTAAAACAGGCTGGGGGAGATCATGGGCAGGGTGATGCGCCAGAAGATCCGGCCCCGGGAGGCGCCGTCCACCCGGGCGGCATTGTGGTACTGCTGGCTGACGGAGGCAAGGGCGCTGGTGAGAATCAGGATTTTAAAGGGCATGACGATCCACACGGTGTACAGGCACAGCACCAGCATCTTTGCCCAATAGGGCCCGGAGAGGAAGTCCACACTGGCAAAGCCGAAGGCGTTCAGCAGCAGGTTCATAAAGCCGTCGGAGTAGGGGGTCTTCTTAAAAAGGATCATAAATACCAGACCTACGGCCAGGGTGTTGGTCACATAGGGCAGAAAGAAAACGGTCTGGAAAAAGTCCCGCAGCTTCTCAATGGAGCTCAGGCACAGGGAAATGAGCAGCGCAAGACCGGTGGACAGAGGCACCGTGATGATGACCAGCAGAAAGGTGTTTTTCAGCGCCTGCAGGAAGAAGGGATCCCGCAGCACATACCGGAAATTGTAAATGCCCACCCCGGTGTAGGTCTGGGAGGCGAAATTGTAGTTTTCCTGGAAGGAGTAGACAAATACATCCATCAGGGGATACACCAGGAAAATGCCCAGAAACAGAAATGCGGGCAGCAGATATAGATACCCTTTGGGATTATTCTTTTCCATGATTGGTTCCTCGCAGACGGCTGCCGTTTTCATCAAAGAGCAGCACTTTTCCGGGCTTCAGCCGGAAGCGGACGGTTTCTGGGTGGCTTTGCTCGGTGCCGTCGGACTGAATGATGGCCCGGAAGGTTTCTTTCCGGCAGGCATCGTTGGTGCATACAAAGCTCACATCCCGGCCCATGATCTCGGTGCGCAGCAGCCTGCAGGAGAAGGGCCCCTGTTCCTCCGGAACAAAACCCTCGGGCCGGATGCCCACGGTGACGGCCTGATCCGCGATTCCCGGAACCGGGAGCAGGGCTTCACCGCCAATGTACAGGGTTTCCTTTTCCACCCGGCCGTCAAAGAGATTGATGGGAGGGGTGCCCAGGAAGGTGGCCACAAAGAGGTTGCATGGGTTGTCGTAAACCTCCTGGGGCTTGCCGGTCTGCTGCACCACGCCCTCCTTCATCACCACGATCTGATCGGAAATGCTCATGGCCTCCTCCTGGTCGTGGGTGACAAATACGGTGGTGATGCCGGTTTGCCGCTGAATGCGGCGGATTTCCTCCCGGGTCTGGAGCCGCAGCCGGGCATCCAGGTTGGAAAGAGGCTCGTCCAGCAGAAGAACCCCCGGCATTTTCACCAGGGCCCGGGCAATGGCTACCCGCTGCTGCTGACCGCCGGAAAGCTCGCTGGGCTTCCGGTCCAGAAGAGAATCGATCTGCACCAGCCTGGCGGCCTCCACGGCACGGCGGCGCATTTCTTCCTTGCCGGGGCGGTCCTTGCCCTTAAGGTTTTCCAGGGGGAAGAGGATGTTTTGCAGAACGGTCATGTGGGGATACAGGGCATAGTTCTGGAAAACCAGTCCAACTCCCCGGTTCTCCGTGGGCAGGTCCGTTACATCCCGGTCGCCGAAGAAGATTCGCCCGGAGGTGGGGGCCTGCAAGCCGCAGATCATATAAAGCGTGGTGCTCTTTCCGCAGCCAGAGGGGCCCAGCAGCCCGATGAGCTGCCCGTCCGGCACCTCAAAGGTGAAGTCGTTCACGGCGGTTACCTCGCCCCCGGCCTTTTTGTTTCGGTTTGGGAATTTTTTGGTCAGGTTCTGCAGGGTGACATTCATAGCATCCCATCCTTTTTTGTATTCTTAAGGGTTATTATATGCGCTCTCGGAGGGCATTGCAAGGAGAATTTCACCGCCGCCCGGGGCTTGACCGGATGTTTGGAGAAGGGTATAATAAAGGATCATTTCCACCAGGAGACTGCCATGATCCAATTTACAGAAATAACCGATATCGAAGCCCCGGAGCTGGACGTATTTGCCCGGCTGACGGAAGCCCAGCTGCTCAACCGGTTCGAGCCGAAAAAGGGAATGCTGATTGCCGAAAGCCCCAAGGTGATCCAGCGTGCGCTGGACGGGGGCTGCGTTCCCGTCTCCCTGCTGGTGGAACGGGGCCACTGCAATGAGGAGGCCCAGGCGGCCATTGCCCGCTGCGGGGATGTGCCGGTGTATACCGCCAGCATGGACATTCTTACAAAGCTCACAGGCTTTCAGCTGACCAGAGGCATGCTCTGCGCCATGCTGCGGCCCAGGCAGCCTGCCGCGGAGGAAATCCTTTCTTCCGGCCGCCGGGTGGCGGTGCTGGAAAACGTGATGAACCCCACCAATGTGGGGGCCATTTTCCGCTCTGCCGCGGCTCTGGGCATGGATGGGGTGCTGCTGACCTCCGGCTGTACGGATCCGCTGTACCGCCGCAGTGCCCGGGTGAGCATGGGCACGGTGTTCCAGGTACCCTGGGCCTATGTGCCGGACACCTGGCAGGAGCTTCTGAAGGAAAAGAGCTTTGCCACCGCTGCCATGGCCCTGCGGGAGGATTCCCTTTCCATTGACGATCCTCTTCTGCGGCAGCAGGAAAAGCTGGCGGTGGTGCTGGGGACGGAGGGCGACGGCCTGGCCCAGCAAACCATTGCCCGCTGTGATTATACGGTAAAGATTCCCATGTATCATGGGGTGGATTCCTTAAATGTGGCGGCGGCCAGCGCCGTGGCCTTCTGGGAACTGCGGGCAAGGTGAGCGTATGAATTGTGACTGTCATATCCATATGGTGCTGGATGGGGCGGACTGGCGCAGCGCCATCGCCCGGCACAGGGAGAAGCCCCAGGATGCCTTTATCCGAAGAACACTGGAAACCTACCAAAGGCTGGGCTTCGGGTATCTGCGGGATGGCGGCGACCGCTGGGGCGTGGGCAAACGGGCAAAGGAGCTGGCCCCGGACTACGGCATTGTCTACCGCACCCCCTGTGCGCCCTTGTGCAAGGCGGGCCATTACGGCAGCTTCATCGGGGAACCCTTTGCTTCCCTCCGGGAATACCGGGTTTTGATTGGGGAAAACAGAAAAAACGGGGCGGATTTCGTGAAAATCATGATCTCCGGCCTGATGGATTTTGACCGGTTCGGGGTTCTTTCGGAGCCGGGGCTCCCCGGGGAAGAGATCCGGGAGCTCGTTCACATTGCCCACGAGGAGGGCTTTCCCGTGATGGCCCACGCCAACGGGGCGGAAACGGTGATTGCCGCGGCGGAGGCCCGGGTGGATTCCGTGGAACACGGCGCTTACCTGAATGAGGAGGCCCTGCACGCCATGAAGGAAGCCGGCACCGTCTGGGTGCCCACCCTTTCCACCATTGGAAACCTCCGGGGGAAAGGGCGGTTTCAGGAAAGGGCGGTGGAGGCCATTCTGGCTTCCGCCCAGGAAAACGTGGCCTCCTTTGCCGCCATGGGCGGCCTTCTGGCCCCCGGGACCGATGCCGGTGCCTGGGCAGTGCCCCATGGCAGTCTGACGGAGTATGCCCTCCTGGGGGAGACCCTGGGGAGCAGGGTAGATGATCTGCTGGCAAAGGGCCTTGCCGCCCTCCGGGAGAAGTTCTGATATGCAGACAAAGATTCTGAGGTCAAGAAGGAAAACCCTTTCCCTGCGCATTACCCCGTGGGGGGATCTGGAGATCCGGGCGCCCCTTCGGATGCCGGACCGGGAAATCCAGGCCTTTGTAGCGGAAAAGGCCCGGTGGATCGAAATCCACCGGACCCAGGTGCTCCGGGACCAGGCGCAGGGCGCCCTTGCGCCGCTGGATGAAGCGGCCCTGGAAGAGCTGAAGGAGCAGACAAGGCAGAAGCTTGCGCTTATGCTGGAGCGTCACGCTGCCCACATGGGTATTTCCTACGGCAGGGTCAGCATCCGCTGCCAGCGCAGCCGCTGGGGCAGCTGCTCGGCGGAAGGGAATCTGAACTTCAACTGTCTGCTGGCTCTGGCGCCGGAAGAGGTTATGGAGTATGTGGCGGTTCACGAGCTTGCCCACCGGAAGCAGATGAACCATTCCCCCCTCTTTTGGCAGGAGGTGGCCCGGGAGTGTCCCCGGTATATCCAGTGCCGCCGCTGGCTGAAGCAGAACGGCGGCGCCCTGCTGGCAAGAGCCCGCCGGGGCAGAGAATAAGCGCCGCCTCAAAAAAGGGCGGCGCTTCCGGTTATTCGGCTGCTTCCTCCTCCGGCAGGGCATCGGGGGAGAGGGTTCCAACATTGTTGGAGCCGATGGTGACGGTCTTTCTGGGAGACAGAAGCATACCCAGAGTCAGACCGGTGGTCAGGCACAGCAGCCCGCCCAGAAGCAGCTCCCGTTTGCGTGCCAGCACAACACCGTCCAGGCTGTTCCAGAGGGTTTCCAAGCGTTTCATTGTTCAGCACCTCCATAGTGTGTTTCTTCCAGTATAGCAGTGGGGAAGGGAGAAGTCAAGGTGGGCCCCTGCAAACAGTACATTTGCGCCCTTGCATTTCTTTTTATGTTTAGGTATAATGAACAAAAACCCAGACAGAGAGGCGGATGCGGGATGTATGATACTGTGATCATTGGCGGCGGCGTAGTGGGCTGCGCGGTGGCCCGGTTCCTGAGCAGGTTCCGGGGCAGCTTCTGCCTGCTGGAACGGGAAAATGATGTGTGCTGCGGTACGTCAAAAGCCAACAGCGCCATCATCCATGCAGGCTTTGATGCCAAGGCGGGCACCCTGATGGCAAAATACAATGTCCTGGGCAGCCGGATGATGCCGGAGCTTGCCCGGGAGCTGGACATTCCCTTCCGGCGCAACGGCTCTCTGGTGCTGTGCATGGACCGGGCGGATTTGCCCAGATTGCAGGCCCTTTATGAAAACGGCCTTCAAAACGGAGTGGAGGGCCTGGAGATCATCGATGCCCGGCGGCTTCACGAAATGGAGCCCAACGTCAGCCGGTCCGCGGTGGCGGCCCTCTGGGCACCTACGGGGGGCATCGTCTGTCCCTTCGGGATGACGGTGGCACTGGGAGAGAACGCCATCCAAAACGGCGTGGAGTTCCGTCTGGGAACCAGGGTTTCCCAGGTTCGCCCCGGGGAAAAGGGCACCTGGTTGGTGATTACAGAAAAAGAGACCCTGGTTACCCGGGCGGTGGTCAATGCCGCGGGGGTGTATTCTGGGGTGCTGCACAATATGGTGAGCAAAGACAAAATCCACATTACCCCCCGGCGGGGCGAGTATCTGCTGCTGGATAAGTCCGCGGGAGAAACGGTGCACTCCACCGTTTTCCAGCTGCCCGGGGTGCTGGGCAAGGGCGTGCTGGTGACGCCCACGATCCACGGCAATCTGCTCATCGGTC
The DNA here is from genome assembly GCA_017622995.1 of Oscillospiraceae bacterium. Taxonomy (GTDB): domain Bacteria; phylum Bacillota; class Clostridia; order Oscillospirales; family Oscillospiraceae; genus Faecousia. The sequence goes on from JAGAQA010000024.1 coordinate 67,820, forward strand.
CCACCGCCCAGGATACGGAGGATTTTGAGGGCACCAACACCACCGCCGCAGGGCTGGCCCAGGTCCGGGAACGAGCCCAAAAGGGCATAGAGAACATTCCCTTCCGCCAGACCATCACCAGCTTCGCGGGGCTCCGGGCCCATGAGGAGGGCCACGAATTCATTCTGGGGCAGCCCCGGGATGCCAAAAACTTTTTCGACTGCGCGGGGATCGAGTCTCCGGGCCTCAGCGCCGCTCCGGCCATCGGCCTTGAGATTGCCAATCAGGTGGCCCAGGCTCTGAAGCTGCCGGAAAAGGAGGATTTTGTCCCCACCCGGCAGGCCCCCATAGATCCCAGGAAGCTGACGAAAGACCAGTGGGCAGACCTTGTAAGGCGGGAGCCGGAATACGGCCAGATCATCTGCCGCTGCGAGCAGATCAGCCAGGGGGAGATCCTGGCCGCCATCCGGTCCCCTCTGGGGGCCCGGGATCTGGACGGGGTAAAACGCCGTACAAGGGCTGGAATGGGCAGATGCCAGGGCGGCTTCTGCGCCCCCCGGGTTATGGAAATTCTTGCCCGGGAGCTGGGCGTTTCTCAGAAGGAGATCACCAAAGCCGGCGGCGGGTCCGGGATGATCTGCGGCCGGGCCAAGAATGAGGTGTGATCATGGAACAGTTTGATCTTGTAGTCATCGGCGGCGGTCCCGCGGGGCTGGCTGCGGCCTGCGCTGCCTTTGACAGCGGCGTCCGCAGCATTCTGATTCTGGAGCGGGACCGGGAGCTGGGCGGCATCCTCAATCAGTGTATCCACAACGGTTTCGGTCTGCATACCTTCGGCCAGGAGCTGACGGGGCCGGAGTACGCCGCCCGGTATATCCGGCAGGTCCGGGAGCGGGGCATTGCCTACCGGCTCAATACCATGGTTCTGGATATTTCCCGGGAAAAGGTGGTAACCGCCATCAGCCGGGACCGGGGTCTTAGCGAGATTGCCGCGAAAGCCGTCATTCTCGCCATGGGCTGCCGGGAGCGGCCCAGAGGGGCCCTGAACATTCCCGGCTTCCGGCCCGCGGGGATCTACACCGCCGGTACGGCCCAGCGCCTTGTAAACGTGGAGGGCCTGCTTCCCGGCAGGGAAGTGGTGATTCTGGGCAGCGGCGACATTGGCCTCATTATGGCTCGGCGCATGACTCTGGAAGGGGCGAAGGTCAAGCTGGTGGCAGAGCTGATGCCCTATTCCGGAGGACTGAAGCGAAACATTGTGCAGTGCCTGGAGGATTTCGGCATCCCCCTGAAGCTCAGCCACACGGTTGTGGATATTGCGGGAAAGGAACGGGTCACCGGCGTGACCATTGCCCGGGTGGACGGCAGGGGCACGCCCATTCCCGGCACGGAGGAGCACATTCCCTGTGATACCCTGCTGCTGTCCTGCGGCCTGATTCCGGAGAACGAGCTGTCCCGTTCCATGGGGCTGGAGCTGGACCCGGCCACCAACGGCCCCAGGGTGAACCAGCGTTTGGAAACCGAGATTCCCGGCGTGTTTGCCGCGGGCAATGTGCTCCATGTCCACGATCTGGTGGATTTCGTATCCCAGGAGGCAGCCGCCGCGGGCAGGGGCGCCGCCCGGTTCCTGGCATTGGGGGAGGATACCTCCTGTCAGATCCCCATTGAAGCCTCCGGCGGGATCCGCTATACGGTGCCTGCCTCCGTCAGCCCCCGGGAAATGGAGGAGCAGCTCACAATCCGCTTCCGGGTGGGCAGTGTGATGAACAACCGGGCGGTGGCGGTCTATCTGGACGATTGCCAGGTTTACAGGCGGAAGCGCCCCGTGATGGCCCCAGGCGAAATGGAGCAGGTGGTGCTCCCCCGGGACATTTTCCGGGCCCATGGGGACGCGAAGCGCATCCGCATCCTGACAGAGGAGGCCTGACCATGGAGAAACGGATCTTAACCTGTATCGGCTGCCCCATGGGCTGTCAGCTGGAAGTGACCCTGGAAAAGGGCGCTTTTGCCTCTGTCACCGGAAATACCTGCAAAAACGGCGCCCGGTATGCCCAAAAGGAAGTGACGGATCCCCGCCGGATCGTCACCACCACCGTCCGGGTGGAGGGGAGCCGGGAAAACGCCTGCACCGTCCCCTGCAAGACGGCGCAGGATGTTCCCAAGGATCTGATATTTGCCGTCATGGAGGACGCGGCGGCAGTGGTGGCCACCGCGCCGGTGCGTATCGGGGACGTGCTGAAGGAAAACGCGGGGGGCACCGGCGTCAGCCTGATTGCCACCAAAAACGTGAATTGATTTCAAATTGGGAGACAGAATATGAGTGTACACGAATCCGGAGAAATGTACCTGGAAGCGATCCTGGTACTGGGAAAGAAAAGCAATTTTGTCCGTTCCGTGGATGTGGGAGAATACCTGGGCTATTCCAAGCCCAGCGTATCCCGGGCTATGGGCATTCTGCGGGAGGAAAACTACATCACTGTGGCGAAAAACGGCGGCCTGCAGCTTACCGACAAGGGCCGTACCCTGGCGGAGAAAATCTATGAGCGGCATACCATTCTGGTTGACCTGCTGGTACACCTGGGGGTATCCGAGGAGACTGCCTCGGTGGATGCCTGCCGGATGGAGCACGTCATCAGCGACGAAACCTTTGATGCCATCAAGCGCCACGCAAGCAACCTGTAAGGAGAGATTATGCGCGATTGTACCTCCTGCGGCGGCTGCGGCGGTTCCTGCGGATCCGGCTGCGGCGGCTGCGCCAAAAGTCTGAGCCTGACCCCGGAAGAGATTGCGTTTCTGCAACAGCTGGGGCAGCTTCCCTTCCTCCCTCTGGGCAGAACCATGGGGGACCTGACACCCATTTACCTGGAAGAAGGGGAAGAAAACCGGGAATTCTACAGCCTGCTGCTCCAATGCCTGGAAAAGAAGGGCCTCGTTTCCCTGGACTACGATCAGCCCCTGAAGGGGTATGAGGGCGCCTGGTATGCCGCCTGTCCCATCCGGGGCAGCATGGCCCTGACCCAGCGGGGCCAGCAGGTGCTGGCGCTGCTGGAATACCAGGGGGCGGAGGAATGAGCTATAAGGGCAGCTTATAACGAACCCTTATTATTTGCGATAGCAAAACAATAGGAACCACCCTTGACAAACCTGGGGGAATGGAGTATGATGTCCCCATCGAAAGCAAGGCATGGAAGGGAAGAGTAAGCACAATTGCTTCCGCGTCAGAGAGCCCCGGTTGGTGAAAAGGGGTGCGTAAGAGCGTGCTGAACATGGCCCCGGAGCCGCGTGGGTGAAGACTTTAGCCCATGACGGGTGCGCCCGTTACCGCGCAGGAGTATGCTTGTACTCCCAGAGGCCCCTGTCGTGAGGCAGGCGGCGAAGCAAGGTGGTATCACGGTTTTTCCGTCCTTGTGCGTAATGGCACAAGGGCGTTTTTCGTTTTTAAGGAGGTAATTTTTTGGCGGGAATTATAGAACTCAAAGGCCTGAGCAAAACCTTTGGCACCGGCGAAAACCAGGTCAGTGCCCTGAAGAATGTATCCGTTTCCGTGGAGAAGGGCGATATTTTCGGCATCATCGGCCTCAGCGGCGCGGGTAAAAGCACCCTGGTGCGCTGCATCAATCTGCTGGAGCGGCCGGATCAGGGCAGCGTCCTGTTCCATGGCAAAGACCTGACGGAGCTGAAGGAAAAGGAGCTGCGGCTGCAGCGCCGGAAGATCTCCATGATTTTCCAGAGCTTCAACCTTTTGGACCAGCGCACGGCCCTGGACAACATCTGCTTCCCCATGGAGCTGGAGGGTGTGCCCAGAAAGAAGGCCCGGCAGCGGGCCAAAGAGCTGCTGGAAACCGTTGGCCTGCCCGATAAGGCAGACGCCTACCCGGTGCAGCTGTCCGGCGGCCAGAAACAGCGCATTGCCATTGCCCGTGCCCTGGCATCGGATCCGGAGGTGCTGCTGTGTGACGAGGCAACCTCCGCCCTGGACCCAAAAACCACCGGCCAGATTCTGAGCCTTTTGCAGACCATCAATAAGGAACGGGGCATTACGGTGATCATCATTACCCACCAGATGTCCGTGATTGAACAGATCTGCAACCGGGTGGCCATTCTGGATTCCGGTGAGGTGGCAGAGATCGGCGATGTGGTGGATGTGTTCTCCAATCCCCAGTCCCAGGCGGGCCGCCGTCTGGTCAGCCCCAACGTGGCGGAACCGGCTCTTGACTGGGATATTCCCATTGCCCGTATCGCCTTTAACGGCTCTGTTTCCGAAGAGCCGGTAATCGCCCGGCTGGTGACCACCACCGGCATTCCCGTGTCCATCATGGGCGCGGCCACCCGGAACGTGGACGGCAAGGCCTTCGGCACCATGCTCATCAGCCTGCCGGAGGATCCGGGGAAAAAGAAAGAAATTCTGGACTTCCTGAACGGCTGTCAGGGTGTCAGCGCGGAGGAGGTAACCGAACATGTTTGATCTGTTTTCCGATGCGGCCAAGGTAGCCCAGCAGATGGAAATCATTTGCAGCGAATATGGCTTCGCTTTGTGGGAGACCATGTACTCCCTGCTTCTGGAGGTGCTCTTCTCCTATGTGATCGGCCTGCCCCTGGGTGTGCTGCTGGTAACCGGTGAGAAAGAGGGCATCCGGCCCCTGCCCAGGTGGCTGATGACGGTGCTGAACGCGGTGATTAACCTGCTGCGCAGCGTGCCCTTCCTGATTCTGATGATCATTGCCCTGCCCCTTTCCAAGCTGATTGTGGGCACCAAGGTGGGCACGGCGGCCACCATTCCGCCCATGGTCATCGCGGCCTTCCCGCTGGTTGCCCGTATGGTGGAATCTTCCCTGCGGGAAGTGAACCAGGGTGTTGTGGAGGCGGCCCAGTCCATGGGCGCCAGCGCCCTCCAGATCGTGGGAAAGGTGCTTCTGCCCGAGGCCCTGCCCAGCCTGATCTCCGGCGGCACCATCACCGTGGGCACCATCCTTGGCTACGGCGCCATGGCCGGTATCATCGGCGGCGGCGGCCTGGGCAAAATGGCCATCAACTATGGCTACTACAACTTCAAATTCCTGGTCATGTGGGCTGCGGTCATCGGCCTCATCATCCTGGTCCAGGTCTTCCAGTCCGCGGGCACCCGCATTGCCGTGAAGTGCGACAAGCGGCTGAGAAACCGCAGCTGATCCAATCATCCTGTGTTTTCACCGGAACAATCCGTGAAATAATTCTTTTGTAAAGGAGAAAAAAGAAAATGAAAAAGACCATTTCTATCCTCTTGGCCCTGGTTCTGTGCGTCGGCATTCTGGCCGGCTGCGGCAGCAAGAAGGCGGAAGAGAAGACCATTACCGTTGCCGCCTCTCCCACGCCCCACGCGGAGATTCTGAAGGTTGCCGCCGATGTCCTGGCAAAGGACGGCTGGACCCTGCAGGTCACCGAGTACGCGGACTATGTGGTTCCCAACAACGTTGTGGAAGACGGCGAAATGGATGCCAACTACTTCCAGCATCAGCCCTACCTGGATACCTTCAACAAGGAGAACGGTACCCATCTGGTAAGCGTCGCGGCCATCCACTACGAGCCCTTCGGCATTTACCCGGGCACCAAGTCCGCCATTGCCGACCTGGCTGACGGCGACAAGATCGCCATCCCCAACGACGGCTCCAACCGTGCCCGTGCCCTGCTGCTGCTGGAGGCCAACGGTGTGCTGAAGCTGAAGGAAGGCGTGGGCATGGAGGCTACCGTTCTGGACATCACCGAGAAGTCCGTGGATGTGGACGTAGTGGAGATGGAAGCCGCCCAGATCGCCGGTGTCCGTGACTCCGTGGCTCTGGCTGTTATCAACGGCAACTACGCCCTGAATGCCGGTCTGAACGCCGGTAAGGACGCCATCGCCACCGAGGATGCCGCCTCCGTTTCCGCCCAGACCTACGCCAACATCGTAGTTGTCAAGGAAGGCAACGAGAAGAGCGAGAAGGCCCAGGCTCTGGTCAAGGCTCTGACCAGCCAGGAAGTGAAGGATTACATCAACAATACTTACTCCGGCGCCGTCGTGCCCATTTTCTAAGAATACAACGCACACCCCCCTGCCGCCTGCGGCAGGGGGGCTTGCGCGTTTCGGGTGGTACGACGAATTGGGATTTGGCGGGTCGAAGCCCTCTCCTGGGAGAGGGTGGCTCGCGCAGCGAGACGGGTGTGGGGCGGTACAACTTACCTGGTTCCGCCCCTCATCCGCCCCAGTGTGCGCACTGGGGCACCTTCCCCCAGGGGAAGGCATCTCCCCGCCAAATCC
>JAGAQA010000025.1 GCA_017622995.1 Oscillospiraceae bacterium
CTCCGGCAAGGACCCCACCAAGGTTGACCGCAGTGCCGCTTATATGGCCCGCTATATGGCAAAGAATCTGGTTGCGGCAGGGCTTGCCAGCCAGGTTCAGGTGCAACTGGCCTACGCCATCGGTGTTGCGGAGCCGGTTTCCCTCCGGGTGGACAGCTACGGCACCGGTAAGGTCTCCGATGAAAAGATGGTGGAGCTGCTGCGCAAGACCTGTGATATGACCCCCGGCGGCATTATCCGCAAGTTGGATCTGCGCAAGCCTGTATATGCTTCCACCGCGGCAAAGGGGCACTTTGGCGTGGAGGGAAAGACCTGGGAACAGACGGATCTGGCGGAAACCCTCAGGAAGCTTTCCGGTATCTGAAGACATTCGCAGGGGATGGTGAAACGGCACCATCCCTTGTTGTTTTTTTCCTCAGAGTGTGCTAAGATAGGATTGTATATTGCCGGATTCAACGGGAAAAATACCTGAAATAGATATTGGAGGATACACCATGCTGGATTTTATTCGCATTGCCTGCGCTGTCCCGCCGGTACGGGTAGGGGACACCCGAAAAAACGCGGAAGAAATATGCCGCATGCTTGCTTCTGCGGACGAGCAGCAGGCAGATCTGCTGGTTCTGCCGGAATTGTCTCTCACCGGCTATACCTGCCAGGACCTGTTCTTCCAGGATGCGCTGTATCGGGGGATGCTGGAAGGCCTGAGTGAAATCGTAAAGGCTTCTGCCGTCCACAGTGGGGTGACACTGGTGGTGGGTGTTCCTCTGCGCTGCGGCGGACAGATGTATAATTGTGGGGCAGTGATCGGTGGGGGGAGGATTCATTGCCTTGTTCCCAAAACCTATATCCCCAACTATAATGAATTCTACGAAAAACGTTGGTTTTCTTCGGGGGTATCCTGCCGGGAAGACAGTGTGACACTGAAGCTTCCGGGCTTCGGGCCTATGGAGGTGCCTGTATTCAAGCAGGGGCTTGTCCGTCTGGGAGAGGGAACCCTTCTGGGTGTGGAAATCTGCGAAGATCTGTGGACACCGGTTCCGCCCTCCTCTTTGCTTGCGCTTTCCGGGGCAGAGGTAATCGTGAATCTGTCTGCGTCCAACGAGACCATCGGCAAGCAGGCATATCGCCGGGATCTGGTAAAGCACCAATCCGCGGCGGCCTCCTGCATTTATGCCTACGCTTCCGCCGGAGCCGGGGAGAGTACCCAGGATCTCATTTTCTCCGGCCAGTGCCTGATTGCCCAGAATGGCGCCCTTCTTGGGGAAACGGAGGAGCCGATTGTTTCCGAAACGCTGCTGATTCGGGACTGTGATCTGGGACAGATTCGTGCCGACCGCCGGAAGAACAAGTGCTTTGCGGACAATGCCTATGTGCTCTCAGGTGTAACCGGCACAAAAATCGTGGATGCCTCCATGCCTGCCCTGCGGTCGGACGGCACCTTGCAGAAAGTCGAAAAGCTCCCCTTTGTACCGGCAGCCCAGACGGACCGGTTTGACCGCTGTATGGAAATCTTCCGTATGCAGGTGGCGGGCCTTGCGCATCGGTTGGAAATCGTAGGCTCCAAGGCAGTGGTCGGTATCTCCGGCGGCCTGGATTCAACCCTGGCTTTGCTGGTTGCGGTGGAGGCAATGCGCGTTTTGGGAAGACCCGCCTCCCATGTATACGGTGTGACCATGCCCTGCTATGGCACCTCTGACCGGACCTACCGCAATTCTCTGGAGCTGATGGAAAAGCTTGGTGTCACCGCAAAAGAAGTAAACATCCGTCAGGCAGTGGGTCTTCATTTCGCGGACATCGGCCACGACAAGTCGGTTTTGAACGGAACCTATGAAAATGCCCAGGCACGGGAGCGCACCCAGATTCTGATGGATTATGCCAGTGTGGTTGGGGGCATTGTCATTGGCACCGGGGATCTCAGTGAGCTTGCCCTTGGCTGGTGCACCTACAATGGGGATCATATGAGTATGTACGGCGTCAATGCGTCCATTCCCAAGACGCTGATCCGTTGGATGATTGCGGCCATTGCGGATTCGCCTGCCTTTGCGGACGCGAAACCAGTGCTGGAAGACATTCTGGATACACCCATCAGCCCGGAGCTGCTGCCTCCGGATGCTTCCGGTAAAATCAGTCAGTATACGGAGGACCTGGTGGGACCCTATGCCCTCCATGATTTCTTCCTATACTATATGCTGCGCTTTGGATTCGCGCCGACGAAGATTTACACGCTGGCCTGCCGGGCATTTGCCGGAGATTTTACCCCGGAAGTGATCAAAAAGTGGATGAAGGCATTTTACCGCCGGTTCTTTACCCAGCAGTTCAAGCGCAGCTGCCTGCCGGATGGGGTCAAGGTGGGTTCTGTCTGCCTCAGTCCCCGGGGAGATTGGCGTATGCCCAGCGATGCCAGCGGAAGACTCTGGCTGGAAGAATTGGAAACACTGTAGTTTATGGACGGATTCCTCTTTCGGGAATCCGTCTTTTCATGGCTTCCCGGGCAGCAGGATGGGCTGAATCTGCTGACCTTGCAGAGCGGATTCCATGGTTTGCGGAATCAGCGAAAAGTCCGCAACCAAAGAAGTAGGCTTTTTCTGCCAGTCATCCTGCCGGAAGGGAACGAAGTAGTAATGCTTCCGGGCCAAAAGCTTTCCGATGTTTTCGGCGGCTCCCGCCAGAGCGTCATTGGTGGAAACAGCCAGAACGATGGGGCGGCCGTTGCGAAGGTGACTTTTGGCAGCCATGGTCACCGGCCCGTCTGCAATGGAATGGGAAAGCTTTGCAAGGGTGTTTCCGGTGCATGGGGCGATTACAAGAATATCCAACAGCTTTTTTGGCCCGATGGGCTCTACCTGGGAAAGCTTCGTACAGGGCTTCATTCCACAGATTTTCTCCGTGCGGGATAAAAAGTCAATAGCGGTTCCAAAACGGCTATCCGTCTTGGAGGAAGCTTCGGAAAAAATGGGAATCACGGTATGCTCCGCTGCCAGTTTTTCCAAAACGGGAAAAACCTGATTGTATGTACAAAAGGAACCGCAAAAAGCAAAACCAACGGTCATTGTTCATTCTCCTCCCATAAGCGCATGACGGTTTTGGCGATCAGTTCTCCGGAGCTTTCCGGCGCGATTTTTCCGGGAAGTCCCCTGGCCCAGAGAACGTTCTCACCATCGATTCCGGGGGAGGACGCCAGATCCATCAGCAATCCGAGACAGCGCTTGGCAGACTGGGAATCGATAACCGGTTCCGGTGCGGTGTTCAGCACCAATTCCGTTTCCGGAAGCAGCGCCAGCATTTGTTCCCGGTCAACGGCATGGTATCCCAGGGCATTCAGCATAGCCCGATCGGATTCTTTTCGGGCAAACACCCTACAGTCGGCACCGAGAGATTCGAGAAGCATTGCCAGTGATTTCCCGATCCTTCCCCAACCAATCACCAAAACAGGAAGCCCACGGAGGGTTTTCGTCAGGTTCCCGCAGGCCAGGCGGATGGCGCACCGGGCGGTGATGTCCGCATTCCGGCAGGTGTATTCGGGGTCTTGCAGCAGATCAAATTGCACCAGGTGTAATGGAACGCGGTTTCCCAGATTCCCACCGAAGACCCGCGTTCCGGGCTTCAGCTGGGAAAAGAGAGAAGTCCAGTCCCTGGCACTGTCCCGAAAGCTGGGAATGTCCAGCAGGACGCCCTGGGTTTCGGCTGTCCATTCTTTTTCAATGAGAAAATCGCTTCTTTGCAGCAGCTGGCAGGCATATGCGTGGGATGGGGAAGTTCCCAGACTCCATAGATGCGGCATTGACATTCCTCCTTTGCGCCAGAATATGCTTGGGGCGAAGAAGTGGTGCAGGATGCTCTTGATTTTTTCGCTGGATTTCGTATAATGATACAAGAGGTGAAGTATATGCAGAGATTGGGATTTATCCATGATATGCTGGATGTAAAGGTCCTGGTGCTGTTTGTTATGGCCAGGGTGAGCTATCCTGTGAATATTCAGCAGATCTATGAGTTGTGTTACCAGGATGATTGCCTCAGTTATTTTGATGTATGCACTGCGGTTCCCGAAATGGTCACCAGCGGCCATTTGAAGGAACTGGAGGATCAGACATATGTGATTACGGATAAGGGCAGGGCAGATGGTTCCCTTACAGAGGATTCCATTGCCTATACCGTAAAGTGCAAAGCGGACAATGCGGTTGCCAGGTTCAATCGCCAAATTCGCCGCTCCAGCTTTGTAAAAACCCAGGTGATTCCAAGAGAGGGTGGTGACTACTCCGTTATCATGGCTTTGGATGATGAGGTGGGAAATCTCATGACCTTGGAGCTTGTGGCCCCCAATCAACGGCAGGCGGTCCGGCTCAGCAAGCTTTTTGAAAAGAAAGCGGAAAATATCTACAACCTGACAATGACGGAACTGCTGGATGATGAAGAAAAGGCGGATGAAGGGGAGTAAGCCTGCGCCTTCTTGGTTATGCGGTCGGTGTCCTCTTGCCGAAACCTGGGAATCGTGGTATAGTTTAGCTACACCGGATGACCGGTTATACGAAAGGAGCTGCCGATTATGAAGTTTCAGTACAGTGAAAAGAAAGTGAAGCTGCCCGAAAACGTCCATGCTTATGCCGAGAAGAAGGTTATGAAGCTGGCCCGGTATTTCGAGGATGACGCGGAGGCACTCATCGTATTTTCCGTTGAGAAGAACCGGAACAAGGCGGAGCTTACCGTCCATGGGGCCGGTACCTGGTTCCGTGCCAGTGAGAGCACCTCGGATATGTTTGCTTCCATTGACGCGGCCATCGGAACCATTGAAGGTCAGATTCGTAAGAACAAAACGAGACTTGCCCGCCGTCTGCGTCAGGATGCCTTCTCCCGTACAGTGGAGGAGACCTCTTTTATCCCCCAGCCGGAAGAGGACGATATTTCCATTACCAAGGTGAAAACGTTTTATATGCGGCCAATGACCAGGGAAGAGGCGGTACTGCAGATGGAACTGCTGAACCATTCCTTCTTCGCGTTCCGCGACACGGACCATGGCGGGAGCTTTGCGGTGGTCTATAAACGAAATGATGGCGGTTACGGTCTTATTGATGATACGGAATAACGGATTCTTCTCCGGAGCCTTCGGGCTCCGGTTTTTTTGTTCCCTATGAAAAATGTAGGTTTGTCAATGATGTGTTACACATTAGGAAAAGAATAAAGAACATCTTTGGGAGCCATCCAGTTGAGGGGTCTCATGGGGAAAGCGTTATAGCGTCTCTGCCTGACAGCAAGCTGTTTGGCGAAGTCATCGAA
>JAGAQA010000026.1 GCA_017622995.1 Oscillospiraceae bacterium
AACGTGCTGCAGGGCGAGCGTGAGATGGCCGCTGCCAACAAGAGCCTGGGTCGCTTCCATCTGGACGGCATCGCTCCCGCCCGCCGGGGCGTGCCTCAGATCGAGGTCACCTTCGATATCGACGCCAACGGCATCGTGAACGTCTCCGCCAAGGATCTGGGCACCGGCAAGGAGCAGCAGATTTCCATCACCGCCTCCACCAACCTGAGCAAGGAAGACATCGACAAGGCTGTCCGGGAGGCCGAGCAGTACGCTGCCGAGGATAAGGCCCGCAAGGACGAGGTGGATGCCCACAACGCTGCCGACCAGGTGGCCTACCAGACCGAGAAGACCCTGGGCGAGCTGGGCGACAAGATCGACGCCTCCGAGAAGGCCAAGATTCAGGCCGCTGTGGATCATCTGAAGGAAGTCAACAAGGGCACCGATGTGGAAGCCATCAAGGCTGCCACCGAGGAGGTCCAGAAGGCCTTCTACGCGGTATCCGAGAAGCTGTACCAGCAGGCCGGCGCACAGGGCCAGCCCGGCTGTGATCCCAACTGCGGCGGCAGCTGCGGCGGAAACAACGACGGCGTTGTAGACGCGGACTACGAAACCGTTGACTGAGAATAGCCCAAGGGGCGGCACATGGCCGCCCCTTGTTGCAATACCTTCCCCCGGGGGGAAGAATAAAATTGACAATTGACAATGGACAATTGACAATGAAGGAATCCCCTGCGGGGATGATTTGGAAAACCGGGAGCGCCGCATAGCGGGAAGGATACCCGGATTTTTCCGCATGATAAACGATCCTGAAAGGATACCACAACTGTCAACTGTCAATTGTCAATTGTCAATTGACTGACTGAGGTGAAACGTATGGCAGAAAACAAACGTGATTATTACGAGGTGCTGGGTGTGGACAAGAGCGCCAGCGCCGATGACATAAAGAAAGCCTACCGGAAAATGGCCATGAAGTACCATCCCGACCGGAACCCCGGGGATAAGGCAGCCGAGGAAAAGTTCAAGGAGGTAGGCGAAGCCTACGAGGTACTGTCCGATGCCGACAAGCGGTCCCGCTATGATCAGTTCGGCTTCGCGGGGGTGGACCCCAACTTTAATGCCGGCGCCGGTGCCGGAGGCTTTGGCGGCTTCGGTGATTTCGGCGGCTTTGCGGACATATTCGGGGATTTCTTCGGCGGCGGCGGGAGCCGGGGCACCACCCAGAACGCACCCCGCCGGGGCGAAAACGTTATGGCCCGGCTGGAGCTGACCTTTGAGGAGTCCGCTTTCGGCTGCGAAAAGGAAGTATCCGCTCCCAGAATCGAGAACTGCGCCGCCTGCGGCGGCAGCGGCTCTGCCGACGGCCAGGTGGAAACCTGTTCCCGCTGCCATGGCAGCGGCCAGGAGCGGGTGGTCCAGAGCTTTATGGGTATGCAGATGCAGTCCACCACCACCTGCTCTCAGTGCGGCGGCCGGGGCAAGATCATCAAGACCCCCTGCACCACCTGTAAGGGCAAGGGAAAGGTCCGCAGAAACAACCGGGTCAAGGTCAAAATCCCGGCCGGTGTGGACAACGGCCAGTCCGTCCGTGTAAGAGGCGAGGGCTGCGTGGGCGCCAACGGCGGTCCCAACGGCGACCTGCTGGTGGAGATCCGGGTGAGGGCCCATGATACCTTCGTCCGGGATGGCTATGATATTCTTTGCGCCGTGCCCATCAGCTTTACCCAGGCGGCGCTGGGCGCGGAAATTCAGGTACCCACCCTGGAAGGGCCGGTATCCTACACCATCCCCGAGGGAACCCAGACCGGCAAGGAATTCGTTATCCGGGATAAGGGCATCCCCGAGGTGAACAATTCCCGCCGCCGGGGCGATCTGCGCTTTACCGTTGTGGTGGAGACCCCCACCAAGCTGACCCGGGAGCAGAAGGAACTGCTGCGCAAGCTGGACGGTTCCCTGGAAAAGAACAATTCTCCCAAGGGCCGGAGCTTTTTCGACAAGCTCTTTGAGTGACCCCTCCTCCTATACCGCGTCCCGAATTGCCAGGGACGCGGTTTTTGGGTTTATCGGAAGGGGTGGCGGCAGCCGTAGAGGAACACGGCAAGCAGGGAAGCCATCACGGGATAGCCGGTGAGAATCAGCAGCCATTCCACGCCGGGGCGGCAGACCAGCTCCAGCCCCAGCCAGAGCAGAAGGCCCATCAGCGCCCAGGAGGCCCCCAGGATCCACAGGCACAGGGTGTATTTCTTTTCCGCGGGCAGAGGCTTCCGGTCAATCCAATTCCAAAGCTTCTTCACACAAATCCCTCCTTTTTTCGCTCCAGCCTACCGCCCCCGGGTAAAGACCGCAAGCAAAGGAAGGTAAAGGAATTGTAAAGTGTGTAAATTTTACATGGATTTTACACAAACCACAATCTGGGTTTTACGAAGGAAAGGTAAGGTGTCCATAGAAAAAACAGGGATGGAAAACCGCACTCCCAGGCTCCCCGGAAGGGACAGCCCCGGCGCCCCATCCCGGAAAGAAAAGGTATATTCTATGGATATTTTTGGGCTGCTGAACCTGTTGGGCGGACTGGCACTGTTCCTCTACGGAATGTCTGCCATGGGCGATGGCCTTGTGATGCTCTCCGGCGGACGGCTGGAGCAGATCCTGGAAAAGCTGACGAAAAAGAAGCTGATGGCGGTGCTGCTGGGGCTATTCGTCACGGCGGTAATCCAGTCCTCCTCCGCAACCACCGTGATGGTGGTGGGTTTTGTAAACTCCGGCATCATGAATCTGGGGCAGGCCGTGGGCATCATCATGGGCGCCAACATCGGCACCACCGTCACCTCCTGGCTGTTGTCCCTGGTGGGAATTGAGGGCAGCAATCTGTTTTTGAAGCTCTTAAAGCCCAGCTCCTTCTGCCCGGTGCTGGCAGCCGTGGGCGTGGTGCTGACCATGACCGCAGGGGAAAACGACAGGCGCAAGAACATCGGCGGCATCCTGACGGGCTTTGCCATCCTCATGTTCGGCATGAATACCATGAGCGCTTCGGTGGCGCCTCTGGCGGAGGACCCTGCCTTTACCGGCATTCTCACCGCCTTCTCCAACCCCATTCTGGGTATGCTGGCCGGCGCCCTTCTGACGGCAGTGATCCAGTCCTCTTCCGCCTCCGTGGGCATCCTGCAGGCCCTGTGCGTTACCGGCGCGGTGCCCTTCGCTACCGCCATTCCCATCATCATGGGCCAGAACATCGGCACCTGCGTGACGGCGCTGCTGTCCTCCATCGGCGCCAGCAAAAATGCCAGACGGGCATCCCTCATCCATCTTTATTTTAATTTGGTTGGCACTTTGCTCTTTACTGTGGTATTCTATAGCTGCAACGCGTTCCTGCATTTTCCCTTTTTGCAGAACACCGCCGGGGCGGCGGACATTGCCGTGATCCACAGCCTGTTCAACATCGGCTGTACGGTGGTGCTCTTCCCCTTCTCAGACCTGCTGGTGAAGCTGGCCCAAATCAGCATTCCAGAGGGAAAGCAGGATGCGGCCCCCCGGCTGCCCGGGGCTTTGCAGGTGCTGGACGAGCGCTTCCTGGACCGGCCTGCCTTTGCCATGAGCCTTTGTAAGGAGGCTGTGAACCACATGGCGGATCTGGCCAGGAATTCCTTCCAGCAGGCTATGGCGGTGCTGGAGGGCTATACCGAGAAGGGCCTTCGGGAAGTCATCGCCCAGGAGCAGGAGGCTGACCGGTATGAGGATGCGCTGGGCACCTATCTGGTGAAGCTCTCCGCCCGGGACCTCAATCAGGCGGACAGCCGGACCCTCAGTATTCTGCTGCACTGCATCAATGATTTTGAGCGGATCTCCGATCATGCCATCAATGTGGCGGAGTCTGCCAAAGAGCTCCATGATAAGGGACTTGCCCTGTCTCAGGAGAGCCGGACGGAGCTTGCCGCCTACGGAAAGGCGGTCAGCGACATTCTGGACCTGACGGTCAGCGTGTTCGCCGCCGACGATACCCAGAAGGCCAGGGGCGTGGAGCCGCTGGAGGAGGTTATCGACAATCTGGCGATCGAAATGCGCCAGCGCCACATTGACCGCCTGCGCAGGGGCACCTGCTCCCTGGAAGCGGGGCTGATTCTGGAAGACATTCTGACAGGCTACGAGCGGGTTTCGGATCACTGCTCCAATGTGGCGGTGTGCCTGATCGAAGTCCACAGCAACGAATTTGATACCCATGAATATGTGGATGTCACCGCAAAAGCCGACCCCTGGTTCCAGCAGGAATACGCAAGACTCCGGCAGGAGTATCTGCTGCCGTAAAGAGGGATATAGTTCATTAAGAAACGCAAAGCCTTCTCCTGGGAGAAGGTGGCTCGCCCGTAAGGGCGAGACGGATGTGGGGCGGTAGCAGCTGGAAACTCAGATAACGCCCTTGCCTCTCCCATAAGAAGCGGTGC
>JAGAQA010000027.1 GCA_017622995.1 Oscillospiraceae bacterium
ATGAATAACGATATCATTCGCCGGGTCGGCGCTCTCCACGATATGCGGATCGAAGATGAACATATCAGCGCCGTTCTTACAGATATGGAAACGATCCTTCCGGAAGCCGTGAAAAAGACAATCCGGGAATCTGCAAAACATCATGCCAAGGACATTCTGGACAAGCTCCGTGAGCTCCAGGTAGATCTGCGTTCCAATCCTGCGGTCTTTATTGGCGGTGGCAGCGTGCTTTTCAGAGAGTATCTGGAGGATACACCGATGGTGGCATCTGCCTCCTTCATTGATAATCCCAATGCAAATGCCATTGGCTATCGGACTATGGCAGAGGCGCAGATGAGTCTGAAACCCGTTTAATTTACCGCCTATGAAAGATGGAAGCTCTTATCGGTATAACATTCAGTTCCCAGGGAAAACGGATCTGGAGATTCGGGCTGGAGAGTTCCTTGAAACACTGGGCAGAAAGAAAAGTGCCGTAATCATCAGTGCTCTCAATGAGTATCTGGACCACCATCCCGAGTTATCTGACGGCAGTCATCCCATAGTCAGTATCAGTTCTATATCCCTTCAGGAGTTAGAGATCAAAATGAAGGCTATGATAGATGAACGAATGGCTAGAATCGATGTACCAGCTGTTTCTGTTTCACCCTCTGGACTTACAGTTTCTGCTGAGGCTATAAGCAAAGATATCATGGAAATGATTGGCGATTTGGATCTGTTCACTTATTAACACAAAATTTGCCTCCTGTTCATTACAGGAGGCATTTTCCTTGATATTATATTTTGTCAAATTACAATATTTTTTATATTTTTATTCATACTTCTGTCGTTTTTTTATAAAATTCAGTCTGATTAATCGTAATTAGTGGTATAAGGCAATATTATGCCTAATTCATTAAAAGGAAGGGATTTATATGAACCAAATTGAACTGGAAGAATATCATGAATACAGTTTTGATGCCTTCTGCAAAAAGGCTATCCGTAACTTCGCTGTCGATGCGAAACGAATATACTGGAAGAAAACAACGGTTACTTCAGACGAGGATCTTTTAGCATCTTATGTTAAATCTTTAATGACTGAAGACACCTACGCTCTAAACAACTACGAGAAAATTTACTACGTTAATGGATTGAAGGTCGTAGTGACAAATGAAACCGTAGGAGAAGCTCTCAAATTTATCATGCCTAATAAGAGAGCTGTACTGCTGCTTAGCTTTTTTATGGACTACCGAGACAGTGAAATCGCACGTACATTAAGGATTACGAATTCAACTGTATCTTATCGGAAGAAGCAGGCGTTAAAACAGTTGAAGGTTTTGTTGGAGGGAAAAATCGATGAGTGATAGAATTCCATATAACACAATCGTTGCTTGTAAGTTGGGGGATGAAGAAGCCCTGAAGACAATTCTGAAGCACTATGAGCCTCTTATCGTTGAAGCATCAAAAAAGAAAATGGTAGCTGGCAAAGGCGTGGTTACATACGTCGTGGATGAGGACGTAAAGGCATATATCATCAGCGAACTTACAATGGCCATAATGATGAAGTACGATCCCACTAGAATACCCAGAAAGAAAAAACAACTATAATACACAATTGCTCAAAAACCCAGTTCACGTGTATGTGAACTGGTTTTTTTATTTTGGAGGATAAATGGAACTTGCTAGTAAAGAATTTATACATGCAATAAACAGCAAAAGCTTTGATAGACATTTTCAAGCTTTTGCAAAGCACCAAGTGCTCGATATGAAGTACTTTTTCTCTACGGAAGAGGGTAAAGCGTTTTATGACGCATGGATCAAGAAAAATCGAAAATTACAAAGACAGTATGAATCACCAAAATGCTCTGCGGGTTATGATTATGATGCAGATGATGAAGATGACGAAGATGATTATTAATATAAAAATATAAAAGAAGTCAAGATCATTAAGACCTTGACTTCTTTTCGATATCGACATTACTGATGAACGGTACTTTTAAGGCGAAACCACCATAGAAAAAGTAGGTGTTCACGTAATGCCCGTTTGGTGGAGCCGAGGGGAATCGAACCCCTGTCCGAAAGCAACTTGGAAAGAACTTCTCCGGGCGCAGTTTGTTATTTACATTCCCTCATTCCGGCGGGAACAAACACCCTACGGAAATCAGTAGCTTCATGATGCATGGTACGCGCAAAGCTTAGCGTACGCACGGTCTCCACTCAAATCACACCCGAGCCCGGCTCGTGGACCTTCCGGGGCGGATGGGCGCCTAATTAGGCAGCCAGAGCAACAGTCTTGTTGTCAGTTAATTTTAAAAGTTACCCGTTTTATCGTGGTCAGGTGCCACGGCCCGCTATTCCAGCCTCACTACCCCCGTCGAAACCAGTACGGCCCCATGGAAGCCCGGGAAGGGGAGAGCCTTCCCGAGGCGGAAAATTGAATCAGAAACGGCCGTAGGGATCCGGGAGCTTCTTGGGCTCGGGATAGGTTTCCCCATGGGTGTCTACGGTGATGGAAGCGATTTTTTGCTCTACAACAGGCCGATCCTGGGGGCCGGTCTTGGTGGAAGCAATGGCATCCACCACATCCATGCCGGAGGTCACCTTACCGAAGGCGGCGTACTGGCCGTCCAGGTGTTTGGCATCCTGGTGCATGATGAAGAACTGGCTGCCTGCGGAGTTCGGGGAGGAGGACCGGGCCATGCTCAGCACGCCGCGCTTATGCTTCAGGTCATTCCGCACACCGTTGAAGAAAAACTCACCCTTGATGCAGTAGCCAGGGCCGCCCATGCCGGTGCCGTCGGGGCAGCCGCCCTGGATCATAAAGCCGGGAATAACCCGATGGAAGATCAGACCGTCGTAGTAGTTGTGATTGCACAGGTCGATAAAGTTGTAAACGCTCTGGGGCGCCTTCTCGGGGTACAGTTCGCCCTCAATGACGCCGCCGTTTTCCATGGTAATCTGAAAAGTGGGATTCATGGGTGTTACCTCTCTTTCATTGCGCGTTCAATCTGCCGCTTTGCGTCCCGCTCTGCTGCAGAAGCACGCTTATCATATAGTTTTTTGCCTTTGCACAGACCAACCTTCACCTTGACCCGGCTGCCTTTCAAGTAAACAGACAGCGGAATAAGGGAATAGCCATCCTGCTTGACCTTGCCAAACAGGCGCATAATCTCCCGCTTGTGCATCAGCAGCCGTCTGGGCCGCTTCTCGTCCCGGTTGAAGATGTTTCCGTGGTCATAGGGGGAGATGTGCATCTGGTTCAGGATCATCTCACCGTTTTTGATGCCGCACCAGGCATCCTTCAGATTCAGTGTACCTGCCCGAATGGACTTTACCTCTGTGCCGCACAGCTCAATGCCCGCTTCAAACTCTTCCTCCACAAAATATTCGTGGTAGGCTTCCCGATTGCGGGCCATGACTTTTATGCTTTCCTTTTCCAGACTGCTCACCTCCTGCGCTTCTGTTTCCACGAATATTATACCAGCCCTGTCAAGGGCTTTGGATCAACCAAACAGAAATTTCCCAAATTCCTGGGGGGTATCAAAGGAAAAGTCACATATCCTGCGCATCTCCTCACAGATAGCAGGGCAGTTTTTCCGGCCCCAGGCGGCGAAAGCAATGGGAACACCCTGTTTTTTTGCCATGGTGTAGGCCAGCTTCATATCATCCACCACCAGCAGCTCCTGGGGGGAGAAGCCGTAGGTTTCCATGATGACCTTCAGCGCGTAGTCATTGGGCTTGCGCAGCTCCTCCGGCAGATCCCAGCCGAATATATCATCCGGAAGAATTCCGAAGTTCCGGCTGTAATCCCGGGTGATGTTTTCATTGCAGGAGTGGGATACCACACAGACCTTGCCGCCCAGCGCCTTCTGCTTGCGGATTACATCGCCAATACCGGGAAAGGGATCCGGAATGTGGGTTTTGATATATTCCTTCCAGCCCGTGTACTCCTCCAGAATCTCCTGCTCCGTAAAGGAAAAACGCTGACGGCACATATTGGCAAAGCCCATGCGGTAGCAGCCATCGGCATACTCTTCTGCGGAAATGGTGGCACCGGGTCGAAAGCTGTCCAGAGTCAGAAGAAAATAGGGAAAATTCACGGTGAGCTCGCTTTGTACCACGGTATCATCGTGATCCAGAACCAGACAGGGATATTTCAGCATACATTCTAACCACCTTTCTCTATGCCTAGTATTATAGCAAAGGGAGGAAATGGGCGCAACAGAAATTTCCATTGCTTAATACGAACAAATGTGCTATAATAAAAGAAAAGGAACAGGAGGAGAATTGGTGTGGAGCAGCTGACGCAGTCTATCGATGTGATTACCCTGTGCGGGGCGGATGGTACGGTTCGGCCACTGCGGCTGCGTCTCGGGAACGGGGAGCAATCCATGCGTGTGGACATTCTTCGGGTGGTTCATACCAAGGAGGTTTCAAGGCCAGGCAGTGAGGGCCAGATATTTGACTGCTTCGGCCGCGTTGGCCTGTTGGAATGCCGGGTGGAGATCAAATACTGTCTGCGCAGTCATGTGTGGCTGCTGCTGCGAAAAAGCTTTTAGGGTTTCCGTTTTCTCCATAATGGTGTATAGTAAAAGAAAAAACCGGGGGAGGCAGGACAATGTCCTCAATTGTCACATTTTACTGCGGAGATCCAAAGAACGCACCCAAGACCACCATGCCTGCGCATCTGGGGGCCAATGCCATTCTGACCTGGAATGGGCGGCTCCTGATGGAGCGGCGCCGGGATGCGGATGTGTGGGGCTTGGTTGGCGGCGGGGCAAAAAAGTGGGAAACCGGCCGGCAGGCCATCGCCAGAGAGGTTTACGAAGAGCTGGGACTGCGCATCAGGCCGGAGGCATTTGAGAAGCTGAAGGTATACGATGATCCCGGCCGGATTGCGGCATACCGGGATGGAAGTGTGTGGCGGATGGTGATTGTGCTGTATGGCTTTGCGTTTGACCGGGAGCCGGTGCTTCGTATCAGCCGGGAGTCAAAGGAGCTGCGCTTTTTTACAAAAGAAGAAGCGCAAAATATTGAAATTGCGGTGACGCACCAGGATCTTGTGCGGGAGTGGTTCCTGGAGCGAGGATGATGAAAATGAGATGTATAAACTGTTAAAAATATACAGAAATTCAAAACATACTTGTATATTCATTTTTTGTGTGATATAATACAGCCCAGCGGTGCAGTATTCTAGTCAGCGATGCCGTTTTCCAGGAAGGGCCTAAAAATCCTTTGAAGGGCACATCGGTGAAGTCCCTGGTGTCTGCTTTTTACGCCCAGTTTAGGGTGGATGCTGGGGGTTAAGGATTCCGGGCGCGCTCCAATGGCATGGGGCATACGACCCGTTTTCCGTGGAGACTTGGTATTGTGCGACGACGGTAGGAACCTCCAGGTGGAGGCCCGATCGCGTACGAACCAGGATATGAACCTGCAAGGCAGTGCACAGAATCGTGTTGCTGCGTGCAGCGTAGCCTGCCTTGAGTGAATATGCCGGGAAAGAAGACCAGACGGCTGGGTGCTATGGCCATAGCACCTGCCGTTATCGCTTCTGGAAACCATATTTGCAAAAGAGGCTAAGACTACGGCGTTCGCTGCTGTGGAAAACACCTAGACTGTCTTAACAGGGCAGGCGGGGGATTGCAGTACGGACTAAGTGGCAATCGGGTAGATAGGTTGGCGACACCTATACTGGAAGATCAAATGGAAACGGCCTGTTCGGCAACGGCAGGTTCTTCCCGGGGAAATCCAACCCGACCTAAGCCGTAAGATTTATCCCGCCTGCCGCCGCTTTTATTACGGAAATAAGGAGAATTCCTGTGGCAAAAACCGAATCGGACAGTACCAAACGGGAACAGAGGAAGGCAGGGAAATGGGCACTTACCATTTTTCTGGTCACGATTCTGGTTTCCGGAACCATTAGTTTCCTGTCCAATGAGATCATGTCCAGAACCGGTATTGCAGCCGCGTTTGTGATCCTGCTGATCATCGTTGTGATTGGCATTCTGTTTGATATTGTGGGTGTGGCGGTTACCTCCGCCGACGAAAAACCCTTTCATTCCATGGCCTCCCGCCGTGTACCTGGGGCCAGGGAATCCATTTTGCTTCTGCGCAATGCCGAAAAGGTCAGCTCCATCTGCAATGATGTGGTGGGGGATATCTGCGGTGTTGTGTCCGGTGCGGCCTCGGCGACCATTGCGGCCCGGGTATTGTCGCATATGACCTTTTCTCTGCCTCAGCTGGTGACCCTTGCCATGTCTGCCCTGGTGGCGGGCCTGACGGTGGGCGGAAAGGCTGTGGGAAAAACGATAGCCATTGGATCTTGTACGGAAATCGTGTATCTCGTAGGGCGGATTCTGTCAGCCTTCGGCCGGTGCAAGGCCGGGCTGCATCGGAAGAAACGCTGATACGGGCCGGTATCGCGGATACCAAGAAAAAATAGGGAACCTCTGAACAAATCGTCTGCGGCTGAGCAGCGGATCTTTTGCTCTGACAGTGCGGTTTGAAAAACAGGAAATACATACAGTATTCCTTTGTTTTCAAAACCTTCTGTCAAATCAAAATCCCTCGCTGTCAGCTCTTGCCGACTTATTCAGAGCTTCCATAGAAAGACAGGTTGATTGACCGTGGGAATTTTGCAGGATATTCATTGTCAGAATGACCTACTACAGCTTACAGACTCTCAGCGGGCTTGCCTTTGCCGGGAGATCCGGGAATTTCTCATCGACCATGTATCGAAGACCGGGGGCCATCTGGCCGGAAACCTGGGTGTGGTTGAGCTGTCTGTAGCCATTGAAACAGTATATAATACGGAAAAGGACCGCCTGGTTTTTGATGTTGGCCATCAGTCTTATGTCCATAAGCTGCTGACGGGACGCCAGGCGGATTTTGACGGTTTACGGCAGTTTGGGGGAATTTCCGGATTCCCCAAGCCTGCGGAGAGTGTGACGGATTCCTTTGTGGCCGGTCACGCTTCCAGTTCTGTCTCCATTGCATTGGGCATGGCCAGGGCCCGCACCCTCCTGGGGGAAGATTACGATGTGGTTGCCCTGGTGGGAGACGGAGCGGCCACCGGCGGCATGATTTACGAGGCCCTCAACGATCTTGCCGTCAGCCGGGAGCCTATGGTTGTCATCCTCAATGACAATGAAATGTCCATCAGCAAGAGCAATGGCGGCCTTTCCCGGCATCTGGCCCGGGTTCGTACCAGCCAGAATTACCTTCACGCAAAGCGGTGGTACCGCACCATTCTGAAAAAACTCCCCGGCGGCAACGGGATCTACCGTTTTTCCAGCAAGGTGAAGAACCGTCTGAAGCGGATGGTTCTCCCGGGCACCCTGTTTGAAAATATGGGCCTGACCTATCTGGGCCCGGCAGACGGCCATGACCTTCCTGGAATTATGGCCCTGCTGCGGTCTGCCAGGGAACTGCGGGAGCCGGTGCTGGTCCATGTCATCACCAAAAAGGGCTGCGGGTATCTCCCTGCCCAGGAGGACCCCACCCGGTTTCATGGAATCGGAAAATTTGATCCCATTACTGGCGCCAGCCTGGGGGCGAAGGTTCCTACCTATTCTGAGTGCTTTGGGAACACCTTGATTGAGCTGGCGGAACAGGACCGGCGGGTGTGCGCCATTACGGCGGCAATGTCTTCCGGCACCGGACTGACAGAGTTTATGAGACGCTTCCCCCAGCGCACCTTTGACGTGGGTATCGCGGAGGAACATGCCGTTTCCATGGCCGGTGGATTGGCAAAACAGGGGATGATCCCTGTGGTTGCCCTGTATTCCACGTTCCTGCAGCGGTCCTACGATCAGCTGATGCAGGATGTGGCGCTGCTGCATCTGCATGTGGTGCTGGCCATTGACCGTGCAGGCCTGGTGGGAGACGATGGCCCCACCCATCACGGTGTATTCGATGTGGGCTTCCTGCGGCAGATGCCGGGAATGAAGATACTGGCCCCGGCAAGCCTTTCTGAGCAGAAGGATATGCTGCGCTGGGCGGTTGAAAGCTGCAACGGTCCTGTGGCGGTCCGCTATCCCCGGGGCGGTGAAGGTGACTACAAACAGTCCGGCTGGACGGGGGATACAGGTTACCTGACCCACAGAACCGGAAGAGATATGACCCTGGTTACCTACGGCGGTATGATCAATTCTGTTTCCCGGGCTGCGGAACGGCTGGCGGACCGGGGCATCCAGGCAGCGGTCCTTCGTATTCTGACATTGGACGAGCTTCCTGTAGAGGAAATGCTGGGTCAGATGACGGATAAGATTCTTGTAATAGAGGAAACCTGCACCGGCAGCGGCATTCGGGAAGCCTTTGCCTGGCGCCTGAAGGAACTGTCCCCGGAAAAACGGGTATATGGTATGGATCTGGGCAAAGATTTTGTTCCCCACGGTTCCCAGGATAAGCTGTATGCTTACTGCGGACTGGATGAAGCGTCCATCATCAAAAGGGCGGAGGAGGTGCTGGAGGCATGAAGGTGAAAAAAAGACTGGATGTTCTGTTGACGGAGCAGGGCTACGCGGAAAACCGCACCAAGGCACAGGCGATCATTATGAGCGGCATTGTGTATGTTGACGGTCAGAAAGCCGATAAGCCCGGCACAGCCTATGAAGAAACGGTTTCCATTGAGGTCCGCGGAGCGGTCTGTCCCTACGTCAGCCGGGGGGGCCTCAAGCTGGAAAAGGCCCTGCGTGACTTCGGCGTGAAGCCGGAAGGCTTTGTTTGCAGTGATTCCGGTGCATCCACCGGCGGCTTTACGGATTGCCTGCTTCAGCAGGGAGCCCGTAAGGTTTTTGCCATCGACGTGGGTTATGGCCAGCTGGACTGGAAGATCCGTTCCGACCCCAGAGTGGTGGTTATGGAGAAAACAAATATCCGCTATGTGACCCCGGAACAGCTGGGAGAGCCCCTTGATCTTTCTGTGGTGGATGTGAGCTTTATCTCCTTAAAAATCGTCCTGCCAGCCATTCAGGCACTGCTGAAGCCCACGGGACAGGTGCTGTGCCTGATCAAGCCCCAGTTTGAGGCCGGAAGAGAAAAGGTTGGCAAGAAGGGCGTTGTACGGGAGAAGAGCACCCATGTGGAGGTGCTCCGGGGCTTCATCGAACTGGCGGATTCTTTGGGGTTCCGTATTCTGGGCCTGACCTTCTCTCCGGTGAAAGGACCGGAGGGCAACATTGAGTTCCTGGGCCACCTGAGCCTAGACGATGTACCCGGCATTCGTCCGGATGTGGTGGATGTGGTGGAGCAGGCCCATGCCGCTTTGGATAAAGGAGCGGACCTATGAAAAATGTGATTCTGACACCGAACCCTTATCGGGACCGGAATTTCCAGACGGTACGCAGTGCCATCCAGATTTTGAAGGATGCCGGAATGCGGCCTACGGTCTGCCTGCCCTTTGATGTGGATAAGAGCTTTGAGCTTCCAAAGGATATTCGCTTCTCCCGGCTGGAGCGGGAGCTGCCCGGGGCGGATGTGTTGGTTTGTTTCGGCGGCGATGGAACCATTCTGCATACGGCAAAAGCAGCGACAAAGCGGGGCATTCCCATTCTCGGTGTGAATATCGGGACCATGGGTTTTATGGCGGAGCTGGAAAGCACGGAACTGCACCGCCTGGGTCAGCTGGCTTCCGGTGATTATACTCTGGACAATCGAATGATGCTGGATGTGACCGTTCAACGGGACCGGGATATTCTTTTCCATGACATTTGTCTGAACGATGTGGTTGTAACAAAAGGAGCTGTGGCCCGGATTGTATACCTGAGTGTGGAGTGCGACGGTGTTCAGGCCATGACCTGCGGCGGCGACGGAGTGATTGTGGCAACACCCAGCGGGTCCACAGCCTATAGCCTGTCAGCGGGGGGACCCATTGTTGAGCCGGACGCAAGAAACATCATCATTACACCGATTTGTGCCCACGATATGGGAAGCCGCTGCGTGGTGGCGTCTGATCGTCGGGTGGTTACGGTGCGTATGGTGCAGAATGCCCGCAGAAATGCCTACCTTTCCGTAGACGGGGGCAAGGCGCTGCGGCTGAACATGGGGGATGTGGCGACCATCCGCAAATCCCGGTTCGAAACCAAGCTGGTGAAGCTGAATAACCGCAGTTTTTACGATGTGGTCAATGCGAAATTTCAAAGAAAGTTAGGGTGAGCAGCTATGAAGACGAAACGACAGGCAAAAATCGTGGAAATCATCTCCAATACCAATGTGGAGACCCAGGAGCAGCTTCTGAAGGCTCTGGAAGAAGAGGGCTTTACCAGCACCCAGGCCACCATTTCCCGGGATATTAAGGAGCTGAGAATCGTAAAGGAGCTCACCAGCCTGGGCACTTACCGCTACAGTGTATCCGAAAAAGACGCGCCACCGGCGCTGACGGACCGGCTGAATACCATTTTCCGGGAGTGTGTCACCAGCATTGACTATGCGGAAAACATTATTGTCATTCATACGCTGCCGGGCCTTGCCAGTGCTGCCGGCTCCGCGCTGGATGCCATGAAGATCAATGTGGTTCTTGGCACCTTGGCCGGGGACGATACCGTGATGATCGTGATGCGCGACAGCAATGCCGCCGCGGCATTCTGCGGAGAAATCAAGAGTGTAATCCGTTAAGGGGGAGTAAGCGTGCTGAGTCTTCTGCATATTGAAAATATTGCAGTCATTGAGCGGGCGGATATTTCCTTTGACGCGGGCTTTAATGTCCTTACCGGTGAGACCGGTGCCGGTAAATCCATTGTGATCGATGCGATTTCGGCCATCATGGGCCAGCGTGCCTATCGGGATATGATTCGTACCGGCACCAACAAGGCCTCTGTCCGTGGTGTGTTCACCCAGGTGCCGGAGCTTCCCTGGTTTCAGGAAAACGGCGTGGAATATGATGCCGAGACGGTCATTCAGCGGGATGTCTTTCTGGATGGAAAGAATGTATGCCGTGTAAACGGAAGCCTGGTTTCGGTGTCCATTCTGCACAAGCTGGGGCTCCAATTGATCAACATCCACGGTCAGCACGATTCGGCGTCCCTCTTTGATGAAGAAAACCATCTGCGTTTTCTGGATGCCTTTGCGGACAATGGGGAGCTTTTGCGGGATTATCGGGAAAAATTCGGGTCCGTATCCAGGCTGCGCCGGGAAATCGACCGGATGAGCATGGACGAAAGCGAAAAGCTGCGCCGGATGGAAACCCTCCGGTATCAGATCGCGGAAATCGAAAAGGCAGATCTGCAGCCCGGAGAGGATGAGGAACTGGAAAGCAGAAGAAAGCTGCTGCAAAATTCCGAAAAGCTTTCCCAGGGCCTGGAGGATGCGGTAGAGGCGCTGCTGGGCGGAGATGACACCAACGGTGCCGCCGCTCTGCTGGCAGAGGCGGAATATGCACTGTCCCGGATTGCCCGTTACAGCGACAATTTTTCTTCCCTCCAGGAACGGCTGACGGATCTCAAATACCAGGTTCAGGATCTGGCGGATGAGGTACGGGATGCCCGGGATGATCTGAGCTATTCTGCAGATGAATTGGAGCAGATCGAAGCCCGCCTGGATGTGATCCACCGCCTGCGCCGGAAATACGGCACGACCTGCCAGGATATTCTGTCCTATCTGGAGCAGGCCCGGAAGGAACTGGATGAAATTGAGTTTGCGGATGACCGGGTGGAACGGCTCAAAAAGCAATTGGTCCAGCAGGAGAAGCTTGCCTGGGATGCGGCGCTTGCCCTGCGGAAGGACCGGCAGGAAAAAGCGGAGCGCATGTCGGCAAAAATCCTGACGGAACTCAGCCAGCTGGATATGCCGAAAGTGCAGTTTGCGTGCAGCTTCCGGGAAACGGAACTGACGGACGACGGTGCGGATTTGGTGGCGTTTTATCTGTCTGCCAACGCCGGTGAGGCAATGAAGCCTTTGAGCAAGGTGGCTTCCGGCGGTGAACTGGCCAGAATTATGCTTTCCATGAAGAATGTTCTTGCGGAGAAGGATCAGGTGGGGACACTGATTTTCGATGAGGTGGACACCGGCGTCTCCGGCAGAGCGGCGCAGCGGATTGCGGAAAAGCTCCGGTCTCTTGCCCGCCACAAGCAGGTGCTGTGTGTGACCCATCTGCCGCAGATGGCGGCTCTGGCGGATACCCATATGCTCATATCCAAGTCTGAGCGGGATGGAAGAACCTTTACCACTGTTACGCCTCTGGATCGGGAGGGACGGAAGCAGGAGCTTGCCCGGATTATCGGCGGCACGCATATCACGGAAACAACCCTGAGAAGTGCGGAAGAAATGCTGCCGGATTCGGAAATGTAGGTTTGTCAATGATGTGTTACACATTAGGAAAAGAATAAAGAACATCTTTGGGAGCCATCCAGTTGAGGGGTCTCATGGGGAAAGCGTTATAGCGTCTCTGCCTGACAGCAAGCTGTTTGGCGAAGTCATCGAA
>JAGAQA010000028.1 GCA_017622995.1 Oscillospiraceae bacterium
CGCAAAGCCTTCTCCTGGGAGAAGGTGGCTCGCCCGTAAGGGCGAGACGGATGTGGGGCGGTAGCAGCTGGAAACTCAGATAACCCCCTTGCCTCTCCCAAAAGAAGCGGTGCAGAAGTAGCGCGCACTGGGGCGAAGAGGAGTCCGCGCCCGGGATCTCCTCTCAGTCACGGCAGATGCCGTGCCAGCTCTCCCAGAGGGAGTGCCAAGGGCGCTTTGCGCCCAAAGAGCTCAAATGCTCAACCGGATACCGCCCCACACCCGCCCCCTTCGGGGGCACCCTCTCCCAGGAGAGGGCTTCGTTCGCGAAAGTTCCCTATCCCATCATCCCCACCACCGCCAGGGCTGCCGCGCAAAGAAGCAGCATCAGCACCGTGGTGGCGTACATCAGCCTGCAAGCCCGTTTGATGTCCTCCGGCTCTATGGGCCGCAGGGCATCTCCAATATACTTTTTCTTATGGAGCACGCCGTGGTACCAGGCATCTCCCGCCAGCCGCAGTCCCAGGAGCCCAGCGCAGACGGATTCCGTCTGCGCGGAATTGGGGCTGGCGTGGTTATAACGGTCCCGCTTAAAGATCCTGAGGCCGTTTTGGAAGTCCAGCTTCAAAAGGCCCCCCGCCAGGAGCATGGCAATTGCGCTGATGCGGGCGGGGAGGTAATTGAATACATCGTCCAGCTTTGCCGGGACACAGCCGATGTTTTTATAGGGCGGCTCCACATAGCCCAGCATGGAATCCATGGTGTTGACTGCCTTATAGACGAAGGCCAGAGGGCCGCCCCCAAGAGTGAAGAAAAGCATGGGAGCGATTACACCGTCCGAGCAGTTTTCCGCCACGGTCTCCACCGCCGCCCGGGTTACGGCATCGGCATCCAGCTGCTGGGTATCCCGGCCCACGATCATGGACACCGCATGGCGGGCATCCTCCAGAGTGCCGGTTTTCAGGGCGGTATACACCTTCATGCTCTCGGTTTGCAGGCTCCTGGCCGCCAGAATCTGCCAGCAAAAAACGCTCTGAAGCGCCAGATGCAGCCAGGGGCTGACCCGTTCTGCCAGCAGGAGCAGGCCGTAGGGCACCAGGAAGCTGACGGCAACCGTCAGGCTCCACAGCACCGCGCCCGCTGCCAGCTCTCCGGCTTTGTTCCTGGGAAACAGCCTCCGCAGAGCCTTTTCCAGCCAGGCGATCAGCTTTCCGATGGCGACAATGGGGTGGGGAAACCCCTGAGGATCTCCCAGCAGGCAGTCCAGCAGAAAGCCCAGCAGAAGGGCATACAGGATTTCATACTTCATGGTTTTCCCTCCCGGGGAAGGTAAAGAGATATATGGGGTTCTGGCCCTGCATCAGGGTATAGCTCCCCGCGCTTCTGGTTTGCGCGGCGGTCAGGCACACCCCTTCCCCGCCGTAAAGCTTACACAGCCGTGCCAGCTCCCCCACGGTTTCCAGAGCCACCGCCGTGGCGACGATCCGGGCGCCGGGATTTTTCTTCCAAACCAGCTTCAGAAGCTCCTCCAGCTTTCCGCTGCTGCCGCCGATGAACACATGGGTGGGGGCGGGCAAATCGGCGCAGCTGTCGGGAGCCAGCCCGGGAACCGCAGTCAGATTGGATACCCCCAAATGCCGGGCGTTTTCCTCCAACAGGGCCAGAGCTTCCGATTTCTTTTCAATGGCATAGACCTGACCCAAGTCCGCCTGCATGGCCATTTCAATGGCTACACTTCCGGTGCCGGCGCCCACATCCCAGCAGATTGCGTCCCGGGTAAGGGCCAGATGGGACAGGGCCGCGGATCGGATTTCCCGTTTGGTCATGGGCACCGGGGTGCCGTTTTCGTGGCTGCCCCGCTGAAAGGTCTCGTCAGGCAGGCCGTGGGTTACGGTGCCCCTTCCGCCGCCTTCAATGAGGACAACCGATAGGCTGTCAAAGTTTTTTTCGCTCAGCTCTGCGGCGGTTCCCAGGGTAATTTTCTCATCCGGGTAGCACAGCCGCTCACCCACGCTGAGCTTCAGATCTCCGAAGCCCCCCTGGGTCAGCTCCTTTGCCAGCTTTCCCATGCCGTTTTCTCCGCCCACCAGGACAAAAACCCGCTTGTTCTTCCGAAGGGCAGAGAGAATATCCCCGTCTCTGCCGTGAAGGCTCACATTTACCACATCTTCATAGGAGGTGCCCAGCTTGGCGCATAGGCACACCAGGCTGCTGAGGCCCGGCTCCAGAGTTACCTTGCAGCCCCCCAGCAGGGGCAGCAGCTTCTTGGCGCCGCTGTAGAAGCCGATGTCCCCCGCCATGACCACCGCGAACCGGCGGCACTCCGGGCGCTTTTCTATGGCCTCCACAATTTTTTCCGGGGCGATGGCTTCCTCCCAGGTTTGTCCGGGAGCGGCCACGCTTTGGAGCATTCTTCTGGCGCCGATGAGGCAGTCCGCCTGAGAAATGGCCTTGGCGGCAGCCAGAGTCCGGTGACTTCGGTCTCCCGGGCCGATGCCCACCACCGTCACCTGGGGCGTCTGTCTCAGATTCAGCTCCCGGCACAGCACCGCCGCCGTCTGGGAAAAGCTCAGGCCCTCCACCCTATCCGGCCGGCCGATGACCAGCAGGGTCACACCGGTTTTCCGGGCAGCCTCCGCCTTTTCCCAGAAGCCGCCCTTGCTGCCTGTCTGCTTGGTCACCAGCACCTGGGCATTGGCCGCTTTCAGCATGGCGATATTCAGTTCCTCCGAGAAGGGGCCCTGCATGGCAATGGTCCTCGCCGTAGGAAGCCCCGCCTCCCGGCAGGCGGCCAGGCTGCTCTCCACCGGCAGCACCCGGGCATAGACCCGATCCCCGAAGCCGGGCACATCCTTATAGGCTGCCAGCTCCTTGCTGCCCACGGTGAGGAAGATATTTCCCTCCGCGGCGGACAGCCACCGGACCGCCTCCTGGGTTGAGGAGACAAACACGCAGTTTTCCGGCAGCCCCCCGTCCCGGAGCAGCCGCAGATAGGGAACCCCTGCCTCCCGGCAGGCGGCGCGAATGTTTTCCGTCACAATGGGGGCATAGGGATGGGTGGCATCCACCACATAGGAAAAGCCCTCCTTTTGGAAGAGCTCCACCATCTGCCCTTCATCCAGCCGCCGGGCAGACACCCGGACTCCGGGGATCTCTTCCAGCAGCTCACCGCCATACTCCGTGGCGGCGCAGGCGGTAACGCGGACATTCTCCTGGGAAGAAAGCCAGCTGACCAATTCCCGGCCCTCGCTGGTTCCGGCAAATACGCAGAGCTTATACATCCCGGTAGCCTCTGGGGGTGACCATATGGCCGGCGATGTTTCGGGTCTGGGCGTTGCCGATGAAGATGGTGCAGAACATATCCGCGTCAAAGGTCCGCAGCTCCTTCAGGGTCAGAACCGTACGGGATTCTCCGGCCCTGCCAATGTTGCGCACCACACCGCAGATCCGGTCCTCCGGCAGGGTCCGCAGCAGGATGTCGCAGGCCTTTTTCAGGTGGTCGGGCCGTCCCTTGCTCTTGGGGTTGTAGATGACAATGGACAGATCCGCCTTTGCGGCGCAGTCCAGCCTGGTTTCAATCTTCTCCCAGGGAGTCAGCCGGTCGGAGAGGCTGATGACGGCAAAATCGTGGGTCAGGGGCGCACCCAGCACCGCGCCGCCGGAACAAGCGGCGGTCAGGCCGGGAATCACTTCCACGGTAACGGAGGTATCCTCCCCCAGAAGCTCATAGATCAGGGAGGCCATGCCGTAGATGCCGCTGTCGCCGGAGCAGACCATGGAAACCGTCTTTCCCTTCCGGGCTTCTTCGATGGCCATGCGGCACCGGTCCGCCTCCTGGGTCATGGGGGTAGACAGCAGCTCTTTGCCGGGATAGCGGTCCTTTACCAGGTCCACATACACCGGGTAGCCCACAATCACCTGGCTGTCTGCCAGCGCCCGGTCTGCCCGAATGGTCATATTCTCATAATTTCCCGGGCCAATGCCCACAACATACAGCTTCAAAACGTAACCTCCCATTTTTTCCTGCTCACTGCCACGGTCACACCCCGGCAGGCTGTTTTTCTGACAATCAGCGGATCCCCGTTCCTGGCGGCAGCCCGCTCGCACACATTGTCCACCCCGGTTACGGAGCTGACAAAGGCCGACGTTGTAAATTCCCCGGGCACCGCCCCCAGTTCCTCCGCCGTGTAAAACCGGATGGGGATTTTTTTCTGTTCACAGTAGCTCAGAAGCCCCGCTTCCCCGGCTTTGAGATCAATGGATGCCGCCTGTTCCACCGCTTCCATGGGCAGGCCCCGGGAGGCCAGCACCGCGGCTACCGCCTCTTCAATGGCGGTTTCCGGCGTACCTTTCCGGCAGCCAATCCCCAGGGTCAGCACTCTGGGGGTAAGGACCAGGGTTTGATCAAAGGGCTTCTTTCCATCCAGACCCACATAGATGCCCAGCTTTCCGCAGGTGCCTTCCACCAGTCCGGCGGGCAGCGTCTTTGGAAGGGGATACTGGCTGCAAATGGGCACATCCTCCTCCAGAATCCCGGCGGACACCGCCTTGCACAGGGCAAAATCTCCGATATGCAGATTCTGTTCGGCGGCCCAGGTGTCCACGGAGAATTTGTGTTCCACATCCGTGGCGGTGGTGACCACCGGCTGCGC
Organism: Oscillospiraceae bacterium; assembly: GCA_017622995.1. Lineage (GTDB taxonomy): Bacteria > Bacillota > Clostridia > Oscillospirales > Oscillospiraceae > Faecousia. The sequence goes on from JAGAQA010000028.1 coordinate 4,632, forward strand.
CTGAATTGCCTGGGCCAGCCGGACCGTCAGGGCGTTGGCCCCGCCGATGTGGCCGGAAAGAAGGGAAACCACAAAGGTTCCTCCCTCGTCCACCACCAGCACACCGGGATCCTGTTTTTTGTCCCGGACCCAGGGGGCAATGGCCCGGACCGCCATGCCGGTGGACCCGATGAACAGGATCTGGTCCGCCCAGGAAAAATATTCCTTCATGCAGCCGGATAGGGGGGGCGAATAGGGTTCGAACCCGGGAAAGCCAAACTTTTCCAGGGTCACCATCCGGCACTCTCCGGGTGCCAGCGCCTCCCGGCACCGGAGGGCCAGGCGGCACCCTTTCCGGGTGAAGGCAAAGACCGCCAGCTTCATTTGGTGGCCGCCTCGTGGAAGGGCCGCTCGTAGCTGGGATCATACAGGAAGGACTTGGCGTATGTTTCCCCCATGCAGTCGCCCACAATGATCAGGCTGGTGCGGGTCAGGTCATTCTCCGTAACGGTCTTGTGGAGGGTATCCACGGTGCAGTGGTAGATCCGCTCGTCGGGCCAGCTGGCCTTGAACACCACCGCCACGGGGGTAGAGCCGGGATAGCCTCCCTCCAGCAGCTCCTTTTGCAGCTCCTCGGTAAGCCGGGTGCTGAGGTACAGGCACATGGTTGCCCGGTGGGCGGCCAGGGAGCGGATGCTCTCCTTTTCCGGCACCAAGGTCCGGCCGGACTGCCGGGTGATGATCACGGTCTGGCTCACCTCCGGCAGGGTGAACTCCTGCTTCAGGGAGGCGGCGGCGCCGCAGAAGGCGCTGACACCGGGGGTCACATCAAATTCGATGCCCCGGGGAATCAGCTCGTCGAACTGCTCCCGGACGGCGCCGTAAATGCTGCTGTCGCCGGTGTGCAGGCGCACGGTGGTCTTGCCCTGGGATTCCGCCTTTACGATGACGGCGGTGGTCTCTTCCAGCGTCATTTTGGCGCTGTTGTGGATTTCACAGCCGGGCTTGCAATAGGAAAGCAGTTCCGGGTTTACCAGGGAACCGGCGTAGATCACCACGTCCGCCTCGCCCAGAAGCCTTGCGCCCCGAACGGTGATCAGGTCGGCCGCCCCGCAGCCCGCACCAACAAAATGTACCATATGAAAACCTCCTGCGTGGGTTGTATTTCGTTTGGATAGAGTCGGTAAAGAGGGATATAGTTCATTAAGAAACGCAAAGCCTTCTCCTGGGAGAAGGTGGCTCGCCCGTAAGGGCGAGACGGATGTGGGGCGGTAGCAGCTGGAAACTCAGATAACGCCCTTGCCTCTCCCATAAGAAGCGGTGC
>JAGAQA010000029.1 GCA_017622995.1 Oscillospiraceae bacterium
ACGCGGCGGGAGATGTGTGTATCAAGCCTCTGCGTCAGGTGGTGACTGCCACCAGCGACGGTGCGCTTGCTGCTACGGAATTGGAAAAATATGTGGCGGCAATGCAGAGGAAGACCGGCCTACGTGCCGATGCACCTTCTGTAAAGCAGAGAGAAACAACTGTCACAGTCGATACCCATGAATCTGAGGGCTCCGACGAACTGTTCACGAAAGAGATGCGGCAGCAGTTGGACACTGTCTTCACCCGAATGAAACAACCGCTTCTGCTGAAACTATATCTGGACAAGCGTCCGGTTTCGGAAGAACTGGAGCAGTTTATCACGGCTCTCGTGGCACTTTCTGATAAGCTAACTATGGAAGTTACAGATAGACAGGCGTCAGAAACTTTTGCACCCAGTGTAGAGGTGTGCCTAATCGATGGTACCCCAACCGGCCTTGCCTTTCACGGCGTTCCCAGCGGACATGAATTTACTTCCTTTGTACTGGGACTGTACAACACCGCAGGCCCTGGACAGGCGTTGGATGAAATTACCCGGCAGCAGATCACAGCCATCACAAACGAAACGAATATGAAGGTCCTGGTCACACTGTCGTGTACCATGTGCCCCGACTTGGTGGTCGCTGCCCAGCGGATCGCTGCGGAGAATCCCAATGTGACGGCACAAGTATATGATGTTCGCCATTTTGAAAACCTAAAGGACCAATACAATGTGATGAGTGTGCCGTGCCTTGTTATCAATGAAGAAAAGGTATTGTTCGGAAAGAGAAATATCCAGCAAATTCTGGAACAGCTCAAGTAGAGCATACTCTGTTTTATCAAGAGGTTGGCTTGCTTTTCGGCATTTCCGTTACGGCTTGTAAAGTAAAAACAAGGAAATCTGCAACTCTGAAATCCGAAAAACCGTTGGTATGACAGCGTTTTTTGAAAAGTCCTATAAGAACACTCGCACCAAAAACGGGTTATCCCATCCGGGATAACCCGTTTTTGGTTTCCTGAGGAGGGGACTCGAACCCACTTCTGCACTTCTTGTTGACTTTTGGTGCAATGTGGGTTATGCTGTCGGTGGTGCTACCAGTAACGGTAGGCGGTTAGCCCCCATTCTTCGGGGGTAACTTCTTGGCCCCCGAATCTCAGACTGAGAAAAGGGGGTGTTGCAGATGGTTACATACTCCGACCTCATTCAGATCGGCATTTTAATCGTTGGCATCATCGGCCTGTTTTTACAGACAAAAAAGAAGTAACCGCCCCTCCGACCAAAGAGTGCGGTTACTTCTTGTAACAAATCCACTCGGGGTCTGACCGTCTGCCGGTAGCACCCTCGTTACATCCCCACTATACCCCAAAACACAGGTTTTGTCAATGCTCCCGCCGCCACGGTGGGATTTTTTATTCTGTGGCGGATTCATCGGAGAAACGCAACAACACATTCCCGCGCAATACAGCCTGATCATCCCTTTGAATGCGGGTAGATCGGCTGCTGCCGGATTTGGCTGCCAAACGGTGGGCACCTCGTTTCTTCATTCACTTTCCCGCAGTCGTTCCACAACGCTTTGTTTCGCGGCCTGGCGGTACATCACGGCGGGGATGGCGTATCCCAGCAGGGTGAAAACGGGAAGCGCCAGCAGGACGGGTATGATGGTAAAGTGTGCGCTGAAGAACCAGAACATGGTTTCCAGGAGACTGCCCGCCAAGGGATTGAGCGCAGTGGAAAGAATCAATGCGATACCGGCAGCGCCCAGGGCGTAGAACAGGCCTTCACAGACCAGCATGGTTTTTAACTGTTTCCCCGTCATACCCACGGCCTGGAGCACCGCGAACTCCCGTCTGCGGGACAAAATGCCCGTCATGATGGCATTGAAGAAATTGAGAATTCCCACAATGCCGATGATGGCGCAGAGAAGGCCACCCAGCAGCAGGAACATGGTCTGGAAGCCCTCAAACTCCGCCCGGAGGGTTGCCTTGCTCTCGTACATCAGCCCGGACAGATCTCCGGCTGTCAATTCGGCAAGATAGCTTTCGGCAGCCACTTCGGCGGCGGCATCCGGGGTATCGAACAGGTAAAACATGGGAATGGGCGGATGAAGGCTGTCCGCTGCCAGGCTGCTCACCGGCAGGACGAAACGGTAGCTCAGGTTGCCGTAGCGGTAGCTCATGGAGTGGGGCACAATCACATAGGCGCAGATGGTGTAATCGACATCATAGCTCTGGGCAATGAAATACGCATAAAATTCCGGTGGAGTGTTTTCATTGCATTTTTCTCCGGTGCGTTTGTCGATGTAGTAGGCATCCTCCACATAGGTGATGGTCTGGGTGGAACCGATTTCCGGATAATGATCCAGATTCTCCACATTTCCATAGTCATCCGTAGAAACGGCTATGGCAATGGCATGGCTGTCCTCCCGGAACAGGGGGGCCAGGTCGCCCTCCACAACCGTCAGCTTTTCAAACAGGCTTTCGTCCAGTCCTTCGATCTGGGCGCCGGCGCCAACCAGCTCCTCCCGGCGGGCCATCATCGATAATTCAGTTTCCACGGTTTCCGGATGGCCGAAACGCGTCCTTCTTTCGCGCCATTCTCCCTCGGGCATCCAGCCAACAGCTCCGGATATTTTATAACCGCAGCCGGAGAGGGACTGGGAGGTGTTCGCTGCAATTTCCTCCATGGTTTCCCCAGAGAGGTAGCTTTCTGCGGTGTGGGAGTATCGGAAATAGTCGGTGCTGCTGACGATAAAATCTGCGCAGGTCTGTTTTGCCAGATACTTCTCCATGTCAAAGCCACCGGTGAAGGTTACCAGCACATTCAGAAGCACCACGGACAGCGCAAGGGAGATTACCACAAGAATGGTCTTACTCTTGTTCCGTCCCAGATTGGCAAAGGCCATCTGGTGGACTTTGGCGCCCCGGGTGGCACGGCGCTTTTTTCGGGTTTGCACCATTTCCGTGTACTTTGTTGCTTCCACGGGAGAAACCTTTGCTGCAATCCGCCCAGGACGGGAACAGGACAGCAGCACCGTAATCAGGGAGAACAACGCGGAAGTAAGGAAAATCAAGGGGGAGACGCTGATGGTTGTGATCCCGGCTCCAAAGGTGGTTCTTGCCATGACCACCGGGGTCAGAACCGCGCCCACACCATAGCCCAGCAGCAGTCCCATGGGGATGCCAACGACGCACAGCAGCAGTGCCTGCTGGCGGATAATCCGGCGCAGCTGCCGGGGCGTAACACCGATGGTTTTCAGCAGACCATAGTAGCGGATGTCTCCGGTGACGGAAATCTGGAAGATGTTGTAAATAATCAGATACCCGGTGAAGATTACCAGCGCCAGAAACGCAAGGATGGCCAGTACCGTTGTGGCATTGATGCTTTCGCCCAGCTGGGCAGTGGTATAGCCCCAGTTGACACCGATGCGGACTACATTTTCACTTCCGTCCTGCTCCCAGGTATACCCCAGGTCCCTGTCCACCTGTTCCATCTGTCCCCGGATATCCACGGCGGATGTCATCATGACATTCAGGTCTGTGCGGAACGGGTTCATCCCGGCGGCGATGCCCTCTGCTTCCACCGCCTTCGCGTACTCCTGGGATACATTGATGTAATGGACGGGGCTGATATCGTCATATTCCCACCACCCGGTCAGGGTGAAGGTATCTGTTTTTTCGTAAGAGACTTGGTTTTTATCCCCTACGGTAAAGGTGAGCGGGATTTGGACGCCCAGTTTCGGTTCTATCCCCAGCAGCTTTAACGCACCTGTATCCATGGTGACTTCTTTTCCGCTTTGGGGCATATGCCCGGTGTCGGGCTGTGCAAAACTCCATTTGGTACAGTTTTCATCCATGAAGCTGATTTCGGCGGGGACTTTTGCGAACACGCCGCTTTCCATGATGCCGATACTCGTGCGCTGACCCACTGCTTTTACTTTCGGATGGGCAGCAATGGCCTGGGCCTGTTCGACCGTAACTTCCTTGAAGGTGCCATGGCAATAGCCGCCGACCTGACGGAAGGTATACATTTCATAGCTGGAATTGATGGACATTGCCACCGTAAACAACGAGGTAAACAGCAGCGTAGTCAGCATGATGGCGGCAATGGCAATCAGGTTCCGTTTCCGGGCGGCAAGCAGTGTTTTGAAGCTCAGGCGGCGGATGCAGCCGCGGTTTTTCACGTTCATGCTGCTCACCCCCGGTTTACAATCCGTCCGTCCTCAATGCGGATGATCCGGTCGGCCAGCTGGGCGATTTCCTCGTTGTGGGTAATCATGACGATGGTCTGGGAGAACTTCTGGCTGGTGACCTTCAAAAGCCCCAGAACATCCTGGCTGGTACGGGAGTCCAGATTGCCGGTGGGTTCGTCCGCCAGGATGATTGCCGGAGCCGCCGCCAGCGCCCGGGCGATGGCAACCCGCTGCTGCTGGCCGCCGGAGAGCTGATTGGGCAGGGCATCCAGCCGCCCGTCCAGCCCCAGCGTCTTTACAATCTGCTGGATGAATGTTTCGTCCACCTTTCGGCCATCCAGCTGGATGGGCAGCACAATGTTTTCGTACACATTCAGCACCGGGACAAGATTGTAGCTCTGGAACACAAAGCCGATTTTTCTCCTGCGGAAAATGGTCAGCGCTTCGTCCTTCAGTTCAAAAATGTTCTTGCCGTCCACAGTGACAGTGCCCTCCGTGGGCCGGTCCAGGCCGCCCAGCATATGCAGCAGTGTGGATTTTCCGGAACCGGAGGTGCCCACAATGGCAACAAATTCTCCGTTTTCCACGCTTAAGTTCACCCCGTCCAGCGCCCGGACTTCGGTATCGCCGGAGCCGTAGATCTTGCGCAGGTTTTTTGTTTCCAAGATGCTCATAAAATGCCTCCAAAGGGAAAAAGTCTGTACTGTCATTTGACACTACAGACTTTACAGGGGAAATCTTTCCACGTTCTTTCCGGAATCTAACAGTATTGAAAGATTTCATTTTCGGGGCAGATACAGAGAAAAGGTGCTGCCCTCCCCCATCTGAGAGCTGACCTTCACATAACCGCCCTGCCCCTGGGCGATTTGCCGCACCAGATACAGGCCGATGCCCACGCCTTCTTCATCTTTGTGCTTCGCGCCCCGGTAGAACCGCTGGAACACCCTGGACTGTTCCTCCTCCGGGATTCCCGGTCCGGTATCACGGATATGAATGGCAGAGAACATGGGATATACGGAGGTACTTACGGTCACACTGCCCCCAGGGGGTGAATACTTCACGGCGTTGTCCAAAAGGTTATAAACCGCTTCCTCCGTCCATTTCGGATCAAAGACCGCCTCCGCGTCCAGGGCCTCCATTGCTATGGAAATGTCCTTTGCCGCTGCCTTGGGCGCCAGCTGGGCGATTGCGGATTCCAGCACCGGCAGCAGGTTTGCCGGCACCGGGTGGAGCGCGATCACCCCGGATTCCAGGCGGGAGGTTTTTACCAGCGCTTCAATAAGGCTTTGAAGCTTCCTTGTCTGCCCCTCCAATGCATCCAGACAATCCCGGTTCCCGGGCTGCTCCGCGAGAAGCTGTGTATAGAGCAGAATGTTGGCAATGGGTGTTTTGGTCTGGTGGGAAATGTCCCCAATGAGGGCTTTCAGCTTTTCCTTTTCCGCGGCTACATTCCGGGCGGACACCGTGGACGCCGCAAGGTAATGGGCCAGCTTGCTTTCCAGTGCGGACAAAAGGCTCTCGTCAAAGCTGTCCTCCGTGAAATCCCCCTGCATGGCGATGTCCAGCATCCGGTTCAGGTTGTGAAGAATCCGCCGGGTGCGTCGGCGATACCATAATACAACTCCACCCGCCAGCAAAATGGAGGCCGCTAGGATTGCGTATGTCATATCACTTCACCGCCCAGGTGTAGCCGATGCCGTACACCGTTTTCAAATATTGGGGGCTGGACGGCATATCCTCCAGCTTGCTGCGCAGCCGTTTGACGGTAACGGACAGGGCGTTTTCGTCCACGAATTCTGCTCCGTCCGTCCAGATCCGGTCTACCAGTGTGGCACGGGACAGGGTTCGCCCCCGGTTTTCCACCAGAACCCGCAGCAGCTTCTGTTCCGTCTTGCTCAGCTCAATGGGTTGCCCAGCTTTTCGGAACTCCATCCGGTCGAAGTCAAATCGGAAGCCGTCTATTTCCATGCAGGCAGATTTTGTGCCCCGCCGCAGCTGGGTATTGACCCGGGCCCGGAGCACCGCCAGAGAAAAGGGCTTGGTGATGTAGTCGTCCGCCCCGGATTCCAAGCCCGTAACAATGTCCATTTCCATATCATTGGCAGTCAGCAAAATCACAGGCAGGTTACCGGACTGCCGAACCTGCTCCAGCAGCTCCAGACCGCTGCCGTCGGGCAGATTCACGTCCAGAATCAGCAGGTCAAACCGGTTCTTCTCCAACGCTTCCCGGGCCTGTGCCAGGGTGGCGCATAGCGTGATTCCTGTTTCCGGGCTTTGCAGGGCCAGACGGATGCCGTTTCCCAGGGCGGCATCATCCTCCAGCAAAAGGATTTTCTGCATGACGAACACCTTCTTTCCTTTCTTTTCCTATCTTAACACAGAAAAAGCCGAAAGTCGATGTTCCTGTTTCTTAAGTCTTTCTTAGAGTCGGAGAGACCGACTGTTTTTCTATTCCGCCTGCCGGATCCCCACAATCCGGAAGAAGGGCACTTCCCTGCCGTCGGTGAGCACCAGGCCGCCTTCGTAGAGATCCAGCTTTTTTACATTCCCTTCTATTTCCTGAAAAGCGCCGCCTTCCTTTCGCCCGTCTTCCTGATATATGGTCAGAATCACCCTGGGCTGGCGGGACAGATTCTCCGCAATGGCATTCAGCTCCCGATTCAGGGCTTCCTGGCTCTCCTCCGTGAGAAAGACCGGGCCCTGGGTCAGGCGGGCCGTCTCCTGAATCACCGCATCGTAGCCCGTCAGGGCAGCAAAGGGTGCAAACTGGGCCGCCCGGTCCTCCACGCTCATTCTGGCCCGCTTTCCGGGCTGGGGCCAGGGCGTATTCAGAATATCATCATACCGGTGGGTCATCGTGTTTTCCTCCTATGCCTTGTGGCCGCCGATCTGGCCGTTGCGCTGCCGGGCGGTGGCGCCCTCTTCCAGGTTCATCCCCCGGAAAATGGCGTTTTTTCCAAACCGTTCCTTAATTTTCAGCATGGCTTCCAGCCGCTGCTGCTCCCGCTCCAGCGCTTCCTGCCGGGCTTCTTTTTCTGACGGCTCGGAAAACAGATCCATCTGCTCCATACTTTCCCGCTCCCGGGCCGCGCTTTCCCGGCTGAAAAGCTCCGCCGACAGCGTCAGACGCCGCTGGAGCAGGTTCCGGTCCGCGATGCGGTCAAAAAGCTCCATAAACGCCGCTGTAATTAGCCTGGAAGAGGCGCATTTGCATTCCAGGTCGATGGTTCCATGGGCGCTCTTGGGCACCTGGCGGCCATACCGGTCCGTATCCACCGCACCGGCATAGTCGGTTTTCTTCAGACTTTCCCGATCATAGCCCAGGGTCAGGGTCAGTTTCTTGGTAACAAGGCCCTTGGACACCAGATCCATGGCCATCTGGTCCGCCATTTCCCGCACCACCAGCCGGGCCTTTTCGAAGGAATAGGGCTCTGACAGCACCTGACCGGAGCTGACAGACCGGGAGCTGGGCCGGTAGGCCTTAATCTGGGCAATGGTGCAGGGCTCATAGCCCCAGGCGTGATCGATGAGCAGCTCCGCATTCACACCGAACAGCTGATAGAGGCTGTCGCAGCCGTAGGGGCCCGGCTGGAGAGAAAGCTGGGCAAGCTCCCCCATGGTATAAATGCCCTTATGGGCCAGCTTTTTTGCGATTCCCGGGCCCACCCGCCAGAAATCCGTCAGGGGTTTGTGAGCCCACAGCTCCCGGCGATAGGTCATTTCGTCCAGGTACGCCACCCGCACTCCATCCTTGTCCGGGGGAATGTGCTTGGCCACAATGTCCATTGCCACCTTGCAAAGGTACAGGTTGGTCCCCACCCCTGCCGTGGCCGTGATGCCTGTGGAATTGATGATTTCCAGAATCAGCTTTTTTGCCAGGCCCCTGGCATCCATGTTGTAGAGCTTCAGGTAGGCGGTGGCATCGATAAACACCTCATCAATGGAATAGACATGAATGTCCTCCGGCGCCACATACTTGAGATAAATCTGATAGATGTAGCTGCTGTACTCCATATAGTGGGCCATTCTGGGCGGGGCCACGATGTAATCCAGCTTCTTTTCCGGGTGGCGTTTCAGCTCCACATCGTCACAGGAGCTGCCTGTAAAGGTTTTTCCCGGCGCCCGCTGCTGCCGCAGGGCGTTGACCTCACCCACCCGCTGAACCACTTCAAAGAGTCTGGCCCGGCCGGAAATGCCGTAAGCCTTCAGGGAAGGCGTCACCGCCAGGCAGATGGTTTTTTCCGTCCGGCTGGCGTCCGCCACCACCAGATTGGTGGTCAGCGGGTCCAGTTCCCGCTCCACGCACTCCACGGAAGCGTAAAAGGATTTGAGATCAATGGCAATATATTGCCTGTCCATAGCCGGCAGCACCTCCTTTTCGAATGGTTTTCTTTCATTATTATAGAACATTTGTTCCTGTTTTGTCAAGGAAAAACCGCCCGGGCTCCGAAGCGCCCGGGCGGCAATATTTGGTATCTTCCGGATCAGAAGAGGATTATTTCAGCAGATCCTCGTTGATGTTCCAGCAGACGTAGTAGGTACCGATCTGGCCCACAACCTTGAACTCGGTGGGATACTCGGTCTTCAGAGTGGAAATCTCGTTGGTGGGAACGTCGTCGATCAGCAGCCAGTCACCGTTCTTGAAGTTGGTGAGCATGTTGTTGGCATCGTCAGACAGGTAGAACTTGATCTCCTTCATGGTGACGTTCTCGGCATCCCAGTAGTTGTCGTTCTTGGTCAGGGTGATGACGGAGTTGTGATCCCAGCCGGTCATCTTGTAAGCGCCGTTGGAAATGAAGGTGGAAGCGTCGGTGCACCAGCCCTCGTCGGCAACCACATCCTCACGGACAGGGAAGTAGGAGGGGAAGGCCAGCAGCTCATTCCAGAAGGCAATGGAGTTGTTCAGAGTGACAACCAGGGTCTTGTCATCGGTGGCTTCCACAGCCAGGTCGTTGGGGTAGCCCTTAACAACTTCCAGCATATAGCCGTAGTCAGCGCCCAGCTCCTCGGAGGCAGCACGCTTCCAGGCAAACTCGAAGTCCTTGGCGGTGACAGGCTGGCCGTCGGACCATTTCAGGCCGTCCCGCAGGGTGTAGGTGTAGGTCACGGTGCCGTCTTCGTTCTCCACGCCCTCGGGAAGCTCGGTGGCGCAGTCAGCAACGATGACCAGCTTGCCGCTCTCGTCCTGATCCCACTTGGCCAGGCCGGCGAACAGGTGGCTGTCCAGGGTAGCGCCGTCAACAGCGGAGTTCAGAGCGGGATCGATGACGTCGGGCTCGGAGGCGATGCAGACGCTGATGGAATCGGTGTTGCCGCCCACGTCAGCCTTATAGAAGTACTTGTAGCCCAGAGGGTTGCTGAAGAAGCCGTTGACGGAGTCATCCAGCATGAACAGGTCGGTGTAGAAGTACAGGGGCACCAGGCAGCCGGTATCCATCAGCATATCCTCGGCCACGTGCATCATGGCGTAACGGTTCTCCACGTCGGTGCACTTCTTGATTTCGCCAATCAGCACATCGTAGGTCTCGGCCCAGGTGCCGTTCTCCACCTTGATATCCAGGCCGTAGGGGGTCAGGTCCAGGTTGTAGATGGCCAGATCAGCCTTGGCGCCCTTGCCGAACTGCACATCGTTGTTGCCGGAGGCAGTGGTCCACATATCCAGGAAGGTGCTGGGATCGTTGTAGTCAGCCAGCCAGCCGTTACGGGCAACGGAGAAGTCGCCGGCCTTACGGGTGTTCAGGAAGGTGTTCCACTCCTGGTTCTCCAGGTTCATGGTGATGCCCACGGAAGCCAGAGTAGCGGCCAGGTACTCACCGATGGCCTTGTGGCCCTCAGAGGTGTTGTACAGATAGGTCAGAGTGGGGAAGTTGGTGAACTGACCAGTGGTCTCGTCGTAGTCGTAGTACTTGCTCAGGATTTCGATGGCCTGGGAGAAGTTGTCCTCGTAGGCATCCTCGGAGACATCGTAGTAGCCGACAAAACCGTCGTTGTGGCCGGCGTTCTTGTAGAACTCGGAGCCGTCAGCATCGGTCATACCCATGGCAACGAAGGAGGAAGCGGGAACCTGACCGCCCTGAGCGATCTCGTTGACGATGTAGTTCCGATCGTACAGCAGGCTGATGGCCTTACGGATTTCCGCCTCAGCCAGCGCCTTTTCTTCAGCGGTCATTTCGGCGGGTGCTTCGGTAGCAGCCTCGGTAGCAGCGGCAGTGGTGGCAGCGGGAGCGTCCGTCTTGGCGCCGCAGGCAACCATGCCCAGAACCATAACAACAGCCAGAAGCAGTGCAATGAGTTTCTTCATTTTTCATTTTCCTTTCTCAATGATGAAATATATCTTCAAACCCCGATTGGGATCTGAATACAAGGAAAAATCATTCCGAAGAATTTCGGAATGCAAAAAGCCCATGGGCTTTTTGCGCTATTTTACCCGATCTCGTTCAGCCGATGGCAGGCCACATAATGGCCGGACTGGACTTCCTTGAACTCCGGCATGGAGGCGGCGCACTCCTCGCTTGCATAGGGGCAACGGGTGCGGAAGGGGCAGCCGGAGGGGGCATTCAGGGGGCTGGGAATGTCGCCGGACAGCACAATGCGCTTGTTCTCTCTGGCGGCCTTGGGGTCGGGGAGCGGAACGGCGGACATCAGGCACTTGGTATAGGGGTGCAGGGGATGATCATAGATCTCCTTGGCATCTGCCAGCTCCACCATTTTACCAAGATACATGACGGCGATTCTGTCGGAAATGTGACGCACAACCAGAAGATCGTGGGCAATGAACAGATAAGTAAGGCCCATCTGATCCTGCAGCTCATCAAACATATTGATGACCTGTGCCTGGATGGAAACGTCCAGAGCGGAAACAGGCTCGTCACAGACAACAAACTGGGGGTTCATGGCCATGGCCCGGGCAATACCGATGCGCTGGCGCTGACCGCCGGAGAACTCATGGGCATACCGGTTGGCGTGCTCGGAGTTGAGACCCACCTTGCTCATCAGTTCCAGCACCCGTTCTTCCCGCTCCTTCTTGTTGGCGTACATTTTGTGCACGTCCAGGGGCTCGGCAATGATGTCGGCCACGGTCATACGGGGATTCAGGGAGGAGTAGGGATCCTGGAACACCATGGCGCTCTTCTTGCGGTACTCCTGAATGTCCTTCTTGGATTCGATTTTTTTGCCGTCAAAGAAAATCTCACCGGCAGTGGGCTTATACAGGTGCAGCAGGGTGCGGCCCACGGTGGTCTTGCCGCAGCCGGATTCGCCTACAAGGCCCAGGGTCTCGCCCCGGCGGATGGAGAAGGAGACATCGTCCACAGCCTTCAGAGGCTTGGTGGTAAAGGCGCCGGTGGCAATATTGAAATACTCTTTCAGATGCTTGACTTCTACAAGGGTATCAGCCATTGGGTTCGCCCTCCTTTTCCATTTCTTCCTTCACGTTCATCCAGCAGGCAGCCTGGTGGAAGTCGTTGATCTGCAGGCGTTCTGCCCGCTGGCGCAGACAGATCTTCATGGCGTTGTCGCAGCGGGGCGCGAAGGGACAGCCCGCGGGCATATTCAGCAGATCAATGGGGGTGCCGGAAATGGGATGCAGCTTCTCGCCGTCATTTCCGATGGTGGGAATGGAGCGCATCAGGCCCTTGGTATACTCATGCTTGGGATTGTAGAAGATTTCATCGGCGGTGCCCTGCTCGCAGATGGAGCCGGCGTACATAACGATGACCTCGTCGCACATCTGGGCAACCACGCCCAGGTCATGGGTAATCATGATGATGGCCATGCCCAGCTCCTTCTGGAGAGACTGCATCAGCTCCAGGATCTGGGCCTGGATGGTTACGTCCAGAGCGGTGGTAGGCTCGTCGGCGATCAGAATGTCCGGCTCGCAGGCCAGGGCCATGGCGATCATGACTCTCTGGCGCATACCGCCGGAGAACTCGAAGGGATACTGCTTCATCCGCTTCTCGGGTTCGTTGACGTTGACCAGCCGCAGCATTTCCACTGCCCGGTCCCAAGCCTGCTGCTTGTTTCGGTTTGTATGCAGCAGGATGGCTTCCATCAGCTGATGGCCGATGGTATAGGTGGGGTTCAGGGAGGTCATGGGGTCCTGGAAGATGATGGAAATTTTGTTGCCCCGGACATTCTTCATTTCCTTTTCGGAAATACCCACCAGCTCCTGGCCGTCCACCTTGATGGAGCCGGAGACAATCTTGCCGGTCTTTTCCAGAATCTGCATAATGGAGTAAGCGGTAACGGACTTGCCGGAGCCGGACTCCCCCACAATGCCCAGAACCTTGCCCCGGTCCAGATTAAAGGAGACGCCGTTGACGGCCTTGACTTCACCCACGGGGGTGAAGAAAGAGGTATGCAAATCGTTTACTTCAAGCAATGCCATTTTTTACGGATCTCCTTTCTTCAGCGCTTCAGCTTGGGGTCAAAGGCATCCCGCAGGCCGTCGCCAAACAGATTCAGAGAAAGAACGATCAGGGAAATGGCAATGGCAGGAATAACCAAACGGTAGGGATAGGTGCTGACACCGTTGAGGGCGTCGGAGGCCAGGCTGCCCAGAGAAGGCATGGGGGCGTTGACACCCAGGCCCAGGAAGGACAGATAGCTCTCGGTAAAGATGGCGCTGGGAATCTGCAGAGCGGTGGAGATGATGACCACGCTGATGCAGTTGGGGAGCAAGTGCTTGCGGATGATCCAGCTGCCCTTGGCGCCGGTAGCCCGGGCTGCCAGAACATACTCCTGCTCCCGGAGGCTGAGGATCTGGCCCCGGATCAGCCGGGACATGGACACCCAGTACAGCAGGGCAAACACCAAGAACAGAGAGATGATGTTGGAGCCCAGCTTCGCCAGGACGGTGCCGTCAATGGCGGGTCCCAGGACCTGCTTCATGACGGTGGCCAGCAGAATCACCATCAGCATATCGGGCAGCGAATAGATGATATCCACAATCCGCATGATGATGAGGTCCACTTTTCCGCCGCAGTAACCGGCTATGGAGCCCACCGTCATACCGATGATCAGCACAATGATACTGGCAAAGAAGCCAACGGCCAGGGAAATCCGGGTGCCGTAGACCACACGGATAAAGTAGTCCCGTCCGGAGGAATCGGTGCCGAAGACATGGGGGAAGACCTTCTCCCCATTCTCAATTTTCTTAAGCTCGGTCTTGCCGTATTCAAAGGGCGCCAGATTGTTGTAGGACTTGTCCACGGGCTTGCCGGGACGGATGCCCAGCATGGCATCGTACTTGTAGGGCCAGAAGAAGGGAATGACAATAGATGCCAGGGTAATCAGAATGATGATAATCAGGCTGGCAAAGGCAATGCGGTTTTTGACCAGGCGCTTCATACCGTCCTTAAAGAAGGTGGTGGAGGGGCGCATCTGAACCATGTATTCCTTTTCCGCATCGGTTGCGGGGATAAAGTCGTCCACATTCACATGGAGACTGAAGGGGTTCTTTTTCATATCCATGATTGAATTACAGTCTCCTTATTCCAGATTAATCCGGGGATCCACCACGGTGTAGAGAATGTCGCTGACCAGATTCATGACCACAATCAGGATGGCCAGCACGATGGTGGTGCCCATGATGAGGGGGTAGTCACGGCCGGTAATGGAGCTGACAAAGGCGCGGCCAATGCCGGGCACGGCGAAGATCTGTTCCACCACCAGAGAGCCGGTGACAATATAGGCAAGCATGGGTCCAAAGTAGGTAATAACAGGGATCAGGGAGTTCTTCAGTGCATGGCCGAAGATAATCTTCACAGGGGCAACGCCCTTGGCCTTGGCGGTACGGATATAGTCCTGGCCCAGCACGTCCAGCATGGAGGAACGGGTCAGACGGGTAATGTAGGCCATGGGATACAGCGCCAGGGTGATAATGGGCATAACAAGGCCCTTGACCGTTTCGCCGTTGGCAGGCACCAAGCCCAATTTCACGGAGAATATCAGCAGCAGCAATGTACCCATAATAAAGGAGGGCATGGACACAAACGCGGTGGTAATGACCATGATGATCTTATCCAGAACGGAATTCCGGGTCAGGGCGGCCACACAGCCCAGCACGATTCCGCAGCCCAGGGCGGCAAAAGCGGCAATAAGACCCAGCTTAATGGAGGTCTTCATGCCGTCAGCGATCACATCGATGACCATACGGCCCCGAAGCTTGATGGACGGACCGAAGTCAAACTTCGTCACAATGTCTTTGAGATAGGTAATATACTGCTCCATCAGGGGCTTATCCAGGCCATACTTGACCTCCAATGCCTTCTGGGCAGCTTCAGAAACGGCCTTTTCACTGAGGAACGGGCCGCCGGGGACAGCGCGCATCACAAAGAAGGTCACGGTAATGACAACCCAGACCGTCAGCAGCGCCAGGAGAATACGCTTGAGAATATACAAAAGCGTTTTGGTGTTCATCCAGCTCTTCCTTTCAATTGCTTGTTAAATTGCACTAATTCCGCACAATATTTATGTGTTGAATTATATCAAATTTCAAATTTCTTTTCAATTGTATTTTACTCCAAACAAACAGCGGGAATTCCCCCCCTTTTCGTGATTTTCACATATCTTTAAACAAAAAATACAGTTATACAGAATATTTCTGGAAACGTACAGGTTTCCGCCTGCAAAGGACGCTTCCCTGTTCGTCTCCACCCGGGCAGCCAATCCGGCAACTTGCACAAATCCTGTTTTTTCCCTATTCTTTCTCCTCTTCCCTGTTTCCAGGCCCTGTTTTTCCCGCCGTGCGCCAAAAATCCCCGCTTCCGGATCCGGAAGCGGGGACTTCTGTATTAACCCTCAACGGCCACATCTTCGCCCAAGTCCATGCCTTCCATACCGAAGTCATCTTCCGCGGATACTTCTTCGGTTTCTTCCTCCGTCTCCGGAGCAGGAATGAACTCGCTCATATAAACCTCTTCGGGCAGGCCCGCAAGATAGGCAGGCAGATTGATAATCACGCCGTCCATGTTCTGAGGCAGGGCCAGGGTGTAGGTGGCTTCCGTGGTGTCGCCGCCCTTTTCCTGGGTGATCTTCAGGGTCATGGTGAAGTTCTTGCCGATGCAGGTGGACATACCCCGCTCTTTGTCATAGAGCTTGGCCACCCGCTCGCCCTTGACGTAAACCTCCGTCTTGTAGGCAGGCTTGTACTCGGTGCCGTTCACTTCGATCTTCTTGGCATCCAGGTAAACCGTGTGACCCCGGCCGATGATGGTCATCCACCAGGCAATGGCTACCAGAACCGCAACCGCAGCAATGCGGATGATCAGCATACGTTTCTTGTTCATGCCTTACGCCTCCTCTTCCGCGGCTTGCTCAGCGGCCAGCTGGGCACCGGCGGCGCTCTTGGCCTTCCGCTTCTTGGCCTCGTACAGCACCAGGGCTACCGTGATAACCGCGTAGGAAACGAACACACGGAAGTATTCGCCGATCATGGAGTCACCGGTGATGGCAGCACCGGTTTTGGGTGCCACAATAAACATGGTGTGGAACAGAATGACACCCAGGAACACATTGCCAATGCTGGCCTTGTCCACGCTGGCGCCGCCAACCAGAAGGGCCGCGATACAGAACATACCGATCTGGGAATGTGCCGTGTAGGTGGGGAAATTGCCCACGTTTTGCAGGTAGATGATCATGCCGAAGCCCGCGAACACCGTGCTCATCACCATGGCGATGACGCGGGTACGCTCCACATTGATGCCGGCATCTCTGGCCACTTCCATATCCTGGCCCACAGCCCGCATATCCTGGCCCAGCTTGGTCTTGCGGAACCAGACAATGAACAGGCAGGCAAGGGCAATGAGAATCAGGGTCAGCACCGGAATCTTCACGCCGCCCACGGTGAAGGACAGCAGGTTATCCAGGCTCTGCCGCATCTGCAGCAGGCTCACGGTGTTGCGGATGCCGTAGCCTCTGGGCAGCTTGATGGAAGCGTGCTTGATGGGGATGATGGAGCCCATCATATACAGCACCACCAGCTGATAGATGCCGGTCATAAAGAAAGCGATCATGTAGCTGGTGATCATCTCCCGGCCCTTGGCCTTGTTCAGGATCTTACCGATGAACACACCCAGGCCTACGGAGAAGGGAATGGAAAGGATCGCCGCCAGGATAAGACCGGGAATGCCCCAGATCTGCCAGTCCGCCACAAAAATCAGGGCGATCTGTCCGGCCATGGCTCCCAGGGTCATGCCGAAGTTCAGGCCCATACCGGCCATAATAGGGATGAGAAGGCTCAGAATCAGGAACGCGTTTCTGCCCAGACGGGTCACAATTTCGTTGAGCAGGTATCCGGCAGAAAAGCCGGAGGCGGGGATGCAGTAGGCGCAGATCAGAATGAACATAATGGGCACGGAATTGTTGCCCAGGAAGGTCAGAATCTTCTGGCCCACGGTCTTCTGACCCAGACGGGGGGTATTGTTGTTGTTTGCCATTTTTATTTGCCTCCTTCCGTCTTCCGGGTCAAGGCATAGACGATCATACCGTTGGACACGATGACACGGATAACCTCACTCATATCCATATGGATCATGCTGTTCATAACCGTGGGAGTCATGGTCACCAGGCCCTGATACAGGAAAGTACCGATAATCACGTTGGTAATGGATGCCTTGTTGACGGAAGCACCGCCGATGAGGATGGCCGCCACAGCGGGCAGCGCCATATTAAAGGGCGCCATGTACAGCTGCACAAAGCCAAAGCCCTGCTCGTAAATCAGAATACCAACGGCACCCAGCCAGGTGGACAGGATGACGGAGAGCATACGGGTTTTGTCAATGTTGATGCCGGCAGCCTTGGCAAAGGCGGGGTTGGAGCCCACGGCGGTCATAGCGGTGCCGGTCTTGGTGTGCAGGAAAGCCCACACCAGGAAAGCCAGGAAAGCAAAGAAAAGCAGGCTTCCGGTGGGAATCACCAGATTGATACCGAAGCGGTTCAGGTCAATGGTCAGGAAGTTTGCCAGAGCCTTGTCGTAGAAGCCCTCCAGGGAGATGGTGGTACGCAGGCCCTTACCGGCAAAGCCCCAAACCATGGTGGGGCTCTTGTAGGGCAGCAGCATCCACATCATGCACATAAAGGACACGGCGGAGAAGCCCACATAGGTGGCAACCATCATTTCGCCGCCCTTGATTCTGTTCAGGAGCCAGCCGTAGGCAGCGCCCAAAAGGATGGCAAAGGGGGTAGCCAGGAGCATGGCCATGAAGAAGCTCATCGGACCGGTGAAGCCCAGCTCGATGGACAGGGTGGCGCCCAGCAGGCCGGAGATAATGGCCAGGGGCAGACCCATGTTCAGGCCGCAGCCGGAGTGGATCATGGGCACCATGGCCAGAACCAGAACCGCATTCCAGCTGAAACGGTTGATGACATTGGTAAACTGGGTCCACAGGTCAACTCCGGCAAAGGGTGCCAGAACGAACATGGACATCAAAAAGCCCGTGATAATCAGTCGGGGGATGCCATAGCTATCCACGGCACGGCGAAGCATACCCTTTTCATTTTTCTTTTCCATGTTTCGCCCTCCTTACTTTACCTGACTGACCATCAGCGCGCCGAAGGCCTCGCTGGATTCCGTAGCAGGCAGGATACCGGCAATCCGTCCGCCGGAGACAATGGCTATGCGGTCGCAGGTGCTGCGCAGCTCCTCCAGCTCGGAGGAAATCATCACCACGGTAACACCGCTTTCCCGGTTGAATTTCTTCAGTGCTTCCAGCACCAGAGCTTTGGCGCCTACGTCAATGCCCCGGGTCGGCTCGGAGACGAAGAGGAACTTGGGCTCCAGGGCAAAGGCCTTGGCCAGGCAAACCTTCTGCTGGTTGCCGCCGGAAAGCTCCTTTGCCTTCTGCTTGGAGCTGGTGCACTTGATTTTCAGTTCCTCAATATACCGGTCGGTGACCTCACGGATGGCTTTTTCATCACGCCACTTGACAAGACCGCCCAGGAGATTTTTCAGGAACTTGTTCTGGATCTGCATGGCGGGGAATGCCACGTTCCACTCCAGGGTCTCGTCCAGAAGCAGGCCCACACCCCGCCGGTCTTCGGACACGAAGGCCAGCTGCTCGTCCAGGCAGTTCCGGGGATTGTTCAGGGGGATGGGCTTGCCGTCAAACTCCACGGTGCCGCCGGCCTCATAAAGACCCATCACACCATTGGGAATGCCCAGCTTGCCCTGGCCGGCCAGGCCGCCGATGCCCAGGATTTCGCCTTCCTTCACATCCAGGTTCACATTGCGGACAATTTCACCGGGCATATCCACCCAAAGCTTGCGGATGGACATGATGGTCTTTGCGCCGGAATGGTCCCGCACATCCTGCTTGACGGACACATCCACCTTACGGCCCACCATGGCCTTGGTGATGCGTTCCACATCGGTTTCGGAGGCGGGCATATCCTCAACCACATGGCCGTCCCGCATGATGACCACCTTATCGCAGACAGACAGAATCTCGTGAAGACGGTGGGTGATAAAGATCACGGAAATACCCTGCCTGGACATACCCCGAATGGAGTCCAGCAGTGCTTCCGCCTCCTTTTCCGTCAGAACGGCGGTGGGCTCGTCCAGGATCAGAAGCTTCAGCTGGTCCTTGCTCAGCTCTCTTGCGATTTCGGTAAACTGCTTATGACCGACAGGCATATCGCTGATGCGCATATCCGCGTCAATCTGCACGCCCATCTTGTCGATGGCAGCAGCGGCGCACTTATCCATTTCCTTATAGTCCAGGGTGTTCAGCCGCTGGCCGAACACTTCGGACAGAACATTCTTCTTTTGAGGCTCACGATTGAGCAGAATATTTTCCGTGGCAGTAAAGCCCGGAATCAGGGAGAATTCCTGGTGCACCATGCCGATACCGGCTTCCAGTGCATCGAAGGGGGTGGAGAAATTGACCTTTTCTCCATTGAGCAGCACATCGCCGCTATAACCACCGGTTTCCCGAATCACATCCATACCGAAGAGGATCTTCATCAGAGTAGACTTACCGGCGCCATTTTCACCGACCAGGCCCAGGACCTCGCCGGCTTCCAGAGTAAAATTGATGTCTTCCAGAACCTGATTTCCGAAGAAATCCTTCTTGATGTTTCTCATCTCCAACAAAGGAGCAGTATTTTTTTCCATAAGCAGTTCCTTACCTGTAAAAGCAGGGGAGAGAAACCCTCTCCCCTGCCTGTATTATTTTGATCGTATTCGGGAAGTCCTTACTTCAGAGTGAAGTACTTCTCGGGAACCTCCACCTGGGTGGCGCCCATGTAGTGGCCGGGATTGCCCATGATATAGGTATCCTGGTAGATCAGGAACACATTGTCCAGCTTAACACCGGTGTCGGCATTGGTGTAGTTGGAGCCGTTCCACTCGGCCTTGGGGGAGAATACCTGGTAAGCCTTGGCAATATCATCGATGTCGCACAGCTCGCTCTCGCCCTGGATAACGTTCTTGACGTGCTCAGCCAGACCGGCAGAGACGGTGTAGCCGTAGGAGTAAGCCCAGGTGCCGAAGCGGTCAGCGCCGCCCTTTTCGTTGATGGCAGCCTCAACCTTGGCCAGGATCTTCTCAAAGTCGCCGGCCTCTTCGGTCAGATCCAGGCCCAGAGCGCCGGGATAGCCCATCAGAGGAGAGGGCAGGTCAGCCTCGATGAAGTATCCGCCGTACTCCAGCAGCTGCTTCAGCAGGGGCTCGGTGTGGGCATCGTTGGTGCAGAAGTAAGCAGCCTTTTCGCCGTACATCTGAACCCACTCGGGAACCTTCTCCAGGATGTAAGCCTGGGCGCCGGGGATGCCCACGTCGGTGGTGGGATCGGGAGCGGTCTCCAGAACAAACTTCATGCCGAACTCCTCGCAGGCGGCCTTCATAATTGCCACACGACGGGACATGGTCTCATAGGACATGTGCCGGGGGAAGGAGATGTGCACAAAGGTGTCACAGCCCAGCTCGTGAGCGGTACGGATGATCAGGTAGCCACGGGCAACGAAGTCGTTGTTGGTGGTCAGGTCAGCAGCGGAACCGATCTCGGGCAGGTCCTCATGGGACTCACCGGCAACACAGATGATGTCGGGGCGGCGCTCCTTGATCTGACGGAAAGCCTCGGTGGTGCCGGGCACAGCCTGGTTGACAACGATGGCCTTCATCTCGGGATCATCGGACATATTGACAATGGTCTGAATGGTGGTCTCCAGCTCTTCGGTGAAGTTGTCGGGGTAGATCGCCAGGGAGACGTTCTCTTCGCCGTACATAGCCTGGAAGGCCTCAGCACCGCGGCGGTCGTCCTCGGACTGAGAAACGGAACCGGTCACGATACCGATGTGGAAGGGGTTGCCGTCCGCATCCAGCAGGGCGTTGCCGTTATCAGCGGCAGGAGCCTCAGTGGCAGTGGTGTCAGCGGCGGGAGCTGCGGTGGCGGCGGGGGTGTTGCTGCTGCCGCAGGCTACCAGGGCGAAAGCCATAGCCAGGACCAGCAGGACGCTCATCAGCTTTTTCATTTTTGAACCTCCATCTTTTCCTCAAAAAGATTTCATCCCTTTTTCAAGAGATGTTCATACTATAGTAAAAAACGCACCCATTGTCAACCTTAAATTGCAACAAAATGCGTATAAAATCAAATCTTTCCCTGTATTTGTCAGTTTCCACAAAACCATCCGGATCGTTTTCTATTTTTTTGTGTAATAATTGTCCGGCTCATTTTTCGCCCAAAATGATCGTTTTGCTGCAAACAGGAATCCGTCACAGGAAAACATCTTATGTCTGTTTTGTTACACCCATCCCCGTTTTTTTGCATAAAAGTCTCCCCGGGCTCCATTGTCCGGGGAGACTTTGCCTTATTCGTGGATATTATGCAATCACATTCTGTATATTCCCATTCCATTTTGCAGGATTTACTGCCATTTGTCGCAAAGCGCCTGGATCTGGTCCGCGAAGCGGGCCGTATCCTTGTTGCTTCTGCCCCGGAAGCCCTCCACAATGGCAGCCAGCCGGGCCAATGCCGCCGTCAGCTTGGCATAAACGCTGTTCTTTCTGGCCGCGGCAGGCGACAGCGTCTTGCGAACCACCGGAATTCCAACGCTTTCATAGGCATACCGGCCCGCCGCCACATCGAATTTCGAGCCGGAGAAGGGCGCGGAGGCATGGATCCCCAGCCGGCTCTGAACCAGTCCCGCAAAGACAGTGCAGGCTTCATCCTCCCCATGGTTTACAAAGACGTGCCTGGGCTTTTCGGTAAAGTGGGCCAGCCAATTGAGAAGCTCCGCCTGGTCCGCATGGCCGCTCTTGCCCGGCATACTCAGGATGCGGGCATTGACCGCCACGGTTTCATTGAAAAGCTTTACTTCCTTCACACCCTCCAGAAGGCTTCTGCCCAAGGTCCCCGCCGCCTGATAGCCCACAAACAGCACCGTGGAGTTTCCCCGCCACAGATTGTGCTTCAGATGATGCCGTATACGGCCCGCCTCGCACATTCCACTGGCAGACAGAATCACCTTGGGCGTGGGGTCCGCGTTGATGGCCTTGGATTCCTCGCTGGTCACCGCCAGCCGGAGCCCCGGGAACATCAGGGGATTGATGCCCTGCTTTGCGAGCTCCAGGGTCTTTTCATCCAAACAGCCGTCGGCGCATTGGAGAAAGACGCCGGTGGCTTCAATTGCCAGGGGGCTGTCCACATACACCGGGAAATCCATCCCGGCAAGCTTCTGCTGCTTGATCTCCCGCAGCAGATACAGCATTTCCTGGGTCCTTCCCACCGCGAAGGCCGGGATCACCAGATTGCCGCCGCCCCCCAGGGTGGTGCGGATGCATTCCGCCAGAAACCAGGCCGGGTCCGGGCAGCTTTCATGGAGCCGGTCGCCGTAGGTGGACTCGATGACCGCGTAGTCCGCATCCTCTATATAATCCTTCTGCCGCAGAATGGGAAGGTCCACATTTCCTAAGTCTCCGCTAAAAACCACCTTCCGGGTGACGCCGTTCTCCGTAAGCCACAGCTCTATGGAGGCCGAGCCCAGAAGGTGCCCCGCATTGACAAACCGGACTTCCGTCCCCTCCGCGATTTGGAACCGCTGGTGCATCTGGCAGGGGCGGAACCGCTTCAGGCAGTCCTGGGCATCCGTCAGGTCGTAGATGGGCGGTTCCGCCTCCAGACCGGCCCGGGCCGCTTTCCGGGCTTTCCACTGGGCCTCCTGCATCTGGATATGGGCACAGTCCATCAGCATAATGGCACTGAGGTTCGTGGTTTCCTCCGTCGCGTAGATGCTGCCCCGGAATCCATTCTTGGTCAGCAGCGGCAAAAGGCCCGAATGGTCAATATGGGCATGGGTCAGCAGCACATAGTCCAGCTTTGCGGGGCTCACGGGCAGGCTCTGATTCTCGAAGCAGTCCTTGCCCTGCTCCATTCCGCAGTCCACCAGGCCCACGATACCGCAGCACTCCACCATGGTGCAGGAGCCTGTCACCTCATGGGTCGCGCCCAGAAATGTTAGTTTCATGGCATTTCCCTCCTTATTCCCATTATAGCACCTTTCCTCTTTGCCGGCCAGGGAAAAATTGGGGCTGGGAATTCCGGGGAATCTGTGTTATAATGCCTCCGAAGCGGCAGCAGTACCTGAAAATTGTTTACATTCGGCATATATCCCGTTCATTTTCTTCTGATAAAAAAGCTATGGGAAAGCCATTAAAACAGAACGGTTTGGGAATACTTTCCCTGTATGGCTTTGCCGCTGCAACAGCAACCCATTTTGAAAGGAAACAACACATGAAAAAGACCATCAGCCTGATTCTCTGCGCCGCTATGTGCGCAGCCCTCTTTGCCGGCTGCGGCAAGCAGAATGCCGCTCCCAGCGCCACCGAGACCATCGAAACCACCGAAGCGCCCGCTCCCCAGTACGCCAGCTCCCTGGAGCTGCTGGATGCGGTCTGGAACGCTTTCCCCGAGGATGCCCGATTTCCCGCCGGCGGCGGTGACGAGGCCCATGATACCAACGGCCCTGGTGCCTTTGATGTAAAGGCTTACGGTGAAACCTTCCAGTACCTGATTCTGCTGGATGACGGCCTCATGGACAAGCTCACCGGCGATGCCGCCACCCTGATGCACATGATGAACACCAACACCTTCTGCTCCGCCGTCATGCAGCTGCAGGAGGACGAGGACCCCGCCGCCTTTGCCGAAAGCTACAAGACCATCGTTCAGTCCAACCACTGGATGTGCGGCTTCCCCGACACCGTTGTGGTGCTGAATCTGGGCAGCTTCGTCCTCACTGCCTACGGCAAGAACGATCCCATTCAGAGCTTCAAGGACATCGCTGTTTCTCTGGGCGCCCAGCTGCTGGTGGAGGCGCCTGCCGAAAGCTGACCGCTGAGCCTTCCCCGTTTTGGGGAAGGCTTTCCCGCGTTTTGAACCACTACAGAAAGGACCAAAGCCATGATCTTTTCCAGTATTCCCTTTCTATACTACTTTCTTCCCTGTGTCCTGCTTGTCTACTATCTGATGCCAAAGGCGGGCAGAAACGGGGTGCTGCTGCTGTTCAGCCTTCTGTTTTACACCTGGGGCGAGCCACGGTATCTTTTTGTCATGCTGGCCGCCACGGTCCTTGGCTATGGCTTCGGCCTTGCCATGGAGCGGTTCCCAAAGGCCAAAAAGGGGCTTTTGGCGGCCTCCATCCTTTCCAGCCTGAGTTCTCTCCTCTGCTTTAAATACGCGGATTTCTTCCTGGAAAACCTGGGCGCCCTCACCGGCCGGCCCATTGCTCTTCTGAAGCTGTCTCTGCCTGTGGGCATCAGCTTCTACACCTTTCAGATTCTCAGCTACACCATTGACGTATACCGCGGGCAGGCAGCCGCCCAGAAAAACCTCATCGACCTTGCCTGCTACGTCACCTTTTTCCCCCAGCTCATCGCGGGGCCCATTGTCCGGTATACCGACATTGCCCGGCAGCTCCGCTGCCGCGCCCACAACCTTACAGGCATCCGGGAGGGCACCCGGCGGTTTCTCATGGGTCTGGGCAAAAAAGTGCTGCTTGCCAACCTTCTGGGGGAAATCTGCGCCGCCTGGCATCAGACGACCGACGCCAGCGTGCTCTTCGCCTGGCTCTATGCCGTCAGCTTCACCCTGCACATCTATTTTGATTTCTCCGGCTACAGCGACATGGCCATTGGCCTGGGGCGGCTCTTTGGCTTCCGGTTCCCGGAGAACTTTCAGTATCCCTATATTTCCCGCAGCATTACGGAATTCTGGCGCCGGTGGCACATCTCCCTGGGCACCTGGTTCCGGGACTATGTCTACATTCCCCTGGGCGGCAACCGGAAGGGAAAGCCCCGGCAGTTCCTGAACATTTTCATTGTGTGGATGCTCACCGGCTTCTGGCATGGGGCTGCCTGGAACTTCCTCTTCTGGGGCCTTTGGTTCGCGGTGCTGCTGATCATCGAAAAAACCTTTCTTCTGCGGCACCTGGAAAAGAGCCGGATTCTCGGAAGAGTCTATGTGCTGCTTGCCGTCATCTTCAGCTTTGTGCTTTTTGATGCTTCCAGCCTTTCCGAAGCCCTGGTCTGCATCAGGCAGCTGCTGGGGCTGGGCGGACTTCCCCTTTCCTCCCCGCAGGCGGCATATCTTCTCGGGAGCAATGCCCTGCTGCTGACTGCCGCCATGGTCGGCGCCACTCCGGCTCCGAAAATCGCCGCCCAGGTCATTGCCCGGCGCTGGCCCAGGGCCGCTTCCCTGCTGGAGTCGGTGATGCTGGTGCTCCTTCTGCTGCTGTGCACCGCCTTTCTGGTGGACGGGTCCTATAATCCCTTCCTCTATTTCCGTTTCTGATGGAGGCTGCTATGGAACAAACCAAAAACAAGCTGTTTCTTCTGGTGCCCCTGTGTTTCGCGGCGCTGACCCTGGGCTGCTGGCTCCACAGCCCCAAAGGTGAATCCCTGGCCGAGCGGCGGAAGCTGGCGCAAATGCCCGCGTTTTCCGTAAAAGCCCTGGAAAGCGGCCGGTTTTCCTCGGATTTTGAACGCTACAGTCAGGATCAGTTTCCACTGCGGGAAACCTTCCGAACCGCGAAAGCCCTGTTTTCCACCAGGGTCCTGGGCCGGAAGGACAACAACAGCATCTATTGTTCAAATGGGTACTATGCCCAGCTGGAATACCCGGAAAATCCGGCTTCTGCCGATTACGCGGCGGAAAAATTCACCCAGGTGTACAACCGGTATCTGACCGAAGGCAACCGGGTCTATCTGTCCGTGATCCCGGACAAGGGGTATTACCTGGAAGGCAACCCCAAAATGGACTATGATGCCTTCGTAACCCGGCTTCGGCAGGGCACCCCCTTTGCTGCGTATATTGACCTGTTCCCCACCCTGACTCTGGACTGCTACTACCGCACCGATACCCACTGGCGGCAGGAAATGCTAAAACCCGCTGCCGAAGCACTGTCCCACGGAATGGGCAAGACCTTACGGGAAACCTACAGCGTACAGCCAGCCACCAGGGATTTCCTGGGTGTATACGCAGGCCAGGCCGCCCTGCCCATGGAGAAAGAGACTCTGTCCTATGTCACCTCCCCGGCAATCCAGGGCGCCCAGGTTGTGAATAGGGAAAACGGAAAGGGAATCGGCGTTTACGATTTTGAGGCTCTGGCAGGCCGGGACCCCTATGAATTCTATCTGTCCGGCTCCCTGTCCCTTATTACCATGACCAATCCCAACGCGGAAACGGAAGACCGATTGATCCTGTTCCGGGATTCCTTCGGCAGCAGCATTGCCCCCTATTTCCTGGAATGCTACAAGGAAGTGACCCTGGTGGACATCCGCTATCTTCCCGTCAGCCGTTTGGGAAAGGTGCTGGATTTTGAAAACGCCGACGTGCTGTTCCTCTACAGCACCTTGGTCCTGAACAACAGCGAAACAATCAAGTGAGCATTCCCCGGGGCCACGGACCGGGCATGTGTTCTGTGTGAATTTGCACGAAAACCATCTGTGCGAAACCGGAACTTTTGTAGCCGGAAAAGCAGAAAAAGATTGCAATGGATTATGGATTGTGGTATATTTCTTTGTTGAGAGTTGATAATTTCAGAAAGAGTAAGGAGCATATTTATGGCATCTCAGGACAAAATCAGAAATATTGCCATCATCGCCCACGTTGACCACGGCAAGACCACCCTGGTTGACGAAATGCTGAAGCAGGGCGGCATCTATCGGGAAAATCAGGCTACCGTAGAGCGGGTTATGGACTCCGGTGACCTGGAGCGGGAGCGCGGCATTACCATTCTGGCCAAGAACACTTCCGTACACTATAAAGATTATAAAATCAACATCGTGGATACCCCGGGCCACGCCGACTTTGGCGGCGAGGTGGAGCGAATCCTCAAAATGGTCAACGGCGTTATCCTGCTGGTGGACGCTGCCGAGGGCCCCATGCCCCAGACCCGCTTTGTGCTGCAAAAGGCCCTGGAGCTGGGCCACAAGGTCATCGTGGCGGTGAACAAGGTGGATAAGCCCGATGCCCGTATCCACGAGGTCATGGACGAGGTCCTGGAGCTGCTGCTGGATCTGGATGCCACCGACGAGCAGTTCAATTCCCCTACCATCTTCTGCTCCGGCCGTCAGGGCACCGCCTCCTACGGTCCCGACGAGATGGGCACCGACCTGACCCCCCTGTTTGAGACCATTGTCAACTACATCGATCCCCCCACGGGCGATGAAAACGGCCCCCTGCAGCTGCTGGTCTCCTCCATTGACTACAACGAATATGTGGGCCGTATCGCCGTGGGCCGCATTGAGCGGGGCACCATCAAGGTGAATCAGGAGGTTACCATCTGTGACTTCCACGACCCCGACGTAAAGACCAAGGGCAAGGTGGTTGCCCTGTACACCTTTGACGGTCTGGGCAAGGCCCCTGTGCAGGAGGCCAGCGCCGGTGAAATCGTGGCCCTGTCCGGCATGGCAGACATCACCATCGGCCGCACCCTCTGTGACCCCACCGCGGTGGAGCCTCTGCCCTTTGTGAAGATTTCCGATCCCACCATTGAAATGACCTTCGCCGTCAACGATTCTCCCTTCGCCGGTAAGGAAGGCAAATACGTCACCTCCCGGAACCTGCGGGACCGTCTGGAAAAGGAGCTGCTGAAGGACGTATCTCTCCACGTTACCGAGCAGGGCACCGATGCCTTCAACGTGGCGGGCCGGGGCGAGATGCACCTTTCCATTCTGATGGAGACCATGCGCCGGGAAGGTTATGAGTTCTCCGTTTCTACCCCCCATGTGCTGACCAAGGAAATCGACGGCAAGCTCTGCGAGCCCATCGAACGGATGGTGGCCGATGTGCCCGAGGAAAGCATGGGCGCCGTCATTGAGAAAATGGGCAAGCGCAAGGGTGACCTTTTGGGCATGACCCCCGTAGGCAGCCGCTACCGTCTGGAATTCCTGGTTCCTTCCCGTGGCCTCTTCGGCTACCGGAACGAATTCCTGACCGACACCCGGGGCGAGGGCATCATGTCCTCCGTGCTGGACTCCTACGCCCCCATGAAGGGTGAGATTGAGCGCCGCCAGGTTGGCTCCCTGATTGCCTTTGAATCCGGCGAAGCCTGCTCCTACGGCCTCTTCAACGCCCAGGAGCGGGGCAGCCTGTTCATCGGCCCGGGCACGCCTGTGTACGCCGGTATGGTGGTAGGCATTTGCAGCCGGAACGAGGATATGACCGTCAATGTCTGCAAGAAAAAGCAGCTGACCAATATGCGCGCCGCCGGTTCCGACGAGGCCCTGCGGCTGACCAGCCCCCGGATCTTCTCTCTGGAGCAGTGCCTGGAATTCCTGGCAGACGATGAGCTGCTGGAATGCACCCCCAAGAGCCTGCGGATCCGCAAGCGGGAGCTGGACCACGCCCTGCGTATGCGCAACCTGATGAAGAAGCGCGCACAGGAATAATTTGATATTTCCTTAGAAGTATGGTATGATTTTGTCATACCATACTTTTTTGTCAGGAGGCGGTCCCGTTGAAAAAGATTTTTGCCTGTGCTGCCTGTGTCATGCTTCTTTGTATTTTCTTTCCTCTGTCTGCCGCGGCCAATGGAGAGACCCAGGCCGCCGGGGAGGAGGTTTTCACCCTGAGCTTCGTCGGCGACCTGACCCTGGGCACCGATCCCAATATTTCCGGCGGCCCCAACAGCTTTCCTTCCATGATCGGTACGGACTACAGCTATCCCCTTCAAAACGTGGCGGAATACTTTCTGGAGGACGATCTGACCCTGGGCAATTTTGAAGGCGTTCTGCGTTCCGGGGGCTATATCCCCAAGGAAAACGGCTTTTCCTTCAAGGGGGATCCGGCCTATACCGCCATCCTGACCCAGGGCGGTGTGGATGTGGTGAGCCTTGCCAACAACCACAGCGGGGATTATGGCCAGCGGGGACTGGCAAATACCTATTCTCTTCTGGAGGAAGCCGGGGTTCCCGGGATCCTTCAGAACGAGTATCGGGTGATAGAAACAGAAAGCGGGCTGAAGGTCGGCGTCCTCGCCCTGCTGTTTCAGGCAAAGCCGAAAACCGTTGCCGCCGCCGTGGATGCCATGCGCCGGGAGGGTGCCGAGCTGATCGTTGCCCTGATCCACTGGGGCGTGGAACGGTCCTACCACCCCTCCCGGACCCAGGAGCAGCTGGGAAAGGCGCTGATTGATGCCGGAGTCCATATTGTCTGCGGCAGCCATCCCCATGTGCTGCAAAAAATTGAGGAATACGGGGACGGCGTCATCTACTACAGTCTGGCCAATTTCTGCTTCGGCGGCAACCGCTACCCCAGCGATATGGACACCGCCATTATCCGGCAGCAGGTGATCCGCCGGGCCGACGGCACCGTTTCTCTGGGGGAACGCACCATCATCCCCGCCTGCGTCAGCAGCCAGACGCCGATGAACAATTTTCAGCCCACCCCCTATCCGGAGGGCTCGGAAAGCTACAACCGGGTTCTGAGCAAGCTGGAGGGCAGCTTTTCCGGAAACCCGAAACAGCAGACCTACCCCTGGTAAAAACGGCCTCCCGGAAGAATAGGATTTGCCGGTGTATCGCGCTGTGCGATACACCGGCAAATTGTGTTTTCGGTTGAGTTCTACTTTCTCGATTCATCGTAACCGATGGGGCCTTCGTAGACCAGCAGCTGAGTCACGCCGTTATCGTCCAGGTAAATATCCCGATAGTCATAGGTGGACTGGTAGTCGTGGTAGCTCCGGACGGTGACACGCCACATATTGGCCTCGTCATCGTGGGCAACGTCCAGGCTCAGATAGTTCCCCAGTTTGGGATATTCCTTCAGTGCCCGGCGGGCGGCGTCCACGGGATTTGTGATGGAAACCATGTCGTTGTTCACAAAGCCGCTGTCCCGGTGGCTAAACGCATCGGTTATGTACTTTTCCTTGGCATCCTTCCAGGAGAAGCCGGAAACATAGAGGTTCTGGGTCCCGGACCGGATTTTGGCATCGATTTCCCCGGAAGCGTCGGGATAGATTTCGATGCTGAAGCTCCGGGGCTTTTCATCATAGGTGGGCAGGTATTCCATGTACACCAGGTTGCCGTTTCCGTCAAAACGGTAGGTCAGCTGGGCAGTAGCCTTATCGAAATCCAGACCAACCACATTCCATGTGGTAACAAAGCGCACCATTTCATCACTGACCACGCCAACCCCCTCCGGGAAGGAGATCTGGTGGTTGGTCCGCTCGAAGAAAAGAATATTGAAATCGTCGGCGAAGCGGTTGTTCTTCATGCTGGCGGACAGATTTTTCACACCCAGCCCCAGCACCTTGCTGGTGAGCACCTCCGGGTTTTCCCGGACATCGCCGTAGGCAACCCCATCGCAGTTGATCCAGGTATCGGTACGGGGCGTATAGCCCTCATCCCGCATATACCAATTGGTGACGCGCAGGAAATTCTCCCCATCCAGCCACTGCTCCACTTCAGAGTCCGCTCCCGAAACGGATTTCCAGTGCAGGCTTTTCCGGTTTTTCAGGGCTTCCAGAGCGGTAAAGCACCGTTCCACCGCCGCGGCGGCTTCCGGGGAATTGGTATCCACCACGGAGTAGATTTCAAATTCGGAGTAGAAGTCGTGGGTTTTGGTATAACGGGGAGCTTCGTCCCGGCAGGTAACGGTTTTCCCCATGCGGTAGGTGCCGGTGGGGAGCTTGCCGTAGATGGGAGTCCAGTCGATGTAGCCGTAGGTAGAGGTTCCCTTGGCCACGCCTTGGGCACTGTCGCTCCACTGGGGCTGGTTCACCGGGGGCACCACTTCCCATTCGTTGCCCACCTTCCGTTCCAGCCAGTATGCCTCGGTGGTGGAGAGTACCCCCCGGCCGGTTTCGCTCTGGCTGTAGTAAACATCGGAGCCGGAATCGGACAGCCGGTCATCATCCACCCGGAAGTTGAAGCCCCAGGCGTCTAATTCCGCCTGTTGGGTCAGTTCCTCCTCAGATACCGATCCCTCCGTAATGTCGGCAATGGCCTCGTCAAAATAGCTTTTCGCAGTTTTATCGGCAATCCAGCCTTCGGTGTCCAGGGTGACCTTTGTGGTATTGGTATTGGGAGCGTTCTGAACGTCGATGAAGTACAGCTTTCCCCCGGTATCCAGGAAATAGCTGTGGGTCGCCGTCTCCACTGTGCCGGAGTCCGTGTTCCACGCGGTGGTGAAGCGAATGGTCCGCCAATTGTCTTCCGTGGTATCGCTGAGCAGAACGGCATCCTCCAAATCCCAGCGGAAAGGATCGAGATATGCCTCAAACTGACCATCCGCTGTCTCGGTTTCCACCCAGCTTCCAGCCTGATAGGCATAGTGTTTGCCGCCGTACTCCATCCGCCCACTGATCGGGTCGGGGCTGGAGCTGGGCGTGTACTGCCACAGGGTATCGTCACCGGACCAGGACAGGCAGGCCTGCCACTGGGGGTATTCGTTGTTGCCGGTAAGGCCCAGCACACAGACCTTTTGATTCAGCAGGCGGTCCCATGCGTCATGGCATACTTCGAGGGCTGTCTGCTCCTGGCTGGCTGCCTGGGCAGGACTGTCCGGTTCCTTAGCGGGATTTGTCAGCAGACACACCGCCACGAACGCAATGGCGATCACGCCCAGCAGGCTCACCCAGAAGCCGGGGCGGCGGTAGTTCAGCACCATCTTAATCCGATCCTTCACGCTGACCTCCCCGAAGGCCACAGGGCAAGCGGCGAAGTGGGCACGATTGGTGGAACAGCTCAAGAGGGCTGCCGAATAGCTCTTGCGTTCCTCCAAATCCATGAACTGCACCACCCGCTGATCGCAGGCCAGCTCCATGTCCTTGCACATAAGAACATAGGCAATCCACACCAGGGGATTAAACCAGTGGAGCGCCAGCGCAAGGAAGCCGATCATCTTGAACCAGTGGTCGCCCTTTTCCAGATGGGTGCGCTCGTGGGCAAGGATGTGCTTGCGCACCGTAGGGCTTAAGCCCATGGGGATGTAGATTTTCGGGCGGATAAAGCCCAGGATAAAGGCTGTTTCAATCCGGTCGCATTCCCAGCCGCCGGGAATCTTCACCGCTTCCCGCACCTTGTATTTGAGCCTCAGATAGGCGAAAACGGTGTAGATACCGAAGCAGGCGGCAACAAAAAGCCACACATAGGGAATGGCTTCCTTCCAGTTCAGGGTGGGCTGTGGCCGTTCCACGGTGGGATTTGTTGTGGGGCTGAAGCCGATGGGGTTTTCCGACACCTGGGGAAGCTGGACTTCCTGGTGCAGTTCCGCTGGCTCCGGGAGGGTTTCCCAGGGAGCCGATTCCTCAGCGGCCATGGTCTGCGGTGTCTGCCACTGCTGCACCTGAGAGACTTCCGGCATGGGCTGCAAGCTCAGACTGCTCTGAATTTCAAAGGGCATCAGCAGCCGCAGGCCCGCCAGCAGCCACAGAAAACAGATAAACTTTCGGGGTGTCTTCTTTAGCGCCAGCCGCAGCAGGATCACCGCCGCAATTACAACGCTGCCATGAAAGCTGGCGGTCAAGATATTTGAAAACAGGGATTCCATGCGATATCCTCCTCTTATTTCTGTCATTGCGAACCAGTGACCGATGTCACTGGTGTGGCAATCTCCATCGTATACAGATGCACCCAAGGGCAGAGGGGATTGCCACGTCGCTGTGCTCCTCGCAATGACATTTTTACTCTTGGTAACTGTCAATGAGCTGCTTTAGCTGCTCCACCTCGTCTTTGCTCAGGCGCTTGCTTTTGGAAAAAGCGGCGATAAAGGCAGGCATGGACCCCTCAAAGGTCTCCTCCACCATTTCGTTGAGCCGGGAGGACTGTACCTGCTCCTTGGTGACCAGGGTGGATACCACCGCGTTTTCGTTCTTCACAATCCCCCGCTCGGACAGTCTGCGGATAACGGTATAGGTCGTTGCCTTGGACCAGCCCAGCTGCTCCTTGCACAGGCTCACCAGCCTGGTGGAATTTACCGGCTCGTGCTCCCACAGCAGCAGGCAGAAGCGGTATTCACTTTCAAAAATCCTGGGTGTTTCCATGGTGCTCCTCCTTATCCGTTCCCAAATTTCTTGATCAAGTCTTCCCCGTTGCAGGTTATGTTTTCTCCGCCATAAATCCGGAAGATCGGGGCTTCATTCCATTCATCTCCCAGGTTTTCAAAGGTGTTGCCGTCCACACGGACATCCTGGCACTGGGAGAACTCCACACCGCCTACGCTGCAATCGTGGATATGATTGCTCATTACCTGCATATTGCGGCTGTTGGTGCCGATTACGCCCAGGGTGCCGCAGCCGAAGAGGTCGCAGTCCTCCACCAAAATGTCCTGAGAGTTAACATAATGCAGAACGCCGCCCATGCAGGATCCGGGCTCCTGGGTGTGGCCCACGGTAATATGGGTTACATAAATATTGGCGCAGTTTTCAAAAGTTAATACATCGGCGTATCTGGGCACGCAGGAAAGGGTGTGATCGGTCCGTGCCTCACCGCCGCCCCGGACAGTGACATTCTCTACATTCTGAATGATCAGCTCCGGGCCATCGAAGGGATCGTCCCAGCGATAGTAGTCGCCGCCAGAGCTTCCATAGTTTGCCGCGGTGCTGAAATCGATGAGCTGGGCATCCACAATGATCTCTGTGTCCGGCCCGATGGCACTGAGGAATTCGTCCGCAGTAGACACATGGACGGTTTTCTGGTTTCCTGTGATGACGCTTTCGGCAATGCCCACAGCTTCCTCCGGCACCGTTACGGCATCCACAATTTCCGCTGGAGCATGGGTTTCCGTAGTGACTGTTTCCGGCTGGGTGGCCTCCTGGGTCGTTTCCGGGGTGCGCTCCGTGGGCGCCGGAGCCGCGGCAGGCTTTCCTCCGCAGCCGGCAAGCAGCAGCGTAATGAGAAGGACGCTCAATATACGTTTCATATGAATTCTTCCTTTCTGTAGCAATTGGGTTTAACACGTTAGACTTTATAGGCCGAGTTTAACACGTTAAACCTCTCCTGTCAAGAGGGATAAGAATTTCTTAAAAATCTCCGCCGGATTACGGAAGGAAAGGGGGAATACGCTCAATTGGCAATTGACAATGTGAATCAAGAGCCCAAATACGGTAAACGCTTGAATCACAGAAACGTATGTCATCCTGAGCGGAGCGCGAAGCGCGCAGTCGAAGGATCTTCCCGGTGATTTGACCGCACTGCGAAACGAACGTAGAAGATCCTTCGACTCGCTGCGCTCGCTCAGGATGACAAATCCGTTCGTACTCCGGTTATTCGCAACACTTGGGATCTTGATTCGAATTGTCAATTGTTCATTGTCAATTGTCAACTCATCTCATTTTTGCCCAACCAACAACGCCCGAAATTTTGGAAACAGTGAACAGTCACGGCTCTGTGGCTGTTCTTGTTTTTTTCTCGGTTATGTGATAGTATAGAAGCAAGAAAATCCGTAAATCGCGGTTTGTAAAGGGATACCCTATGAAGAAAGTAACAGATAGAGAATTGGACGTGTTTGATTGCTCTGTTCGCTTTCTTTCGGATATTGGTGATTGGGTGGTATTTTATTCCGGTGGAAAGAGGCGAACCCGTCTGGCTGGAGCCTTACGAGAACCCCAATAATGGCATATACATGATTTCTTATGTAAAGCCGCTCTATATCGGCGAAACACTGGTTGGTGTTCTGGGGATTGATCTCGACTATGATACCATCTGTGACAAAGTGGGTGGAATCTCCCTGTATGAAAGCGGATATGCCATACTGATGGATGACAGCGGAAAAATCCTGTATTCCGGAGACCACAATCCTGCGATTTCCGCGGCGGCAGTGGATAAAATCATTGCGGAAAATGAAGATTATGTGTATTCCTCCTACATACAAAGGCAGCAGTTCTGCATCACAACCTCCCACAAACTCAATAATGGAGAATATCTTGTGCTGATCGTACCGGAAAGGGAGATCTACAACACAAGAAACCAGATGATCTTCACCACAATCCTGATCGCGATTGCGGTGAGCACAATGGTTGTGCTCGTGCTCACCGGCATGATCAACCGGATCATGAACGCTGCCCGTATTGATAAGCTCACAGGGGCAAAGAACCGGAATGCTTACCTGGAAAAGATGGACAGTATGGAGAATGCAATACACGCCAAAAGGCATGTTTCTTTTGCCATCCTGATATTTGACATCAATGGGCTCAAGGCTGTCAATGATACCTTCGGCCATGCAGAAGGAGATAAGCTGATCATAAACAGCTATCAGGCAATCAAAAGCAGTTTCCCGGGGGCGGATGTGTACCGGTTCGGTGGAGATGAATTTGCGGTTTTTATGGAAAAGCCCACGGCCCGGATTGCCGAAAAGCTTATCGCAGAGTTTCGGGATGCGATGACCAGAAAAGCCGGCAAGGATCCTATTGATCCCGATGAAGCCATCGTTTCCTGCGGATATGCGCTGTATAATCCCGAAACAGACGCCAGCTGTGAGGACATATTCAACAGAGCGGACAGAGATATGTACGAGGACAAAAATAGATTTTACGAAGTCAATCCGCATCTCAGGCAA
Organism: Oscillospiraceae bacterium; assembly: GCA_017622995.1. Lineage (GTDB taxonomy): Bacteria > Bacillota > Clostridia > Oscillospirales > Oscillospiraceae > Faecousia. The sequence goes on from JAGAQA010000029.1 coordinate 35,160, forward strand.
AGGGGATAAAGCAATTCCATTTCTTTCTTCCTCTGGGGGGAGCGGCGGGACTGCATATGTGAAAGCCCCATATGCGCGCGTATCCCCAGCCTGATTCAGGCCGCGCCGCGGCGGCCGGTGCAAGGAAAAAGGTGTGACCATGAAGTCATGGTCACACCTTTTTCCTGTTTTATGAATCACCCTTGGCGGGCGGCTGGTTACTTCGTGCTGATGTCTGCGCCGAAATACTTGTTGGAAAGGGCGCTGAGGGTTCCTTCCGCGCGCAGCTGCTCAATGGCCTGGCTGACGGCCTCCCGCAGGGCGGCGGAGCTTTCGCCCTTCTGCATGGGAATGGCAACCTTGTTGGCCTCTTCCGAGGAGGCTACAATCTTGATCGCCGCGTCCGGGTGCTGGCCCAGGTAATCATAGAAGGATACATCCGCATTCAGGGTGGCGTCTGCCCGGCCCTGGAGCACCATCTGAATGGTCTCATCCAGCGTGTCCACGCCGGAACAGGTGGCGCCATAGCTTTCCGCCATTTCCATATAGGTGCTGCCGATGGAGTTGGCAGTGGTTTTGCCCGCCAGGTCCTCAAAGGAATGGATAGTGTCGTTGTCGTTCTTCACCACCAGGGCGGTGCGGATGTAGGCATAGGGGGTGCTGAAATCATAGGTCTGCTTCCGGGCTTCCGTTACATCCACGCCGTTGATGACCATATCATAGCGGCCGGCTTCCACACCGGCGAGCAGTCCGTCCCATTCGCCCTCAACAAAGGTGGCCTTTACCCCCAGCTTTTGGGCAATGGCCTGGCCCACCTCCACATCGTAGCCCACCAGGGCATCGCTGTCATCGTGGAAGGACCAGGGAGCCCAGTTGCCCTCCAGGGCGATGACCAGCTCACCTTTTTCCCGGATCTGGGCCAGACGGTCGGAAGAGGCCTGCTTTTTCCCGCAGGCACACAGTGCCGTAAGGGCCAGGCATACAGCCAGCAGCCCTGCAATTTTCTTTTTCATCATGTTCATTCCTTTCTCTCCTCGCCGAGGATGGTTTTCAGGAAGGCACGGGCGCGCTCCTGTTTGGGATTTTGGAAGAAAGCGGTTGGATCACTCTCTTCCACCACAACACCGCCCTCCATGAATACCACCTTGGAGGATACATTTTTCGCAAAATTCATTTCGTGGGTTACCACCAGCATGGTCATGCCCTCCTGGGCAAGGGCCCGCATAACCGCCAGCACCTCGCCGGTAAGCTCCGGATCCAGGGCGGAGGTGGGTTCATCGAAAAGGATGATTTCCGGGTCCGTGGCCAGAGCCCGGGCAATGGCCACCCGCTGCTGCTGACCGCCGGAGAGCTGATTGGGATAGGAATCCGCCCGATCGGCCATGCCCACCTTTTGGAGCATCCGCATACCAAGGGCGTTTGCCTGGTCTTTCGGCATTTTTCGGCCGATGATCAGCCCTTCCGTCACGTTCTGCAGAGCGGTTTTGTTGCGGAACAGATTGTAGTTCTGAAATACAAAGGCGGTTTTCTTCCGCAGGGCGCCGATGTCCTTTCTGGTTGCGCCGTGGAGAGGGAACACCTCTCCGTCAAAAATCAGTTCCCCTTCATCCGCGGTTTCCAGAAAGTTGATGCAGCGCAGGAAGGTGGTTTTTCCGGAACCGCTGGGCCCCAGAATTGCCACCACGTCGCCTTTTTCCACCTCCAGGGACACACTCTTCAGAACTTCCAGCCCGTCAAAACACTTGCGAAGATTCCTGATTTGCAGCATTGCCATGTTAATTCGCTCCGTAAGAATTCAGTTTTTTCTCGCCCAGGGCCTGCAGCTTGGTGAGCACGGTGCAGAACAGCAGGTAAATGAGGGCAACCTCGATATACAGGGCCAGGTGCTCATAGTACCGGGAGGCAATGCGCTGGGTAACCATAAACATTTCCATCACCGTAATGTTGGCGGCCAGGGAGGTGTCCTTCACCATGGAAATCAGGTTGTTGGAGAGGGAAGGAAAGGCGGTACGCATTGCCTGGGGGAGAATGATGCGCCGGATGGTCTGCATATAGGACATACCCACGCAGTACCCCGCTTCCAGCTGTCCTTTTGGTACGGATTCCAGGGCGGCCCGGATGGTTTCGGCACAGTAGGCCCCCTCGTTGATGGAAAATACCAGCACAGCCGAGGGAAAGGGATCCAGCATGACCCCCAGGTTGGGCAGACCGTAGAAGATCACATACAGCTGCACCAGCAGGGGCGTACCCCGGACCACCCAGATATAAAACCGGGCGATGCTCTTCAGTACCTTTACGTTTGCGAACTGCACCATGGCTGTAACCACCGCGATGACCAGCGCCAGTGAAAAGGAAATAACCGTCAGGGGGATGGTCATGGTCAGTCCCGGCAGCAGGATTTTCGGGAAGGAATCCAGCAGGATTCCCAGCAGTCGTTGATTCAAAGCAAGCTCCTTTTGGTCTTACAGCTGTTCGGCCATATCCCGGTAGAACGCATCCAGTTCTTCCTGGGTATCAAAGTTTGCCACATACATCTGGTTGGCCATGGCGCCGGACAGGGCATCGGGGATCCGCCCGTTCATGACGATATGGCCTGCGTACTTCATCATGATTTCATAGTCGTCCAGCTTGTAGCGGTTGCCGTCCCGGCGGCCGTAGAAGGCGCAGAAATGGTGCGCACCCGTAGGCTTGGTGTTGCTGTCGAAGCAGACCATGTCCGCCCAGATCTTATACACGTCGGTTTCCTGGCTGTAGTTGTACATATCCGGGGTATAGCCGCCGGCAGGACGCATATTCACTTCCAGACCCAGCACATCGCCCTTCTTGCCCAGGCCCTCCTGATCCTCCGTCAGCACGAAGAATTCCAGATGGATGAACCGGCTCTTGACGCCGAAGGCCTTCACGGTCCGCAGACCGGCAGAGCGAATGTTGTCCGGCAGATCCTTGACCAGATAATAGACGGAGTCGCTGTTGTTGTTGACAATATCCATAATAGACCGGGGGGAGATGTTGCCGGACTCAAACAGAGGCTGTCCTTTGGAATCCACAATGGCGTCGTAGGTCTGCACATAGCCCCGGACAAACTCTTCCATGATGTACACGGTATCATCCTTGTGCTCCATAAAGAAGGCCAACTCCTCGTCGGACTGGAGCTTGTAGGTGTTGTTGGCGCCTACGCCGTTGTCGGGCTTGACCACAACGGGATAGCCCACGGTGTTTGCAAAATCCAGAGCGTCATCCATCCCCTCGATCAGGTGATACCGGGCGGTGGGGAGACCTGCCTTGGCGTAGTATTCCTTCATGGCAGACTTATACTTGATTTTGCGCATATCGCAGTCCTTGGGACCGGTGGTGATGTTGAATTCGGTGCGCAGCCTGGCATCCCGCATGAGCCAGTATTCGTTGTTGGATTCCAGCCAGTCGATCTTGCCGTATTTGAAGGAGAAGAAGGCCACTGCCTTAAAGACCTCGTCGTAGTTTTCCAGGCTGGATACCTTGTAGTATTCATGAAGGCTGTCCCGCAGCTCCTGCAGCAGGTTTTCGTAGGGGCAGTCGCCGATGCCCAGAACCCGCATGCCGTTTTTCTTCAGCTCCGCGCAGAATTTCCAGTAGGTCATGGGAAAATTGGGGGAAATAAAAATAAAGTTTTTCATAAGGAATGTCTCTCTTTCTGTATATTCAGGCTGTTATCCCAACAACCAAGGCAGGTAAGTTACCACCATTTTGTGCCACCAGGGCCAGTCGTGGTTTACGTCATGCCCCCAGTATTCAAACCGGGTGTGGATGCCCTTGCGGCAGCAGACCTCATCCAGCTTCCGGGTGCTTTCCAGCAAAATATCCTCCCAGGCGCCCTGGCCCACTACCACCAGAGACTTCTGGCTGTTGTACATATTCATATAGGGATGATCCCAAGGCATATTGTTCAGGTAGAAAACGGGGCAGTTGTTGTAAACCAGATCGTCGCAGTAGCTGCCGAAGAATTCCTTGTTGTCGTAGAGACCGGAGATGGCGAAGCAGCCGCAGAACAGGTCGGGACGGCGGTAGTAGAAGTTGGCGGCGTGCATGGCGCCCATGGAGCAGCCAAAGGTGAGGATGCCCTGATCGTACCCGTTGCGCTCCCCGCTCAGATGCCTGATGTAGGGAACCAGTTCGTCCACAATGTAGTGGAAGTAGCGCTCGTGGTTTTCGATGCGCCAGCGGTTGTCGGCGCCCATGGCGGCCCAGGCCTCGTTGTCGATGGAGTCGGCACAGTAAACGGTACACTGGCCGGACTCAATCCAGGGGGACCAGGTGGCGGGCATATTGTTCCCCTCAAAGTCGAAGAAACGGCCGCCCTGGCAGGGGAAAAACAGAACGGGCTTTCCGTAGGAGCCGTAGACCTTGAATTCCATGTCCCTTCTCAGATTGCTGCTGTAGTGCTTAAAATAACGTACTTCCATACGGTTACCTCTCTTTGTAAGATTGAGAAAATAAAAGCTTAAACGCCCAGACACTCCATGAAAATCGGCACCTGTCTGGCCCAGGAGGCCTCACAGTGGGTGCCCTCCGGCACGATCCGGAAGGCCAGATTCACCCGCTTGGTCATCAGCAGGTGGCTGGTGGAGAACAGCGCCTCAGCGTTGGCGACGTGGTTGAACATCTCCTTGGCACCGTAGTCCAGATAGATGCAGGTGTCCCGGCGGATGTGGGCCCGGGCGATGAGCTCCAGCATTTTTCCGGGAGCCACCCACAGGCTGGGACTCAGACAGGCCGCCCGCTGGAAAACGTGATTAAAGGTGGTGGCGGCATACAGGGCCATGAGCCCGCCCATGCTGGAACCGGCGATGAGGGTGTTGCACCGGTCCGGCAGGGTGCGGTAGGTGCTGTCAATATAAGGCTTCAGGTCGTTGATGAGCCAGTGCATATAATGCTTGCCCCGGCCCTTGATTTTTCCAAGCTCGGAATTTTCAAAGGTGACAGGAGAATATTCCTCCAGCCGGCCGTTGCCCACATAGTTGCACTCGATGCCTACCAGGATCAGCTGCTTGCCGCTCTCATCCATATAGTCCTTCATGCCCCAGGAGGTGCCGTAGGTGGCGTCCTCGTCGAAAAATATATTGTGTCCGTCGAACAGATACATAACGGGGTAGCGCTTTTCGGGCTCCTGGGTGTAGCTTTCCGGCAGGTAAACATAGGCTCTGCGAACCTGGTCTCCGGAGAGCTGTGGAATGGTAATGTCCCATTTGATGACCATGAAAATACTTCCTTCGTTCCTTGTAAAATATGGCAGTTTTTACCGCTTACTTAATATATCAGTATACGGGAAACCCCCGGCTTTGTCAAGAAAGCCGGGGGAAATCTGTAGCCTCAGCAAAAGCAAACGAACACCAGGGGTGTACAAATTGTGCAGGACATACAATTGCCGCTATTTGATTTTGTGAAAGATGGGCTGGCGGTCCTGGAAGGTACACACATAGCCGAAAATATCGCCCAGCAGCTTTTCCGCGGTATCACAGTACTGTCCCACCCGTTCACATCTGTGGGCATCGGAGCCCACGGTGACGATTTCACCGCCCAGCTCCTGGAACCGGCGGAAAAAGTCGATGGTTGGCAGGAAGCCCACACTGCGGTCTACGCCGCTGGTGTTCATTTCCAGTCCCTTGTCCTTGGCGGCCAGGGTTTTGAGAATTTCATCCAGCACCTCCCGGTGGGCGGCGTATTCCAGAGGAGACCGGGTGGGATTAAAGGGGGACTTCATCAGAAAGGTCAGGTGGGCCAGAACATCAAAATCCTCATGGGTCTGTACCCGTTTCAGGGTTTCCTCCAGAAATTCCCGCTGGGCATCCCCGGGGATTTTTCCCTGCCAGTATTCCTTGAAGTAGACATCCAGGCCATGAACAAAGTGAACGCTGCCCAGTACAAAGTCATAGTGCCGCTGGCTGAGCTTTTGCAGGAGCAGGGATTGATTGTTCTCCAAAAGACCGAACTCCATGCCCCGGCGGATTTTCAGCCCGGGAACCTCCAGATGGTCGTATTCCTGATTGTAGCGGTTCACATCAAACATCATGGTCTGGCTTACGGCCAGAGGATCAAAATCCACGTGGTCCGTAAAGCAGATTTCCGTCAGCCCCTGCTTTGCGGCGGCATTGGCCAGCTCCAGGCCGCTGTCGTGACCGTCAAAGGATACGACGGAGTGAATATGATAGTCAAACATGGCGTTCCTCCTCCCAGAACTGGCGGAAGGCGGTGGGCAGAGCAGCGGATTGCTCCAGCTCCTCCGGTGTCAGCCAGACGAACCGGGAATCCTTCCGGCTGACCTCCAGGAACACGCCTTCCATTTCCCAGATGATGTGGGTGAAAATATGCTTCCGATGAATGATTTTTTTCAGCTCAGTGGGTTCTACGCCCCATTCTTCCGCCTGCCGGAGGGCATCTCCCTGTTCCAGCCTGCCGGGGACATTGGGAAATTCCCACAGTCCTGCCAGCAGTCCCGTATCCCCCCGCTTGCCCAGGGCATAGGCGCCCTGACAGCGGAAGATGAAAACGGTTTTTTCCTCCCGGCGTTTCTCTTTTTTCGCTTTCTTCACAGGAAGCGTCTGGGCAGTACCCCTCCGGAAACCCAGACAGAACCCGCTGCAGGGACACAGGCCGCATTCCGGGGGCCGGTTGGGGCCGCACAGCGTGGCGCCCAGCTCCATCAGCGCCTGGGTAAAGGTGCCTGCTTCCCCGGGATAAACCGCGGCAAGCATATTGGTTACCTTTTCCTTGGTCCCGGGAGCGTCAATGGGCGTGGGATCATCGGTCAGCCGGGAAACAAGCCGCAGCACATTGCCGTCCACCGCCGGCGTGGGGCTGTCAAAGGCAATGGAGCAGATGGCTCCGGCCGTGTAGGGACCAATGCCGGGAAGAGACAGGCAGACGCTGTGCTCCCGGGGGAAAACCCCGCCGTATTCCGACACAATCACCTGGGCGGCTTTTTTCAGATTCCGGACCCGGCTGTAATAGCCCAATCCCTCCCAGAGCTTGTGAAGGGCATCGTCGTCACACCGGGCAAGGTCCGCAATGGTGGGAAGGGCGGACAGAAAACGGGCATAGTAGCCCTTTACGGCCTCAACCCGGGTCTGCTGCAGCATGATCTCCGATACCCAGATCCGGTAGGGGTCCTTTGTGTGCCGCCAGGGCAGATCCCGGGCGCAGCTGCGGTACCACTGGGGCAGCGTATCCGGAAGCTGGGAAAGGATGGCGTCCATGGGTGCTCCTCCTGAAAAAAGACAGACGTTTTTGTCGTTTCACCGCTATTGTACAACAGAGGTTTTCCTGCTGTCAAGAGGAGGAACGGCTGTACAGTTAGAAAACAAAATGGTAAAAACACAAAAAAAAACGGATAACGACAGCTTGCGGGGAGCGAGAGACACAAAACGGGCAAGACCTGGGATATGCAAAAATTTACAGCACAAAAACATGGAAATCTTTGGATAAATCAAAAATGGCAGAGATCATAAGGAAAAGTCAATGTACAAATTAGCAAAAAATGATAATTAAATTTAGATAAATCTCCAAAAATGATTTTTGCGTGCCGATAAATATTGACAACTTATGAACGTTGTGCTACTTTATTCCTGAAAAGAAGATTCCACGCCCGGTTGCAGATGCAGGAACGGAAGGCAAGGACGCCAGCGCCGATCTGAAGCAGTATAGTCAGATAGGTGCTTTTTTCGTGGAAAGATTTCCTGCTCTGCCGTGCCGAATTGGAGAAAGGAACATAACTATGGGTTTTTTCAGTAAACTTTTTGGTCAAAAGGGCGATGCGCTGTTCGCTCCGATGGCAGGTACTGCCGTGCCTGTGACAGAGGTGCCGGACCCCACTTTTTCTACCGGTATGCTGGGCGACGGCATTGCCATTGAGCCCACTGACGGCAAGGTGCTCGCTCCCTGCGACGCCACCGTAGACACCATGTTTGACACCGGCCATGCCGTGAGCCTGGTGGCGGACTGCGGTGCCGAGGTGCTGATCCATGTAGGTCTGGAGACAGTCGGTCTTCAGGGCAAGGGCTTTACCATTCATGCTCAGAACGGTCAGAAGGTAAAAAAGGGCGACCTGCTGATTGAGGCGGATCTGGAGGCCATCAAGGCCGCGGGCCTCAATACCATCACCTCCGTGCTTGTCTGCAATTCCGGGGACTTCAAGAAGTTCGAAAAGAGCACCGGCTCCGCCGTAACGAATGACGATGTGGTCATTCGTCTGGCAAAGTAATCATTTCCATTATTCAGGCCATGCGGATCGTTGTGGGCCGACGATCTTAATGATAGGCTGTGGCCGATATGCCGGTCACAAAAAGAAGAATCGAAGGAGGATTTTTTCTATGATGAAATCTCTGCAGAAGCTCGGCAAGGCTCTGATGCTGCCTGTCGCTGTGCTTCCTATCTGCGGTATCCTGATGGGTCTGGGCTACGCTCTGGCTCCCGCCGTTATGGGTGCTGCCGGCGCCACCGAGGGCTTTGCCTATGTTTTGGGCTTCTTCCTCATTAAGGCTGGCGCTGCCGTTATCGACAACATGGCTCTGCTGTTCGCCATCGGCGTTGCCGTTGGTCTGGCAGAAGAGAACGACGGCACTGCTGGTCTGGCCGGCCTGGTTTCCTGGCTGATGATCACCACCCTGCTGTCTTCCGGCTCCGTGGCGACCATCGCTCCCAAGATGGTTGAGGATCCCGTCAAGGCTGTTGCCTTCGCAAAGATCGCCAACCCCTTCACCGGCATCCTGGCCGGTATCATCGGCGCTCTGTGCTACAACAAGTTCAAGGGCACCAAGCTGCCTGATGTACTGGCCTTCTTCTCCGGCAAGCGCTCCGTCGCGATTGTCACCGGCGTTGTTTCCATCGTTGTTTCCGCGATCCTGCTGTTTGTATGGCCCGTGGTCTTCGGCGCTCTGGTTGCCGTGGGCAACGCCATCAAGGGCATGGGCGTTGTGGGTGTTGGCCTGTACGCCTTCCTGAACCGTCTGCTGATCCCCACCGGCCTGCATCACGCTCTGAACAACGTGTTCTGGTTCGATACCATCGGCCTGGGCGACCTGACTGCTTACTGGGGCGCTCTGGTTGAGGGCGACACCATGGCCAACGGCACCCTGATTGACTGGTCCGTGGGCTCCTACATGGCTGGCTTCTTCCCCTGCATGATGTTCGGTATTCCCGGTGCTGCCACCGCTATGATCGTTACCGCCAAGTCCAACAAGAGAAAGGCTACCATCGGCCTGGTTGGCGCGGCTGCTGTCTGTGCGTTCCTGTGCGGCGTTACCGAGCCCTTCGAGTTCGCTTTCATGTTCCTGGCATTCCCCCTGTACGTTGTCTACGCTGTTCTGTACGGTGTCTTCGCTGCCGTGACCGTGGGTCTGGGCTTCCGCGCCGGCTTCTGCTTCTCCGCCGGTGCTACTGACCTGCTGTTCTCCGCCAGCCTGCCCGCAGCTGCCAAGACCTGGCTGATCATCCCCACCGGTATCGCTGCCTTCGCCGTGTTCTTCGCCGTGTTCTACTTTGCCATCAAGAAGTGGGATCTGAAGACCCCCGGCCGTGAGGACGATCAGGACGGCGAGATGAAGATCGAGCTGGCCAATGACGACTACACCGCAATGGCTTCCATCATTCTGGAAGGCCTGGGCGGCAAGGAGAACGTCACCTCCATCGATCACTGCATCACCCGTCTGCGTCTGGAAGTGAAGGACCGCCTGCTGGTCAACGAGGCTAAGATCAAGTCCTCCGGTGCCGCCGGTGTCATCCGCCCGGGCAAGACCGCTGTGCAGGTCATCATCGGACCCAAGGTTCAGTTTGTATACGAAGAGTTCAAGAAGCTCGCAAAGTAAGTTAAGCTGAATGCTGTGGCCCACACAGATACATCCATCCCTCCGGCGAAAGCCGGAGGGATTTTTTGCTTTTCAGGTGCTAGAAAATAACCAACGGATTTGTCATCCTGAGCGAGCGCAGCGAGTCGAAGGATCTTCTAGCTTCGCCCCGCAGTACAGTCAAATCACCGGAAAGATCCTTCGACTGCGCGCTTCGCGCTCCGCTCAGGATGACATACGTTTCTGTGATTCCAGCGTTTACCGTATTTGGGCTCTTGATTCCCATTGTCAATTGTCAACTATCAAGGCCAGGTACGGAATTTTCCGTACCTGGCCCTTTGGTTTATGTTAATGCGTACTGAATAACGCAAAAAGCCTTGAAAGCCAAGGCTTTCCGGCAATCTTTGCGTTATTCGGGTGCAAGGATTTTGCGGCTTTGGCTACAAAACCCTTGCACCTGCTTTTCCTGCATGGTTCGCCATGCAGGAAAAGCTACGCATTGATTGCAGACATTATGTTAGATTCAGCTTTCTGCTGGTCAGATAATAGATGGCGAAATAGCTGCCCGCCATCACCACCAGGGATGTAAGATCCATCACCGTCAATGAGCCTGCAAAGGTTTTCATGGCCGCGCTTCCCAGGAAGCAGCCAAAGCTGATGGACCTGAGTACCACCACGCCATAGTAAACAATCACAGCCATCAGGATGGGGTGCTTTTTCGCGACCATGGCGCCGATGGTCACCGCCAGCATCAGCAGCATCAGCTGGCTCAGGCACATGAGCAGCAGCATCAGCAGTACCCCCAGGATCTCCCCCAGGTGGGGAACCAGCTCCTGGAGCGCCTGGCCAAGGGAGGACCAGAACATGGCCCAGTCGGCCTTGCCCAGCTCCTGCCAGGGAAGCGCCAGAGACACAACCGCCAGCGCCAGAAACACCGCCCCGAAGGCCGCCAGGGTTGTGAGGAAAATATCCCAGGCGCTTACCAGGATGCCCGACAGCAGCAGCTGGTGATGATTCACCGGCAGAGTATAGGTAAGGTACCCCTCCTCCGTAAACCGGCTGCGGTAAAACCGCCACAGAGCATAGAAAATACTGGCTCCGCAGGACAAGGCCACGGCAATCACGCAGGCCACCAGAAGAATCGTCAGCAGAACGAACAGGGCATTGGTCTGCGCGTAATCCGACATATAGAACAAGCCGAGACTTGCCGAGCCGATCAGCAGACCGGAAATCAGGATCACGGCACACAGCAGGCCAATGGTCTTCCGGCTGGCCCGCCACTCATTTTTCAGCAATTTGGCAAACATTTGAAAACCTCCCGAAACAGTTCATCCAGAGAAGAGCCGGTCTCCTCTCTCACCTCATCCGCCACACCCTGACGGATCACCTTGCCCTGGTACAGGAACAGATATTCATCCAGCACCCGCTCCACATCGGAAATGAGGTGGGTGGAAATCAGCACCGTAGCAGTGGGGTCGTAGTTTGAAAGAATGGTATTGAGAATGTAATCCCGGGCAGCGGGGTCAACGCCGCCGATGGGCTCATCCAGAAGATACAGCTTTGCTCTGCGGGACATCACCAGCACCAGCTGCACCTTCTCCTGATTGCCCTTGGACAGGGTTTTCAGTCTGGCATCCGGATCGATTCCCAGGGCCCCGAGCATCTGTTCCGCCCGCTGACGGTCAAAGTCCCGATAGAAATCCTGGAAGGTATCCAGAATTTCCCGGGTCCGCTGCTGCCGGTTCAGATAGGTTTTATCCGGCAGATAGGATACCAGCGCCTTACTGGCAGGTCCGATGGGCTCACCGCAGACCCGAATCTCTCCGGAGCTGGGGGTCAGCAGGCCCGCTGCCAGCTTGATAAAGGTGGTTTTTCCGCTTCCGTTGGGTCCCAGCAGGCCCACAATTTTCCCCTGGGGCAGCTCCAGATCCAAGCCATCCAGTGCGGTTGTTTTCTGATAGCGTTTTGTCAGGCCCACGGCCTTTAATACACAGTTTTCCATTATGCTTCCTCCTGTTCTTCCAAAAGCATTAACCGCTGAGCCGCCTGGGCCGGACTCAGTCCAAAGACCCGGAATTTTTCCGCGCACTCCCTGGCCAGCTCGGTTATGGTCTGTTCCTTCATCTCTTCCAATATGGCTTCCTCCTCCGTTACCCTGCGGCCGCTGGTGCCGCCGCTGACCAGAAGTCCCTCCCGTTCCAGCTCCGTGAGCGCCCGTTGAACGGTATTGGGATTCACCTGGGCCTGGGCCGCCAGATCCCGCACCGATGGGATTTTCTGCCCCGGCGACAGCTCTCCCGTGAGGATCCCGCCCCGGATCAGCGCCATGATCTGCTGGTATACCGGCCGATCTCCCACAAATTTCCAGTTCATTGCTTCCTCCTTGTATTATTGTATTAGTGTATTAATACAATAGCACTGCTCTTTCTCTTTGTCAATACCCAAAATAAAGAAATTTCCCAAAGCCGGGGGTTCGGCTTTGGGAAACACATCTTTAGTATTCTCTGCCTGCGATCAGTTCTTCTGTGATGTTCGCCTGAACAAACATCCGCTCGTCGATATACTTATGCTTGGGCGGAACCTCCCCCTCTTCCATGGTCCGGACAATCTCCTCCGCCAGGGGGCCCAGCAGCGGGTTGCATTCTACCACCAGGGAGATTTCTCCGGCTCCGCAAAGCCGCAGCGCATTGGCGGTGGCGTCAAAGCAGATCACATCCACATCGGTGCCTACCCGGTATCCATGCTCCCGGAGGGCCTCTATGGCGCCGAAGGCTTCGTTGTCGTTTTCACAGTACACCACATCAAAGTCCTGACTGTTCGGCAAGGTATCCAGGTAGTCCCCCAGGGCCTCATAGGCTTTGGCCTGGGTAAAGTCCCCATCCAGGCAGGTGAGAATCTGCCAGTTCGGATGGCGGCGCACCGCCTCCTCCAGGGCCCGGGTACGGCCGATCTGGGCTGTGGAGCCCATGGTTCCCTGAATGTGGATGATCTCGATGGAGTCCGTCCGTTTGGCATAGCGGCTTTCCATCCACTTCACCGCGCTGACACCTTCCCCATAGAAATCCGACCCCACATGGGCCGCGTACAGGCTGTCATCCTCCACATCCGCCATACGGTCAACCAGAATTACGGGAATCCCCGCCTTCTTCGCCTCCTGCAGCACGGAATCCCAGCCGGTTTCACACAGGGGCATCAGCACAATGTAATCCACTTGCTGCTGAATGAATTTTCTCACCGCTGTGATCTGGTTCTCCTGCTTTTGGCGGGCATCGGAAAACAGGAGCCGATAGCCCTTATCCTCCGAAAAGGCCGCTTTCATGGACTCGGAATTGGCCACCCGCCAATCCGACTCTGCCCCCACCTGGGATATGCCCACCACCGTCATGGGGGGCTCTGTGGTTTCCTGGGGTTTTTCCGTGCAGCCGCACAGCAGCAGCATACTCAGCAGCACCGCAATCAGACGTTTCATGGGCGAGCCTCCTTTTCCGTGTAGGGTATCCGGGCGGTAACCGCAGTGCCCTCTCCCTCCCGGCTGGTAATCTCCAGGCCGTATTGGGGACCGAACTGGAGCCGCAGCCGCTGGTTTACCGCGGACAGGCCAAAACCCACCCTCTGGTCCGACTCCATGGCGCCCCGCAGCTGTGCAAGGCGTTGGGCAGTCATGCCCACACCGTTGTCCGCCACCTGCAATACCACATGGTCCCCTTCCCGCCAGGCGGCAATCCGGATCATGCCCTTTGCCCGTTTCAGCTTTATGCCGTGATACAGCGCGTTTTCAACCAGGGGCTGCAGGGTCAGCTTGGGAAGCATTGCCTTTGCAAGGCTCTGGTCAATCTCCATGCTGTATTCCAGAATATCCTTATAGCGGGCCTGCTGGATCTGCAGATAGCTGCGCACATGGCCCTCTTCCTCCGAAAGGGGGATAACGTCCTCTCCCTTACTCAGGGAATGCCGGAAAAAGCTGGAGAGATTGGATACCATCTCCACCGCTTCCTGGGTCTTTTCGCCCTCGATGAGCCAGACAATGGTATCCATGGTGTTATACAGAAAATGGGGATTGATCTGGGCCTGCAAAAGAGCCAGCTCTGTTCTGCGCAGGCTCTCCTGCTTTTCCCGGCTCTCCCGGATCTGGCTGTCCAGCCGGGCAATCATCTGCTCCATGCCAATGCTGAGGGTTTCAATTTCCCGGATTTCTGTCTGAATGGGAGGCTTTACCGCCAGGTTGCCCTCGGATACCGCCTCCGCCCGGTTGCACATATACACCAGGGGCGCCGCAATGGACCGGCTGAGCCGGATGCTGTAGCGCAGGGCAAAGACCACCGCCACCACCGTTACCACCGTAATGAGCACCACTTCCGTGGCGATCTGGGCGCTCACCCGCTGCTGGAGGGAGTTCAATTCCACCGCCTCGCAGTAGAGGTAATTGTACATATACTCCTCTACCAGCGCGGTAAGCACATAGATATTGTTTTCCAGCTGGCTCAACCGGTCGTCGTAGTTTTCCGTGTCCTGAATCTGATAGATCTTCTCCTCCAGATTTTCGCACAGATTCAGCACGCTGGAAATTGCCTGATGGCTGTCCTTCTGCACCGTGGTATCCAGCAATTGCTTTGCCAGCTCCTGGGCGGCGCGAACCTCCGGAATGGGCAGGCCCTCGGAATACTGACTTTCGATCACATAGTAATACATCTTCTGATCGATGTTGTTCTTAAACTCCTGGTTGAATTCCGAAGCCGTGGTCACGTTGTGCAGGAGTCTGGTGTAGTGGCTGTTGGAGCTGATGAGCATGGCAAGGGATGCCAGCAGAATGATCACCATCAGAAAGCTGACGGCCACAACCAGCTTGCGCAGCCGGCCCTGGAGAGATTCTGTCTTTTTCATCGTTTGTTCTTCCCCGCCCGGTAATCCCGGGGTGTGCAGCCCTGGGTCTTCTTAAACAGGAAGCTGAAATAGTGGGGGTCCTTGTAGCCCACCGCCAGCGCGATTTCGCCGGACCGCAGCTCCGAGGTCCGCAGCAGGTTTCTTGCCTTTTCCATCCGTTTGGCGGTCAGGTATTCCACGAAGGTGGTGTGCATTTCCTGGCTGAATACAGCGGACAGGTAGTTGGCACTGATGTTTACCTCCTGGGCCACCCGGTTCAGGGAAATATCATCGCTCTGGAAGTTGGCATCGATGTAATCCACCGCTTCCTTCAGCAGGCTGCGGTACTGGTTTCCCGCTGCCCGGTCCCGGATCTCAATGGTCCGCAGAAGCACATCGGAAAGATACCGTTTGAGATCGTCCACGGTTACATTCTGCCCCACCATGTCCAGGCAGCTGAGACTGCCCAGAAAGTCCTGGGGCGCCGCCCCCAGCTTCTGCACAAACTCCGTGGCGCAAAACCTTACACTCAGCATGAGATACTGGCAGAAGGGGCCGGAGCTCAGGGCATCCCTCAGGCTTCCGATATAGCCATCCACAAAGCCGGATACCTCCTGGGCCGCGGCGTTTTCCAGTACGCCGGTAATCACCGCCGGGTTCAGCTTGCTCACATCCAGCTGGGAAAGGTCATGCTTTTCCCCGGTTCCGGTCAGGAAGCCCACGGTCTCCTCGGTGAAAATATGCTGGGAGGGGGCCACATACCGGTAGGACCACAGACGGGATACCTGCCGGAAGCATTCCGGCAGGGCACTGAGCCGCTTTTGGGGCTTCCCGGCAGCTACATACCAGCTCAGGTCCGCGCCGTAGGTTTCATAGAGCTTCCGAACGGTATCCATGCACCGCTGGGTGTAGCCCTCAATACGATCCTCGTCTCCCTTAATAAGCACCGCATAGGTGGTGAGATTCCACCGGAACAAAACATACTCCGGGTATTTGAGAAAGTGGGTCACAAGATTGTCCCGGATCAGGGCGCTGGTTTCGGAATAGCCAACCATGGCAGACTGCTCCGGCATGGCGGAAATCAGGCAGATGGTATAGGCCTGGGCCCGCAGGTCCAGATCCAGCTTTTCCGCCCGCTGGTAGATCTCCGGAATGGTCAGAAGGCCGTTGACCATTTGCTCAAAGAATCGGCAGCGGGCATAGTCTTCGTAGTCCTGAGACTCCAGATGAAACTGGGCAATGTAATTCTGCTGGGCCCGCTCTCCTTCGATTTTCTGGCGCACCTCGTCCAGCACGGTAACCAGACTGCTTTTGGTAATGGGCTTCAGCAGATACCGCTCCACACCAATGGAAATGGCCTGCTGGGCGTATTCAAAATCATCGTAGCCGGAGAGAATGATGATCTTCATCTGGGGAAACTCCTGCAAAACCAGACGGCTCAGGGACAGGCCGTCCACAAAGGGCATCCGGATGTCGGTAATCAGCACATCCGGCTTGGTCTGGCGGATCATAGGCAAGGCCATTTCCCCGTCTGCCGCTTCTCCCACAAACTGATAACCGCATCTGGCCCAGGGGACCGTTGCATGGAGCGTCTCCCGAATGATGCGCTCGTCCTCCACCAAAAAAACACGAAGCATAATTTCCCTCCGATATTCCTTTTTCTGGCTTTATTATATCAGATCCCCCAGTGGCAATGTGCACAAGCTTAAAGAACGGTTTTTGTAAATTATGCGCAGCTATTCATCCCCTCAACAGAGCTGTTTTCTGTTTTATAACAGATGTCACCTGATCATACAGCACAAATATTGACAGCTGGGCGCATATATTGTATAATTTCAGGGAAAGATTTCTGTTATACTACATCACCAGAGGAGTGAAGACGGATGGCCGAAGGGCTGTTGTCTCGTTATATGGGAACAAAGGAAGCCTCTCTTCTTTGGGGGTATCCGCAGAACACCATCAGCCGTTGGTGTCAGCAGGGAAAGATCCCCGGCGCCCAGCAGACTGCACCCTGCAGTCCCTGGCTGATTCCAAAGGACGCCGTTTGTCCCATTGCAAAACCCCATAAATGAACGCCGCCCCCGCTGCCAGCGGGGGCTGTTCGTTTGGGTGGAGAAGGAGACTTTTGTGAATTGACAATTGACAATTGATCTGACTCCTTTTCCTCAATAAACGCCCATAAAAAATCGCCATTACGGGGATTGCCCGCAATGGCGATTTTCTGGGTAATTTACTTCTTTTCGTTCTTGCGCATGAGCACCACGCTCTGGATTACCAGGAACAGGCAGATCATGGCTGCCACGGTGATGTTGGTCCACCAGGCTTCATCCAGGCCCAGGGACGCAACAATGTTCTTGATGGTGTTCAGGGACAATACGCCAAAGAACGTGCCCACCACATTTCCCACACCGCCGGTGAGCATGGTGCCGCCGATGATGGAGGAGGCGATGGCATTCATTTCCGCACCCGCCGCATGGCTGGGAGAGCCGGAACCGACGTGCATGAAGTACACAAAGCCGCCGATGCCCGCCAGGGTGCTGCACAGCAGATGGGCCAGGAACTTGGTCTTCTTCACGTTGATGCCCAGCATATTGGCGCTGGCCGCGTTGCCGCCCACCGCGTAGAAGCTGCGGCCCAGCTTGCCCCACTTCAGCAGGACAAACAGCAGGATCACAACCAGGATGGCAATCACCACCCCCGGTTCCACATAGGCCGGAACGTATATTCCCCGCTTATTGATACTGCCCATGCCGGGGACATAAACCCGGATGGCTTTCAGCGCCTGGAACCCCTCGTGGGCCACGTTAAACTGGGTGGAGTTGACAATGGTTGTCATGCCTTTGGCGAAGAACATACCGGCCAGGGACACAATGAAGGGCTGAATATCCAGGTAAGCAACCAGGAAGCCCTGAACCAGGCCAAAGGCAACGCCGATGCCCAGCGCAATGAGCAGAGCGGTAAAGACGCTGCCGCCCTTGTAGTCCAGATGGACGGCGCAGCTCATACACACCAGTGCCGTCAGCGTACCAACGGAAATATCAATGCCGCCGGTAATCATCACAATGCTCATACCGCAGGACAGAATGATGAGGGCCGCGTTTTCATTGAGGATGTTGAAGAATGCCTGGGGCTTCCGGAAGCCGGCGCCCAGCACCACAACAGCCAGAACGTACATCAGAAGGAATACCACAATGGTGATGGTCAGCAGCAGGTTGGTATCGGACATACCGCCGCGTTTCGCCAAACGGCCATCTTTTACTGCAATTTTCGGTGCCATATCACTTTGCCTCCTTTGCAGTCTTCTTGGATGCGGCAGACTTCATCGCCTTGCCCATCTTCTCACGAACCACAGGAGCCGACATAACCACCAGCAGGATGACCACCACAGCCTTGTAGGCGGGCAGCGCATCGGAGGCCACATTGAACTTATACAGTGTGGTGGTAAGGAACTGAATTACGTAGGCACCCAGAATGGAGCCCCACATATTGAACTTGCCACCGCTCAGCGCATTGCCGCCCAGCGCCACCGCCAGAATGGCGTCCATTTCGATGTCCTTGGCAATGACGGAATAGTTGATGGAGGAAATCCGGCTGACCTTGATAAGACCTGCCACAGCCACGCACAGACCCAGGATCACATAGGTAATGAACTTCACAAAAGCGGGGTCAATGCCGTTCAGGCGGGAGGAATGGCTGTTGATGCCGACGGACTGGGTCAGCAGACCCAGAGTGGTGAATTTCAGCACCAGCATGATGACAATCACGCAGGCGATGGCAATAAACACCGGAGTGGGCACCGGGATTCCGGGAATAAAATTGCCGAAATAGCCGAAGCTGGCGTCCGAAATAATGGGCAGCTGGTTGTTGTTGATCCAGGCGGCGATGGAACGGCCTGCCGTGAACAGGATCAGGGTGGCGACCATGGGCTGAATCTTAAAGTAGGCAACCAGGGTGCCGTTGAAGGCGCCGAAAAGCATACTCACAGCGCAGGCAGCCAGGAAAGCAACAATAATGGGGGCCTGCATGGTTTCGGGACGGGCGCCCTGATTGCCGCAGAGAATGCGCAGAATCACGGAACCGGCAATGGCGATGTTGGCGCCAACGGAAATATCCTGTCCGCCGGAGGCGGCGGTAACCAGGGTCATGCCGATGGCCAGGATCACCAGCTCGGAGGCGTTGTTGAGAATGGTAATCAGATAGCCGGACAGCACGGGATCGCCATTGCTGTTCTGGCCCAGGGTAATCTTAAAGAAGCCGGGGTCCGCAATCAGGTTAAACAGTACCAGCAGCAGCAGTGCCGCCACAGGAATGAAAATCTGATTGGAGGCCAGCTCTTTGAATTTCGCGCCGAAGGTCTTCTTCTCCGGAGAAGCCAATTTGGTCATATCAGTTTTCACCTCCTGCAATGGTTGCCATGATCTTGGTCTGGCTCAGATCGTCACCGGAAAGCTCGCCTACCAGCTTGCGGTCACGCATGACCATCAGGCGGGAGCAGGTGCGGAGCATCTCATCGATCTCGGAGGAGATGAAGGTAACGCTCTTGCCTTCCCCGGCCAGCTTCAGCACCAGCTTCTGAATTTCGATCTTGGTGCCCACATCAATGCCCCGGGTGGGCTCGTCCAGAATCAGGTACTTGGGATTGGTCAGCAGCCAGCGGGCCAGAATCACCTTCTGCTGGTTGCCGCCGGAAAGCTGCTTGATGGGGGTATCGGAAGAGGCCGTCTTGATCTCCAGCAGCTTGATGTATTCATCGGCAAAGGCTTCCGCCTGTGCTCTGGAGAAGGGCTTAAAGAAGCCCTTCATCACCTGCAGGGCCAGAATGATGTTTTCCCGGACGGACAGATCCCCTACAATGCCGTCCTGCTTCCGGTCTTCGGGCAGATAGCCGATGCCATGCTTCATGGCATCCAGCGGCTTGTGAATCTTGACCTTTTCGCCGTCCATGAACACTTCGCCGCCGGTCTTCTTATCGGCGCCGAAAATGGCACGGACGCATTCGCTTCGGCCGGAACCCAGCAGGCCGGTGAAGCCGTTGACCTCGCCCTTGTGGATGTTGAAGTCAAAGGGCTTGATGCCCTCCGCGCTGCTGAGGCCCTTTGCCTCCAGCACAGGCGTACCCAGATCCACCGCGGCTGCATCACTGTCATTTTTGATGGAGGCCATGTCATCCAGCTCTTTGCCCAGCATCTTAGAAACCAGCTGGACCCGGGGCAGATCCTCAATGATGTACTCGCCCACCAGCTGTCCGTCCCGCAGAACCGTAATGCGGTCGCAGACCTCGTAAACCTGATCCAGGAAGTGGGTAACAAAGATGATGCCCACGCCCTTGGCCTTCAGGTCCCGCATCAGCTTGAAGAGCTTTTCCACTTCCTGCTCGTCCAGAGAGGAGGTGGGCTCGTCCAGGATCAGAACCTTGCAGTCCATATCCACAGCCCGGGCAATGGCCACCATCTGCTGCACGGCGATGGAGCAGCTGCCTAGCTGCTGGGTAGGTACTGCCGGAATATCCAGGGCTTCCAGAAGTTTTCCGGCGCCCTCGTTCATCTTCTTCCAGTTGGTCAGGGCGCCCTTGGTTCTGCCTATATACATATTCTCCGCCACCGTCAGGTTGGGGCAGAGGGTAATTTCCTGATAAACCGTACTGATGCCCGCGTTCTGGGCATCCTGAGGTGAGCGGATGGAAACCGCTCCTTCGTGGCCCTCGATAAAGATCTCACCGCCGTCCTTTTCATAGACGCCGGTAAGCACTTTGATGAGGGTGGATTTGCCTGCGCCGTTTTCGCCCATCAGCGCGTGGATTTCGCCCTGTCTCAGCGTAAAATCCACATTCTGCAGAGCCTTGACGCCGGGGAAGTATTTGCAAATGCCGCGCATTTCCAATACTGCGCTGTCCTGCATATTGTTTGCCTCCATTCTCTGTGCCATGAAAGTCCTTTCGCGGGGGTGGCTGTAGGCCCTCCAATCATCCGGTCCTTGCCGCCCAAATACGCACCTGACGGGCGGCCATTGGCCGCCCCCACGCTTTTCGGTCCGGTGCGTGAAAGGCACGCGGTGCGGCCTAGCCGAACCGCGTGCCGAAGCAATCGCTTAAATTATCGGATCAGATGCCGTAGCTGTCAACGTCAGCCTGGGTGATGGTGGAAGCGTCAAAGCCCTTCTCTTCCATGATGATGGTCTTCTCAGCGGGGGTGCCGCCGGCTTCCAGAGTAGCGATGATGTCGCTGATGTAGCTGGACTGGAAGGGGTTGCACTGGCCGTCGTAGTTCCATGCGCCCTTCAGCAGCTCTTCCAGGGCCCACTTGTTGCAGTCGAAGCCCATGACGATGACATCGCCGTCAACACCGTGGGTGATACCGGCAGCATCCAGAGCAGCAACGGCGCCCTTGGCCATGTCGTCGTTCTCAGCGTAGATTACGTTGAATTCCTTGCCGGAGTCGATGACAGCCTGAACGATCTGCTGCGCGTTCTCAGCGTTCCACTCAGCGGTCTGCTGGGTAACGATGTTCCAGTTGTCCTTCTCGGCAACCATCTTGTCCAGAGCGCCGGAACGGCCGATCTGAGCGGCGGAGCCCATAACACCCTGAATGTGGATCACGTTGTAAACGTCCTTGTTCTGGGAGGCCAGCCAGTTAACAGCGGTCTCGCCTTCCTTGGCCATGTCGGAAACGATGGAAGCGGCGTACAGGCTGGGATCAGCATCGATGGTACGGTCGAACAGGATGACCTGGATGCCGGCGTCCTGAGCGTCCTTCAGAACGGTGTCCCAACCGGAGGTGCCAGCGGCGGACAGCAGCAGGTAGTCAACCTCGTCCTGGATGAACTTCTGAGCGGCAGCGATCTGCTCCTCGTTCTTCAGGGAGTAAGCGAAGGAAGCGTCGTAGCCGTTTTCCTTGGTGAAGGTCTTCTTCAGGTCGGCGTCGTTTGCGGTACGGTAGCCGGACTCGTTGGGGTCGTTGTTGATGATGCCGACCTTGATCAGGGCGGGCTCAGCAGCGGGGGCTTCAGCAGCGGGGGCCTCGGTAGCAGCGGGGGCCTCAGTAGCGGGAGCCTGCGTAGCGGCAGGCGCACTGTTGCCGCCGCAGGCGGCCAGTGCCAGAACCATGGTCAGAACCAGCAGCATGCTAAGAATCTTTTTCATGTTTTGTTTTCCTCAACTTTCTTAAAATGGATTTGGAGCCGCCGCCATGTTGCCATCGGCCAGCGGGATCCTTTGCTTGCATTAAAGCACGTTTTTTTCGGTTCGTCAATAGACTTTGGTGCAGATTGCATAAGTTTGTGCCTTTATATAATACAACTTTTTTACCATTCGCTCAATTTGAATACAAATTATCTTAATACCCTCTTAATAATTTCATTTGGTTTGTTTTCTTACGGTCTCTGTCTCTCTTTGGTTTGAAATTTTACTGTCTCTTTTCCGATGTTTTACAGAATGTGCTTTGGACAATCTGCACACAAACCGTCAAAAGTGTGTTCTTCTTTCCGGAAAAGTTCAAAAATTTATGTTCCGCTGCCGGATTATTCCCGGTGAAAAGAAGAAACCGTGGATTTCTTCCGGCTCCGCAGCAGGAATCTCAGTAGGAAAACAAACAAGTTTTCCCTGCACATTTCCCTGGATATCTGCTATAATGTAGACAAATGAACGGAAGTTGTTCCAGCTTTCCAAAAGGGGGTGCGTCAATTTGGCCGCAAAATACGAACAACTGGCCTCCATCCTCCGCAGTGAGGTCCAGCAGATCCTCCGCCAGGGGGGCTCCAAGCTTGCCACGGAGGCTGAATTGTCCGAGCGCTACCATATGAGCCGGCAGACTGTCCGC
Organism: Oscillospiraceae bacterium; assembly: GCA_017622995.1. GTDB lineage: Bacteria > Bacillota > Clostridia > Oscillospirales > Oscillospiraceae > Faecousia. The sequence goes on from JAGAQA010000029.1 coordinate 57,628, forward strand.
CACGCGCTGAAGCTGTTGGAGGAGGAAAACCTCATTGAGCGCCGACAGGGCAGCGGCTCCTACATCCGGCAGGCAGGCCGGGCCGATGATGTACACCAGATCGCCGTCATCACCACTTTTTTGGATGACTATATTTTCCCTTCCATTCTTCACGATGTACAGTCCTCCTTTGCCGAGGCCGGCTACAGCACCCTGGTATTCGCCACGGAGAACAAGGTCAGCCGGGAGCGGGAAATCCTTCTGAAGCTTCTGGACAAGGCCGTCAGTGCCATACTGGTAGAGGGCTCCAAAACCGCTCTGCCCACCCCGAACAGCGACCTCTATGAACTGCTGAAGGCGAAACGCATTCCGGTTCTCTTTCTTCACGGAATCTACAGCAATCTCCAGGGCTTTCCCTGCCTGCTGGACGACAACTTCGCCGGCGGCTATCAGCTGGGCCAGTACCTGCTGAACGCCGGTCACAGCCGGGTAGCGGGCATTTTCAAAAGTGACGATATTCAGGGTCCTCAGCGCTACCACGGTCTCATCTGCGCCCTGCGGGACGGCCAGGCCGCCATCCCGGACGACAGCTTTTTCTGGTACGACAGCCAGGACCGGGCCGCTTTGCTCAGCTCCCCCCGCTGTGAACTGCTGGACAGCTTTATCCGTCACCGTCTGGGCCAGGCCACCGCTGTGGTCTGCTACAACGACGAAATTGCCCACCTGCTCATCAAGCGCCTTTTGGAACTGGGCCGCGCCGTTCCCGAGGAGGTAGCGGTTGTAAGCTTTGACAACAGCTTTTACAGCCAGGTGGGGCCGGTTCCCATCACCTCCCTGGGCCACCGCAGCGGCCGCACCGGCCGCACCGCGGCAAAGCTGCTGCTGGATATTCTCGCCGGGAAGCAGACGGCTCCGCCTCCTCTGGAATGGGAGCTTTCCCGCCGTCAAAGCGGCTGAACCCCTGTCCGTCAGGGCCTCCCCTTGCCGGACAGCACCTCCATTGAAAACGCCGCCTGCTGCAAATCTGTTGCAGCAGGCGGCGTAATTTGTTGCGTCCGGGATCAAGCGATGCCGTTTCAATTGAAAGACTACTTTCAATTGAAACATCGTATTACAGCACCAGTTTTGTAATGGCCTCGTAGAGGGCCGATACATCCGCCCGGTTTACAAGAACGGTGGACGTTCCGTTCAAAGTAACCAGGCAGTCCTCAGCCGTATTCCGGTAGAAACAGAGCTCCACCTCCGGGAACCGGCTGTTATCCTGGGAAACCGTAATTTTCAGCTCCTGGGCATGGCTGGGCTCCATTCCGGCAGCGGAAGCCCTGGGCACCATGGAAGTGATGCTTTCCAGCACCGGGCCCAGCTCCGCTTCTTCCCCATTCAGGAGCCAATAGGTCTCCTGCTCCCCCTCCTGGGTTTCTTCCGCGGCCTCCTGCTGCTGCTTACCCCGGACAGCCGGGGTGAACACATAGCGCTCCCCTGCCAGCTCCGCTGTGACGGCCGCAGCCTTGCTCCAATCCATCAGCAGCACCTCATTGGGGTACAGGCCCTCCGGGTCCGCCTCCAGGAGGGCATTCACATCTTCCGCATCCATCCAGTAGATGACCCTGGAATCGTTCATCCGGGCGTAATACTGGCCGGAAACCGCCGTGCCCACCTCCAAGGTATAGGTTCCCCGCTCCGGCTGGGAATAACGAATTGTCAGCCGCAGGGTGGGATCCTCCAGGCCAAACAGGCTCAGATCCTCCGCCTTGTATTCCGCGCATCCTTCCCAGGTCATATCCGTACCATGCCGGATGAGCGTCTCCGTGTTCTCCGTATCCAGAGGGGTCGTTCCCACAAACCAGATATAGTCCTCACTGTAGCAAAGATTCTCCCCCTGCCGGTTTTGAATGATCAGAGGTTCCTTTCCCTTCCGTTCCAGCGTGATGGTTTCCAGGGTCTCCATAGTGGGCGCTGTTTCCTGTTTTACCAGATCCAGCAGGGAATACCGGAACGGGGTCAGAATGTCATCCGCGGTAATATAGACCTTGCCGTCGCCTGTGGAAAAGTAACGCCCTCCATCCATGGCCGCGTCGCTTCCAATCCGCAGCTCCATACTGCCTGCCTCCACCCGGCACAAGGGAGAGGCCAGGCCATAGCTTTGCGCAGACACGCCCTGGTCTATGGTTTTGGTGGCGCTGAGGGCTGCCAGCGTATCCAGCATGGCGGTGATTTTCTTTTCATCCAGAGGGAACGCGGGGTCCGCCTCATAGATCCAGCTGCCCTCCTGTTTCACAAAGGTCAGCTTTTCTTCCCCCTCCACCGTCAGGCGGTCCAGGTTTTGCGTATCCAGCCCCAGGGAAGCCCCGGCGGTCTCCTCCGTGTTCTGTTTCTCCGGAATTCTGGAGGCCAGGGGCACCAGTGCCGCCAGCACTGCCAGCAGCGCCAGCATCCAAAGAAGTGTTCTGCGTTTCTTCATCTGCGTTTCCTCCGAATAACCAAGACAATTCCCACAGCCAGCACCGTCCCGGGAATCAGCGCCAGAACCACAGCGCTCAGGATACCGGCAGTGGTATCCGGCATGGTAAGATAGCTGACACTGAGACTCTTGGGATGGATGGTCACGCTCTGCTCCTGGTCACAAAGCCAGTTCAGGGCATTCAGGAACAGATCCTGATTGCCGCCGGAGACCCGGGCATTGGCCTGCTCATCCGTAATGCCCGCGGAGCCGATCCACACCAGACGGCTTTCCAGTCCGTCATCCAGGGTCTTTGTGGAGGCCGCCGCCAGGGAGAAGGGGCCGTCAATGTCCCCCTCCTCCTTTTCGTAGGTTTCCAGCTTGTAGCCTGCCAGCTTGGAATAGGCCTTGGAGGAGGTGCTCAGCAGCGCCGTTGCGCTGACGTTGTCCGGCAGATCCGTTTTCACCGTCAGGCCCTGGGCCACCGGCAGCAGGCAGTAGTAGTTCTCCTCCAAAAGCGGATTGGTAATGGCGTGGGATTCCAGATCCGGCATCAGATAGTAGGGTGTGGCCAGGGCATAGTAATTGCCGTTGCCCTCCAATACAATGCCCTCGTTGGCGGTAATGCCGTAGCCTTCCAGCAGCGCTTCCAGTTTTTCCGGCCGCTGCTTTCTGGGCGGCTGGGAAATATACAGCAGGTTCCCCCCGTTATTGAGGTAGCTTTCCAGCACCTCCAGCTCTTCCTGGGTAAAGTCGCTGTCCGGGGTGTTGATGAACACCATCCCGGCATCTTCCGGAATGGCCTGCACCGTCAGCAGGGACAGCTGCCTGGTTTCCAGATTGGCTCTCGTCACCGCGTCCGAATACCCGGTTCCCAGCTTTCCTTCCCCGTGGCCGGTGGTCAGGTAAATCACCGGCAGCGTTTCGCTGGTCACATAGGCAATGGCCCCGGTGAGCACCTGTTCCCCGGCAAACTCCGTCTGGTATTGACCGGTGGTGTAGTAGCTTTCCATATTGTAGACATAGATGTCGTAGTAGCTCAGATACCGGTATCGCTCTCCGGCTACCACCACCAGGGAATTGTTGACCCCCTGGGTAACGCCGTATTGGCCGAGAAAATCCGGATATACATCCGGGTCCCGCTTGATCACCGTCAGGCGATCACTCAGGGCGCTGTACCGGTTCAGCAGCTGCTCCAGGGTCACGTCCTCCTGCCCGGCCTGCACCACCCAGTAAACCGTTGTGTCCTCCCCCAGATTCTCCACCAGTTCTTCACTCTGCCGGGAAAGGGTAAAGAGCCCTGCTTCCGTAACATCCTTCCGGGTCAGGCTTTCCGGCAGGGCCGCGGCCAGCAGATTCACGGCAATGACAATGGCCAGGGTCAGGGCGCAAACCAGAATGCTGTAGCCGCCCGCCCGGAAGGAGCGGCTGCGGAAATCGGAAAAGAGATTTTTCATTCACTCCACCTCCGCTTCTCCATCGCTTCCACAGTCAATACCAGGAAAAGGGCAATGACCGTCAGATCATACACCACCGCGGTCCAGTCGAACACGCCGGTAACAAAGGTATAGAATCTGGAAAACAGGGACAGTTCCCGAATCACCGACGCGAAAAGGCCCTCAAATACGCTGGCCCTCCAGGCGTAGACCAACAGATTCCCCGCCAGAGCCAGCATGGTCAGCACTGCGGAAAACACCGCGTTTTTCGTCATGGAATAGATGCCGAAGCCCACCAGAATCACAATGGCGCCAAAGGCCGCCAGGGATGCCGCGGCCGTACCCGGCACCAATTCCGCCAGGCTTTCCAGAAAGTAGTTGAGGAGCATCACCACAAAGCACAGTCCCGCTGCCACGCTCTGGCTCTCCGTTACGGAGGAGATAAACAGGCCAATGGCCAGCAGCGCCGCCCCCAGGAAGAAGAAGCCCGTTAAGGCCGCGTAGGCTGCCTCCATGGGCACCTGGCCAAAGAGCTTCAGCGCCAGGGGGTACAGCCCCAGAATGGCAACCGGAAGCAAAAACTGGGTTACCAGCGCCAGGTATTTCCCCACCACCACCTGGGTCATGGTCAGGGGCAGGGCATAGAGCAGCTGCTCGGTTTTCTGGTGCCGCTCCTCGGCCAGAGTGCGCATGGTCACCACCGGAATGATAATGATAAACAGGAAGCTGATGCTTTGCAGAACCAGTTCAAAGTTTGCCAGGCGCATACTGATGTTGTAGGCCATGGTGTAGATGCCGCCAAACAGCAGCAGAAAGGCGCTGAACACATAGGCCGTAAGGCCGGTAAAGGCAGAGCTCAGCTCATGCCGGTAAACAGATCCCATAGTTACGCCTCCTTTCCGCCGGTGAGCTCCAGGAAGATATCTTCCAGGCTGGCCTTGGCCGGTGTCAGGCGCAGCAGCGGCAGCTTTTCGTCACAAAAGCGGAAGAAAACCGCTTTGGAAAGATTTTCCAGGTTCTCTTTCCCCGTTTCCAGCCGCGCCCAGGCGTGTTTGTCGGCCGTCTCTCCCACGGTCAGTCCGGTAACCCCCGGCAGGTTCCCCAGGATTTTTTCCAGGCGTTCCGGCTGTGTGTCCGCTTCCAGCTCCAGGGCGGTTCCGCCGGTAAGCAGTCTTTCCAGATTGTCCGGTGTATCGCAGGCCACCAGCTTTCCCCTGGAAAGAATCAGGATGCTGTCGCACACCGCCTGCACCTCGCTGAGAATGTGGCTGGACAGGATGACGGTTTTGTTTTCTCCCAGCTTCTGGATCAGTTCCCGGATCTCCGTAATCTGCCGGGGGTCCAGGCCCACAGTGGGCTCGTCCAGAATGATGATGTCTGGATCCCCCAGAATGGCCTGGGCGATACCCACACGCTGCCGGTAACCCTTGGACAGGTTGCGGATCAGCCGGTCTTTCACATCCGTGATCTGGGTCAGGGCCATCACCCGCTCCAGTTCGCCCGGAACATCTCCGACGCCCTTTGCCCGGGCCACAAAGCGCAGATATTCCTCCGGTGTCCGGTCCATGTACAGGGGCGGAAGCTCCGGCAGATACCCCAGGTGCTTCTTGGCGGCCATGGGATCCTCAAAAATATCCACACCGTCAATACGGACCTGGCCGGAGGTAGCGGCAAGGCACCCGGTCAAGATGTTCATGGTTGTGGATTTTCCCGCGCCATTGGGCCCCAAAAGGCCATAGATCTGTCCTTCCGGGATGGTAAAGGACAGATCATCCAGCGCCAAATGACTTCCGTATCGTTTGGTCAGATGAGATACTTCGATCAAGGCAATGCCTCCTTCGTAAATAGTCACAACAATTCTAGGCAGATTTGCTGAAAGAAACCTGAAAAAACATCCTTTGATCTGTAAATTTTTTGTGAAGGAACCGGCAGGAAACGGCAAAAACAGAAGGCTGCTCTGTGCTAGGATAAGGCCATAGGAGGTGTTTTTATGCGCAAAGGGATTCTGTTTTTGGTTCTTGCTCTGTTCCTCGTCACCCCCGTCTCGGCGGAAATTGCCTTTGGACCGGGGGCAGAGGGTGTTCTCTATTCCGGGGATGGGGTGGCGGAGCTGCACGCCCTCTTCGGCAGCGCGCTGGCAATCAGTCCCGGGGAAACGCTGCGGGAATCCGCGCTGATCTGTCTGGAGGGAGGGGGACGGCTGTATCTGGAATGTCAGGAGCTTCCGCCCAGTCTGACGGAGCTCCACCTGACCGTCTGCGGTGAAGCACCTATTTTCGACGGCAGGCTGGGGGACTGCAGCTGGGTCTACCTGGGGAATTTCCCCGCGGGCACCCGGGAGCCGGTGGTGTTCACCCTGTCCGTCCCCAAAAACCTGAGCCGTCAGGGTCAGCTGGACTGGCAAAAGCTCCGCTGGAAACTCCTGGCGGAAGCGCCCCAGCTTCCCGCCACCGGAGACCGTTTTCACCCCATGGCTGCCCTTGGTGTGGCTTTCTTCAGCGCCGCGGGGCTTGCGGCGCTGCTGCGAAAGAAGGAATTTTTCGCCGGATAAACGCAAAAAAGCTGTCATTGCGACAGCTTTTTTGTGTGATAGAGCCTCTCACAGCTTCACCGGAACAGCCCTTTGCAGCTCCATGCTCTGGGGCGTCACCCTGCAGTCCATGGCCAGAACCACAACCCCTGCTTGGGCGGCTTCCCGAAGGGCCTTCCCGAAATCCGGGTCCGTGGTGTCATTGGGGTGCAGGAACCGCACATCCTCCATCTGGATGACAAACAGCACATAGGCGCCGTACCCTTCCCCCGCCGCTCTGGCCAGGCCCCGCAGATGCTTGGCCCCCCGCTCCGTTGGGGCATCGGGGAAGGCGCATACCCCCTCTGTTTCCAGGGTAACCCCCTTCACCTCCAAAAAGCACTGCTTTCCGTCCTTTTGAAAGGAAAAATCGAACCGGGAATCCCCATGTACGGTTTCGGGTCTTAAATCGGAGATTTCCCCCAGTCCGCCGGAAGCAAGCCACTGGCCTGCCGCGGCGTTGGGCGCCTGGGAGTCCATGTTGATGAGCCGCTGGCCTTTTTCCACGCAGATGAGATCGTATTTTGTCTTCCGGGCCGGGTTATCCGACTCCTGACACCATACCCGGCACCCGGGCACCAGAAGCTCCCGGCACCGGCCGGTGTTCTTGACATGGACGGTGCAGGTTTCCCCTCCGAGCTGCACGTGGGCAATGAAACGGTTGGGCCGGTCCAGGAACGTCCCCGGAACCATATGATCATACTTCATCCGTTCTTCACCCACCGGCGCAGATTCCCCAGCCACCGAATACAGGTGCCCATCAGGCAGAGGATTCCATAATGGCAGCCCTTCATCAGGCGCAGGGCAGCATCCTTCCGTGGGGCTGTGGAAATCACCATGGCGTAAAATTCGTCCCGGTTGATTTCCTCCAGCAGACGGCCGCGATTTTTTGCCGTGGTTCGGAACTTGGCCACCAGCCACACCTGGAACCGGGTCAGCCGCCGGAGCCAGCTCCCGTATTCCGCGAAGTCCGCTTCCGTCCATACGTTCTGGCTTTTGAGAAATTCCCAGCAGGTCCGGGGAACCAGAGAGCTGCACGCGTACTTTTCATAATTGAGATCGTTGGTGGCAGACCGGGGATTGATGGCATAGTTATAGAGGCTGTCCTTCAGAAACACCGCCCTGCGGCAGTGCGCATACATGGGAATGCTTTGCAGCAGGTCTTCCCCAAACCGGACGGGGTAATACTCCTCCACACCTTCCGGCGGCAGCAGGGAAACCGACACCGCTTTTTTCCACAGCGGATTGTACCAGCCGTCCTGGAAGACGATTTTATAGAGCTGCCGCTTTTCTTCCACCCTGCCGACAAAGGCCATCTCCACCGGGAAGGGCCGCAGAACCCGGTCCTGCCAGACCTGGTCTTCTCCGATGAACACCATATCGCAGTCTTCCCTTTGGGCCGCCGCGGCAATGGTTTCCAGCGCATTGGGCTTCAGGCTGTCGTCCGCGTCCAGAAAGACCGCCCAGTCCTCCTTTTCCGCCTCCTTCAGGCAGCGTTCAATGGCTGCCCGTCGGGCGCCATAGGGGCCGGTGTTTTGCTGATGGATCACCGTTACCCGGGAATCCTCGGCGGCCGCTTTGTCGCACAGGGCGGCAGAGCCGTCGGTGGAACCGTCATTCACCAGAATAATCCGGAAATTCTGCACCGTCTGGGAAAATACGGAGTCCAGGCATTGCGCAAGAAAGGCCTCCACCTGGTACACAGGGATCAGAATGTAGAAGGTCATAAGCTCCCTCCCAGCCACATGGTCTCGCAAAGCCACACATACCGGCGGAACCGGCCCTTTCGCAGGGCCGCCGCCAGGGGGGCGTACTTTTCCATTACGGGAATGTTCTCAAAATAGGTTTCATACAGCTGCCGCTGGGCAAGGAACACGGAATAATGGCAGTTTTTCCCCAGTTTCCGGGTCCGGTGGTAGGTCAGCAGCACCATATGCAGAAAGTGGGCACAGGAGGCTTCGTCATGATGTAGTCCAAAGCTTTCCCGCTCCCGCAGCAGCCTTCTTGTGACATACAGGCTTTCCAGCGCCTTGGGCTGGCCCTGGGAAGCCGCCGACACCCCCTGGGGGTTCAGCAGATACCGGAACACCGGTGCCGACACGGTATAAACCCTTCCGGCCAGGGGAAACAGAATCTGGCAGATAATGGAATCCTCATACCAGTACCCCACCGGAAACTGAAGGGAGGCAAACAGCCGCCTGCGGAAGATCTTGCCGCAGGTCATACCGGGGATTGTGTAGGGATTCTCCGCCTGTCCCTCCGGGAAAAGCCGCCCGGGCCGCTCCTCCCCTTCCGGGGTGACGCACAGATAGCCTCCGGCAACGATGTCGGCATCCTGCCTTTTGGCCTGGGTCAGCAGGGCTTCCAGGGCTCCGGGGCACATGGTATCATCACTGTCGTGAAACAGGATATATTCGCCGTGACACAGGGAAAGTCCTGTATTCCGGGCGCCGGAATGGCCCTGATTTTCCTGCCGGTGGAGTACCACCCGGGGATCTCCCCGGAACTGCGCCAGAATCTCCGGGGTTTCATCCGTGGAGCCGTCGTCGATGACCACCGCTTCCAGGGTGAAGCTCCCCTGTTGATCCAGCACGGACTGTATGCTTTTTTTCAGGTATGGAGCATTGTTATAGCAGGGGATGATCACGCTGATGTCAACGCTGCTGTCCTGCCACTGGGCCGGACGCTCCACGCGGCAGCTGCCGCCGGTGTCCTGCCAGATGGAATCCAGCGCGGTCTCTTTTCGGGGGCTCAGCAGGTTACGAAGCGCCACAGTCCCCTCACGCAAAAGTCTGTTCATGGTTTTCTTCCCTTCTGCTCATAGAGTTCCTCATAACGGCGGGCCATTTCCTCTGCGCCAAATGCCTGGGCTGCCCGGCGGGCATGTTCCCCCATGGCCTGCCGGGTCTCTTCATCCCGGGCCAGGGTCATCACCGCCTGGGCTAGGGCCTGGGCCGTGGGCTCGATGAGGATGCCGGCCTTCCCGTCCTCCACCATATCCCGCAGGCCGCCCACATCGGAAGCGATGACGGGCAGGCCGGTTCCCATGGCCTCGATTACCGTCATAGGGAACCCCTCCCACCTGGAAGGCAGCACAAACAGATCCGATTGGCTCATAGGCACAAACACATTGTCGGTGACACCCTCAAAGCGCACCTGGCTGTCAATGCCCAGAGACGCTACCTTTTCCTGAATCTCCTCCATCCGGGGACCCTCTCCAAAAAAGCGCACCCGGGCGGATAGCCCCCGCTGATTCAGAAGAACCAGGGCATCCAGAATCGCCTCATGGTTCTTTTGGGGATAGAACCTGCCCACATGGATCAGTTCCACCGGATCGTGCAGGCTGTAATCGGTTTTGACCTGGCACCGGCTCAAATCAATGCCGTTGCGCACCACGGGAATCTGCCCCTCCGGCAGACCATAGAGCCTTACGATGGAGTCCCGGATCTGGGGGCTCAGGGCAACCGGCAGCGCTTTCCCCTGCCGGAAGAGGAAACGGCCGATTTTTTGGTCCAGGGAAACCGCCTCCTGCTCTGCCTGGTTGTGGATGGTGTGGATCATCGGCACGCCTGTGAAGGTCAGCGCCGCGTATTTCAGGGCGTGCAGATGGGTATGGAGCACCTGGGGCCGTTCCCGGCGAATCAGCGCTCTGAGCCTGCCCACGCAGCCCAGGTCCATGCCGGGCTTTTTGTCCAGGTAGCGCACATCCACACCGGCCTCCGCAAGCTGCCGGGTGATCTGGGTGGGAATGGAAGACAGGCTGGCGGCCACCACCTGATGGCCCATGGCGGCAAGAGCCTTGCACAGCCCCGCGCACATGGTTTCCGCGCCGCCCACCTCAAAGCTGGGAACAATCTGCATGATTTTCATGGTCTTCACCTCTCAAAGCCGTAGGCAAGCCGGAGCTGCTGCTTGTAGGTTTCCAGGTTCAGAAGTACCTCCGCCTTTCGGAGGGTCCCTTCGCTGAGCCTTTCCCGCAGAGCCCCATCCTTCAGGATCTCCGCACAGCGGTCCGCCAGAGCCTCGTCCGTCTCCTCCAGAAAGCCGGTGACCCCCGGATCCACCAGATCGCAGAGGCCGTCCACCGGCGTGGAGACTATGGGCGTCCCCAGGGCCATGGCCTCCAGGGCGCACATGGGGGTGCCCTCCCAAAGGGAGGTCATGATCATCAGCTTTGCTCTTTTCAGCAGCCCGTAGGCGTTATTCTGATAGCCCAGCATATGGATGTGATCCCGGGCAGGGCTTTCCTGAATGGCGGCCCGGACCGTTTCTTCCATATCTCCCTTGCCCACGATGGCGGCCTGAAGCCGGGGATACCGGTTCTGCACCAGCTCCAGAACCCGCACCAGACGCAGAGGGTTCTTGGGCTGGGACATCCGGCCCAGGAACAGAATATCGTAGTTCTCCTGGAGCCCGGCGCTGTCCGCTTTCCGGAGCAGGTCCCCGGGGTCAATCACATTGCGCAGAACGCTGCTCTTCTGCTTTACACTGCCGTAAAACCGGTAGCTCGTCATGGCCGACGGGGACACCCAGAAAATGTGCCGGATTTTCCCCGAGGCAAGCTGGAAAAGCACCGTTTTGGGGGAAATCTTCCGGGAATCGAAGCCATTGTTGTGGATGTGGGAGATGAGCGGCGTTTTGCCGCAGGCCGCGGCGGCAGCCACAGATGCCTTCATATCATGAGCGTGGACCAGATCCGGCCGGACCTGCCGGATGGCTCTGCGGATTTCCCCGGGGGTTACCGACGCAATGGGGAAAAAGATCACATTCCGCGCCTCCAGTGCTTCCCGGATGGGCCCCTCCGGGGAGGCATAGACCATATCGATTTCTCCCCGGAACATCTCCACAATCTGGCAGACCATATTCTCGGCTCCGCTGAAAAACACATCGCTTAAGATATGCAGCACCCTTGGCTTTCTGTCCATATCCGCCACCTCCTGACTGTTTCTGGCTACACTATAGCATATGTAAGCAGGAAAGTCACGCAAAAAAGCCCCCTCCCCAGGGATTCCCCGGGAAGGGGGCAAAACTGACAGTTCTGGGTCAGCCTTTTGCATCCATATACTCCCCCTCGTGGGTGACCAGCCACCGCAGGGTATGGGCGGTGTTTTCGTTTATCGGGAACCAGATGTAATAGTAGTCGTCCTCCCGGCCGCCCTGAATGCTCAGATCCCCCAGGTTTTCCACGCTCTGACTGGTGCCGTAGGTCTCATCCCAGAAGCTGTAGTTGAGAAGCGTCCCCTCCCGGGAATCCATCATCATGGCGTCGCACAGTCCGTCGCGGTCCTCGAAGTCCACCGTCCGGTAACTGCCGTCCTCGTCCTGGGCGTACATTCCGTACATCACATACTCCGCCCGATCGATTTTCTCCCGCAGCTCCGCTTCCGTGCAGCCCAGGGACAGCTCCGGGGCGGACATGACCTTCATGAATTCGGGAGAGCTGTAGAAATCCCTGCGCAGGGCATAGCGCCGGGCCATTGTCCGGCCGTTTTCCAGCTTGTATTCCAGCCGGACGTTAAAATATGCCCCCGGCTTCCAGCAGCTTGTTTTTTGCAGCAGCGCGTCCCGCACCTGATCCTGCCAGCCGTTGAGGGATTCCCGGTGGTAGGAAAGAATCGCCTGGATCTTCTCCCGGTCCGTCACCTCCAGGGGCTTCCGGCCGTAATTTCCATTTACCGGCTCCACGGTTACGGACATCACCTGGTTCTCCTGGGGCACCCGGCGGATCACCTTGAATACGTCGGTATAGATGCCGCAGACCGTCAGTGCGCACAGCACCAGAATCCCCGCCAGGGGCAGAAGCAGTCGCTTGCGGAACACCCGGGTGGTGCGCCGCAGGAGCATCAGCCCGGAGACATAGCCCACAATCAACCCCAGTGGGAGGAAGAAATACTGGGAGACCGCTTCAAAATCCATCAGGCTCACCCCCAGGTGGATGAAAGCCGCCACCATCAGGGTGTTCATCACCAGAAACACCGGTGCCAGCCCCGGATAGGCCAACAGGTCCCCGGCGCTTTCCAGCTTCCGTCGGCGGTACAGGAACTGGGCAAGGGCGATGAGCCCCACCCCCACCAGAGCACAGGCCATGGCAGGCACCCAAAGTCTGCCCCGCTCCATGCCGTCATAGTAATAGATGCTGGCGGTAGGCGTGTCCAGATAGTGTTCCAGCGGGGTAAAGTAGCTTCCCCGGTACATCACCACTGTGGGGCAGATATTGGCCATCCAGTTGACGTTTGCCTCTGTGCCGTAGGTCAGAGGGGTGAAGACCTGCGCGCAGAACCAATACACCAATATGGAAAAGAAATTGAGCATTCCGTAGGCAAGTACCATGCCCATCCGGTTGCCCGCCAGCTGCACGGCAACCAATGCAGCACCCAGATAAAACAGGTACTGCAGGCACGCCGCCGCCAGGGTCATCAGCGGCGCGGCGGCAATCTCTCCGGGCACCATCAGCGCGGCAAGAGAATAGACCAGCACATTGGGCACAATGGCAAACAGCACACCGGAAACCAGGTGTGCGCCGAAGAAGCCGTCCCGGGTTACGGGCATGGCGTGCAGAGAGTTGCACAGCCTTGGTGTCAGAAGATCCCCCCACAGGGCCTGTACTACCGCCAGGGCATAAAAGCCGTTGATGAACACCATATGCCCCGCCCGGGCGGAAAACAGCCGCACCATTTCCGCGTAGGCATACTCGGGGCTCTCCCCGGGGGCACGGATGCACATCAGAGTGAGCAGGGCCAGCATCAGTGTGTAGCCGCCCCAGAGAGGCGCGTAGCGGACGATGTCCGTTTTCAGTACGGTTTTGTTACAGAAGGATACTTTCAGTCTCATGAGACCCACCTCCCACTTCATAAATAAAGATCTCTTCCAGAGACAGGGGGAGAATATCAAAGTACGCCGGGTTCACCCGCTCTACAGCTGCCTGCACCTGGGGTATGGAGCCCCGGACGATGTAGGTATTGAGCCGTCCGGAGGAGGCTTTGTGGAGAATCTCCAATCCTTCCGGAGCGTCTCCCACCATTTGCAGCTTGACCGTACTGCCCTGCATGTCCGAAAGGCTCCGCTCCGCCAGCATTTTGCCGGCCTTCATAATACCCACATGGTCGCAGATGTCTTCCAGCTCCCGCAGATTGTGAGAGGATACCAAAACCGTTGTCTCCCGGCGGGCCACATCATCCAGAATCAGGCTCCACACCTGCCGCCGCATAACCGGGTCCAGGCCGTCCACCGGCTCATCCAGAATCAGCACCTGGGCCTGCGTGGACAGAGCCAGGTGAAACGCCGCCTGCTTCTGCATGCCCTTGCTGAAGCGCCGGATGGGGCTCTTTTGGGGCAGAGTGAACACAGCCTGAAGCTCCCGGAACCGTTTTTCATCAAACTGGGGGTAGATGCCGGAATAATAGGTCTTCATGTCCAGAAGGCTGGCCCCAGGAAAGTAGAAGGGCTCATCTGCCACACAGCAGATTTTTTCCTTTGCCAGAAGGTTTTCATCAATGGGCTGACCGTTCAGGGTCACGGTTCCGCTGTCTGCCCGATAAACGCCGGTCAGGTGACGGATCGCCGTGGTTTTCCCCGCGCCGTTGGGGCCAACCAGGCCGTAGACAGCGCCTCTGGGTACCCTTAAGGTCAGGCCGTCCAGTGCTTTCTGCACACCGAAGGTTTTGTACACTTCCTTCATTTCAAGCATGGTTCTCTTCCTCCGTAAGCTTCTCGATCAGTTCCCGGGTGGTGTAGCCCATAGCCAACAGCTTTTTTGCCGTGTCCTCAAACTGCCGCAGGAGCCTGATTTCCTCCCGGGGATCCGCCATGGGTACCCCGCAGACAAAGCAGCCCTTCCCAGGCACGGTGGCAATCCAACCCTCTATTTCCAATTGCCGGTAGGCCCGCTGGATGGTATTGGGGTTGATGGACAGCTCCACCGCCAGCTCCCGTACACTGGGGAGCTTATCCCCCTTTTGCAGAACCCCGGCAGAAATCTGGTGACAGATCCCGTCGGTGATCTGAGCATAAATGGGTCGAATATCCCGATAATCCAGATGCAGCATAGCGTCCCTCCTTTGAAAGCGTATGAACTGTACTAATACGGTCAATATAGCACCCCATTTCTGAACCGTCAATAGGAATGGAGGAATCTTCAGGAAATCTTAAACATCCGGCAACGCTTTGGGTGACAATCGGGTGCTTTTGTGAATTGACAATTGACAATTCGCAAAATCTCCCTTTCTCCAACCACGCCCACAAAAAATCCACACCGGGAATCCCGGTGTGGAGAAAGCGTTTATTTCGCAAGCTTCTTTGCAGCCCGTTCCTCTTTGCTGGGAAGCAGGTTTTCCACGGTGGGCATAAACAGCAGGCAGATCAGGGCCGCCGTAAAGCCGCCGTTGTACAGGCAGAAGCCGCCGTGCATATTGGGCACCGAGGTAACCAGCAGGAAATGGGCCAGTCCAAAGACAATGCCTAGGCCCCAGCCGTACTTATCCACAACGGGAGACAGGCCGTTGGAATAACAGGCACCCACCAGGATGCTCTGGGAGGCAATGAAGTTCGCATAGGTTCCGCCAACAGGACCGGCCAGCTTTTCACAGACAAAGGCGCCGATGATGTAGCCTGCCAGCATGGGCCAGGTGTTCAGAGGATGGGAGCCGGAATTGCAGGTTGCCAGCATACAGAACATGACGCCGAAAGTGACACCGTTGAAGCTGGCGCCAACCAGGTTGTAGTAGCCCAGGATGAACAGGCCAAATACGCCGAAGTTCATCAGGAACACGTCGGTGCCCAGGGTGCCGCTGACGCTGGCCACCCGTTTGCCGGAGGAGATAAAATCCCAATACTTTTTTGGCGTGCAGCCCATGAGCAGTGCCACCGCAATGGCGATGCCGTAAACCGTGATGCAGAACACATTGGCAAGCATCCGGGAAGCGATCTGCAGCGTCTCACCGGGAAGGGCGCTGGGAAGGGCCACGCCCAGGGTCTTGAACAGCATTGCCTGGGTCATAAACGCAATCATGCCCACAGGCAGCGCCGCGCTGTACAGGTCAAAGCCCTTGTGAACAGTGGGCGAGTGGGAAAGACCCGCGGGAACCAGGAAGCCGATGAAGAGGCCTACCACAACGGCCAGAATGCCCCCCAACAGGTTGAACCCCACCACCTCCGCGCCGGGATAGCGGACCAGCAGGTCGGAAATCAGGGGGGCAATACCGGTGGTAAAGAGCATGGCGGTAACACTGCCCTTGAGGGGCTGCTTTTTCACCGCGCAGTACAGCATGGCGCCCAGGATGGTGGGCCAGACGTTGAGAATGTTGATGCCCCAGGAGCCGAAGCCAATGGTCAGGAGGCAGGCCAGGGTGGCAACGGCATTCATTTCCGCCCCAAAAACCACATAGAGCCCCAGGCACAGAAAGCCCACCAGTCCCATGTTCAGCAGGGTTCCGGCGTAGCCGCCGATGGCGAAGCAGTTGCCCGGGATCTTGCAGGGCTGGCTCAGGATTCTTCCCAGTCCGGACAGCATATCCGCCCGGTCCGGCACAAGGAAAGCGGCAATAAGGAACGCTGCGGAGAAAGCCCCCACAACCCATTTGAGGAAGTCGCTTTCTGACAGATTTTTGATTTTTTTCATATATTCACCTACTAGAAACGGAGCCGCCCGGGACGCAGCCGGTAAAGGCTGCATCCGCAGGCGGCAGGACGTTTCTCAGAGCTTCTCCGCAGCCTCCACCACATGCTTCATCAGCACAGAGGTGGTCACGCTGCCCACGCCGCCGGGAACGGGGGTGATGGCGTCCACAATGGGCTCAACCTCATCAAACTTTGCGTCACCGGCAATACCGCCCAAACCACCCTTGGCGTTGGGCTTGTTTGCATCCCAGTTGATGGACACGTCAATGACCACCTGGCCGGGACGGACATATTCCTTGGTCAGGGAGTTCAGCACACCGGCAGCGGACACGATGATGTCCGCGTTCCTGCAGATTTCCGCGGTGTTCACGGTCTTGGTGTGGCAGACGGTGACGGTGGCATTCTTGCCCATGAGCATCATGGCAGCGGGCTTGCCCACAACCAGGCTGCGGCCGATGACAACCGCGTTCTTACCCTTGCAGTCGATGCCATAGTAGTCCAGAATCTCCATACAGGCAGCGGGGGTGCAGGGGGCGTAGCCCAGGGAAAGGCCCTCGAACACACCGGCGTTACTCATATGGGTCATGCAGTCCATATCCTTTCTGGGATCCAGACGGTTGCAGATCTCGTTCTGATCTGCCTTCAGGTGCTTGGGCAGGGGCCGGAACATGAGCACGCCGTGGATGGAATCATCGGCATTCACCTGATCGATGACCGCCAGCACATCGGCCTTGGTGGCGTCGGCGGGCAGCTCAAACTTCTTGACCTCCACACCCACCAGCTCGGCGCGCTTGGTAGCGCCCTTCTCGTAGCTCACATCACTGGGGTCCGCGCCCACACGGATGATGCCCAGGGTGGGGACAACGCCCTTCTCCCTCAGGGCGGCGGTTCTCACTTGCAGATTGGCATTCAGGGCATCGGTAACTTCCTTGCCCAGCAGCAGCTTCGCCATAATATGATTTCCTCCTATTTCTTATTGGCCGAACAGGGCCTTGACGCTGTTGAAAATTTCATCAGCCATGGGGCAATATTTCGTGAGCATTCCGCCTGCCTTTGCGTTCATCTCCTCGGCGACTTCCCGGTTCTTGAGGGACTTGGTGTTGATGAACACATTGAGGGAAGCGGCCTGCAATGCTGCCTTGCAGCACACGGCGGCGCAGCCCGCATCGGAAACGGCCAGACGGCTGCCCTTGGCGGCGAAGACGGAGATGTATTCAATGGCCTGGCAGCTCAGCTCCATAATGTGCATGGGCACGGCGCAGGCGGTGACGGTGGCCTCTTCCAGAATGGTATCCCGGTTGGGATCATCCTTGGGAATGCCGTAGGCCTTGGCCAGAGGAACGAATCCCTTGTCATCGGCTTCCACCTGATCCAGCAACTCCTTCTGCAGGGCATCACACTTGGCCTTCAGGTCCAGGATCTCTTCCTGCACATCGGCATACTTCTTTTTACCCACCGTCAGGGAGCCAACCATATTGCCCAGAGCGGTGCCGATGGCGCCCACCAGGGCAGCCGCGCCGCCGCCGCCGGGGGCGGGAGCATCGGAGGCCAGGACTTCCACAAACCTGCGGCAGGATTCCATAGTCATATCCATAAAATTGTACGCTCCTTATTTCAAGTGAAAAGCGCAGGCGGCGGTGGCCGCCTGCGCTCAGGTGCTCGGTATTATGGGAACTACCCTTGTGCTTTCCACAAGGAAGCTCCGGTTCAATCAGCAAGTGCTGGCAGGGAGAGATTTTGGTTCAGACAAAGGAATCAAAAGCGAAGGAATACTTTGTGTATTTCGAGCTTTGGATTCCGCATGACTGGGCCAAAAGATCCCCTGTCCGGCCGCAGATGATTGAAGTGGAGTTTCCGCTACTTAGAACAGGCCGGAAATCTTGCCGTTCTCGTCCACGTCGATCCGCTCAGCAGCGGGGACCTTGGGCAGGCCGGGCATGGTCATGATCTCGCCGGTCAGCGCAACCAGGAAGCCGGCACCGGCGGAAACCTTGACGTTCCGAACGGTGATGGTGAAGCCCTCGGGGGCGCCCAGCTTGGTCTGATCGTCGGTGAAGGAGTACTGAGTCTTGGCCATGCAGATGGGCATCTTGTCGTAGCCCAGCTCGGTCAGGGTCTTGATCTGCTTCTCCGCGTTGGCGGTGAAGACCACGCCGTCGCCATGATAGATCTTCTTGACAATGGCCTCGATCTTATCCTTGATGGGAGCGTTTACATCGTAGCTGAAGGTGAAGTCATTGGGCAGTTCGCACAGACGGACAACTTCCTTGGCCAGCTCGATGCCGCCTTCGCCGCCCTTTGCCCAAACTTCGGACAGGACCACGTTGACGCCCAGCTCCTTGCACTTCTCTTCCACCAGCTTCAGCTCGGCCTCGGTATCCAGGGGGAACCGGTTGATGGCAACCACGCAGGGCAGCTTGTAAACCTTGGTGATGTTCTCCACGTGACGCAGCAGGTTGGGCAGGCCCTTCTCCAGAGCCTCCAGGTTCTCCTTGCCGGTCTCGGCCTTGGGCACGCCGCCGTTGTACTTGAGGGCCCGGACGGTGGCAACCAGAACCACACAGTTGGGCTTCAGGCCAGCCATGCGGCACTTGATGTCCAGGAACTTCTCAGCGCCCAGGTCAGCACCGAAGCCGGCCTCGGTAACGGCGTAGTCACCCAGCTTCAGAGCGATCTTGGTCGCGGTGACGGAGTTGCAGCCGTGGGCAATGTTGGCGAAGGGACCGCCATGTACGAATGCGGGGGTATGCTCCAGGGTCTGAACCAGGTTGGGCTTCAGAGCATCCTTCAGCAGAGCGGCCATAGCGCCCTGTGCATTCAGGTCACCGGCGGTG
Source organism: Oscillospiraceae bacterium (assembly GCA_017622995.1). Classification (GTDB taxonomy): domain Bacteria; phylum Bacillota; class Clostridia; order Oscillospirales; family Oscillospiraceae; genus Faecousia. The sequence goes on from JAGAQA010000029.1 coordinate 76,501, forward strand.
ACGGGCTTGCCGTCCCGGGTGTAGGCAACCACCAGGCGGGCAAGGCGGGCCTTCAGGTCATTGATGTCGGAAGCCAGGCACAGAACAGCCATGACTTCGGAAGCAACGGTGATGTCGTAGCCATCCTCACGGGGTACGCCGTTGGTCTTGCCGCCCAGGCCGTCAACGACGAAGCGGAGCTGACGGTCGTTCATGTCCACGCAGCGGCGCCATACGATCTGACGGGGGTCGATGTTCAGAGCATTGCCCTGATAGATGTGGTTATCCAGCATAGCGGCCAGCAGGTTGTTGGCAGCGCCGATTGCGTGGAAGTCACCGGTGAAGTGCAGGTTGATGTCCTCCATGGGGACAACCTGAGCGTAGCCGCCGCCGGCAGCACCGCCCTTAACGCCAAACACAGGGCCCAGGGAGGGCTCACGCAGGGCAACGATGACATTCTTGCCGATCTTCTTCAGGCCGTCAGCCAGACCAACATTGGTAGTGGTCTTGCCTTCGCCGGCGGGAGTGGGGTTGATGGCGGTAACCAGAACCAGCTTGCCGTCGGGCTTGTCAGCCATGTCCTTCAGGATGTTGTAGTCAACCTTTGCCTTGTACTTGCCGTACTGCTCCAGATACTTCTCGTCCACACCGGCGGTCTTGGCGACCTCGGTAATGGGCTGCATAACGGTTTCCTGTGCGATTTCGATGTCAGTTTTGAATCCCATGTTAATCATTCTCCTTGTATTGTGTAATCGGCACCCTGCCGTTGGAATGGCCCGGGTACATACAGGACTTATGCGGGTCGCCGTTGGGGTGACTCTCCGCACGCTTGCATTCGGTACTTAAGTACCGAATGAAGCATATCACTTTTTTATTCCAATGTCAATAGGATACGAAGATTTTCCCCGTATTCTTCCAATTTTTTTCGCAGAAATAATCCCCTCGTTTTTGTGCATATTTCCTTCCGATCGATGTAATTCAGACGAAAAATCGCTGTTTTCCCTCTTTTATCTTCATAAGTATGGGTTTTGCCCCACCGGTATCCCCCTTGTTTTTGTGCAGAGCGGGTTGGAAGCCTGCCGCGGCTGTCCTCCGCCTTTTCGCCGCGGATAGCCAGGTAAAAAAACCGGCCGCCTCACAGGAGGCGGCCGGGGAAATCATTCCGCGTACTTGCCGTTATAAACCCATTTCTTGTAGATGAGGTTTACCAGGAAGTTGCCCAGCAGGCCAAAGGCGATGCCCAGCACCAGGCTTACCAGCACGTCGGTCGGATAGTGGACATACAGATAAAGCCTCGAGAAGGCAATCAGAATAGCCAGCACCGTTGCGGGGATGCCCATGCGCTTATCATGGAGCAGCAGCACTGTACAGGCTTCAAAGGAAGCGATGGTATGTCCCGAGGGGAAGGAAAAATCATGCTGTGCAGATATGAGCAGCGTAATTTCTCTTCCAAATTCCTGCAGCTGGAAATCGTATGGACGGATGCGGGCTACCAGGGGCTTCAGGGTGATGTTGCACACCACCAGGCCCAGAACCAGGGCCATGCCCATGGAAAAGCCGGTTTTGCGGTACTTGGCAAAGAACAGCAGCAGAACAGCAATTCCGATCCAGAACACGCCGCCGTCACCGAACAGGGTGACAATGGGCATTGTTTTGTCCAGGAAGGTGCACTGCATGGTTTCCTGGATCCAGTCCAGGATGGGCAGGTCAAAGGATACTGCCACAGAGTTTAGCATGGTTTGCAGGGCCGTGAACATAGGCATCTCCTCTTATTTCTTATTCCGTTGCTTCGGTGGCTTCTGCCGCGGCAGCCGCATCCTCAAACAGAGGATACAGGGTCATGGGCTCCAGCGTGGTGCCGGCAGGGATCGTCACCTTTCCGTTTTCGTCGGGCGTGAAGACGATGGTCAGCTCCTTGCGGCCGCCCTCGTTGCTCTCCTTATACCAGCCGGAGAAGACCTTTCCTTCCGGCGCGGACAGCACCGGCGTGGTCAGGACAGACTCGTCGGTCCGGAAGAAATCATCCACCAGGGTAACGCCGTTGTTGTCGATAAAGGTCAGCCGTACCTTGCCCACGGGCTTGGTCACATCCTCATTGGTCATGCCGTAGCACTTCCAGGCGCCGTCCTTCTTCCGGAAGAACAGAGCTACATCCACTTCGTAATCCGTGGTGTTGCCATCCTTCAGGGTCGCGTTCATGGTAATATGACCACGGGCAGAGAACAGGTCATCGGTATACTTGCAGTAATCGGTGACGGATTCATTCATGAACCGGTGACCGCGGTCGGTATTCCAGTCGGTGACCGCCTTGATGATATCTTTATACGCATCACCGTTTGTATCATAATATATTGCTAGGTTCTTTCTTGCATCAGTTGCCTTAATCATGAATTCGGCGTATGCCTTCATTGCGCCGATAACGCAGTTCTGCTCCTCGGCGGTAATGGTATTGGACTCGGTCTGCTCCATAAACATGCCCTTTTCCTCATCGTAGGTCACGGGCATCTCTGCGCCGGTCTGATCCTTCACGGTGACGGTGGGCTTGACCATGAGGCCATCGATGCGCTGGATGCAGGTCTTTGCACCGGTGGTGCCGATGGGCAGGAACTCCTCAGCGGAGGTGGAGGTGATCTGGATGGTAAAGCTATCGTCCAGGGCAACGCCATTGACATAAGCGGTATGTCCATCCACCTTCTGGATGAGGTAGCCATCCTCCCGGGCAAAGAACAGTTCCACCTTGCCGAACTGCCAGTCGGGAATATCGGTTTTCTTTTCCTGCTTGCCCTCCAGGGTGAAGGAGGCGATTCGCTCATCCCCCAGCTTGACAAAATATTTCTTGTCGCCGGACAGGCCTGCGGAGGTTTCCACAAAGGTCAGGGGGTTATCTCCCACCTTTTCGGTCATGTAGGCAACAAAGGCATCCTTTCCTTCATAGGCGGTATCCTGAATGCCTGCCAGATCGTAGAGCTTGCCCCAGTCGGGAGCGCCAAACAGCTCGTCAAATACCTCCTGGCACTTGACGGTGGGCTGGGCTGCCTCGTAATCCACCAGCCAGTTATCCAGCCAGTTGAGCCCCAGGAAGGTGCCGCCCACAAAAATGGCGATGAACAGGAAATACAGGGTATAGAAAATGATGGAATCCAGATGGGGGCCCTTTTTCTGGGGCTTTGCCACCTGTCCGCGCTGCATATTGGGATAGGGGTTCTGGGGTCGCTGGCCGCCGTAGGGCGCCTGCTGGGGTCTGCCCCCGTTGGGCGCGGGCCGCTGGCCGTTTTGCACCGGCCGCTGCTGGGCTCCGCCGCCCGGAGTCTGGGGACGGGCCTGGGGCATCTGGGCCTTTGCCGCCTCGGAAGCGCTCTGGTGGGGCTTATACACCTGGCGGGGCGCCTCCTGCTCGGGAGCGGGGGTGCTGGACCGCGCGGCGCGGTTCTTTGCTTCAAATTTTCCCTGATACATTTTCCGCGCCCCCTTTATTTAACCATCCAGAAGTCAGGCATTCTTCTGGGCTCAGACTGCAGAACGGAATAGCTGTTGATCATCTGGACCTGCCCGGCTTCGCCGTAGCGGCCCTCGGTATCCCGATAGTACATGATGGAGGAGGAGCCGCCGTCCATGTTGCAGGCATTGACCGCGCCGTACTCCTGGAGAATATCAATAATGTCCTTATAGGTGGCGCCGATGGAACCTGCCTGACGGCCGTCCGCACAGACAAAGATCACCGCGCCGTCTGCACGTTGGCCCATGGCGGTACGGGGGTTGTAGCCGGAGTTGCCGGAGTAGACCTCCTGGTTCACCTCGCCGTTGATAATCAGCACGGGACCGAACTCACAGCCGTCCCGGATGTTCTGCTCAACAGCCTGAGCGGCGGTCATGCTCTTGGCAACCACCATCTTGTCGTCCTTGTTGAAGCCGCAGAAGCCCTCTTCGGGAACCATGCCCTTGTAAATGTCGGAAACCACCTTGCCGCCGGAAACCGTCAGGCCCGCGGGAATGGAGCCCACGGTGGCATTGGCGGTGCCGTCATCGTTGAAGGCGCCGGCATTGATCACGGCGGTGATGTCCGGGTACTGATTCATCACCTGGTTCAGCCGGATACCGGGGTTGCTCTCGGAGAAACCGGAAGCGTTGGAGCCGTTGTGCTCATAGGAAACGCCCAGGCTCACCCGGGCAGGGTCCCGAACAATCATAATGTGCGCATTGAAGGTCTTGCCCTTATATTCCTCAATCCGAATACCGTCGGCATAGTTGTCCCACTCGTGGCTGTCGCCGGAAGCAACGGAGCCGCCCCGATTGATGACGATCTGGTCCAGGTCGGTGGTTTCTTCCGTCATCTGGCCCTTACCGGCATTGCGGATCTCGTCCACCGCTTCCTCACCGATGAACAGGGCGGGAATCCACTTGGTAGCGCTGGGCTCCAGCAGGGACATGGTGAGCACCCGCTTGGCCTCCTCGGAGGGGCCGTCAAAAATGTGCCGCATAACAAGCGTCAGCGCGCCCACCACCAGGAAGATGACGGTGAACAGCAGCAGGAAAAACCGGCGGATGATCCGGCCCAGAAGCCCGCTGCCCTTTTTCTTGGGGGGCTTCACGGAAACATTGGCCTGATTGGGATACCCGGTGTTTTTCCCGGGGCCCTGGGGAGTTACTTTATCTCGCATGACAAATACCTCACTGGTCGTTTTTGGATACGGCAAAGACCCAGCGCTGCTGGATCGTATAGCTCAGAAAATACAGGCACACCATCACAATGACATACCACAATGTACGAATCCCACCGGCTGTTTCACTGATCCGCAGCAGTCTGAACAGTCCGTTGGTGAGCAGCATCTGGGCAGCCATCTGAGGCACTGCCAGCAGATAATAGCGCAGCATGGCTTTCCCCGTCTTCACGCCCGATTGGAATACCAGCTTTTTGTTCAGAAAGAAGTTGAGCAGGGAGGATACCGCTCTGGCGCCCACATAGGGAACCGTGGCATGAATCACAGCGGCTGCCCCCCGAAGGGCCCAATCGAGAAGGGCAAACACTCCCGTGTCCACGCAGGCGCAGACCGCGGAAGAAAGGGTATAGCGGAAGAAATGGGCAAGAATCAGCTTGTAAATCCGCCAGGAATCCTTGATGGCATGGAAATGGGAGCTTTTGTTCTCCTCAATATACACGGTGCGGATGCTAACCTCTTCATAGGGGATGCCCATGGTCTTCATGGCCAGCAGCATATTGGTTTCGTACTCGAACCGGTCGCCGTAAACCGTCAGGAATTTTTCAACCGCGTCCCTGGGAATCGCCCGCAGACCGGTCTGGGTATCGGACAGGGTCATGCCGCAGAAGAGCTTGAAGACCAGAGAGGTGGTGTGATTGCCGAACCGGCTTCTGGCAGGCACCTCGGGGCCGGTGAAATCCCGGCAGCCCAGCACCACATTCCCGGTTTCCAGCATCCGCTGGCAGCAGGCTCTGGTATCCTCCGGGTGGTGCTGATTGTCTCCGTCCACGGTGACAACGCCCAGGCCCTGGGGCCGGTTTTCCAGAAACCAGGCAAAGGCCGTTTTCAGCGCCGCGCCCTTTCCCCGGTTCACCTCATGGTGCAGCAGGGTAATCTCTTTATGCTTCTGCGCCGCGTTTTGGAAACGGGGCAGGTTTTCCGGCTTGGAGCCGTCATTCACCAGAATGATGTCCGTAAATCCATATTCCAGGAGACCGTCGATTACGGCATCCAGCTTTTCGTCCGGGTCCAGAGAGGGCAGAACCACGGAAACCTGAGAAAGATCCAGCATAGATACGCCTCTTTTTTCGAATTTCTTGATGATAGCATGGTTATCTCACGGTATTATAGCATATTCCTTTCATTTTGCAAAGTGCTTTCTCAAAGTTTAAGAAATATTTCCGTTTTTCGCAGGTTTCTCCTATTTTCCCCTTAAGCGCCAAAGCAATCCCCGCCTTTTTCTGGGAAATGCGTGAAGTGGCCAAACACAGTCAAATTCTGATATGCTCATTTCCCGCTCCGCCCTCGCTTGACTTTTTTGTGACAAATCTCCTATAATGTAATAAAAAGCATCCGGGAGGACGGAGCATATGAAAACCACTGTCAGACAGCTTCCATATTCCGAAGTTCAGGCGCTGCCTCTGCCGCCCCACCGGGCTCCCCGAAAGCCCGGCATCGCCCTGCGCACCCTTATCTATGGGCTCAGCGGTTTTGCTCTGGCCGGAACCGGCTTTCGCTGCGAAACCAACGAGCTGTCCAAAATTCCAAAGGAGCAGCCCTGCCTGATTTTTATGAACCACTCCTGCTTCCTGGACCTGTCCATTGTCAGCAGGCTTTTCTATCCCCGTCCCTACGCCATTGTGTGCACCAGCGACGGCTTTGTGGGGATGCATGGCGCCATGGAGCACCTGATGCGCTCCATCGGCTGCATTCCCACCCGAAAATTCGTCACCGATCTGCAGCTGGTGCGGGACATTGAATACTGCCTGAAAACCCTGAAAATCAGTGTGCTCATGTACCCGGAGGCCAGCTATTCCTTTGACGGCACCGCCACGCCTCTGCCCAGGAAAATGGGAGTGCTGCTGAAAAAGTTCGGCGTTCCCCTGATGATGGTGTCCACCCAGGGCGCATTTTCCCGGAATCCCCTGTACAACGAACTGAAGGTGCGCAAAGCCGTACCCGTATCCGCCAGTGTCCGCTGCCTGTACACGCCCGAGGAAATCAAAGCGAAAACCGTGCAGGAGCTGTCCGACGGGCTGGACAAAGCCTTCACCTTTGACCACTTCCGGTGGCAGAAGGAACAGAGGCTCTCCATCACCGATCCCACCCGGGCGGACGGCCTGCACCGGATCCTTTACAAATGCCCCCACTGCGGCGCCGAAGGAACCACCCTGGGCAAGGGTGACCGTCTGACCTGCGGAAGCTGCGGCAAGGAATGGATCCTCACGCCCCTGGGCCAGCTGGAGGCCACGGAGGGGGAAACGGAGTTTTCCCACATCCCGGACTGGTACGCCTGGGAACGGGAAAATGTACGCCGGGAAATACTGGCTGGCACCTACCGGCTGGAAGCGGATGTGGATATTGCCGTGATGCGGGACTACAGGGCCATCTATCAGGTGGGCTCCGGCCACCTGACCCACGACTGCACCGGCTTTTCCCTGACGGGCTGTGACGGAACCCTCCGCTACAGTCAGAGCCCCACCGCCTCCTATGGGCTCTACGCCGACTACTACTGGTACGAGCTGGGCGACATGGTGTGCATCGGCAATCAGGATTTCCTATACTACTGCTTCCCCAAGACCCCCACCCCCGTGGCCAAGCCCAGGCTTGCGGCAGAGGAGCTGTATAAGCTGTGCAAGGGACGGAGGAAAGCGTTGGCAAGGGACACCGTTGGTTGAGGAAAGGGTTCTTTTGTTGATTAAGGAAAATGCGCCGCAGGCGCCTTGCCTTCCCCCGGGGGGAAGGTGGCTCGCCCGCAAGGGCGAGACGGATGAGGAACTCGGGCGGCTACACTCCGATTTTTGGGAAGGTTGGTACTTTTTCTTAGCTGACAGGCCAGAATAAGTTCCAACCTTGCTGATCCGGAAAGGTTTCTGCCCGCAATCCTCATCAGTCAGCTTCGCTGACAGCTTCCCCCCGGGGGAAGCCAAGGCGCCCTGCGGGCGCACTCCTTAATCAGCTATATCCCCCTTTCCCCCACTAACCACAACAGCCCCCGGGATTTCTCCCGGGGGCTTCAATATGGCTTAGTACATTCCGCCACCCTGGGCGGCAGCAGCGGCGGCTGCGGCGTCCGCGGCGGGGTCTGGCTTATCCACGACCAGGCTCTCGGTGGTCAGCACGCAGGAGGCGATGGATGCGGCATTCTCCAGGCTGGAACGGGTAACCTTGGTGGGATCAACAATACCGGCGGGGATCATATCCACATACTCCTCGGTGTAAGCATTGTAGCCGAAGCCAACCTTGCCGGAGGTGCGGATCTTCTCAAAGACCACGCTGCCGTCCACGCCGGCGTTCTCGGCAATCTGGCGGATAGGAGCCTGCAGCGCCACCGCAATGATCCGGGCGCCGGTCTTCTCGTCGCCATGCAGGGTGGCAACCAGCTTCTCAACCGCCTCGATAGCATTGACCTGAGCGGTGCCGCCGCCGGCCACGATGCCCTCTTCCACGGCAGCCCGGGTGGCGTTCAGCGCGTCTTCCACTCTCAGCTTCTGCTCCTTCATAGCAGTCTCGGTCTGGGCGCCGACCTTGATCACGGCGACACCGCCGGACAGCTTTGCCAGACGCTCCTGAAGCTTTTCACGGTCGTAATCGGAGGTGGTGGTGGCGATGGCGGAACGGATCATGTGGGCCCGCTCCTTGATGGCTTCCTCTGTGCCGTCGCCGTCAACGATGGTGGTGGTATCCTTGGTAACCACAACCTGACGGCAGTGGCCCAGGTCGGTCATCTGTGCGTCACTGAGCTCCATGTTCAGATCGCTGGAAATCACGGTGCCGCCGGTGAGGACAGCGATGTCCTGCAGCATTTCCTTGCGGCGGTCGCCGAAGCCGGGGGCCTTGACGCAGACCACATTGAAGCGGCCCTGCAGACGGTTCAGGAGCAGCGTTGCCAGGGCGTCGCCCTCCACGTCCTCCGCAATGATGATGAGCTTCCGGCCGGACTTGACAATGGGCTCCAGAATGGGCAGGATCTCCTGAATGGAGGCAATCTTCTTATCGGTGATCAGCAGGTAGGCGTCATCCAGGACGGCTTCCATCTTGTCGGTATCGGTGACCATGTAGGGGGAGATATAGCCCCGGTCAAACTGCATACCTTCCACCACATCCAGACCGGTCTCGGCGGTCTTGCTCTCTTCGATGGTGATGACACCCTCGGTGCCCACCTTCTCCATGGCCTCGGCGATCAGCTTGCCGATGGACTCGTCACCGGAGGAAACGGTACCTACCCGGGCGATGTCCTCGGAGCCGTGAACGGGAACGGAGTTGGCCTTGATGGCTTCCACAGCGGCGGCAACGGCCTTTTCAATGCCCTTGCGCATCACCATGGGGTTAGCACCGGCGGACAGGTTCTTCAGGCCCTCCCGGGTGATGGCCTGGGCCAGCAGGGTTGCGGTGGTGGTGCCGTCACCGGCAACATCGTTGGTCTTGGTGGCAACCTCGCGGATCAGCTGAGCGCCCATGTTCTCAAAGGCATCCTCCAGCTCGATCTCCTTGGCGATGGTCACGCCATCGTTGGTGATCAGGGGAGAACCGTACTTCTTGCCCAGAACCACATTGCGGCCCTTGGGTCCCAGGGTTACCTTAACGGTATCGGCCAGCTGGTCGATGCCGGACTGCAGCTTCTTTCTGGCTTCTTCGCCGTAAACAATCATCTTAGACATAACACATTTCCTCCTTAGTCAGTCACAACAGCCAGGATGTCATCCTGCTTGACGAACTTGTATTCCACCTTGTCCAGAGTCACATCTGTGCCAACGAACTTGCCCACAACGACCTTGTCTCCCACGGAAACGGTCATGGTTACGTCCTTGGTGCCGGGGCCAACGGAAACAACCTCGTAAATCGCGGGCTTTTCCTTGCTGGTGGTGGCGAGAATGATTCCGGATGCGGTGGTCTCCTGAGCTTCATGCTGCTTCAGAAGAACGTTGTCAGCCATAGGCTTCAGCTTCATAATAATTCCTCCATACTTAGGTATTTAGACTGTCGGAGGAGGCCCTCCGGCGATGATCTACAATCTTAGCACTCACTCTTCCCGAGTGCTAAGCTATCATATACCACCCAGGCAAAAAATGCAAGAGGGAAAATCACATTTTCCGTAAATAAATTATGAACCATTTTTTACCATTTCAGACAAGGCCAGCAAATTGGCATCCGTCAGGCCGGGCAGGGTGTAGGCGCCGTCCAGCAGGGCATCCACATTCTGCGCGTCGTTTTCAATCTCCTTGGACATGAGCTGAGCGGTCTCCAGAGCATCTCCGCCCAGCACGCACACCAGCAGCACACAGGAAAGCAGGAATTTCACCCTGGCAATCAGGTCGAAATCCGAGATAGCCTGGAGCCAGTAGCGGGAGATAAAATAACGCAGCATGGCCCGGTCTTCCTTTTGGAGCCTTCTGGGGCAGGGGTGCTTCAGCCGGTTTTCCCAGGCCGGGGTGAGGATCTCCAGCCTCCGGAACACATCCAGAAAGACTTCCACATCCCCATTTCCCGGGAAATCGGGAATGCTTTCCGGATCAAAGCCGGTTTCGGCTCCGCCATCCAGCAGCTCCTGAACATAGAGTCCATAATAAAGCAGGGAAGCAATGGGGTTCTCCGCCTCCGTAAGGCCCATCGCTTCCTCCCGGGTTTGCAGAAGCAGGGCCATGGTTTCTTCCTCCCGGTCATCGGAGGCAGGTTTTTCGCCGTCACAAACCCAATTCCAGCTTTCCCGGGACAGCAGGATCCGCGCCGCCTCCGGGCAGCTGAGCTCCAGCCCAAATTCCACAAAGCCGCCGTAATCATGGGTCAGTCTGGGGAACTCCCGGCAGGTTTTGCAAAGGGCCTGCTCTCCCAGCTCCGCCTGAATGCGGCAAAGGCCGTCAGAGCGCCACATGGGGCAGCGGCCATTCTCCAGCGTCAGGTAAGTCTCGCCCTCGTCCTCCTGCAAAAAGAGGCGCAGCCGGTCCCCCAGCTCCCCGGGAAGGGACCGGTAAAGGGCCGCTTTCTCCCCATCCACCGCCACATCCCACTCCTTGCAGCAGCTGTCGGGGCATTGGGCCGCGATGCAGTGGAAATCATCATAAAAGGAAGGCTTTCGGATCCACATATCCATTCTCCTTAACACACGAATCCCCGCCGTCATTCCTGGCGGCGGGGAGAAGCATTATTCCTGTTTCGGTTTCAGCCGGTTAATGGTGTCCGCCGCGTCCTGCAAGGCCAGACGGCTGGCGGAAATGGCAGCCTGCAGGGTATCCAGCTGGGAGCTGACCTGCTGGGAGATGCCGGTAACCTGCCGGATGGCCCCCTCTACCCGGTTGGAGGCCTGATTCAGCACCGCTCCGGTCTGGGCATACACCAAGTTCGCCCGCTCCCGGGCAACCCGTTCCGCCCGCTCCGCCCGGCGGTAGGCCTCCAGCTCCTGGCTGGAATCCATCCGGGCGCCGGAAAGCTGCACCTCCGCCAGGCGCTGGTCTTCGTCCCGCCGGCGCAGTGCCTCGTCCCGTTCCTTTATCAGCGCCTGGATTTTTTCTTCCAGCTCCGCGTTTTTCGCTTCCAGCTCCTGGATGCGGCCGGATTCCTCCTGGGCCTCTGCCTTTCTGCGCAGATTCTCCAGATCGGTATTCAGCTGGTTCAGCTGGGCGGTATGCTGATTGTTCAGGTATTCCAGATACCGGGCCACATCCTGCCGGTTAAATCCCCGCAGGGAAGAGCGAAAATTCAGGCTCATAGACGATCTCTCCGGTCTTTTTTCAATTTTTCTCCATTATAGCACAGGTTTTTCCGGAACACAATCCCAATTCGCTGAAAAATCCGATTTCCGCGGCTTCAAAAAACGGACGCCCGCAATTGGTCTGACCCCCGGATCAGCGGAATACCATATTGGCAAAGATCCGTTCCATCCGGGCGTTGGGGAACCGGCTGTCGATAAACGCCCAGAAGGCATTTGCCGCCGGGATCATATCCACCCGCTGGGACCAGCGGAACACCGCCAAAAGGGTGACAACGCAGTCAAATACAAAGAACGCTGTCAGCGCCCAGGTCAGGATTTTTCCAACCCGGTTGGGAATCTTCAGAATCAGCTCCGCCATCATGGGGTACAGGGTTTTCACCCAGAACACACCCAGAAAGCCCCAGAAAACGGAATAGATCAGGCAGATACGGCCATTGATGTTAAAGGGCATATGGCTGTAGTCCCAGCTGACGGAGCCAAAGAGCAGCTCCTGGGCCCAGGAGCAGAAGTATTCCAGAGCGCTTCCCACCAGAAAGCCCCCCAGAAAGGACAGCCACTTTCCCCGGTTCCGGTAGCGGTACAGCGCAATGGTCAAAACCAGGGCACCGGCGCCATAGACCATATTAAAGGGCCCATACACCAGCCCCGCCCGGCTCTCCATGTAGCCATTGGTCAGCAGGCACCACAGCAGCTCAATCACCACGCCGCCAAAGCAGCCGATAAAGCACACCAGCAGGAGCTTATACAGATTCATGCCGGAGGCGAAGTGTCCGCTGCGGGTCTCCTCCAGATCGATGACGGAGTTGGCAGGAGGCTTCAGGCGGGAATGGGGCTGCCGGGTCAGGTCGTCCCACCGGGCGGAGAGCTCATCGTAGTTTTCCAGTAGCTTCTGATTGGCTTTGGCGACATTCACCGCGGCCCGCCGCTGAGAGCGCAGCCGGGTCATCACCGCTTTGCCGAAGGCCTCCGGTTCCTGTGTCTGGGCCAGATCCTCGTACAGGCTCCGCAGTCCCGTCTGCTGCGCCTCCAGGGTTTCCAGCAGCGCGATGCTCTGGGCCTCCTCCGGCCCAACCACATCCTGCTCGGTTATGGCATCGTATTCCCGCAGAGCCTTCTTCCACTGCTTCACCTTTTCCCGGGCAAGGGGCTTGCCCGCGTTTCTATTGCGGAACATGGAATCGTTCCTTTCTGTCTCAAAATCTCCGGCATTTTATCCGGTGAAGCGAAAGGGAATCTCAACAGAGTATGAACAAATTGTAAAATTAGCAAAAAGAAAGAATTGTGTTGACTTGCGGGATTTTCCGTGGTAAAACAGGGAAAAACGCTGAAAAACGGAGGAATATTTATGAGCATCTTCCTGACTCTGGCATCCCTGTTTTTTGTGGGCAGCGTGCTGGGCTGGGTATTGGAGCTGCTGTTCCGGAACATTGTACACAAAAACAAGAAATGGGTGAACCCCGGCTTCTGTACCGGGCCGTATCTGCCCATTTACGGCTTTGGGCTGTGTACGCTGTATTTGCTTGCCTCTCTTGAGAAATACGGTATGATCACCAATCCCCTTCTCAACAAGCTGGTTCTCTTTGCCGCCATGGCCGTAGGCATGACCCTTATCGAGTACATAGCCGGTATCTTCTGTCTGAAATACTTCAAGGTCATGCTGTGGGACTACTCCGATCAGTGGGGAAATATTCAGGGCCTGATCTGCCCCCTGTTCTCCTTCTTCTGGGCGGTGCTGGGGGCATTGTACTACTTCCTGATTCACCCCTATATTCTGGGCGCCCTGGACTGGCTGGCCCGGAACCTGGCCTTCTCCTTCTTCATCGGAATGTTCTTCGGCGTGTTTATCATCGATGTATGCCACTCCGCCAATCTGGTGGTCAAGCTCAAGGCTCTGGCTGAGGAGAACCAGATCGTGGTGCGCTACGAAGCCGTCAAAAAGCACATCCGGGAGAATTTTGAGGAAAACCGATTCAAATACAATTTCTTCCGGCCCTTCCATGATGAGCATTCTCTGGAGGAGCGTCTGAAGGAAATGCGGGAAAAGCTGGAAAAACTGGAAATGCGCAGCCGCAAGGCAAGAAAAAGCGAAGAAGTGTAAACGATCCCCGCTGCATGAGAATGAAATGCAGCGGGGATCCGATTATTTCAGGTCTTCCAAAGCCAGTGCGTTCTGTGTGTTGTACAGGTCCGCGTAGACGCCGCCCTTTTGGAGCAGCTCCTGGTGGGTGCCTACCTCCGTAATATAGCCATCGGAAATGGACACAATCCGGCTGGCGCCCCGAATGGTGCTGAGCCGGTGGGCAATGATCAGGGTGGTCCGGCCCTGGGACAGACGGTCAAAGGCCCGCTGGATCTTCGCTTCCGTCACGGAATCCAGAGCGGAGGTCGCTTCATCCAGAATCAGAATGGCGGGGTCCATCAGGAAAATCCGGGCAATGGCAACCCGCTGCTTCTGTCCGCCGGAAAGCAGGGTTCCCCGTTCACCCACATAGGTCTCAAACCCATGGGGCATGGCCTGAATGTCCTCATAAATCTCCGCCCGTTTCGCGGCCTGGATCACCTCCTCGTCCGTGGCATCCGGCCGCCCATAGCGGATATTCTCCAGAATGGTGTCGGCAAACAGGAAGACCTCCTGCTGCACAATGCCGATGGTCTTATGCAAACTTTTCTGGCGAATGTTTCGCACATCCACGCCGTCAATGGTAATGCTGCCGCCGGTGACATCGTAGAACCGGGGAATCAGCTGACACAGGGTGCTCTTGCCGCCGCCGGAGGGGCCCACGATGGCAATGGTCTCCCCGGGCTGAACCTCCAGGCTCACATCGTGGAGCACTGCCAGGTCACCATCGTAGGCAAAGGACACATGGTCCACCCGGATCTCCCCCCGGACGTCCCCCAGCTCCTTTGCCTCCGGGCAATCCCGGATGGTGGGTTCCCTGCGCATGATCTCCATAAACCGGTTGAGGCCCGCGAAGCCGTTGGCAAAAAGCTCCGAGAAGGTGGAGAGCTTACGCATGGGGCTCACAAAGGTGGCGATATACAGGCTGAAGGTAATCAGATCCCGGTAGTCCAGCCGCCCCTTGAGAATCATATACCCACCCACTGCAATGACCACCACATTCATGCTGGTGAGAAACAGCTCCATGGAGCTGCTGAATAGGCCCATGGCCCGATAGAAGGAGCGCTTGGAGGTCCTGTACACCTTGTTGGCGGCATCGAACCGGGCAACCTCCACATCCTCGTTTCCAAAGGCCTTGGCCGTGCGGATGCCGGAAAGGCTGGATTCAATCTCCGTATTGATGTGTCCGGTTTTCTGCTTCACCGCCACGGACACCCGGCTCATATTGCTGCGCATGGCCATAATGACCACAATAAAAACAGGGATCAGAATGCCCACAACCAGCGCCAGCTCCCAGCGGATGGTGGCCATCACAATCAGGGCGCCGATGATGGTTACGGCAGAGGTCAGCAGATCCTCCGGGCCGTGGTGGGCAAGCTCCGTCAGCTCAAACAGGTCGGAGGTCAGCCGGCTCATCAGCTGGCCGGTACGGTTCGCGTCATAAAAATCATAGCTGAGCTCCTGCATATGCCGGAACAGATCCGCGCGGATGTCCGCCTCTACCCGGATGCCGAAGGTATGGCCGAAATAACACACAATGTAGTTGAGCACGGACCGCAGAACATAAAAAACCATGGCCGTGGCCATCAGGGCAAAGAACACCTGGTACTTTCCGTTGGGCAGCAGATCATACAGGGATTTCCGGGTCACCAGGGGGAAGGCCAGATCGATGAGGGCGATCAGCACCGCGCAGGTGATGTCCACGGCGAACAGGCGTTTATGATTTCCGAAGTAATGAAGAAACACCCGCAAGGGGCTCTTCTTCCGGTATTCTTCCGTTGTCATTCTCTTTCTCCTTTGAAAAGCAATTTTTCTTATTAGTATAGCATTTTTCGGTGGAATATGCAAAGGGGAAAATGACCGTTGCATATTCCGCAAACTGTGCTATAGTTATGAAAAACAGGAGGCGGCTATGGAAATACTATTTCAGGATCCCGGCATCGTTGTCTGCCGGAAGGAAGCGGGAATGGATTCGGAACACGACATCCCCCAGTCCCTCAAAGCGATACTGGGCGGAGAGATTCTTCCGGTGCACCGGCTGGACCGGGGCACCGCCGGACTGATGGTCTACGCCCGCGGGAAGCAGGCCGCGGCGGCTCTGAGCCAGGCCATAGCCGATGGGGCCTTTCAAAAAGAATACCTGGCCCTTGTCCACGGCTGCCCACCGGAAACGGGCACCTGGGAGGATCTGCTTTTTAAGGACAGCCGGAAGAATAAGGTCTTTGTGGTCAAGCGTCCCCGGGCCGGGGTCCGGGCCGCAAAGCTGCGCTATCAGGTAATCCGTCCGGGGGAAGAAAGCCTTGTAAGGGTCTTTCTGGAAACCGGCCGCAGCCATCAGATACGGGTGCAGTTTTCCTCCAGAGGCTACCCTCTGGTGGGTGACCACAAATACGGCAGCCGTGCCAAACAGACGGAACCCCTGCTTTTCTCCGCTGCCCTGAGCTTCCCCTGGAAAGGGCAGACACTTCGGTTTGAGTCCGTCCCCCAGTGGGCAGAATAAGCGAAACCGCCCGGGTGTCCCGGGCGGTTTCCTGTTTGGAAATAGAAGAAAAAAAGAGGAGTTTGTTGGTGTTCCTATATGTAATCGAATGGGGAAGCTGCTTTCTTTCCCTTTCGTGCCTTTATCATAAATGGGGAAAATGAACCGGCTTTAACCGGAATGCAAAGATCCTGTAACCGATTTATGAATATTTTTCCAAGGGGCTGCCCTTGGAATCAATTTCTTCTTTTCCGCGGATTGGAAATTGACATCGTTTCACGCCTGTGCTATAATGCGCGTAATGAGCAAAGGCGCTCGTTTTCGTCAGGAATTGACTGATTCCGGGCGCTAACGGCTTCTTTTGCTCTTTTTTAGTTTGTGAATATCGCTAAAAACATTTTTGATTTTTCCCTTGTTTTTGGCATATGCGCTGTGAAAAAGAACAGGAGGCACCTATGGCAGAGCTACATGAAGAATGCGGCGTGTTCGGCATTTATTCTCCATCCGTACAAAATCTGGCAAGTCTTTGCTACTATGGGCTTTTTGCCCTTCAGCATCGGGGTCAGGAGAGCTGCGGCATCGTCGTCAATGACGACGGTGTATTTTCCGTCCACAAGGATCTGGGGCTTCTTTCCGATGTGTTCGATCGGGAAACGCTTCAGAAGTTCCCCCAGGGCACCATTTCCGTGGGGCACGTCCGTTACGGCACCACCGGCGGCACCAACCAGGCCAACACCCAGCCCATTGTGATCAACCATATGAAAGGCAAAATGGCACTGGCCCATAACGGGAATATCAGCAACGCCCTGGAGCTGCGCACCCGGCTGGAATTGGGCGGCGCACTGTTCCACGGCACCTCGGACACGGAGATTATCGCCTATATTGTGGCGCAGCAGCGCCTGAAGTCCCCCTCCATTGAAGCGGCCGTCAGCAAGGCTATGGATTCATTAGAGGGGGCTTTTTCCGTGGTTCTGATGTCCTCCACCAAGCTCATTGCCCTGCGGGATCCCCACGGCTTTCGCCCCCTGTGCATGGGCACCCTGGAGGACGGCAGCATCGTGTTTGCCTCCGAAAGTTGTGCGCTTCATGCTGTAGGCGCCGCCTTCCAGCGGGATCTGCTGCCCGGTGAAATCATCACCGTAGACGAAGACGGCATCCGCACTGACCGCAGCCACTGCGGCATCCGGCCCAAAACCATGTGTATTTTCGAATACATCTACTTTGCCCGGTCCGACTCCCTTCTGGACGGTGTCAGCGTCCACGAAGCCCGGAAAACCGCCGGTCAGATTCTTGCCCGGCGGCACCCGGTGGAGGCGGATCTGGTTGTGGGCGTCCCGGATTCCGGTCTGGACGCCGCGCTGGGCTACGCCCAGGAATCCGGCATTCCCTTCAGTCTGGGGTTCCTGAAAAACCGCTACATCGGCCGCACCTTTATTTCCCCCGGTCAGGGCAACCGGCTGGATCTGGTGAAGCTGAAGCTCAGCCCCATTGAATCGGAGGTTCGGGGCAAACGGGTGGTGCTGATTGACGACTCCATCGTCCGCGGCACCACCAGCGGGCAGATTGTCAATCTGCTGCGCTCCGCAGGCGCTACGCAGGTGCATATGCGCATCTCCTCGCCTCCCTTCCGGAACCCCTGCTATTACGGCACCGATATTGATTCCCGGGACCATCTGATCGCCTGCCAGCATTCCATTGAAGAGATCCGGGAGCTGATCGGTGCGGATTCCCTGGGTTACCTTCCCTTGGAGGATCTGAAAGAGCTGATCGGCAGCATCGCATTTTGCAGCGCCTGCTTCTCGGGCAATTACCCCACACCCATTCCGGCGGATACCGCCAAGGATAAATTTGAGGCCCCACTGTCCGCCCGCAGAAAGGAGAACAAAACGTGAAAACAATCGACCGAAAGCTCGTCCTGGAGGACGGCAGCGAATATTACGGCTACGGCTTCGGAAGCTACACGGACCGGGTGTGTGAAATCGTTTTCAACACCTCCATGTCCGGCTACCAGGAAATCGTTTCCGACCTGAGCTATACCGACCAGATGGTGGTAATGACCTATCCCCTGATCGGCAACTATGGTATGGCAGAGGATGACTACGAGTGCAAATTCCCCAGCATCGGCGGAATTGTGTGCTATGACTATAACGACACCCCTTCCAACTTCCGCTGGGTAAAGACCCTCTCCGAGCTGTTGGAGGAATACGGCATTCCCGGCATCTCCGGCATCGATACCCGGCAGCTCACCCGGAGCATTCGGGATTTCGGCTCCCGGAGAGTTCTGATTACCGCCCCGGAAACCCCTGCGGCGGAGGCACTGAAAATCATTGCCGATACGCCGGTGCCCAGAGACGCGGTTTCCCGGGTCAGCTGCAAAAAGCGCTGGTATTCCCGGACGGCGGATGCCAAATACAACGTAGTGGCCATTGACTGCGGCATGAAGCTGAACATCGTCCGCAGCCTGAACCAGTTTGGCTGCAATGTGACGGTGGTCCCCTACAACACCCCGGTGGAGGAGATTCTTTACCTGAAGCCCGACGGTATTTTCCTGTCCAACGGCCCCGGAGATCCCCAGGATGTGGGGGAAGTGATTGAAACCGTCCGGGCTCTGAAGGGCAGGCTCCCCATCTTCGGCATCTGCCTGGGCCACCAGATTTTGTCTCTTGCCTACGGCGGGGATACCTATAAGCTGAAATTTGGCCACCGGGGCGGCAACCACCCTGTAAAGAACCTTGCCACCTCCAAAATTGAAATCACGGCTCAGAACCACAGCTATGCCGTTGTTCCGGAGAGTCTGGAAAACACGCCTTTGCAGGTCACCCACATCAATCTGCTGGACAACACCATCGAGGGCGTTGCCTGCCTGGAAGACCGGGCCTTCAGCGTCCAGTATCACCCGGAAAGCGCCCCCGGTCCCCAGGACAGCCGTTACCTGTTCCGGCAATTCATTGACTTTATGGAGGAGGGCAAACGCCATGCCTAAACGGACGGATATTCACAAGGTTTTGGTCATCGGCTCCGGCCCCATTGTCATCGGTCAGGCCGCGGAATTTGACTATGCAGGCACCCAGGCCTGCCTTGCCCTGCGGGAAGAGGGCTACGAAGTCATTCTGGCAAACTCCAACCCCGCAACCATTATGACGGATACCACCATTGCCGACAAGGTATACATGGAGCCCCTGACCCTGGAATACCTGGCCCGCATCTGCCGGTATGAGCGGCCGGATGCCATTGTCCCCGGCATCGGCGGCCAGACCGGTCTGAATCTGGCCATTCAGCTGGCAAAGAAGGGCGTTCTGGAGGAGTGCGAAATCGAACTTCTGGGCACCAGCGTGGAGTCCATTGAAAAGGCCGAGGACCGGGAGCTGTTCAAGGAGCTCTGCGAATCCATCGGCGAGCCCGTTGTTCCCTCCCAGATCACCTACTCCGTGGAGGAGGCGGTGGAGGCGGCGAAGAAAATCGGTTATCCCGTGATCCTGCGCCCCGCCTTTACCCTGGGCGGCACCGGCGGCGGCTTTGCCGACGACGAAGCCAGCCTGCGGGAAATGATGAAAAAAGCCCTGGCCCTGTCCCCTGTGCATCAGGTTCTGGTGGAAAAGAGCATCAAGGGCTATAACGAGGTGGAGTATGAGGTCATCCGGGATGCCAACGACACCGCCATCACCGTGTGCAACATGGAAAACATGGATCCCGTCGGCATCCACACCGGCGACTCCATCGTGGTGGCTCCCAGCCAGACCCTGACCAACAAGGAATACCACATGCTCCGGGACAGCGCCCTGAAAATCATCCGGGCCCTGGACGTAAAAGGCGGCTGCAACGTACAGTTCGCTCTGGATCCCCATTCCTTCCGCTACTTTGTCATCGAGGTAAACCCCAGAGTCTCCCGGTCTTCCGCACTGGCCTCCAAGGCCAGCGGCTATCCCATCGCCCGGGTATCCGCCAAGATCGCGGTGGGCCTCAACCTGGATGAGATTGCCCTGGCAAATACCCCCGCCTGCTTCGAACCGGCTCTCGACTACGTCGTCACCAAAATGCCCCGATTCCCCTTTGACAAGTTCCCCACAGCCTCCAATTACCTGTCCACCCAGATGAAGGCCACCGGCGAAGTCATGAGCGTGGGCAGATGCTGGGAGGAAAGCCTGCAAAAGGCCATCCGTTCCCTGGAAGACGGCAAGGACTATATCCGCATTCCCAGATTCCGTCAGTGGTCCGATACGGAGCTGCTGGAATATTCCGCCAAGGGCCCCGCGGATCGGCTCTACGCCCTGGGGGAGCTGCTTTACCGGGGCATGGACCCCGCCCGGATCTGTGACGCCACCGCCATCAGCATTTTCTTCCTGAGTAAGCTGAAAAACATCACCCTGTTTGAAAAAGAACTGGCCGCCAATCCCCGGAGTCTGCCCCACCTGCGGCAGGCAAAGCGCCTGGGCTTCTCCGACAACTGCATTGCCGGTCTGTGGAATACCACCGAGCAGGCCATTTATGAGCTGCGGTGCCGGGAGAATGTGTTCCCGGTTTACAAGATGATCGATACCTGTGCAAGCGAGTTTGAGAGCTATGTTCCCTATTTCTTCTCCACCTACGCGGGCCAGAACGAATCGGTGGTCACGGACCGGAAAAAGGTCATCGTTCTGGGCTCCGGCCCCATCCGTATCGGCCAGGGTGTGGAATTTGACTATTCCACCGTTCATGCCCTGCGGACCATTCGGGCCATGGGCTATGAGGCCATCGTCATCAACAACAACCCGGAAACCGTATCCACCGATTACACCGCCGCCGACAAGCTGTACTTTGAGCCCCTGACCACCGAGGATGTGATGAACATCATCCACCTGGAAAAGCCCATGGGCGTCATCGTGTCCCTGGGCGGCCAGACCGCGGTAAATCTGGCCCAGAGCCTCCACGACCGGGGCGTGAACATCATCGGCACCGATTGCGATGCCATTGAAAAGGCCGAAAACCGGGATGCCTTTGATGCGGTTCTGAAGCAGCTACGGATTCCCAACCCCAAGGGCGAAGCCGTCACCGATCTGGAAGAGGGTGTGCGGGCTGCCGCCCGGATCGGCTATCCGGTTCTGGTCCGGCCCAGCTTCGTCCTGGGCGGACGGGCAATGGAAATCGTATCCAATGAGGAAATGCTGCGCCACTACCTGAAAACCGCCGTAGAAATCGACGAAAAGCGGCCTGTGCTCATAGACCGCTACATCATGGGCAAGGAAGTGGAAGTAGATGCCATCTGTGACGGCGAGCAGGTGTACCTGCCCGGCATTATGGAGCTGGTGGAACGGACCGGCGTCCATTCCGGCGACTCCATAAGCGTCTATCCCCCCTACACCCTGAGCGCCAGAGTCAAGGAACGCATTGCCGATTATACGGAAAAGCTGGGCCTTGGCATTGGCATCAAAGGCCTGTTCAACATTCAGTTCATTGTAGACAAGCAGGATGAGGTTTCCATTATCGAGGTCAATCCCCGTGCCTCCAGAAGCGTCCCCTTCCTGAGCAAATCCACCGGTGTTTCGCTTGTGGATATTGCCACCCGGATCATGCTTGGTCAAAGCCTGAAGGACCAGGGCATCACCCAGCTGCGCAAGCCGGAGCAGGAAAAATGGTACGTCAAGGTTCCTGCCTTCTCCTTTGCAAAGCTGGAGGGCATGGACACCTACCTTTCCCCGGAAATGAAATCCACCGGCGAGGCCATTGGCTATGACCGGAAGCTGAACCGGGCCATGTATAAGGCCCTTCAGGCCTCCGGTATCAAGATGAAGGAATACGGCACTGTCATCGTCACCCTGGCTGACGAGGACAAGGAGGAAGGTCTGGCTCTGGCAAGACGGTTCTTCAAGCTGGGCTTCAACATTGAGGCCACGGAGGGTACAGCCGCTTTCCTGAAGCGGCACGGAATCCGCACCCGGGTCCGCCGGAAGCTCAGCGACGGCAGCAATGAGATCCTGGATTCCATCCGTGCAGGCTATGTAAGCTATATTCTCAACACCCGGCCACTGTCTATCGGCAAGCACTACGATGACGGCATCGCCATCCGCCAGTGCGCCGTACAGAATGGTGTCAACACCTTTACCTCCCTGGATACCGCCCGCATCGTACTGGACGCCCTGGAAGAGGTCATCCCGGAAATCCACACCATCGACGATTGATGCGCATTCCCCCTGGAAGCAACGCTTCCAGGGGGACTTTTCATGCACAAAAAAATTTTGTCCTGCCGCCGCAGCAGTCCGTCGGACTGTCACAAACAGAAAAAACCTCCTACTTTCGTAGGAGGTTTTTGTGTTGGCATTACCTATCTTCCCGGCAAGTCACCCTGCAAGTATTGTCGGCGCGAACGAGCTTAACTTCTGTGTTCGGGATGGGAACAGGTGGACCCTCGCCGCAAT
>JAGAQA010000030.1 GCA_017622995.1 Oscillospiraceae bacterium
CTACTTCTGCACCGCTTCTTTTGGGAGAGGCAAGGGGGTTATCTGAGTTTCCAGCTGCTACCGCCCCACATCCGTCTCGCCCTTACGGGCGAGCCACCTTCTCCCAGGAGAAGGCTTTGCGTTTCTTAATGAACTATATCCCCCTTTCCCAACCCAACATACCAAATTCATCCATTCGAGGAAACAACCCATGCTGTATGAAACCCAGAATCCCCACGGCGGGGACCTGTACTCCCGAAAGATCCTGCTGGATTTTTCCGCAAATATCAATCCCTACGGCACGCCCCAGGCCGTGAAAGACGCGGTGGCGGGCAGCGTCGACGCGCTATGCCACTACCCGGATCCCTATTGCAGGGCCCTGGTTTCCGCCATTGCGGAATTTGAAGGGGTGGAAGAAAAGCAGGTGTTCTGCGGCAACGGCGCGGCGGAGCTGATTTTCTCCTGCTGCATGGCCCTTCGGCCAAGAAAAGCCCTGGTGCTGTCCCCCTGCTTCAGTGAGTACGAGACAGCGCTGAAGGTTTTCGGCACGGAGGTGGACCACTATCTGCTCCGCCGGGAGGACGGGTTTGCCCTGACGGAAGCATTCCTGCCTTACCTGCAAAGCTACCGGGGGCAGCTGCTGATGCTCTGCAACCCCAACAACCCCACCGGCCAGGTTACAGACCGGGGCCTTTTGGAGAGCATTCTGGCGGTTTGCCGGGAAAAGCGGATCTTCCTTTTTGTGGACGAGTGCTTCCTGGATCTGACGGAGGACGGAGAAGCCTTCAGCATGAAGCCCTTTCTGAAGGAGAATCCCAATCTTCTGCTGCTGAAAGCCTTTACAAAGAGCTATGGCATGGCAGGGCTCCGGTTGGGCTATTGCCTCAGCGGAAACCGGCAGCTTCTGCACACCATGGGCTGCCAGGTGCAGCCCTGGAATGTGTCCATTCCGGCCCAGAACGGGGGAATCGCCGCGCTGCGGCAGCGGGATTTTCTGGAGATGGCGAAAAAAACCATTTCCGAGCAGCGGGAGGTGCTGGAGGATGGCTTGAGAAAGCTGGGCATGGCGGTCATCCCCAGCAAAACCAACTACATCCTATTCCAGGGACCCCGGGATCTGCGGGAAAGGCTCCTGGAGGCGGGAATCCAGATCCGCTCCTGCGCAAACTACATTGGGCTTTCGGAAGGGTGGTTCCGCATCGCCGTGAAGCTGCCAGAGGAGAATAAGAAACTTCTGGAGGCAATGGAAAAGGCGCTGAAAGAATAGAATTGTCAATTATCCATTGTCAACTGTCAATTCCCTAAGGAGGTATTCCCATGGCAATGAATATTATGATCCAGGGCACCATGTCCAACGCGGGCAAAAGCATTCTGGCTGCGGGACTCTGCCGGGTTTTCAAACAGGACGGCTACCGGGTAGCCCCCTTTAAGAGCCAGAATATGGCCCTGAACTCCTTTATTACCGAGGCAGGCGGCGAGATGGGCCGGGCCCAGGTGGTGCAGGCGGAGGCCGCCGGGATCAAGCCCGATGTGCGGATGAACCCCATCCTTCTGAAGCCCACCACCGATGTGGGCAGCCAGGTCATTGTAAACGGCGTGGCCATGGGCAATATGCGGGCCATGGAGTATTACCGCCGGAAGCGGGAGTTCGTGCCCCAGGTTCTGGAAAGCTATCATTCTCTGGCCGCCCAGTATGACATCATTGTCATCGAAGGCGCCGGAAGCCCTGCGGAAATCAATCTGAAGCAGGAGGACATTGTCAATATGGGCCTTGCGGAGCTGGTGGACGCACCGGTGCTGCTGGTGGGCGATATTGACCGGGGCGGCGTGTTTGCCCAGCTTTACGGCACCGTCGCCCTGCTGGAGGAGCGGGAGCGCCGGCGGGTCAAGGGCACCATTGTCAACAAGTTCCGGGGGGACCGGGCCATTTTGCAGCCGGGTATTGAGCTCCTGGAAAAGCTCTGCGGTGTGCCGGTGGCCGGTGTGGTTCCCTATATGCACCTGGATATTGACGATGAAGACAGCCTGTCCACCCGTTTTGCCGGGGAGAGTGCCCGGAAAGCCATTGACATTGCGGTGATCAAGCTGCCCAGAATCTCCAACTTTACGGATCTTGCGCCCTTGGAGCGGTTCCCCAATGTGTCTGTGCGCTATATCGAAAAGCCTGCCCAGCTGATGGAGCCGGATATGATCATCCTTCCCGGCACCAAGTCCACCATTGCGGACCTGCAGTGGCTGCGCCAGAGCGGCCTGGAAGCGGCGGTGCTCCATGCCCATGACCGGGGCAGCATCGTCTTCGGCATCTGCGGCGGCTATCAGATGCTGGGCAAAACCGTGTCCGATCCGGACCAGGTGGAAGCCGCAGGCGTCACCCGGATTGACGGCATGGGCCTGCTTCCCATGGACACCGTTTTCCACGGCCAGAAGGTGCAGAAGCAGACCTCCGGCACCTTTGGCCAGGTTCCCGGTCCCCTGAGCAGCCTGTCGGGGCTTCCCTACCGGGGCTATGAAATCCACATGGGCAGAAGCGAAAGGGCGCTGTCCCCACTGGTTGTGGGCGAAAACGTATACGGCAGCTACGTCCACGGCATTTTTGACGAAGGGGGCATTGCCCAGGCAATCGTTTCTGACCTGTGCCGGAGGAAAGGGCTGGATGCTTGCGAGCTGGAAGCCTTTGACCCGGAAAAGTATAAGCAGCAGCAGTACGATCTGCTGGCGGAAGGAATCCGGCAGGGTCTGGATATGGACTTTGTCTACCGGGTACTCCGCCGGGAGGTGTAATACTATGTTTCAATTGAAAGTAGTCTTTCAATTGAAACGGCATCGCTTGATCGCGATGCCGAAGCTGTGATTTTTGGGAAGAAAAATCACAGCTTCCCGTCTCATTATGATTCTCTAATGAAAGTGGCCTCTCGCAAGCGATTGCCCACTTTCAAAAGAGAATCAGTATAAAATCCCCGCCCCCAGAGGGAGAAAAAACCCGGCCACAGCGGTTTCGCTGTGGCCGGGTTTACATCTGGGGGAAAGGAACCAATAAATTGGGATTTGGCGGGGAGATGCCTTCCCCTGGGGGAAGGTGCCCCAGTGCGCACACTGGGGCGGATGAGGGGCGGAACCAGGTAAGTTGTACCGCCCCACACCCGTCTCGCTGCGC
>JAGAQA010000031.1 GCA_017622995.1 Oscillospiraceae bacterium
CACAGAAAAACCTGCCTGTCAAGAGAAAACAGCTCTCTTTTCGACCGATTTTCCGGGTATTTGTCATCCTCCCGGCGGCTTCCGCCACCGTTCATCGGACAGCTTGCATATGATACCACCCGCAGCCCCTTTTGTCAAGTGGTTTTTGACAAAAAATGGCCGTGTTTTTTATGCAGTTTTCCCAGGTGCATTGCAGCCGGAGCTGTAAAGCCCCGGCTGCTGTTTCTCATGAATCGGCAACAAACGCAATCCTCACCTGCCGAAGAGTTTGCCGAATGCGGCGGTGGTCTTTTCCATCTGCTTGGCAACCGCTTCCAAGGACTCAATCAGTTCGTTCATCTGCTGAATATCCAGCCCTTGCAGATTTTCCGCCGCGGCGGTGAGGGCCTGAATGCCGTCGTTGACCGCGCCGATGTCCGCGTTCCCCAGGTTCTGAGCCGCGCTCTTCAGCGCGTCCACCGTTTTGTTGATGGTTTCCATGTCCACATTTTCCAGCTCCGAGGCCGTATTCTGGAGAGAGAGGACAATGGAATTGATCTTGTCCACATCCACCCCCCGGAAAACCTTCATCACGTTGCTGACCTGAACCGCGGCAAAAATACCCGCAATCAGCAGCAGTGCCAGAACGCCGCCGGTCAGGCAGGTCTGGAGCTTCACCCAGAGCAGCAGTTCATTTTTTTCCTGCTTCTTTTCCGTTTCCTTTGTCAGTTCTTCCATAAAAATGCCTCCCGAAGCCTAAGATAGTTCTATCATAGGTTTCGGGAGGTTATTTGTCAAATACTTCCTGAGAAAAGATCGAATTTTTGCGGGCTTACAGCTTTTGAACGAACAGAGCCCGAATGGCATTCAGCACCGCCAGCACCATAACGCCCACATCCGCGAAGATGGCGAACCACATATTCGCAACGCCAAGCGCCCCCAGCAGCAGGCAAATCACCTTAATGCCGATGGCAAAAACAATGTTCTGGTATACAATCCCCAGGCACTTCCGGGAAATGCGGATTGCCTTGGCAATCTTTTCGGGGTCATCGTCCATCAGGACAATATCCGCCGCCTCGATGGCCGCGTCGGACCCCATGGCGCCCATGGCGATGCCGATGTCCGCCCGGGACAGAACCGGCGCATCGTTAATGCCGTCGCCAACAAAGGCTAGCTTTCCCCGTTTCTTTAGGGCCAGCAGCTCCTCCACCTTGCCCACCTTGTCACCGGGCAGAAGCTCGCTGTACACGGTATCAATTCCCAATTCCGACGCGATTTGCCGGGCCACCGCGTCAATATCGCCGGTGAGCATCACCGTCCGGGTGACTCCGGACCGGCGCAGCTCCTCCATGGCATGCTTGGAGGTGGGCTTGAGAATATCGGAAATGACAATGTGTCCGGCATACTGCCCATCCAATGCCACATGAATGATGGTGCCGCTGCAATGGCAGTCCCGGTACTCCACACCCAGCCGCTGCATCAGCTTTCGATTGCCTGCCGCCACGGAAACGCCGTCCACCCTGGCGGTAACGCCCTCGCCGCTGATTTCCTGAATATCGGAAACCCGGCTGCGGTCCAGCGGCTTTCCGTAAGCTGCCTGAAGGCTTTTGCTGATGGGATGAGAAGAAGCGCTTTCCGCCAATGCGGTATACTCCAGAACCTTCTCCTCCTCCAAGGAATTGTGGTGGATACCGGTCACCTCAAACACGCCCCGGGTCAGGGTACCGGTCTTGTCAAAGACCACCGTGGTTACATCCGACAGGGTTTCCAGGTAGTTGGAGCCCTTGACCAGGATCCCCTCCCGGCTGGCACCGCCGATGCCGGCAAAGAAGCTCAGCGGGATGGAGATTACCAGCGCGCAGGGGCAGGACATAACCAGGAATGTGAGGGCCCGGTAGATCCACTTCCCCCAGGCCCCGGGGCTGCCCAGGATCAGACTGACAACCGGCGGCAGCACCGCCAATGCCAGGGCTGCATAGCATACGGCAGGGGTATAGACCCGGGCAAACCTTGCAATAAAGTTTTCGCTTTTGGATTTCCGGGAGGACGCATTCTCCACCAGATCCAGGATCTTGGAAACGGTGGATTCACCGAACTCTTTCTGGGTGCGGACCTTGAGCACGCCGGACAGATTGATGCAGCCGGAGATAATCTCCTCGCCAACGGTCACATCTCTGGGGATACTCTCTCCGGTAAGGGCCGCGGTATTCAGCGTGGAGGTGCCTTCCTCCACAACGCCGTCGATGGGCACCTTTTCACCGGGCTGCACCACAATCAGTGTGCCAACCTCCACTTCGTCGGGATCCACCTTCTCCAGAACACCGTCCCGCTCCACATTGGCATAATCCGGGCGGATGTCCATGAGCTCGCTGATGTTGCGGCGGCTCTTGCCCACCGCGTAGCTCTGGAACCACTCACCGATCTGGTAGAACAGCATGACGGCGATGGACTCCAAATAATCCCCCTCCATGGCGGCGCCGTCCTGATAGATGGCCAGGGCCAGGGCACCCAGGGTGGCAACCACCATCAGAAAGCACTCATCAAAGACCTGATGGTTCCGGATGCCTTTCCAGGCCTTTTTCAGAATATCCCCGCCGATCACATAGTAAACCGCCACATAGAGCGCCAGGCGCACCCAGCGTCCGAAGGTGCCGAAGGCATTGCGGAAAAACACCGTGGGAATCAGCTGCAGGATGATCAGCATGGCGGCGGATGCCAGAATGCGGATCAGCATTTTTTTCTGTTTTTTCGTCATGGCACAGATTCTTCCTTTCTGTAAAGAAAAACAGGGACACGATGGAGGCTTCTGCCCCGGCACACCCTCTGAATCAGAAGAAGATCTCGCAGTCGTCTTCCACCTTCTTGCAGTTGGCAAGCACCTGCTGCATGGTGGCCTTTATATCCGCGCCGTCCTCAAACGAAACGATCATCTTCAGGGTCATAAAGTCTACGGTGCAGTCCTTCACTCCGGCAGTCTGTCTGGCGGCGTCTTCCATCTTGTTGGCACAGTTGGCGCAGTCCACTTCGATCTTGTAGGTCTTCTTCATAATCAGGTACTTCCTTTCTGTTTAACGATTAAGTGATCGTTTAATTGTTTGTGATATTATCTTATCACGTTTCCCCGGTTTGTCAAGTAGTTTTCGCAGTTTTTTCAGAATCATGACCGTGGTTATGTAATGTCTGCTGAATAAGCCGCCAATGCGGCTTATTCACACACCGAAGGTGTGTAATTTCAAAAAATGGCTCTTTTTAACCATTTTTTGAAATTCAGAAAGCAATCAATGCGTAGCAAAGATTGCCGGAAACCCTTGGCTTTCAAGGCTTTTTGCGTTATTCAGTACGCATTATGTATTCCTTCCGACCTGCTCCCTCGGCCCGGACCCCGGGAGACATTTTGCGGGAAACCGTCACCTTTCCCCGGAGGATGGAATAGGCTGAACCGAAGAACTGTTCTTCGGAATCCGGAAAAATGAGGTGTTTCAATGCTGAGACTCTGTGACATTGCCCCGGGCCAGGGGGCTTGTGTCTGCGGCCTGGCTACCCAGGGAAGGATGCGCCGCAGACTGCTGGAGCTGGGACTGGTGGACGGAACCATAGTGGAATGTCTGGGCCGCAGTCCCTGGGGCGACCCCTCCGCCTTTCTGATCCGGGGCGCCGTCATCGCCCTGCGAAAGGCGGACTGCGCCGGAATTCTGGTGCAGCCGGAAGAACAGGAGGCAGCCCCATGGGACTAACCCGTTCTTCCGTGGGCCGTTTGGCGGAAGAACGGTCCGGAAAGGTCCCCCTGACCGGTCATTCCATTGCCCTGGCCGGAAACCCAAATGTAGGAAAATCCACCCTGTTCAATACCCTCACCGGCCTGCGGCAACACACCGGCAACTGGCCCGGGAAAACCGTTGCCACAGCTCAGGGAAAATGCCGCCTGGGAACGGAAACCTACTGGCTGACCGATCTTCCGGGCACCTACTCTCTCATGTCCCATTCTCCCGAGGAGCAGGTGGCCAGAAGCTACCTGTGTTCCGGAGCGGCGGAAGCCGTGGTGGTGGTGTGCGACGCCACCTGCCTGGAACGGAATCTGAATCTCGTTTTGCAGATTCTGGAAATCACACCCCGCGTTCTGGTTTGCGTCAACCTGATGGATGAAGCCCGGCGCAAGGGAATCCGGGTGGACCTTCCCGGGCTTTCGGAAAGGCTGGGTGTTCCGGTTGTGGGCGCCGTTGCCCGGAAGAAGCAGAGCGCCCGGCTGGTTCTGCGGGAACTGGACCGGCTGCTGCGGGGTTCCCCGCCGCCTCATCCGACAGTCATTCCCTATCCAGCTGCCATTGAAGAGGCCCTTTCCGCCATCGACCCCATTGACTCCCCGCTGGAACCCCGATTTGTGAAGCTCAAGCGGCTGGAAGGTGACCCCGAAATGCTGGAGGAGCTTGGCCTTCCGGAGGTGGACCCGGAAGTTCTTACCGGGTTGGACGCCGCGGGGCTGTCCCCTCAGATGGTTCGGGACGCTCTGGCAGCCGGGCCGGTACAGCTGGCAGAAAGGATCTGCCGGGATGTGATTACATACACTTCTCCCGGATACGCCCAAAGGGACCGGACACTGGACCGGGTACTCACCGGGAGAATATCCGGCGGGATCGTCATGCTGGGGCTGCTGGCCTTTCTTTTCTGGCTGACCATTGTGGGCGCCAACTATCTGTCCGATGGATTGCAGTGGCTTTTTGATCAGGGAGAATCCCTTTTGACCGGGCTGCTTGGGAATGCGCCCCGCTGGCTTTTTGGCCTGCTCATTCAGGGGGCCTACCGGACCACCGCCTGGGTCTGCGCCGTCATGCTGCCGCCGATGGCAATCTTTTTCCCGCTGTTCACCCTGCTGGAGGATGTGGGGTATCTGCCGAGAATCGCCTACAATCTGGATAAGCCCTTCTGCTGCTGCCAGGCCTGCGGAAAGCAAGCCCTGACCATGTGTATGGGCTTCGGCTGCAATGCTGCCGGTGTGGTGGGCTGCCGGATTATCGATTCCCCCAGAGAGCGGATGCTCGCCATATTGACCAATAGCTTTGTGCCCTGCAATGGCCGGTTCCCCCTGCTCATTGCCATGCTGACCATGTTCTTCTGCGGGACCGGTGGTGCCGTCTGGCAGGCAGTGCTGCTGACCCTGGTGGTTGCGCTGTCCGTTGCCATGACCCTGATGGCCACCAAGCTGCTCAGCGCCACAATATTAAAGGGCCGTCCCTCCGCCTTTGCCCTGGAGCTTCCGCCCTACCGTATGCCCCAGGTAGGAAGCGTACTGGTCCGCTCCATGCTGGACCGGAGCCTGTTTGTTCTGGGCCGTGCCGCCGCGGTGGCTGCCCCTGCCGGAATGGTGCTGTGGATCATGGGCAATATTCCCGTTGCGGACGGCACGCTTTTAACCCTTTTGGGGTCATTTCTGGAGCCCATGGGCCGGTGGCTGGGCTTGGATGGGATAATCCTGCTGGCATTTCTCCTGGGGCTGCCCGCCAATGAGATCGTACTGCCCATTGCACTGATGGCCTACCTGTGTCAGAACAGCCTGACGCAGATGGGAGAGCTGAACCAGGTGCGCGATGTACTGCTGGCCAACGGCTGGCGGTGGCAGACAGCCGTGTGTATGCTGCTGTTTACCCTGTTCCACTGGCCCTGCTCCACCACACTGCTGACCATCCGTAAGGAAACCGGCTCCTGGCGTTGGACCGCTCTTGCCTTTGTCCTTCCTACCGGGTTTGGGATTCTTCTCTGCCGCATTTTTACGCTGCTTGCCGGATAACCGGTTGCCGGATTGGTAAAAATGATGTATGATGTAGATAATATTAGCGCGACAAACGAGGAGAACACAATGTTTACCACCCAACCGGTTTTGACCCAATATGAAGTTCGGCTTTCCAGGCTGCCGGAAGCTTTCGACGGTTTTTCCATTGCCCTGATTTCCGACCTTCACGGGCAGGTGGCCCAATCTCTTTTGGAGCAGCTCCGGGCTTGCCGGCCGGAACTGATTGCCGTCACCGGGGATCTGATCGATTCCGGAAATCCGAAAACCGCCGCTGCTTTTTCCTTCCTCCGGGAAGCCCTTGCCATTGCCCCCTGTTTCTTTGTTCCCGGCAACCACGAAAGCCGCCTGCCCGCGTACCCCCGGATTCGTGAAGGTTTGCAGCAGTTGGGCGTGACGGTTCTGGAGGACCGGGCCGTCTCCTTTCACCGGGGCAGCAGCGAAATTTGGCTGCAGGGCCTGGCCGATCCCGGGTTCCCCGGAGGGGAAGACCGGATGGAGCGGGCCCTGGCAGCCATGTGCGGAAACGACCGTTTCCGGCTGCTTCTGTCCCACCGGCCGGAGTATTTTTCCATGTTTGCCCGGTACGGAGTGGACCTGACCCTGTCCGGCCATGCCCACGGGGGCCAGATCCGCCTTCCCGGCGTGAATGGTTTGTTTGCCCCGGGGCAGGGGTTTTTCCCGAAATGGGCAGGCGGTGTGTATCAGGAAGCGAACAGCACCCTGATCGTCAGCCGGGGGCTGAGCCACTGCCCGCCGCTTCGCATCGGCAATCCCACAGAGCTGGTAAGCATCACGCTGCATATCTGACGCCCCACCGGCGCGTTTTGGATATGCAGCGTATGGCATTTTTCTTTCCGGAAAAAGGGCTTGACTTTTCCGGCTATTTCATGTATAATCCAACGTGTTCCAGCTATGGAGGCTTAGCTCAGCTGGTTAGAGCGCATGCTTCACACGCATGAGGTCACAGGTTCGAGTCCCGTAGTCTCCACCAAAAAGAAAAGGCCGCCCATTGGGTGGCCTTTTCTTTTTGGTGAGGTAAGGGACTCGAACCCAACAAATGCAAGTGTCCTGTGGACACTTGCCAGCCGCCGGCTGGACGGCGGCTGCTCCATAGTGTAATCGAGTCCCGTAGTCCTGCTCCCATTCGTGCGCGCCTCCCTCCGGGCGGTGTTTTTTATTGGTGGAGTGAGGGACTCGAACCCATCTAAATGCAAGTGTCCCGTGGACACTTGCCAGCCGCCGGCTGGATGGCGGCTGCTCCTTCTGCATCTGCGGTCCTCGAATGAAACGGCTGAAGTTGCAGGTCTGTTTGATTTCATACGCTCGCATAACCGGATACAACGCAAAACCCGCCGCGGCAGTTCTTGAAAACTGCCGCGGCGGCTGTCTTTTTATGAATACCCTACTTTTAAAGCGACTGATTTTGGCTCAGCGAACGTATTCAATAACCACACAGCGGTTGGGCTCCACGCCGGTGGAATGGGTAGTGATGTTCTCCATGTCCTGCAGCGCCGCGTGGATCACATGGCGCTCGTAGGCGTTCATGGGCTCCAGGGTGGTGCGGCGGCGGGCCTTCAGAACCTGCTGTGCCTTCTTGCGGGCATAGCGGCGCAGGCTCTCCTCCCGCTTCTGGCGGTAGGCCTCGGCATCCACATTCACACGGATGTGGCCTTCCACATCCCGGTTCACCGCGTAGTTGCACAGATGTTGGATGGCATCCAGGGTATCACCCCGGCGGCCGATCAGATAGCCCAGGTCCTCACCCACCAGATCCACCCGGTAGGTGCTGCCGGACTCCTTCCAGCAGTGGGGAACCGCGTTGGAATCCATATGCTCCAGCAGGCCCTTGATAAACCGCTCAATCTTCTCCTCCACGGAGCCCTCCGGCGCAGGCGCGTACTCCTTGGGCGCCGCGGGCGCCTTGGGTGCTTCGGGCTTGGGCTGTCTGGGGGCCTTGGGGGGACGCTGCTTGGGGGCCTCGGGCGCCTTGGGGGCCTCGGTAGGCTTGGGCGCGGCCTGCTTCGGAGCCTCGGGTGCCTTGGGCATTTCCGGCTTGGGGACGGGCTTGGGTGCTTCCGGCACCTTGGGGGCAGCGGGCTTGGGCTTGCGGGAAGCGGAGGACAGGGCAACCTTGGGGGCAGCGGGCACTTCGTCAGGTGCCTCATAGGTCACCTGCACCTTGGCAGGCTGGGCGCCCAGACCCAGGAAACCGCCCTTTGCCTGCTGCAGCACCTGAACGGACACGCTGTCCCGATCCAGGCCCAGCTGAGCCAGCGCGGACTCAATGGCAAGATCAATGGTTTTGCCGGTGGCAACAAGTGTCTTTTCCATGATTCAATTCTCCTTCGCGTCGGACGCGTAACGGTTGGGATCGTAGGCACGGCCCTTGCAGTAGGGACGGTCGGCAATACCGGACAGAGGCAGATTCTCTTCCGTCTCCTCCACCAGCTTGCCTTTCTTCATGGCGTATTCCTTGGCGGCGGCTGCCTTCTGGGCAGCCTCGGCATCCCGCTGCTGCTTCTGCAGCCGCTTTTTGCTGGTATTTTCGGTAATGCCGTCGGGATTTTCGGCACGGCGCTGGGCGCGGATGCGCTCCTTCTCGGCCTCAATCCGGTCCTGCTCCAGGCGGCGCTTCAGGCGCTCGGCATCCTCGGCATCATAGATCTTACGGTAACGATTGTTGAGGATCACATCCTCGATGGTACGCACCACACCGCCAACGAACCAGTACAGGGACAGGGCGCAGGGAACGGTGAAGCCGATCCACAGCATCATCAGGGGCATGGTCCACATCATGACCTTGTTGGTCTGAGCGGTCTGGGAATTCTCGGCGGTTTCCTTATCCTGGATACCGTCCTTGTCGGTGACCAGGGAATCGTTCATCTTCTGCATGATGAGCATGGAAACCACCTGATAACCGGCGGAGCACAGGGCGATGAGCAGTGCGCCGATGTGGGCCCAGTTCCAGGCCCAGGTGGAAGCGAATACATTAAACTGAGGCACGGCACCCAGATCGATGCCAATAAAGCCAAAGTTAATGCCCTCCAGGGCGATTTCGCCGATGGTGGGAATGGCGGCCTTGATGGCCTCCGCGTACTGGGGAATATACTGTGCGGCGATCATCTGGTGATAGTAAGCGTTGCCGCCGAAGAGCTCCGGGTTGATTCCCTTGATCACTTCAACGATCTGGTTCGCCACATCCATATTCTCGTGGAGCATGTACACAATGGGCTGACGCACAACGGTGTACAGGGGCAGCAGCAGCAGCATGGGAACAAAGCTCCACAGGCAGCCGCCGCCCATGGAAACCCCTTCTTCCCGATACAGGTCCTGCATGGCCTGATTCTGGCGGGCAGGGTCATTGGCATAACGGCGCTGAATTTCCTGCAGCTGGGGCGTCAGCCGGGACATTTTCATCATGCTCTTTTTGGATTTCGCGGTAATGGGCAGGAGCACCAGCTGCACAATAACGGAAAACAGAATCAACGCGAAGCCGTAGTTATTGGTCAGCCGATACAGAGCCTCCATCAGGTAGCCGAAGGGCACCTGAATGATGTCTGCAATGTGAAATGCTAACATGTACGTTCCTCCTTATCATTTTGGAAGTCACGGCACCGGGTCGTAAATATCCCGGTGGGAAAAGGGATGGCAGCGCAGAAGGCGCCGCAGGGCCAACAGCCCTCCTTTCCAGGCACCATATTTGGAAATGGCCTGGAACGCATACTCGGAACAGGTGGGGCGGAACCGGCACCTGGCTGGGAAGTAGGGAGAAATGCTCTGCTGATAGAAACGGATCAGCCACAAAAGAACACGTTTCACTGGTTTTCCTCCGTCTGGCGAAGAATGCCCGCCTTTTTTGCCAGAGCCAGATAGCTGGCAGTCAGGGCATCAAAGGGTGCTTCCACCGCGCGGGTTCTGGCAACCACCACAATGTCGTAGCCCGGCAGAAACCGCTGCTCGTTCAGGCGGTATACCTCCCGCAGGCGGCGGCGTGTCCGGTTGCGCACCACGGCATGGCCCAGCTTTTTGCTGACGGTAATGCCCACCCGGTTGCGGCTTGTCCGGTTTTTCCGGGCATAGAGGGCAAGATACCCATCGCAATAGCCTTTGCTGTGGTAAAGCCGCTGAAAAATATGGTTGAATTTCAACGCGCCAGAAAACTTCATGAATGCTTCTCCTGTTGGTTTCCTCAAAGGAAGCTCTGAGTAAATCGGAGTTCCTCTGGGAAGCTCTGAATCAGTCGGCAAGAGCTGACAGCGAGAGATTTTGTTCCAGGCGAAGGTTTCAAAAGCAGAGGAATACTTTGTGTATTTCCTGCTTTGGAAACCGCACGGATGGGACAAAAGATCCGCTGCTCAGCCGCAGACGATTGGTTCAGAGATTCCCCCATAAAAAGGGAGCGGGGCGAATGTGTCATTCACCCCGCTGTAGCTCCCGTTTCGCTTTAGAGCTCATTTTTCCTGTGTTCCACACGATAGCTCATCAGGCGGACAGAACCTTGCGGCCTCTTGCACGGCGGCGGGCCAGAACCTTACGGCCATTGGCAGTAGCCATTCTCTGGCGGAAACCGTGAACCTTGGAACGGTGACGATTGCTGGGCTGGTAGGTACGCTTCATTCGGGATACACCTCCTGTACTTATGGTTTATCATATGCTCGACAGCCCCTGAAGGGCCGCAGCAACGCACATTTGGGCAGACCTACATGGTCATGCCTGCTCATTATAACCGAAAAACCCAGGCAGGTCAACAGTTATTTCGGTTTTTTTCGTGATAAGAAGGTATACATCCCGGCAATCAGCAGGGTGATGGCCGTTGTCGCCCCAAAGGGAACCAGACCGTCTGTCCGCTGGCCGTAAACCAGCCAGTAAAAGATCGTATAAACATACATATGGATCAGATAGCCCACAATGCTCATCTTTCGCAGCGCGGGATAAACAGCGCTGTCCGGCAGGGATACCCCCGCCAGCAAGCTCACCAGGCCCACGGCGGCAATTGCCTGGAAGTATATCTTCATATTTGTCCCCGGAAGCGCCGCCATGAGCGCAGCGCCCACAATCAGCAGCACCCCGGATACCGGTCTTGGGATTTGCCGCTTGGCCAGCAGCATACCCATCGGCAGGTAAAAAGCACCCAGCAGCAATCTTCCGCTGCCCAATGCCAGGTACAGGATCCGCGCGATGGTTCCCAGGGTTCCGGTAAACGAATCCCGCCTGCCCGTGATCCAGTACAGGAATATGGAGGGAATCAGCAGCAGCGATCCCACAAAGACCACTTGCTTGAGAGACGCCCCCCGCCTGGCCAGCAGCAGCACCAGGCAAAGTGCGTAAATGGTGGACAGCAAATACCACAGCTGGAAGGAATTATACTGCTCCCCCATCAGCAGCAGTCCCCGCAGATACAGCACCACTGCCTTAAAAACCTTAGTGCTGTGCCGGATATAGTGGATGATTGCCAGGGGAGAATAAATGAGCATCCACACCAGATACATCTTCAGGGTTTTTTTCAGATAACGCCTCAGCACAGCCTGATTCTCCGGTGCGGAAAAGGGTTCCTTCAGACGAATACCCAGCAGAAACCCGGAAATCAGGAAAAAGGACTGTACCGCCAAATCGGTAAGCACACTGTAGGCTCTTCCCACCACCGCATTTGTACAGCCGTAATCCGCCCCCGTATGGACGGAAATGACCACGATCATCATAAAAAACTTGCACAGATCCAGGGCGTTGTAGTTTTTCTTTTCCACGGTTTCACCTCATTCTCTTTTCTGGGTCCATCCTATCATAATATCCCGGAAAAGTACAGGTTTGCTTTCGCTCCCGTAGCTGCGAAAAAAGAGGCCCGAAGGCCTCTTTTTGTATTTAGCCGTTGCGCACGGTCATAAACAGGCTTTCCATCTCCCGGGAGGTTTCCTCGGGCAGGAAGTCAAAGGAGGAGGCATTGCGCAGCTGCTCCTGAGAGGGATAGGCAATGTCGTTGGCAACCAGCTCTTCATCCAGATACTGCTTGGCCTCGGTCTCGGGGACGGAGTAGCCCAGGTAATCCAGATTCTGGGCGCAGATTTCCGGATCCAGCAGGAAGTTGATAAAGGTTTCAGCTGCTTCCTTCTCCTTGGCGCAGGTGGGGATGCAGATGCCGTCCACAAAGATATTGAAGCCCTGGTCCTCGGGGCGGTAGAACCTCAGGTCCGGGTTTTCCTCCACCATGGTCAGGTAGTCGCCGGCATAGTAGGGGGCGATGTAGGCCTCCTCATTCTCCATGGCGTCAAAAATCTGATCCATCACATACTGCTGGACAACGGGCTTCTGCTGGGCCAGCTTGTCGGTGCAGGCCTGCAGCTCTGCAGAATCGGTGGTGTTGACAGAGTAGCCCAGCAGGTACTGGGCAATGCCGAAGGCATCCCGGGAGTTGTCAAACATCAGGATCTTTCCCGCGTACTTTTCGTTCCACAGCAGCTCCCAGCCGGTCACGTCCGCTTCATCCACGTATTTGCTGTTGTAGATGATGCCCACAGTGCCCCAGGTGTAGGGAACGGAGAACTTGTCCTCGGGATCGAAGGCCAGACCCCGGTAGCTGTCGTCAACGTACTTGGCATTGGGGATGTTGTCGTAGTTCAGCTCCAGAAGCATCCCTTCCTGACGCATCCGGCCGATCATATAGTCGGAGGGGAACACCACGTCCACGGTGATGCCGCCGTTTTTCAGCTTGGCATACATGGTCTCGTTGGAATCGAAGGTGGAGTACTGGACCTTGATATTGGGATACTTCTTCTC
Organism: Oscillospiraceae bacterium; assembly: GCA_017622995.1. Lineage (GTDB taxonomy): Bacteria > Bacillota > Clostridia > Oscillospirales > Oscillospiraceae > Faecousia. The sequence continues at coordinate 12,536 of JAGAQA010000031.1, forward strand.
GAACTCGGCGATTACATCGATGGAGTCATCGTCGCCCTCGGCGATATACTGGCCCCAGTTGTACACATAGATGGTGGTGGTCTCTTCCTTCTTGCCGCAGCCGGTAAACAGGCAGGCGGCAAGGCAAACAACAAGTAAGGCGGAAATAAACTTCTTCATATCTATCTTTTCTCCTATTATCACAGTTGATTATTTGCCGCGGGCAGCGACCTTCTTTTTGTCGGCTGCCAGCTGGATCAGGTTCATGGCGGTCATCAGCACAAAGATCAGCAGGAACAGCAGGGTGAACATGGCATAGATCTTGGGCTGGATGGGTTTTTTGGTGTAGGAATAGATTTCCACCGGCAGGGTGATAAAATCCAGACCGGTCACAAAATAGCTGATTACAAAATCGTCCAGACTCATGGTAAAGGCCATGATGGCGCCGGACACCACACCGGGCATGATCTCATGGAGGGTCACCTGGAAAAAGGCCTGCAGGGGTGTGCAGCCCAGGTCCATGGCGGCATCCGTCAGGGATGCGTCCATCTGCTTGAGCTTGGGCATCACATTGAGGATCACATAGGGCAGGTTAAAGGTAATGTGGGCAATCAGCAGGGTCCAGAAGGTCAGGCTGTTCCGCTGGCCCAGCATTTTGGTGCCCACAAAGACGAACAGCAGGGAAAGGCTGACACCGGTCACAATATCCGGGTTGGTCATGGGAATGTCCGTCAGGGTCATGGCCACCTTCCGCAGCTTGGGATTCAGATTGTGAATGCCCACCGCGGACAGGGTGCCGAACACCGTGGCGATGAGACTGGCCAGAATGGACACCAGCAGGGAGTTCCCGAGAAGCCCCAGCAGGCTCCTGTCCTGGAACAAACGCTGGTACTGCCTGAGGGTGAAGCCGGAAAACTGGGTAATATCCTTCCCCGTATTGAAGGAGGCCACCACCAGCACCACCATGGGAATATAGAGGAAAATGAAGATCAGAACCGTGATGATCCGATTGGCTCGTTTCATACCACCACTTCCTCCTCCCCGCCGCCGAAGCGATTCATAATGCCGGTACACACAAATACCAGCAGCATCAGCACCAGGCTCAGTGCCGCGCCCAGATTGGGGTTGTTGCCCTGCTTGAACTGACGCTCAATGACGTCGCCGATGAGCACCGTATCGGTGCCGCCCAGCTTCTGGGAAATATAGAAGGTGGAAACCGCAGGCACGAAAACCATGGTCATGCCGGAGAGGATCCCCGGCATACTCAGCGGAAACACGACCTTGCAGAAGGTCTGCACCGGCGTGCAGCCCAGGTCTTCCGCCGCTTCAATGAGCCGGCGGTCAATCTTCATAAGGGTTGCGTACAGGGGCAGGATCATATAGGGCAGGTAGTTATACACCATGCCCAGCACCACCGCCGCGGGGGTACGGATCAGCCGCAGTCTGGGAAGGCCGATCTTTGCAAGCATGGTATTGATAATGCCGGTATCCTGCAGCAGGCCAACCCAGGCCAGGGTCCGCAGCAGAAAGCTCATACACATGGGCAGCATGACCAGCATATACAGGAATTTCTGGGCGGTCTGGCGGCAGTGGGCAATGTAGTAGGCCACCGGGTAGCCAAGAAGCAGGCAGATGAACGCGGACACCAGAGAATAGGCAATGGAGTTCCACAGCACCGGCAGATACATGCCCAGATTCCGGAGGTTCCCCAGGGTAAAGACACCGGTTGCCGGGTCCGTCAGCGCGTAGTAGGCCACCACGCCCAAAGGCACCAGCGTAAACACCACCATCCAGGCAAGGTAGGGGGCGCTCAAAAGAACAGACTTAGTCTTCTTCATTTCCGGCATCCTCCGTCAGCTCGTCGTACTCGGCAGAGTAAGAGCTGTAGTCGCCAAACATACCGGAATACGCGCTCTTGTGCATAATATGAATGTCTTCCGGGTTCAACCGAATGCCGATGGTGGAACCAACGGCATGGAAATCCGTGGTCTGGATCAGCCACTTGAAGCCCTTGAATTCCACGATGATGTCATAGTTCAGGCCCTTGAAGGTGATGCTGGTAACGGTACCCACCAGATGCCCCTCGGACACCGGCACAATGTCGATATCCTCCGGGCGGATAACCACATCCACCGGCTCGTTGGGCGCAAAGCCCTTGTCCACGCACTGGAAAACCCGGCCAAAGAATTTGACCCTGTAATCCTCCATCATGACGCCATCCAGGATGTTGCTTTCGCCGATGAAGTCCGCCACAAAAGCGTTCTTGGGCTCATTGTATATATCTTCGGGTTTGCCGATCTGCTGGATACGGCCCTTGTCCATCACCACAATGGTATCGGACATGGACAGCGCTTCCTCCTGATCGTGGGTTACATAAATAAAGGTAATGCCCATTGCCTGCTGGATCCGTTTCAGTTCGTTCTGCATATCCTTGCGCAAACGCAGATCCAGTGCACCCAGAGGCTCGTCCAGAAGCAGTACCTTGGGGCGGTTCACCAACGCGCGGGCAATGGCAACCCGCTGCTGCTGACCGCCGGATAGGGCGTCTATTCGCCGGTTTTCATATCCTTTGAGACTGACGATCTCCAGCATCTCCCGCACCCGTGCATCGATTTCGTCCTTGGGGACTTTATTGACCTTCAGGCCGAAGGCCACATTGTCGTACACATCCAGGTGGGGGAACAACGCATAACGCTGAAAGACCGTATTGATCTGCCGCTTGTAAGGCGGAACATCGTTGATCGTTTCCCCGTCAAATGTCACCGTGCCGGACGTAGGCGTGAGAAAGCCGCCGATGATCCGCAGGGTGGTGGTCTTGCCGCAGCCGGAGGGGCCCAGCAAGGTTAAGAATTCGTGATCATTGATGTAAAGATTGATTCCGTCGAGAATGCGTTCCCCGTCGAACTCCATGGTAAGGTCCCGGAGCCTGATGAGTTCCTTGGACATTATCCTCCCCCGTTTCTATCTGATTTTTTGTCGAAATAAGACAGTATAAATATATCGCATTTTCCCCCGTTGTCAATGGATTTTTATATACAAAAAATATTTATTATTTTACCGATTCTTATGGTTTATATTTCCTGAAAACCGGCAATACTTAGCCTCGGAGGTGCTGAAAATGCGCAACAATCAATCTGGCGGCAAAGGCGGTAAGGGCTACTACATAGCCCTGGTCCTCTGCGCTGCCGCAATTGGGATCACAAGCTATGTAACAAGAAGCAGTCACAAACCGGAACCGGAGAAGATTTCCCTGATGGAGCAGACACCGGAGGCCGCACCGGAAGCAGCCGAAACCCAGGCCGTAGAAGCCCTGGCTACGGAGGCGCCGGAAACGGAACCCAGCAAAGCTCCCTCGGTTCCCGCAGAAACCCCGACTCAGGAGACGCAGCCCAAAAAGCTGAAAACCGCCGCGCCCCTGAGCGGGAATGTAACCACCCTCTATGCCATGGAAAACCTGAGCTACAACGAAACCACCCGGGACTGGCGGACCCACAACGGCGTGGACTATGCCGGTGCTGAAGGGGATCCGGTCTGCGCCGCGGCTGAGGGCACCGTGGTCAGCGTTGGGGAAGACGACCTGATGGGCGTCACCGTGGTGCTGCGCCACCAGGGTGGCTACGAGACCACCTATGCAGGGCTTCAGGCGAACCCCTGCGTTGCCGAAGGAGACACGGTACAGCTGGGTCAGATAATCGGCGCCGTCGGGACAACCGCCCTGGCAGAAAGCGCCCTTGGCCCCCATATTCATTTCTGTGTTTCCTATCAGGACATGCCCATGAACCCTCAGGATTTCCTGAATATGAGCTAAACAAGGAAGCTGTCATTGCGCACCGGTGCTGCGGCACCGGTGCGCAATTCGGGCGTGGAGAAACGTATCGGCCGCCGCAAGAGGATCCTTCCTTCGTCATTGCGAACCAGCGCGCACGCTGGTGTGACAATCTCGGGCGCGGAGATACGTATCGGCCGCCGCAAGGCGGCTCTCAGCGCGAGTAGTGCGCGCTGCCTCGGAATGACACACCTTTTTGCAGCAATCCTAATTTCCGCCAAGGGGAATATGCCCCAAAATGTATATAAAATACGCAAATCGGTACAGTCCTATCGTTTTCTTTGTTTTTTGATTGACTTTCTTCCAAAGCATCCCTATAATAGGGGCAGCAAGAAGAAACAATCATATCCGGCAGCCCTGCCCTGAATTCAGGCGGGCTTTAAACGGGAATACGGTGAAAATCCGTGGCAGCCCACTCTACTGTGAAGGCGACGCTTCTGCCAATACGCCATTGCTCCTGCGGGGGCGAGAAGGCGGCAAAAGCGGACGACCCTGAGCCAGGAGACCGACCGGACAATGAGCATATATGCTTCTCGGCGGGGAGAAGCGTATTTCTGCAAAGTAACAGCAGCGGCCTGCACCAGGCCGGTGCTGCTGTGGCTGCGCTCCAACAGATTCTTGTCTGTATGCTCTTTCGGCACATCTGGCAGCGACCCGTCTACGGGCCGCTGCTTTTTTTTGCGGAATGTTTGATTTCTAAAGGCTGATAACAAGAAAGGAATGATAAGCATGACAAGAAAACCCATTTTCCGTCTGCTGGCGCTGGTCTGCGTCCTTGCCGTCTTCTTTGGCGGCTGCGGCGCTGCACAGACTGCGGAAACCACCGCAGCAGCAACCCAGGCTACGGAAACCCAGGCAGCCGAAACCCAGACACCGGAAATTGACCAGACGCGAGAAATCGTATTTGCAGCCTCCAGAGATCAGTGCCCCGGTGAAGAGGATGCCCACTATGCATCCATGACCCTGGGTATCTGGGAGCCCCTGATTACCAAGGACGAAAGCGGCAAGCCCGCTCCTGCACTGGCAACGGACTGGTCCCACAATGACGAATGCACCGTGTGGACCTTCCACCTGCGTCAGGGCGTCAACTTCTCCAACGGCGTTCCCTTTAATGCCGACGCCGTTCTGGCAAACTTTGACCGCATGAAGAAGGGCCCCTTCGATTCCTCCTTCTACGGCATCAACATTGACACGGACTATCCCGGTCTGGTTTCCTACGAGAAGACCGACGACTACACCATCGTGCTGACCTTCAGCGATCCCCTGCCCCTGCAGGATTATACCATGGTCAACTACGGTTCCTGCATCTTTGAGCCCTCCTGCTTTGCCGAGGACGGCAATTTCAACGGCTTTGCCATCGGCACCGGCCCTTATGTTGTAAAAGAAAACGTGCTGGGCCAGTACTGCGTCATTGAGCGCAACGACAACTATTGGGGCGAGCCCGCCATTGCCCAGACCATCCGCTTCAAGGTCATCCCGGATGCCGACACCCGGTATGCCGCTCTGCGGGCCGGTGAAGTTCATGGTCTGTGCGATTTGGGCGCAATCTCCCCCTCCCAGGCAGCGGAAATTGACGGAGATCCTGCCTACACCGTTACTCTGGGCACCTCCGGCATCACCCATTTCCTGAACGTAAACGGTGGCGGCTTCCCCTTCAACGATCTGCGGATGCGTCAGGGCCTGTCTCTGCTCATCGACCGTCAGACCATTATCGACAGCTTCTTCAACGGCTACAATCTGCCCGCCGGCGGTTTCCTGAGCTACAGCTCCCCCTTCTATGAGGAGCAGCCCGTTCAGCACGATGCCGAAAAGGGCGCCGAGCTCATCCGTGAAGTGGTAGGCGACCAGGCTGTGGAGCTGCGGTTCCTGCTGCCCAATGGGGATGCAAACCGCTATCCCTACCAGGAAGAGGCGGAATACATCCAGGCTCTGCTGGAGAATATCGACGGAACCAACATCAAGGTGAACATCGAGCTCATGGATTGGGGCCCCTGCAAGGAAGAGATGGCGGCAGGCAACTACAATATGTGCCTGAAGATTCAGGGCTTGCCCTCTGCCAACCCCTTCTCCCTGTTCAACAGCTTTATGGGAAGCTCCGGCAGCACCAACAAGAATTACGGTCTGGGCTACAGCAACCCCGAGGTGGATGCCCTTCTGGCAGAGGCAAAGGATACCCTGGATGCAAACCATCTGGCGGAAATCTACAATCAGCTGCAGGAAATCTCCGCAGCGGATCTGCCCAACATTCCTGTTATGTACTCCCAGGAGGTTGCGGCCTGCTCCAGTGACATCACCGGCTACGAGGCCACCGTATACGGCCTGACCGGCTATACCCAGGTTCGCTGGGCGAAGTAAGCATACGGAAAGCCCCGGCAGCGATTTTCATCGTTCCGGGGCTTTTTCTATAATAGGAGTGAAGCACTGTATGCCGGTAGTAAAATACATTGTCAAGCGGCTGCTTGTTATGATTCCGGTGCTGCTGGGAATCTCCCTGGCGGCCTTCCTTCTGGGGCACATTGCCCCGGGAGATCCGGTGGACGATGCTCTGGCGCGGATCGGCGTTGAGTTTCCCACCGAGGAAGACCGGGCGGAAATGCGGGCCAAGCTGGGGCTTGATCAAAGCCTGCCCAACCAGTATCTTTCCTGGCTGAGCCGGGTCGTCCGGGGAGATCTGGGAAATTCCTACTATAACAATAAAGATATTGCCAAAGAATTTAGGGCGCGCTTCCCCATCACGCTGAAGCTCTCCCTTTCCGCCCTTTTCACGGCGGTTCTTCTGGGCGTAGGCGGCGGCGTGCTGATGGCAGCCTTCCGGGGGAGCTGGCTGGATAAGCTTCTGCGAAGTATTTCCACCCTGCTGCTGTCCATCCCCGGATTCTGGCTGGCTCTGTTTTTAATCACGGTCTTTGCCGAGCAGCTCCACTGGCTTCCCACCAGCGGACTGGACCGGGGAGCGGCTTCCCTGGTGCTGCCGTCTCTTGCCTTGGCGGCAGCCAATGTGGGCATGACCTCCCGACTGGTTCGGGGCAACGTGATTGCCCAGCTGGGGGAGCAGTACATTCTGGTTGCCAACGCCAAAGGGCTGCCCCAGCGGGTCGTGGTTCTGGGCCACGCTCTGCGGAACTCTCTGGTACCCATCATTACCATGATCGGCAACTACTTTGGGGGGATTCTGGGCGGCAGCACCATTATCGAAACGATTTTTGCCATTCCCGGTATGGGCAGCTATGTGCTCAGCGCCATCCAGAACCGGGATTACCCGGTGATTCAGGGCTATGTTCTGATTACGGGTGCAACCTTTGTTCTCATTAACCTGGCAATTGACCTGCTCTACATTGCAGCAGACCCCAAAATTCGGGTAGGAGGTGGCGCGCAATGACCATCCGGAAAAAGCAAAACCTGCGTCTGGCCCTGTCCGGCGGGTTGCTGCTGCTGATTCTTTTCATGACCGTATTTGCCCCCTGGCTTGCCCCCTGCGACCCGACGGAAATTGACATGACAAACCGTCTGGCAGCCCCCGGCCCCGGGCACCTGCTGGGAACGGACGCCCTGGGCCGGGATGTGCTCAGCAGGGTCATCTACGGCGGGCGGGCCTCCCTGCTGCTGGCTGTGATTGCAACCAGCTGCTCTATGGCCCTGGGGCTCATGATCGGTCTGGCGGCAGGCTACTGCGGCGGAATTGTGGACGGGATCATCACCGCCATCTCCAACATCTTCCAGGGTCTTCCGGGAACCATTATGATGATCGCTCTGGTGGGCATTTTGGGTTCCAACACCGGCTCCATCGTCCTGGCGCTGGTTCTAACCTCCTGGGTGGGCTTTTCCAGGCTTGTCCGGGGTGAGGTGATGCAGGTAAAGCAGGAGCTCTATATTGAAGGAACCCGCTGCCTGGGCGCCGGACACTGGCGCATCATTCTGCGGCACATTCTCCCCAATATCCGCTCAAACTGCATCATTCTCTTTACCACCCGGGTGGGCCGCGTGGTGCTCAGCGTGGCGGGCCTCAGCTATCTGGGGCTGGGAATTCAGCCGCCCACGCCGGACTGGGGAGAAATGATCAGCGGCAGCGCCCGGCGGTATTTCCGCAGTGCCCCCCATTTGCTGTGGGCGCCGGGAATCTGCATCATTCTTCTGACCCTGTCCATCAACCAGCTCGGCGACGCTCTGCGGGATCGGCTGGATGTAAAGCAGGACGCAGTAAAGGAGCTGTAGTATGACCCAGGACATTCAAATTGAAGACCTCAACGTCTATTTTGAAACCGCCTCCGGACCGGTTTACGCAGTAAAAAATCTCTCTACCACCTTTCACGCCGGAAAAATTTCCGGGGTGATTGGGGAAAGCGGCAGCGGAAAAAGCGTTATGGGTATGTCTATTTTGCGGCTGCTCCCCAATACCGCCCGTGTCACCGGGAAGTGCTTTTTCGGTGACCAAGAACTTTACACCCTGCCTCTGCGCCAGCTGCGCAAGCTCCGCGGAAAGCAAATTGGCCTGATCCCTCAGAACCCCAATGCCTCCCTGGATCCGGTTATGAAGGTGAAGCGGCAATTTGTGGAGGCCGTCACCGCCCACACAAGCCTTTCCCGCCGGAATGCCGCCCAGGATGCCGGTGCCCTTTTGGAGCAGTTTGGCTTTACGGACGCCGGAGCGATTCTGGACCGGTATTCCTTTCAGATGAGCGGCGGCATGAACCAGCGTCTGGTATCCGCCCTGGGGCTTATTAATCAACCCGGCTGGGTCATTGCGGATGAGCCCACCAAGGGGCTGGATGCCCCCCTGCGGAATCAGGTCTACCGGGTTCTGCGCCAGATTTACCGGAAAAACCACAGCAGCATGATCCTCATCACCCATGATTTGCTGCTGGCGCGGCAGCTATGCGACGACATCCGGGTGATGTATCAGGGGCAAATCGTAGAGCAGGGAGATGCCCGGGCCGTTATTGATGCCCCCAAGCATCCCTATACCGCGGGGCTGGTAGGCTCTCTTCCCAGCCGTGGGATGCACCCCATTCCCCTGCCTGACCCAAAATGCGAAGGGCATTCCGGCTGCCCCTTCTATCCCCGATGTGAAAAAGCCACTGCCGGGTGTGCGGAACACCCCCCGGGAGAGGTCACGCTCCCGGATGGGAGAAAGGTGAGGTGCCGACTGTATGGATAACCTGATGGAAATACGCCACGTAAGCAAAGATTTTTCCCACGGCGTTTTTCGTCCCTCGGTGACTCACGCCGTAAAGGATGTCAGTTTTTCTCTGGAACGGGGGAAAACCTTCGGCCTGGCAGGGGGCAGCGGCTGCGGAAAGACCACGCTGACAAGAATGATTTCCGGGCTTCTTTCCCCCACCTCCGGGCAGATCCTTCTAAACGGAAAGGATATCACCGGTCTTACCGGCGCCGCGCGGAAGCACTACCACCGCCAGGTACAGGTGGTTTTTCAGAATCCGGAGGCTTCTCTCGACCCCACTATGCGGATTCGGGACAGCCTTCTGGAAGCCCTGGAAATTCACGGCATCGGAAGCAGCAAAGACGAACGGATGAATCGCATCCTGGAAAAGCTGAAGCTGGTGGCCCTGCCGGACTATCTTCTGGACCGCCACCCCCACCAGATCAGCGGCGGAGAGGGGCAGCGGCTGGTGATTTGCCGGGCGCTGCTGCTGGAGCCGGAAATTCTGCTGCTGGACGAGCCCACCTCCATGCTGGATGTATCCGTGCAGGCCCACATCATGAATATCCTGCAGCGGCTGCAGCAGGAGCTGGGCCTGACCTACCTGTTTATCACCCACGATATTGAGCTTTTGGGCTGGATCAGCCACCGTATCGGCGTCATGTATCAGGGGCAGCTGGTGGAGGCCGGCCCCAGAGATCAGATTATGGAGCACCCAAGTAACGCCTATACCCAGGGGCTTTTATCCGCCTTCCGGGACTGGGACAAGGAGTACACATGAAAGAATTGGCACAATTTCAAAGTTTTGATCAGCTATGGCGGGAGCACGTAACCTGCAGCGAGCTGCCCCGGATGCACGATGACCAAATCGAGCAGGACTTTTGGCAGCGGTTTATGGCAAAGAAAACGGGCTTTGCCCCAAGCGTTTCTTCCCGGCAGGTAGTATCCCGCTTCCTGCTGCCCAAATTGCAGGAATATGGTATAGAAACCGCCTTGGAATGGGGCCCCGGATGGGGGAACTATACCATTCCCCTGGCAAAAAGCTGCCGCCAGGTGGACTGTGTGGATATCTCCCGGGATGTTCTTTCCTTCCTCCAAAAAATCGGGCGTGAAGAAGGCTGTGAGAATATCCGCTTGATTCAGTCCAAATGGGAGGACTACCAGCCGGAACGCACCTACGACCTGGTGTTTGGCTATAACTGCTTTTACCGCCAGGCAGACCTTGCGGCGTGTCTTCTGAAAATGAACCGGGCCGCTAAAAAGCTGTGCGTTGCAGGGATGGACAGCGGCCTTGCCCCCATCTGGACCCGGGAGCTGGCTCAGGCCGGTATGCCCAACAGCTGGGAATGGAAGGACTATCCCTATTTTGCAGGAACACTCTACCAACTGGGGATTTTCGCCAACGTAACGGTTCTCCCCTACGAGCAGGTGTACACTTACAAAAATACCGAAGAGCTCCTGCAGGCCGAATGCAGCCCCTGGGCCCAGGAACCCCGGCTGCAGGAAAAAGCAATGGAGATTCTCGGCAGGCATTTTACCCGGCTCCCCGACGGCAGCTGGCAGGGGAAAACCCAGTACCACAGCGGGATAGTCTGGTGGACGCTCGTCTGACGGAATGCACATAACGCAATTGGCTGGCTATTTGTTTTGCTTATAGCCAGCTATCTGTTTTATTACATTGACTTACCACAAAAATCCGGTATAATAGCCCCATCAGCTCCAAAAAGCAAAAGATGTAACATACAGAAAAGAGGTACATTCTCATGTCTGATTACCGTTTTGAAACCCTGCAGCTGCACGTGGGCCAGGAGCAGGCCGATCCCGCCTCCGATTCCCGGGCGGTACCCATTTACGCCACCACCTCCTATGTTTTCCCCAACTGCCAGAATGCCGCCGACCGGTTCAGTCTGTCCGCTTCCGGCAACATCTACGGCCGTCTGACCAACTCCACCCAGGAGGTTTTTGAAAAGCGCATTGCCGCCCTGGAAAAGGGCACTGCCGGTCTGGCCGTTGCCTCCGGCGCCGCCGCCATCACCTATGCCATTCAGGCACTGGCCAAGGAGGGCGAGCACATCGTGGCCCAGAAGACCATTTACGGCGGCACCAGCAATCTGCTGGCCCACACCCTGCCCCAGTGGGGGATTACCGCCAGCTTCGTGGATGCCCACAATCTAAAAGAAGTGGAAGCCGCCATTCAGCCCAACACCAAGGCCGTTTACATTGAAACCCTGGGCAACCCCAACTCCGATATTCCGGACATTGACGCCATCGCGGAAATCGCCCACCGCCACGGCCTGCCTCTGGTCATTGACAACACCTTCGGCACCCCCTATCTGATCCGGCCCATTGAGCACGGCGCGGACATTGTTGTCCACTCCGCCACCAAGTTCATCGGCGGCCACGGCACCACCCTGGGCGGCATCATCGTGGACGGGGGCACCTTCGATTGGTCTAAGGACGGGAAATACCCCTGGCTCTCCCAGCCCAACCCCAGCTACCACGGGGTGCAGTTCACCAAGGCCTCCCCTGCCAGCCCCTTTGTCACCTACATCCGCTGCATTCTGCTGCGGGACGAGGGCGCCTGCATCAGTCCCTTCGCCGCCTGGCTGCTGCTGCAGGGCACCGAAACCCTGAGCCTGCGTCTGGAGCGCCACGCCGAAAACACCAAGAAGGTGGTGGATTTTCTGTGCGGGCATCCCATGGTGGAAAAGGTCAACCATCCCAGTCTGCCGGACCATCCCGACCACGCCCTGTATGAGAAGTATTTCCCCAACGGCGGCGCTTCCATCTTCACCATCCAGATCAAGGGCGGCCGGGAAGAGGCTTTCCGGTTTGTGGACAACCTGAAGGTGTTCTCTCTGCTTGCCAATGTGGCAGATGTGAAGAGTCTGGTGATCCACCCTGCCTCCACCACCCATGCCCAGCTTACCGACGAAGAGCTGGCAAACGTGGGCATCTACCAGAACACCATCCGCCTGTCCATCGGCACCGAGCACATCGATGACATTCTGGAGGATCTGGACCAGGCGCTGAACAGCCTGAAGTAAGAAATCAACGTCTTCCCTTTGTCAACAAAAGAAGGATTCAGCTCTGTTGACAATTCACGAAAGCGCCCAAAGGAGTAACCGCCATGACCCTCCAGCAGATCCGCTACTGCCTGACCATTGCCGAGACCGGCTCCATGAACCGTGCCGCGGAAAACCTGTATGTAACCCAGCCCGCCCTCACCGGCGCCATACAGGAGCTGGAAACGGAACTGGGCATTACCATTTTCAACCGAACCAACCGGGGTGTCACCCTGACCAACGAGGGGCGGCGGTTTCTGCACTACGCAAGGCAGATCTACCAGCAGTATGAGCTGATGGAGCAGGAATACCTGCGGCCCAAAAAGCGGGTATTTGGGGTTTCCACCCAGCACTATTCCTTTGTGACCAAGGCCTTTGTGGACACCGCCCGGCAATTCGACGTCTCCCGCTTTGAGTATGCCATCCGGGAAACCCGGACCATCGATGTGATTCACGATGTGGCCCAGGGCCGCAGCGCCATCGGCGTGCTGTTCCGGTCCCGGCACAACCGGACGGTTCTGAACAAAATGCTCAGCGAAGCAAAGCTGGAATTCCATCCGCTGATCGAATGCAATGCCTATGTGTACCTGTGGAAGGGCCACCCCCTGGCCAAAAACGAATCCATCTCCATGGAAGAGCTGTGCGGCTACCCCTGCCTGTGCTTTGAACAGGGGGACCAGAGCTCCTCTTATTTTGCCGAGGAGATCCTTTCCGAGCGGGAATACCCCCAGATGATCCGTGCCACAGACCGGGCCACCATGCTGAACCTGATGGTGGGGCTCAACGGCTTCACCCTGTGCTGCGGCATCATCTGCCAGGAGCTGAACGGCACCGACTATCTGGCGGTGCCCTACCGGGAGGACCGGGACAACCAGAACGCCAAAATGGAAATCGGCTACATTATCCCAAAAAACACCCAGCCGGATGAGATCACCCAAATCTTCATCCAGGAGATGGAAAAATACCTGGAATCCGCCAAAAAGGCGCTGCCCTGATGACAAATTGACAGTTGACAATTGTCAAGTATCCCTTTGGAAACGGCAGCGCAACCTCATACGGATTTGCTCATTTCGAATTCAGAATCAATCCAAATCATCCCCGAAGGGGATTCCTTCCTTGTCAATTGTCAATTATCAACTGTCAATTACAAAAAAGGCAGGAGCTGCCAAGCTTGGCAGCTCCTGGCTTTTTATGCCCGAACTTCCTGCATTTCCTTGGATTGATCCGCAACGCAGTTGACCTCTTCCGGGTCCCGGAAGGTTTCCACCACCCGCTTCAGCGCCTGACGGCAGAGGGCATCGTCCTCTGTGGCAGCCGCCTGGGAAAGAATCGCCAGCTTCTTTTCGATCTCCCGGGGGTCCAGGGGCTTGTCCCGCTCCACAAAGATCTGGTCATTGTCGGTTTTGTCCAGATCCTCGGTTTTCACCAGCAGCTCTTCATAGAGCTTTTCGCCGGGGCGCAGACCGGTTTCCACAATGTCAATATCCTTGTAGGGCTCAAAGCCGGAAAGGCGGATCATGTTCTCGGCCAGCTCCAGAATGTGGACCGGCTTGCCCATGTCCAGCACAAACAGCTCTCCGTGCTTGGCGAAGGCGCCGGAGGTCAGCACCAGCTGGGCAGCCTCGGGAATGGTCATAAAGTAGCGAATGATTCGCCGGTCGGTGAGGGTCACCGGGCCGCCGTACATGATCTGCCGCTTGAACAGAGGGATTACGCTGCCGTTGCTGCCCAGCACATTGCCGAACCGGGTGGCAGAGCAGCTCATATTCCCCTGATGGCTCAGCACTTCCATTTCGCACATCCGCTTGGTGGCGCCCATCACATTGGTGGGATTGACCGCCTTGTCGGTGGAAACCATGATAAACTTCTGACAGCCGAAGTCCTCGGCGGTATCCAGCAGGTTCCGGGTGCCGAAGACATTGTTTTTCACTGCCTCGCAGCAGTTGTCCTCCATCAGCGGCACATGCTTATGGGCTGCCGCGTGGATTACCACATCCGGCCGGTGGAGCCGGAACACCCGCTCCAGCTGGCCCCGGTCCGTAATGGATACAATCTCCACGGCCAGCTTCAGCTTGCCCTCATACTTGATCTTCAGCTCCTGCTGAATATCGTAGGCGCCGTTTTCATACACATCCAGCACCACCAGCTTCCCGGGCCCGATCTTGGCGATCTGGCGGCACAGCTCGGAGCCGATGGAGCCGCCGCCGCCGGAAATAAGCACCGTCTTGCCCCGGTAGTAGCTTTTGGTATCCTCGCTGAGAATTTCGGAAGCCTGCCGGAACAGGAGCTCCTCCGCGTCAAATTCCCGAAGGCTCCGCTTGCCCCCCACCGCCTGGGTGGTGGGGTAATCGTAGGTTTTCAGCTTGCAGCCGGTTTGCTTATAAAGGGTATAGAGCTCCTTCTTTCGCTCGGCGGAAGCGCCGGGGATGGCAAACACAATCTCCTGAATGTTATAATCCCGGAACACATCCCCATTTGCCTCCCGATCCGAGAAGACGGGAACGCCATTGATGCTGCGGCCGATTTTATTCCGGTCAATGTCCACAAAGAATTTGGGGGTGTAGGCCGCGTCCGGATTGCTGGCCAGGTCCGCCGCAAATCCCGCGCCCACCCGTCCGGCACCGATGATGGCAATGTTGATCCGCCGGTCCCGCTTGGCCGTATCCAGGGGCTCCACCCGAATACCCGTCATTTTCCGGGTAAGAAAGCGCATCACATCCGCCGCCTTGGAGCCCCGGCTGTTGGCATCGTACAAATACTGGTAGACCTGCCGCATAAGGATGTCCCCCAGCAGATTCAGGGAAAACAGGGTCACTGCCCGCAGAAATTCCACATCCCGCAGGGGCAGCAGCCGCTGGATCAGGTAGTATACGCAGCCGCCCAGGGCATCATAGCAAATGAGATTGATATACAGGTTGTTGCCGCCGTAGCGCCACACATTGTTGTAGGAATTGCCCAGGGCCCGTCCGCCCAGCATACAGGCCGCCGCCAAAAGATAGTGCAGCAGCGCCTCCACCCTGGTAATGGGATAGTAGCTGCTGGGGTAAAACACCAGCAGCAGCACCGATACAATGGCCAGCATGACCAGATCATAGCCCATCAGCATCAGCGCATGGACCGATACCTGCTGGGAAAGTTGTTTTTTACGCATGGTCTGTCTCCTCTCCCCCTTTGGGAGCAATGATGAAAGCGCGGCTCAAAGGCCAAGCAGAATCCGAATGTAGGGGGTCAGGCTGCTCTTAATGGCCGTTGCCAGCCCAAAATGCTTGCGAAGATAATAAAACCAGGGCCCCACCGGGTCACCCTTCACGGTTTCCTTCTTTTTCAGCCGCGTCAATCTGGAAAGGCTCCTGTCGTGCCAGGTGCCTGTGCTGGGATTGTCACAGCAGACGCCCACATAATCCCGGGATACATGGAGCCTGGCCCCAAGATCCCGAAGGGTCAGACCGTAATCAAAATCCCCCAGGCTGTGGCGATAGTGCCGGTCCATTACGCCGGCCTTTCGGAACCAGGCAAAGGGAATGAGCACACAGTTGGCGTTCATGGTGTCCGCGTCCACGCTGGTCTCTCCCGGGGGCAGGAAGCGGTAATGAATGCCCTTTTCATACAGGATGGCGCTGTAGCTGAGCCTTCCCTCCCGGTCGCAGGTGGCGCCGACGATTACCGCGTCCCCCTGGGCCCGGCTCTGGGAAATGAGCTTTTGAATACAGGCGGGGTAAAACTCCACATCGTCATTCATCATGAGGAGGTACTCCGCCTCCTGGCCGGAGGAGAGAATTTCCTCCATTCCCATGATCATTCCGCCGGAATAAAAAAGGGTCCCGTCTCCGTGAAGCACCCGGATCCGGGCGCCGAAATCCTCCGATTCCAGCATTTCGGCGGTGCCGTCGGTGCTGCCGTCATCCACAACCACAAAGGAAAAGGAAATATCCGGATTTCCCTCCACCAGTCCCCGCACCGCCTGACGGGTCTTTTCTTTTCGATTAAAGCAGGTAAACAGTGCCAGTACCGAATCCAAAACGATCTTCCTTTCCAGTTTCCCAGTTTTTTCAGGGAATTATGCGTTCTTTACAGCCGGAACATTTCTCTTGTGGCTTCCTCCACAGACTGGCGGGGATAGGCATAGGGGCCCAGATCGAAGCGCTTGTTGAGGGGTCTGCCGGCAACGGCGCAGGCGGCCTGATAGCCTGCCTGCCCCACCAGCTCCAGGACGCCATCGTCATACCGGCCGTTGGAGTAGGCAAAAATATCGCATTTGCCCCCAAGCATCTGCTCCAGCTCGTCCTTGGACTGAAAAATCTCCTCCCGGCGTTCCTGTTCCCCCACCTGGGTCAGCACCCGGTGCTCGGTTCCGTGGACACCGATGGTGCACAGGGGATCCGCGTACAGCTCCCGCAGCTGGGAAAGGGACAGATACCCCTCTTTCCCAACCCAGTGGGTGGTCACAAACAGCGTAAAGGGCAGGTTCCGTTCCTTCATCGCCGGGTAGGCAATGGTATAGGCATCCAGCAGGCCGTCGTCAAAGGTCAGGGCCGCCTTACCCCCATAGGTCTTATCCGCCATCACCGCTTCCAGAGGGGCATAGTGATGGGGCCGATCCAGAAAACGCAGAAAGGCATCGGTATCCAGCATCAGGCTCAGCACCCGGTCCGGGGCGGCGGTTACATGGTGGAACATAAAAATATCACTGCAGGGCCCCATGTGCCAAAGACCATTCAGCACCCGCTTTGCTTCCATTTTCAGGTTCATCTGATCTCTCCTTACATGCTGCCCTCGCGCCGGACCACCGCCAGCACGGTCTTTGCCAGAATTTTGGCGTCCAGCGCCAGGGACCATTCATCAATGTATTGGGTATCCAGCCGCACCACCTCTTCAAAGTCCGTGATGTTGCTTCTGCCAGAAACCTGCCACATACCGGTGATGCCGGGACGCATGGCCATCCGTGCCCGATGGTGATCTTTATACAGCACCCACTCGTCCTTCGTAGGGGGACGGGTGCCCACCAGGCTCATATCTCCCTTCAGCACATTGAGAAACTGGGGAAATTCATCCAGGCTGGTCCTGCGGATGAATTCGCCAATGCCGGTTTTTTTGGTGCCGTCGGGCAGAATCCTGTTGCCGATGATCCGGGGATCCCAATCCAGCTTGAACATAAAGCCGCCGGAAACCCGGTTCTCCTGCATATACTGTTTTTTGAGCTCGTCCGCGTTGGGGTACATACTCCGGAATTTGTACATCCGGAACACCTTGCCGTTGCGGCCGATCCGCTCCTGACTGTAGAAAATCGGGCCCGGGGAGGCAAGATAGATGGCAGGGCCGATGAAAATGGCCAGCACCAGGGTAAACAGGCAGCCCACCAGGCCCCCCACAATGTCCGCGGCCCGCTTGATGGCCGCGGAAAGGAAGCTGATGCGGTTCCAGTACACCGTCAGCACATCGTAGCCCGCCAGCTCCTCCACTGTCTTTTTCCCGGCGCCCACCATATTGCGGATATAATCGATGCCAATGTGCACCGTGATTCCCATGGAGGCCACGGCGCTGGCAAGGCTCAGCACCTCTTCTGTGGGCGGCAGCAGGATCAGGACCTCATCCACCCAGTTTTTGCGGATCCAGTCATCAGCACCGGCGTAATCCGCCACAACGTTTAAGGGGCTGCGGCAGCCCTCCGGCAGCGGTTCAGACAGGATCAGGCCTGCCATCCGGTAGGCATTGCAGTAGCCTTCCCGGATCCGGCGGTCCAGTTCCCGTACATTTTCGGGAGAAGCGATCACCAGCAAAGACCGGCCGTTCTTGGGAATCACCCGCTTCTGGTAATACCACTTGTAGCCTGTTCGGGTCACATAGCTGAGCACAAAGTAGACGGAACAGGCGATTGCAAAATTCTTACGGGAATAGAAGCCGCCCATTTTTACCGCGAAGAACAGTACCGCCTCCGCCGAAAACACCACCGCCGTATTGCGCAGGGTGGCAGTGAGCTCCCGCAGATAGCCCCGCTGCAGCACCCCGTCCATGGTGCTGAACAGGATGATGGTCACAAAATCCAGCACCGGCAGGCCAAACAGCAGCACCATGTATTCTGGGCTGCCGGAGAGCAGGAAATCCGTGGGGATATACAGATAGTAGGCAATGATCTGGGACACAAACATAACCGCCATATCCAGCAGAATAAAATCCCAGTATCTGGTCCAGGGCAATCCGGATTTATGGTACATCTGCATCCCTCCTGTGCCGGAGCCGGCGTTTTTCACGGTGTCTTCCGTCAAACGGAAGGCATTCCCTCTCAAAGGGCATTTTTCCAAAATTATATTGATTCTCTTTTGAAAGTGGACAATCGCTTGCGAGAGGCCACTTTCATTAGAGAATCATAATGAGACGGGAAGCTGTGATTTTTCTTCCCAAAAATCACAGCTTCGGCATCGCGATCAAGCGATGCCGTTTCAATTGAAAGACTGCTTTCAATTGAAACATAGTATTGCAACCATTATACCAGACTCCACCCCAGATTGCAAGGGGCGCAAAAAGCCCCGCCCAAATGGGCGGGGCTGAAAATACTTGGATCAGGCTTCCAGGTTGACGCCGGTCTCCTTGTTGAAGACGTGGCAGACATGGCCTGCGAAGTTGAACTTGACGGAAGTACCGGCAGTCAGGGCGCTGACCTCGGCACCGGTCATGTTCATGGTGGAAACCACCAGAACCACGTCGCGGTCCATAGCGGTTACGTGCAGGTGCACGGAGGAGCCCATCATTTCGGACACATCGACCTTGGCGTCGATGCCTTCCTGTGCCAGCTCGATGTGCTCGGGACGGACGCCCAGAACCACATCCTGCTCGGCCACATTGTTCTTTGCCAGCTTCTCCTGCTTCTCATCGGACAGGGTGACGCTCAGGCCGCCGACCTCAACCGCGTACTTGCCGTCCTTCTTCACCAGCTTGGCATCGAACATGTTCATCTGAGGTGTGCCAATGAAGCCGGCCACGAACAGGTTGTAGGGATGATTGAACACTTCCTGAGGCGTGCCGATCTGCTGGATGAAGCCATCCTTCATGATGACGATCCGATCGCCCAGGGTCATAGCCTCGGTCTGGTCGTGGGTAACATAGATGAAGGTGGTGTTGATGCGCTGACGCAGCTTGATGATCTCAGCACGCATCTGGTTCCGGAGCTTGGCGTCCAGGTTACTGAGGGGCTCGTCCATCAGCATAACCTGGGGGTTACGGACGATGGCGCGGCCGATGGCAACACGCTGACGCTGACCGCCGGACATGGCCTTGGGCTTACGGCCCAGGTACTGGGTGATGTCCAGGATCTCAGCGGCTTCCTTAACCTTGCGGTCAATTTCTTCCTTGGACTCATGGCGCAGCTTCAGAGCAAAGGCCATGTTATCATAAACCGTCATGTGGGGGTACAGCGCATAGTTCTGGAAAACCATGGCAATGTCGCGGTCCTTGGGGGCCACATCGTTCACCAGGCGGTCGCCGATGTACAGTTCGCCGTCGGTGATGTCTTCCAGGCCAGCGATCATACGCAGGGTGGTGGACTTACCGCAGCCGGAGGGGCCGACCAGAACGATGAATTCCTTATCCTGAATATCCAGGTTGAAGGCCTGCACTGCAACAACGCCTTCGTCCGTGATCTGCAGGTTGGTCTTCTTGGGTTCCTCGCCCTTCTTTTTCTTGTTCTTCTTGGCGTCGTCGCCGTTAAAGGGGTAGACTTTCTTGATGTTCTTCAGGGTTACACTTGCCATTGTTTTCTGACTCCGGACATACTGAATCCTCAATGTATGCCCTCGCACACTGCCGGGTAAAACAGCAGAGGCATTACGACAGGTCTCCACACTGCCGCACCGCGAGTCAAAGCGGGGTTTTCCTCCTTTATTTTAGCAGGATCATGGCTATTGTGTGGAGTAGCCAAGTCCCACCGGGATAACGCTATAGTACCATATTCCCCCCCTTTACGCAATCGTTTAAGTGTCCAGTTTTCGAGGGTCGGAATTGGTGGTTTTGACGGAAAAATCTTCCGATGGTTCCTTTTCCTCCGGCCAGAAGGGCTCCGGGCATCTTCCTCCGCACCGCTGGCGGATCTGAAGCTCCTGGCTTTTCACACTGACGGTGGTGCAGGGGGGAATGGAGCTGGTAATAAACACATTGGAGCCGATAACGCTGTCCCTGCCGATGACGGTGGCGCCGCCCAGGATGGAAGCGCCGGCGTAGATGGTCACATTGTCCTCAATGGTGGGATGGCGGCGCTTGCCCCGCAGGCTCTGGCCTCCCCGGGTGGTCAGAGCGCCCAGAGTCACGCCCTGGTAGATCTTGACATGGTCCCCGATGACGGTGGTCTCGCCGATTACAATGCCGGTGCCGTGGTCGATAAAGAAGTATTTGCCGATGGTGGCGCCGGGGTTGATGTCAATTCCCGTAACACTGTGGGCGTGCTCCGTCATGATTCTGGGCAGCAGAGGCACCCCCATGGTGTAGAGAATGTGCGCCAGGCGGTAAACGGTAATGGCAAACATTCCGGGATAGCAGTAGACGATCTCATCGGTACTGTAGGCCGCGGGGTCACCCTCGTAGAAGGCATCCACATCGGTCTGGATCACGGCCCGCAGCTCCGGAATGGCCCGGAAGAAATCCAGGCTGATTTTCTGTGCCTTCTGAGCCGCCCCTTCCTCTCCCATTTCCGGCCGGAAGACCATGGTCAGCTGCTTGTTCAGGTTGTACATCACATCTTCAATGAGCATGGAAACATTGTGATGGGTATTGTAAATGCGGTAGTTCTTATCCCGGGTGAAGCCGGGATAGACGATGCGCATAAGTTTTCCGATCATATCGATGACCACCTGCTTGTCCGGATGGGCAAAGGGGTCCATACGGTCGATGCTTCGGCCGTTGCGGTAATCCTCCAGAATGATGTCCACGATTTCTTCCGCCTGCTGTTCCATTGTAGCCATAAGCCGTTCCTCCTGCCATGGAACCTCTGAGGAAATCTTCTGCTGCCAGTTCCTGCCGATTTCCTCAGAGCTTCCCTAAAAAAGCGGCCTCAGAATTCTCCAAAGCCGCCATTTGGTCAATCTTCCAGTCGCCGAATATCCGCACCCAGCGCGGTAAGCTTGCCAATCAGGTCCTCATAGCCCCGTTCCACATAGTGAATATCCTCCACAGTGGTGGTTCCCTTGGCGCTGAGTCCGGCAATTACCAACGCCGCCCCTGCCCGCAGATCGTGGGCGTATACGGTGGAGCCGTGAAGCTGCTCCACGCCCTGAACCAAAGCGGTTTTTCCGTCAATACGGATATTGGCGCCCATGTTCTCCAGCTCTGTGCAGTAGCCGAAGAATCGGGTCTCATACACGCTTTCCGTCAGGCGGCTGGTTCCCTTGGCCAGAGCCATACATACGCAGGCCTGGGCCTGCATATCCGTTGGAAAGCCGGGATAGGGGCGGGTCTTTACCGTGGTCTGGCGCAGGGGGCCGCTGCGCATCACCCGGATGGAATCATCAAACACGATGACCTTGGCGCCCATTTCCTGAAGCTTTGTGGTGATGCACTCCATGTGCTTGGGAATCACGTTCTGCACCAGAATATTGCCGCCGGTTGCGGTAACGGCAGCCATATAGGTGCCCGCCTCGATCTGATCCGGGATAATGGCATAGGTGCCGCCCCGCAGAGAATTGACCCCCCGGATCTTAACGGTATCCGTCCCAGCGCCGGTAATCCGGGCGCCCATGGTATTGAGGAAGTTCGCCAGGTCCACAATGTGGGGTTCCTTGGCGGCGTTTTCAATGATCGTCTGACCGGGCAGCAGGGTTGCCGCCACCATAATATTGACCGTCGCGCCTACGCTTGCCATGTCCAGGCTGATCCGGGCGCCGTGGAGTCCCTCCTCCGAGGGCTTCAGCGCGATGTATTCTTCCGTCTCGTCCACATCGGCACCCAGGGCCAGAAAGCCCTTGATGTGCTGGTCAATGGGGCGGGAGGCAAAATTGCAGCCGCCGGGCAGCGCCACATGGGCATGACCGAACCGGCCCAAAAGCGCGCCCATCAGGTAGTAGCTGGCACGCATCTTTTTCACAAGCTCCGGATCCGGCATGGTGCACTGAACGCCGGTGCTGTCCAGCTCTACCACATGGGGTTCGGGATAGCTGAGCCTGACGCCCATGCCTTCCAGAATATCCAGAAGAATCCGAACATCGGAAATATCCGGTACGTTTTCAACGCGGCATTTTCCGCTTACCAGGAGCGCCGCAGGCAATATCGCTACAGCCGCATTTTTCGCGCCGCTGATGGTGACGGTACCGACCAGGGGGTTGCCGCCGTTAATCTCATATCTGGCCAAGGAATGATCCTCTCCTTGTGATGGATTGGGGATTGAACACAACAGTTCCAGTGTATTCTAGCACAAAACCGGAAATCTGTAAAGAAGAAAAACGGTCTTTACCTGCGCAGGCCCTTGGGATAGTGATTTTTCAGCTGGTTTCCGTCTCCCTTTCCCCAGCCCAGGCCATAGCCGTCCGCCTGCACCAGGCACCAGCCGCGAACGCTGGACTGGAGTGTCTCTCCGTGGATATAGCGCTCCAGCTCCCGGGAATCCCAGGGGTAGCATACAGTATTGGCGCAGTCCCGAAGCCACAGCGCCAAGGCATGGCTGGGCTCCAGCCGGTCCTTTTTCAGCTCTCCCAGCTCCAGGCCGGGCCGCAGCACCCGGAGCCCCTTCAGTTCCGGTGTGCCCTCCGGCAGCCAGAAAAGCCGGGAGCCAAAGCACACCGCGTTTCCCTCCGGCAGGGTGATTCCTGTCTCCCCGGAAAAATACTCCCAGGCTTTGGGAAGCCCTTCTCCCTTTTGAAGCGGAATATCTGTTCTCTCCCCCTCCAGCTTACGCAGGACCGCGGCAAAATGTCCCTCCCCCAGCAGCCTGTGGGGCCACAGCCGGTAACAGCCGTTCTCCCCCGGGGTAAACCAGGGCGCGGTCACCGGTTCCGGGGCAAACTCCGGGTGCCGGATAAGAAACGCCTGCACCGCCTCCTCATCCTCCCGGGGCGCAAAGGTACAGGTGGAATAGACCAGCCGTCCCCCGGGCCGAAGCATTTCAGCCGCGCAATCCAGAATCCCGGCCTGCCGCCGGGCGCACATCTCCACGGTCTCCGGGCTCCAATCCGTCACCGCCGCCTCTTCCTTCCGGAACATTCCTTCGCCGGAGCAGGGGGCATCCACCAGCACCCGGTCAAAAAAGCCGGGCAGCCGCCGGGAAAGGTTCTCCGGCTTTTCGTTGGTGACCAGTGCGTTGGCCACCCCCAGCCGTTCGATGTTTCTGGACAGAATTTTCGCCCGGGAAGGGTTGATTTCATTGCAAACCAGCAGCCCTTTCCCCAGGAGTCTTCCCGCGATCTGGGTGCTCTTGCCCCCGGGAGCCGCGCACAGATCCAGCACCCGCTCCCCGGGCTGAGGGTCCAGCAGAGCCACGGGTGCCATGGCACTGGCCTCCTGCAAATAGTATACCCCCGCCTCGTGGTAAGGGTGCAGGCCAGGTCTGGCCTGGGGCGCATAGTAATAGCCCATAGGCTCCCAGGGAACGGTCGCCGTGACAAAGGGCAGCTCCGGCGGTTCCCCCTTCAGCGGATTCAGGCGCAGTGCCACCGCCCGGGGGCGCTGAAAGCTCTCCAGAAACGCCTCGTATTCTTCTCCCAGCTGATTTCTCATTCGCTCCAAAAACGCTTCCGGCAGCATAGCAGTCTCCTTTTCGTGTTTTCGTAATCATAGCATAAACGGACCGGTTTTTCCAGCCTTGTTTCGGAAGCCGGACAGACGGAACGCCGCCATTCCGCCCCCCGCCGGGTTGGCGACCAGCCGGGACAGCTGCTGTGGTTGTGCTTGCCTGCTGCGCCGTTACGTGATAAGATGGAGACCAATAGCCTGCAAATCAACACAAGCCGCCTGCTGTGTTGTTCCGTTTGCTGTTTTCCTTCGGTATCATATAGACATCAAATAAAGGAGGCAGCAAGCCATGAACACAGATAAAATCTACGCAGAACAACTCGCAAACGAATACGCGCCCAAGGACACCTCCAAGGTAGTCGCCCTTCGAAAGCTGGATGCAAGAGCCAAGCTCCCTGCTACTGTTTTTACTTACAGCTTCGGCATTATTTCTGCCCTCGTTCTGGGCGTAGGAATGTGCCTGGCCATGGGCCAGATCGGCAGCGGCACCACCGGCAGCTTCGTACTGGGCATTGTAATTGGCATCATTGGCATGATCGGAATGGGTTTGAACTATCCGATCTACAAGCGCATCCTCGAAAACGGCAAAAAGAAGTACGCCTTTGAGATCATGGAGCTTGCCAAAGAGATCAGCGAAAAGTAAGCTGTGAAGAAAGCACTGGCTGGCCGGAGGGAGCGCGTTTTCACGGGAGTATGAACGCCATTACCGGAGGCGGCGTGTGGTTTGCCGTGATACTGGCCGCCGTGTATATGCTTCTGCACAGCAGAAAATGGAAAGAGGTGAAGTCTCCTGAACCGCCCGGAGCGTAAATATTTCGCCACTGCCGCCCGTATGGATCAGGCGTTTTTGGAGCTGCTGGAAAAGAAGGACTTTGCCTATATCACAGTGAAGGAGATCTGCGAAAAGGCGGGAGTCAACCGGTCTACCTTCTATCTGCACTACGAAACGATAAATGATCTTCTGGCAGAGAGTACCCGTTATATCATTGATCAGTTCATTGCGGCAATGCCCCATGACACAGCAGCGTTTATGGCGAAACTTCAAAGCCGTCCTCTGGAGGAATTGTACCTGATCACGCCGGAATATTTGGCACCTTATTTGAACTACATCAAAGAACACAGGCGGATATTCCGCACCACGCTTGAACAGGCATCCGTTTTGGGGATGAACGATGCTTACCTTAGACTTAACCGCCATGTATTTACACCGATTCTGGATCGTTTTCACATTCCACCGGCTGAGCAGAAATATATGATACCGTTTTACATAAATGGACTGATGGGCATCGTCAACGAATGGCTGGAAGAGGACTGCAAGGATTCCGTCGAACAGATTATTTCCGTAATGCGGGTTTGCATTGCGAAGCACGAATCGTAAAAAACATAGATCGAGCTGGCATTTGTCCTCGGGGTATCAAAGACGGGTTATCCCGGATGGGATAACCCGTCTTTGGTACGAATGTTCTTATAGGACTTTTGCGAAAGGTGCACCATACCGGCGCTTTTCGGCATCGAACCTGTTCCGGTTTCATCCACATCCCTACGGGATGCGTCTGAAGCCGGAGGGACTCTCCCACGGGCTAAAAACAGTCCACCGGACTGTTTTTACGGCAGCTTGCGCTGCCGCCGCCCTTTCGAGTCCCGCCCGGAGTATCAAAAAACCAGATACCCGAATGGGTATCTGGTTTTTTGGTACGCCGGAAGGGACTCGAACCCCCAACCCTCGGAACCGGAATCCGATGCTCTATCCATTGAGCCACCGGCGCATACCTTAATTGCCTGGGTATTATAGCAGAAAATCTTCCCTTTGTAAAGAGGTCGCCGGAAATTTTTCTCCTCCCCCCGTTTGCGGGGGAGGAGAAACGGATTATTCTTCTACCTTCAGGGCGATGTGCACATCGTCCAGCTGCTTCTGCTCCACGGTGCTGGGGGCGCCCATCATCAGATCCTGGGCGTTCTTGTTCATGGGGAAGGTGATAACCTCCCGGATGCTCTCTTCGCCGGTCAGCATCATGATCAGACGGTCTACACCGGGGGCAGCTCCGGCATGGGGAGGCGCGCCGTAGGTGAAGGCATTGTACATGGCGGGGAACTTGGCCTTGACATCCTCCTCGCCCAGGCCCACCATCTGGAAGGCCTTGACCATGATTTCGGGGTCGTGGTTCCGGACGGCGCCGGAAGCGCACTCATAGCCGTTGCACACCAGGTCATACTGGTTGGCATTGATGGCCAGCAGCTTTTCGGTATCGCCCTCGGCATCCTCCAGGGCCTTGAGCCCGCCCTGGGGCATGGAGAAGGGATTGTGGCAGAATTCCAGCGTGCCGGACTCCTCGCCAATCTCGTACATGGGGAAGTCCACAATCCAGCACAGGGCATACTGCTCTTCGTCAAAATGGCCGGGGACACGCTTGCCAAGCATGGTGCGGATGACGCCCGCCGTCTTCTGGGCAGCAGCCTTCTTTCCGGCAGCCATGCAGACGAAGGAACCGGGCTTCAGGCCCAGCTTTTCGGTCAGGGCAGGGGCGCAATCGCCCAGGAACTTGGAGATGCCGCCGGTGAGAGCGCCGGTTTCGTCCACCTTGAACCAGCAGGCCTTGTTGCCGGTCTGGACCTCCACATCGGCCAGCAGCTTATCAATCCACTTTCTGGCCTGGGTGAAATTGTCCACCGCCACCGCCTTTACGGTGGCACCCTCAAAGGGCGTAAAGCCGCAGCCCTGGACAATGGCGGAAATATCCTGAATCTCCAGGTCAATCCGCAGATCGGGCTTATCGGAGCCGTAGCGCTCCATGGCCTCGTTGAAGGGGATATGCCGCCAGGGAGCCTGGGCTACCCGCTTCCACTTGCCGAATTGCTCGTAAACCGGCTGCAGCACGGTTTCCAGCGTCTCCAGCACATCCTCCTGGGAGGCAAAGGCCATTTCCATATCCAGCTGGTAGAACTCGCCGGGGGTACGGTCCGCCCGGGCATCCTCATCCCGGAAGCAGGGCGCGATCTGGAAGTAGCGGTCAAAGCCGGAGGTCATCAGCAGCTGCTTGAACTGCTGGGGTGCCTGGGGCAGCGCATAGAACTTGCCGGGGTGATTCCGGGCAGGAACCAGATAGTCCCGGGCGCCCTCGGGGCTGGAAGAGGTCAGAATGGGGGTGGTGATCTCCAGGAAGCCCTGCTCCGTCATCCGTCTGCGCAGCTCGGCAACCACCTGGCAGCGCAGCACAATGTTGGACTTGACGGCGGGGTTCCGCAGATCCAGGAAGCGATACTTGAGCCGGGTATTCTCGTCTGCCTCCCGGCTCTTGTTGATCTCAAAGGGCAGCTGGTTGTGGACGCACTTGCCCAGAACCTCAATTTTTTCGGGAACCACTTCGATTTCGCCGGTGGGCAGCTTGGGATTCTTGCTCTCCCGCTCCCGGACGGTGCCGGTAACGGAGATGGTGGACTCCTTGTTGATGCCCTTGACGGTCTTCATCATGTCCTCGGTTTCCACCACCACCTGGGTGGTGCCGTAGTAATCCCGCAGGACCAGGAACGCAAAGTTGGAACCAACCTCACGGACATTTTCCAGCCAGCCAACAATGGTGACCTGCTTGCCCGCGTCTGTGAGCCGCAGCTCACCGCAGGTATTTGTTCTGGATTGCTTCATAAAAAAGCCTCTCTTGTTCTCTGAATTTCCGGCAATCATGCCGTTTTATAATGAACGATGGTATTTTCTCACAAACCGGTTAAAATGTCAAGCGGGCCGGTTTTTCCCTCCGGCCAGCCGCGTTTCCGGTCATGACTCAGATCCATTTTTCCCTGTTCCTTTTCTCAGCATCCCAAGCAGATAGGAGAAGGCTTCCAGCCGAAGCAGCTTTGCCAGCACTCCATAGACCGCTCCGCCGGTCACCACCTGCACCGCCAGCAGCGTAGCCCCGTTGAGGGGCAGCCGTCCCAGCGCCAGCACCACGGCGCCCATCAGAAGACTGCAGCCCAGCGCCGGGAAAAGGTCCGCCAGCTGTTCCCTGCCGCGGTAACCCAGCAGCTTTCCGGTATAATACAGGAAGCCGCAAAGGCTGACCACCGTGGAGATCAGCGCCCCCACCGCCACCAGCAGCACCGAGTGAAACAGGAAGGTGGCGATCAGCACCGCCGCCAGACCCACCGTGTTGATGGCCACCATGATTTTCAGAACCACATCACTGCGGCCAATGGCCAGAAGGGCCTGATGGCAGGCGGTTTCCAGGGGCCGGGTCAGATAAATCACGCAGAAAATCTGCAAAAACGGCATACAGGGCAGCCATTTGTCCGTTAAAATCAGCCGGATAAAGGTTTCCGATACCGCCCCGAACCCCACCAGCAGAGGGGCCAGCAGAAATACCCCCAGGGAAATGGACCTGCGCAGCATGGCTTTCAGCTGCGTCAAATCCTCCTGGCTCCGGGAATAGGCGGGCAGCATCACCTTGTTGATGGCCGCGTTCAGATTGTTTACCAGCAGGGCCGGATATTTCTGGCCCTGATCATAGAAGGCCAAATCCGCGGAGCCGAAAACCTTGCCCACCACCAGACTGCGGATATCCTCCTCCACGGTATACACCAGCTCCGTTGCCAGCACCTTCCAGCCGAAGGAGAAGATGGCTTTGGCATTCTTCCCGGAAAACCGGAGCCTGGGGATCCACTTTTCCACAAAGAACAGCACAATGGTATCCACCGTGGTGTTGGTCAGGTACTGGGCAACCAGTGCCCAGACACCGAAGCCCCGCCAGGCCAGCAAAATGCCCACAATTCCGGAGAGCACCGTACCGAAAAGGGTTGCCACAAAGAACCGCTTGAAGCTCATTTCCCGCTGGACCTTTGCCTGCTGGATGGTATTGATGGATGCCAGCGGCAGCCGCAGACCCATGACCCGGATGACGCTTTTCAGCACCGGCATCCGATAAAAGGCCGCAATGGCAGGCGCTGCCCAGAAAAGCAGGCCGTACATCACTGCCGCGATCAGAAGACTGATGAGAAAGGCGGTATCGTAATCCCGTTCCGAGATTTCCTTTTTCTGAACCAGGGCGCTTCCCATGCCGCTGGTGACAAACACATTGCACAGGGTAATGAGGACATTGACAATGGTGATTTCGCCGTAGTGGGCCGGGTCCAGAAGTCTTGCCAGGACAATGCCCACCACCGTTGTAACCAGCTGGGCCGTGATCCGTTCTCCGAAGGACCAGGCAAGGCCCGAGCCGATGCTGCCTTTTTTTGACACAGTGTTGCTCCTTACGTTATTTAAGAAGTTCCCGGAAGGTTGCCCCCCTGTACCCCAATCGGGGGGCACAGGCAAAAATGGCCTTCAGCTCCCGATAAAGGTTCCGGATGGCCGGTTCATCCCGGAAGGTGGGACTGCCGCCGGGCATCAGCTCCGAGGAATGGAGCATGAACATGACATAGTCCCGATTCTCTTCCCGGGCGCCCCGTTCCAGCACACCCAGGCATTCTTTCAGATTGTTTCCGTTGGGCCGCAGCCACAAGAGATTTCCCCGTTTCGCGTGAACCAGCGCCCGGGCCAGGTTTTTGGGGGTGAGCCGGTCCGGCAGGTAAACCCGGTGGTCTTCAAACACCGTTACAGGGTACTCCATGAGGCTTGTACCCGGAATGGCATAGGGTGTATCCGGGCTTTCCCGGTAATCGGAGCCTCTGCTTTGAGGGCTCCGGCCCGGGTGGGCTGACCAGTCCAGCTTCGGCGTTACCGAGCAGTCCACCCGATAGCCGTATTTTTGAAGCAGCCGGAAGTACCGGTCATCCGTTGCCCACCGGCCCGCCCGGTGGGATACCGGGGGGAGCCCCATTTTTTCCGTGATCAGCTCCGTCATAAAGCGGATCTTTTCCTCCATGGCCCTTTCGCTGTACTCAATCAGGTAGGCCGCCCCGGGGGTACAGTCGGTGCGGGCAGGAAGCGCTTCCTCCATAGGCGGACAGTTCCAGGCGTGCAGGTGCATCCCGATTTCGCAGAGCCCCCGGTCCTGTTTTCCCCTGGCAAAGGCGCAGAAGCGGGGATCCTGAAGCATTTCGTAATTACTCAGGTAAACGGGCTTCATGCCGTATTCTTCGCAAAGACTCTGAAACGGGGGCAGAAACCGGGTGTTTTCCGTGCCGATGGGCTGGCCTTCCCGCCAGGCCCACAGGTTGTCCCCCTCCGTATCGATGGTGATGATCAGATGTTTATGTTCCATGCAGCAGACCTTCGTATTCCTTTATCAGTTCCGGAATCACCGTTTCCATATCAAAGCGGGTCAGATCCTTGGGCGCCGGGTTTTCTATGTCCCCGTTCAAAATGGCCTCCGCCCAAACCTCATTGGGCTCCTCCAGGCTGACGGACACGGCCTGCCGGGTACACAGCACATCCTCCGGCACCGCCCGGGATACCACGCACCGCACCCCCTGGGCCTGGGCTTCCACCGCCGCCAAGCCAAAGGACTCGGATTTGGAGGGCAGCACAAAGCAGTCCAGGGCCGCCAGAATGGCATCCGCGTCCGAACGGATGCCCGGGAAGAATACCGCTTCCCCAAATCCGTATTGAACTGCCTGTGCCTTCAGCTTTTCCATTCTGCCCTCCGCGTCTCCGCCTACAATCAGCAGCAGCGCGTCAGGCCGTTTTTCTTTAACCTTTCCGAAAATCGCCAGCAGCCGTTCGTGATTCTTCACTTCATGCAGGCGGCCCAGGGTGCCCACCAGAAAGCCCTCTTTCGGGATCCCCAGACGTTTGCGCAGCTCTTCCCGGTCATACCGGATTTCCCGCACCTTGCCCAGGTCCAGTCCATTGGGGATGCAGAGTACCCGGTCCGTTTGAAGACGCATCTGCGCTTCCTGCCGGTCTTCCTGGGTCAGCGCGCATAGATACATCCCCCGAATGCACAGCTTCTTCAGAAGCCGGGTATTCGCCTCTCCCAGCATCCCCAGATTCCGCTCCACCCGGGAGTGGAAGGTAAACACCATCCGCTCTGCCGGAAAATCCAGCCGGTCCACATGGTCCGGCAGGCCGTGCAGGTGGACAATATCCGGTTGATAGGTTTTCAGCAGCCGGTTAAAGGCGTGGGAAAGGCCCAAAAGCCGTGCGGCCCGCTTGCGCTGCATACCGAACGGTGCCGTAACAGAGCCTTTCCACAGGGGGATTACCGGCACGCCGCCCTCCTGCAATTTTCTCGCCAGGAAGCTGTCCGTATGGAAATCCTCCACCAGGCACACCTCACAGCCCCGTTTTTTCAGTTGAAGCAGATACTCTGCACACACCGTTTCCGCTCCCCCAATTTGGAGGGAATAGGTGTAAAACAGGATGCGCATTGGGTTCCTCCTTTTCGCAGGTTACTCTGTTACGCCGATCCGGCGGGCAATTTCCAAAAAGCGCTGCCAATGGGCCTGGGGCGCGTATTTTTTCTCACACAGTTCCCTTGCGTAACGGCCCATTTCCATCCGCTTTTCCGGATTCTCATACAGGGTCCGGATGGCCTGGGCGATTTGGGAAGAATTCCGGGGTTCAAACAGGATCCCCGACTTTCCGTCCTCCACCGCGTCGGAAAGGCTTCCCAGGTCGGAGGCGATTACCGGCTTTCCGTAGGCATAGCTTTCCAGAATCACATTGGGCAGATTCTCATACCAAACGGCGGGGCAGGCCACACACATGGCGTTTGCAATCAGGTCCTCCAGGGCTTTGCCCTTCCGGAAGCCCGCGAAGCGGATCTTCTCCCGGATGCCCAGCTCCTCGATCCGGGCCATCAGCGCCGGGTCGCAGCTTTCCTCTGTGCCCGTAATGGCCAGGGTAACCGGGAGCTCCTTCAGCAATCCCATGGCCTCCACCGCATAGCCGAAGCCCTTTTCCTCGGAAAACCGGCCCAGACAGAGCACATAGTCCTCCGATTCGTAGTGGGGCTGAATCTCCGTGCAGTCAATGAAGGTTGGGTTTACATAAACCTTATCCTCCGGGAAAAAGCCAGACTCCACCAAAAGCTTTTTGGTAAATTCCGGCGGGGTGATCACCGCGTCCACCGCGTCGTAGGTTCTGCGCGCTCTGTGGTAAGCGCAGGAGGCCGCCCGGAGGGCGGACAGGGCCCCGGAGCCCTTGACGCAGCGGTGCCGGATCATGGGCCGGTAATCTCCGGACATACATTCCCGGCAGATTTCCCCCTCCCGCATCATATTGTATTTCCCGCAGATCAGCCGGAAATCCGAGATGCGGTGGATAACGGGAACCCCTTCTTCCTTTGCCGCCCGAAAAATATCCGGTGTCAGCTGGCCCGGGATCAGAACGTACAACAGGTCCGGCTTTATCTCCCGGATCAAAGCCTTCATCTTGCGATAGGCCTCCCGGTTGTGGAATTCGTGCCAGACGCCCTTTGCCAGATAGGAAAGATTTCTGTTCCCCGCGTCGTAGTTTCCGCCGGCGTTTTCATCCCCCACAAAGAAGCGGCCATATTCCGTTTCCTCATTGGTGGGATAGTTTACGGAAAAGGGAATCACCTCTGCCCCGTTCTGCCGGGCCAAATCCATAAACTTGAACAGATACCGTTCCGGTCCGCCCTGAAAATAAAACTTATAGTGGGCCACAATAATTTTCATAGCTCAGTTTTCCTCTTTCATCTGGCCTGCCAGATCCTCCGCCACGATCTCCTCACCGGAGCGGCTTTCCAGCTGCTCCTTGCTCTTTTCGCTGAGACCGTTGTCAATCTGGCAGCTGAAGTCGCAGGTGGAGCAGGCATCCAGCTCTTCCTTGGTGACCTTGCCGTCCCGGTAATCCCGGACAATTTTGTTTTCATACATACTGTATGGGTGCTTGGTAAAGAGGGACTTTGCCTTGTGGACCAGAACCCACCAGGCAGGCACCCAGATATACTTTTTCATGGCGGGCGACGCGGAGCCGATCATCCAGCATTCCCGGCCGCAGTGCTTGACCCGGGCCCGGACGGCGTTGGCCTGATCGCTGTTCCACAGGGTATCCCAATCCGTATCCTTGAGGTTTCCCATAACCTCCTTGTCCTTGGTGCCGTTGCAGGGCATCACGTCGCCGTAGGGGTCGATGAAGAAGGTGTCCACGCTCATGTCGCAGGGCAGAAGCCGGGGCTGTCCGTAGATGTAGTTGATGAGGCCGTGGTTGAAATAGGCCCGGAACCACTTTTTGGGGCTGTTGGACCGCAGCAGCTCGTTGACCAGGTCCTCAAAATGCTTGGCAACCGCGGGCCGGTCGTGGATGATGTTTTTGGACTCCACGAAGTAGAAGCTGTTGTGTAAGGAGGCGGTGGCGAACTCCATGCCCATCTCGTCGGAGATTTTGTACAGCGCCACCAGGTCCTGGGCGTTTCTGTCCTGCACCGTCATGCCGAAGCCCACATCGGGGTGGTGCTTTTCCACCAGCTTCTTGAGGGTGGTATACCCCCGGTTGAAGCCGTCGGGCAGGCCCCGGATGGCATTGTTGGTCTCCTCCAAGCCCTCGATGGAAATGCGGATGCCCAGTTTGGGGAATTTGTCGCACAGGTCCAGAATCCGGTCCGTAAAGAAACCGTTGGTGGAGATCACCACCCGGTCCGTCTTGGTGTACAGCTCCCGGATAATATCCTCCAGATCCTGGCGGATAAAGGGCTCGCCGCCGGTGACATTCACAAAATTCATTTTGGGCAGCTTGCGGATGGTTTCCACCGTCAGCTCCTCCTCCGGTCTGGAGGGGGCCTTATACCGGTTGCACATGGAGCACCGGGCGTTGCAGCGATAGGTCACGATCACCGTGCCGTTCAGTTTTTTAGCCATAGGTTTTCCTCCCTAGCATAGGCCGTCTGTCCCGGATTCCGGGATCCGGCTGTTGATGTAGCCCTCCGTCGCACCGTCCCGATGCACCCAGCTGCAGGGATTCCCCACAACCACACTATGGGCGGGTATGCTCCGGTTGACAAACGCGTTGGGCGCGATGAGCACATCGTCCCCGATGGTAATGTTCCCGACGATGGTGGCATTCACACCAATCCATACCCTGCTGCCGATGGTAGGCGCGCCCTTTCGCACACCCCGGTTTTCTTTGCCAATGGTGACGCCCTTGGAAAGATTCACATTCTCCCCCAGCACCGCATCGGAATTAATGGAAATCCCGTAGGGGTGATCTATAAAAAAGCCTCTTCCAATTCTGGCTCGCCAGGAAATTTCGACGCCATGTTTCCTGCTCAGCATCACATAGCGCACAAGGTACAGCTTTCGCAAAAACGGATTCCGGCAGGTATTGACCTTTCTATGGTAGAAATGGAATCTGCGCATCCACCAATCCAACCGGATATGACCGTATCGGGCAAGATCCCCCCGATAGTAGGACTGAAACTCATTCATAGAAGGATGCTCCTTTCTCTTTGCCCCGGTAGGCCTCCAGGGTCTTTTCCGTCACCTGATCCCAGCCCAAAAGCGCGTCGGAGGGCACATAGTCCTTCCGGTGGGCGCTGACGGCTTCCAGCTGGGCCTGCAGATCCGCCACATCCCCATGCCGGAAGAAATAGCTGTTGGCTTCATCCACCCGGTTTTCCCGGATGTCGGATACCAGGCACACCCGGCCATAGCCCAGGGCCTCCAAAAGGCTCATGGGCATCCCCTCAATGTCGGAAGGGAGCACGTAAAGGTAGGCATTGCTGTAGAGCTCCGAAAGAAGCTCCCCCTGTACAAAGCCGGTAAAGAGAATGCCAGGGTCATCTCCTGCCAGAGCCCGCATTTCTTCGTAATACTCCCTGCTGTGGCCGCTGCCGCCGGCAATGACCAGCTTCTGGGGGATATTCGCCTTTTTGTAAGCCTGGATCAGGTAATGCAGGCCCTTTTCCGGCACGATCCGGGCAAGAAACAGGATGTAGTCTTCCCCCAGCAGCCCAAACCGCTCCGTAATCAGCCGGGCTTTCCTGGTTTCAAACCGCTCAAAGCCATTGGGAATCAGGATTGTTTCCAGGCCGTAGGCTTCCTGAAAATAATCGTAGTCGTTGCGGCACAGGGTGATGATTTCGTCGGCGTACCGCACCACCATTTTCTCGGAGAAATGAAGGATTTTGTTTCCGATCCCCTGGAATTTGCTCCGTTTCCAGTCAATTCCATGGATGGTGACCACAATTTTCTTCCTGCTCAGGGCAGTGAGAAACAAAAAGCAGGTATTGCCCAGGGCATGAAAATGGAGCACATCGTAGCTGCCCCACAGAGCGCGGATGGTTGCCAGGAACGAGGACACCAGCGCGTCTGTGGCCTTTTTGTCAATGGTGAACACCTCTTTCACCCGGACGCCGTCAACCGTTTTTTCCGACCGGACACCCTTTTTCTTCCGGACATACACCGTCACAGCCTGGCCCTTTTTGACCAGCTCCCGGGAGAGTCTGCCCACGACCACATCGATTCCGCCCTCACGGGAGGGGATTCGTTTTGGGCCGATCATGGCGATTTTCATGGCAATCCCTCACATACACGCATTCTTTCTGATTTTTCCCGGAATCCGGGCATTCTTCCGCTTATTGTACCATACTCCTTTCGGAAAGGCAAGCAGCCCTTTCTCTCAAACGGCCCTTTGCCAAAGGAAATCTATTGCATTCTGTCTGAAAAACAGGTATAATAAAGAATACAATGGGTTTTGTATGGGCTAGTCCCATTTTGGAATAGGAGTAAACACCGTGCGGAAACGAAATATACTGGATGATCTGAAATTTTTAATACGTGCCACGGAAGGAATCCTGGAAATCGGGCTGCTGACCATCGTTTTTTACGGTGCCTGGAAGCTGGGCTACTGGGGCATTTCCTTCCCGGAAGACTTTGGCGGAACTTCCCTGTACCTGTTGCTGGGCGTATACGCCCTGACCATGACCGCGGTCTTTTTTCTCTGCGACTGCTTCCGCTACGGTCACGCCAAGCTCATCGATCTGGCAATTTCCCAATGGCTGTCCGTATTTATTGTGGATGTCATCATCTTCTTTGTGCTGTGTCTGGTGGCCTCTGACCGGGTCCGGATCTGGCCGATTTTCACCGCCCTCGCCCTGGACTGTGTTCTGAGCTTTGCCTGCTGTGCCCTCTTCACCCGGATCTACCACTCCCTGTACGTTCCCCGGAATATGCTGCTGATCTATGAGGACGAAAGCGCTCTGGATCTGAAGTTCAAAATGGATGCCCGCCGGGACAAATACTCCATCACGGAAGTGATTTCCGTAAAGGCCGGTCTTCCCAGAATTCTCTCCGCCATCGACCGCCACGATGCCGTTGTCATCAACGATGTGGACGGCGACGAGCGGAATGCCCTGATCAAATACTGCTACGCCCGCAGCATCCGCACCTATGTGGTTCCCCAGGTAACAGACATTATTCTCTCCTCCGCCCAGGATGTAACCCTGCTGGACACACCCCTGAAGCTGGTTCGGGGCCGGGGCCTTACCGTGGTGCAGCGTATCTGCAAGCGGGCCATGGACATTGTGCTGTGTCTCATCGCCCTGATTCCCGCGGCGCCCATTATGCTGGTCACCGCCCTGGCCATCAAGCTGGAAGACGGCGGTCCCGTATTCTACCGGCAGAAGCGGGTCACCCGGGACGGCAAGGTTTTTGAGATTCTGAAATTCCGCAGCATGATCGTGGATGCCGAGAAAAACGGCTATGACCTGAGCATGCGCGCCAACGGCAGGGACCCCAGAATTACCAAAGTGGGTAACGTGATCCGGGGCTGCCGGGTGGACGAGCTGCCCCAGATTCTGAACATTCTCCGGGGGGATATGTCCATTGTGGGTCCCCGGCCGGAGCGGGTAGAAAACGTGGAAGCCTACAGCCGGGAGTTCCCGGAATGGCACTACCGGGAGCGGGTCAAGGCAGGTCTCACCGGCTACGCCCAGATCTTCGGCAAGTACAACACCACTCCGGAGGATAAGCTGCGGCTGGACCTCATCTATATTGAAAACTACTCTCTGCTTCTGGACATCAAGCTGATTTTTATGACCGGCCGGGTTCTGTTCAGCAAGGAGTCCACCGAAGGCTTTGAGATGCAGGAGCAGATGCGGGCCTATCGGGAGGAAACCCTGAAAAACTTCACCGTAGAAGACGAGCCCTTACAGAAGGTATAAAACAACCGCCCGAATCGGGAGCGTTCGTAAAACAGTTTCAGTCCCGGCAGTAATGTCTGCCGGGACTGTTCTTGCATAAATTGAAGCCGTATGATATGATTAAACAGACCGATAGACTTGAATTTGGCAAAGGAGGTACTCACATGAAAAAGTTGATAGCATTGTTTTTAGCATTGGCTTGCGTGTTGGCTATGGTTGGTTGTGCCACTCAAAATGAAGAACCAACGGGATACCCCACAGGTAAAATCCAGCAACCGCAAATCATGTATAATGGGCAGATTTATTTCTATTTCGCAACTGGTTTTGACGAACCCTTACCCGATGGATATGCACTTGCTGGCAGCATCGCCGTGGTTGATAATGACAATGAGCCAGCAGAAGATTTTCATGGTGCAAGAGTTGAATTAGCACAAGAGGTTTATGCATCGGAAGACGATACCGACACTGTCTATGTAAAATACGAAAAGGGCTATGCTCAATTTACGATAAAGAAAAAATGACAGCCAGATTCCAATTTTTCGAACTGATACTAAGGGCGCACTTCTATACGGATTAAACCCGTATGTGCGCTCATCTCCGGCCAAAGAGCCGCCGCAATGCGGCGGTTGGCCTCCGAAACGCCTCGCTGCGGCTCGGTGTGCGAGACCGAACACCCCGGACACCTGAATGTCCGGGGTGCTTTGCGTCACTATGTTCCGAACGAGGGGCTGCACCCCTTGCGACGCTAAAGTGGCTATTCTCTTAAGACAACAGGCGTGACCACAAATTGGTCGCGCCTTTTGCCTAATGTTACTGTCTTACAAACACCCCGCTAAGGGCGGTTGTTTTTTAGTCTCTTCGGAACAGGTCCCGGGTGTAGACCTTCTGCCGCACATCGTCCAGGCAGGTATCATAGCGGTTGGCAATGATGGCCTGGCTCCGGGCCTTAAAGCATTCCAGGTCGTTGACCACCCTGGAGCCAAAAAAGGTGGAGCCGTCTTCCAGGGTGGGCTCATAGATGATCACCGTGGCGCCCTTGGCCTTGATCCGCTTCATGACACCCTGGATGGAGGACTGGCGGAAGTTATCGGAATTGGACTTCATGGTCAGGCGGTACACCCCCACCACCACTTCGTGCTCCTTGCTGGGGTCGAAGCTGGCGTTTTCGCTGTAGGCGCCGGCCAATTCCAGCACACGGTCGGCAATGAAGTCCTTCCGGGTCCGGTTGCTCTCCACAATGGCCTCTATCAGATTTTCGGGCACATCGGCATAGTTGGCCAGGAGCTGCTTGGTGTCCTTGGGCAGGCAATAGCCGCCGTAACCGAAGCTGGGGTTGTTGTAGTGGGTGCCGATTCTGGGATCCAGGCACACGCCCTCGATGATCTGTCTGGTGTCCAGACCCTTCATCTCGGCGTAGGTATCCAGCTCGTTAAAGTAGGACACCCGCAGAGCCAGATAGGTATTGGCGAAGAGCTTGACGGCCTCCGCCTCCGTAAAGCCCATAATGAGGGTATCCACCTGTTCCTTGATGGCCCCCTCCTGCAAAAGGGACGCAAAGGTGTTGGCGGCCTTCAGAAGCCGGGCGTTTTCCGTATCCGTACCCACGATGATGCGGCTGGGGTACAGATTGTCATAAAGGGCCTTGCTCTCCCGCAGAAACTCCGGGGAAAAGAGAATGTTGTCGCAGTGGTACTTTTCCCGCACGGAGGCGGTAAAGCCCACGGGAATGGTGGACTTGATGACAATGATGGCCTCCGGATTGCACCGGATCACCAGCTGGATAACCGCTTCCACAGCGGAGGTGTCGAAGAAATTTTTCTTGCTGTCATAGTTGGTGGGGGCGGCAATGATCACAAAATCGGCATCCCTGTATGCCCTTTCCCCGTCCAGGGTTGCCGTCAGATCCAGCTCCTTTTCCGCCAGGTATTTTTCAATATACTCGTCCTGAATGGGGGACTTTCTGCTGTTGATGAGCTCCACCTTTTCTGGAACAATGTCCACCGCCGTAACCTGATTGTGCTGGGCAAGCAGCACAGCCAGAGAAAGGCCCACATAGCCGGTACCGGCAACCGCAATTTTCATAGCAACTCCTTATTCCATATAGAATTCTTTATACCACTGGGCAAATTTCCGCAGGCCTTCCCGCAGGGGGGTATGGGGCTTGAAGCCAAAGTCCCGCTCCAAAGGGGTGGTGTCCGCATAGGTCACCGGCACATCCCCGGGCTGCATGGGCACCAGCTTTTTATGGGCCTCAAAATCGTAGTCCTCCGGCAGAACACCGGCACGGACCAGCTCTTCCGACAGGATCTGTACAAAATCCAGCAGGTTTTCCGGATTGCTGTTGCCGATGTTATACACCGCGTAGGGGGCAATGGGCAGGCCGTCTTCCCCGGTCTTCTTCTGAGGAGGCTTCCGCATCACCCGGAGCACACCCTCCACAATGTCATCGATGTAGGTGAAATCCCGCTTGCAGTTTCCGTAGTTGAAGATTTCGATGGTCTGTCCCGCCCGCAGCTTGTCGGTAAAGCCAAAGTAGGCCATGTCCGGCCGTCCGGCAGGTCCGTAAACGGTGAAGAACCGCAGGCCGGTGGAGGGAATGTTGTAAAGCTTGCTGTAGGCGTGGGCCAGCAGCTCATTGCTTTTTTTGGTGGCCGCGTACAGCGAAACGGGATTGTCCACCTTGTCCTCCGTGGAATAGGGCACCTTTTTGTTGGCGCCGTAGACGGAAGAAGAGGAAGCGTACACCAGATGCTCCACCGGGTAATGGCGGCAGGCTTCCAGAATATTGTAAAAGCCCAGAAGATTGCTCTCCACATAGGCATCCGGATTGATGATGGAATACCGCACTCCTGCCTGGGCCGCCAGATTCACCACAATTGCCGGATGATAGGTTTCAAACAGGTCAAATACCAGGCTCTTGTCCGCCAGGTTTCCCTTGACGAACACATAGTTTGGAAAAGCCTCCAGTTCCTTCAGCCGGGCCTCCTTGATGCGCACATCATAGTAATCATTCATATTGTCCAGGCCGATGACCCGGGTATCCGGTGCATCCGTCAGAATTCGCTTTGCCAGGTTGGAGCCGATAAAGCCGGAGGCTCCGGTGATCAATACACACTGATTCAAGGTAATCCCTCTTTTCCTCGCGCCGGGGCGCCGCATTGGATAACGTATCAGTGTGGATTGTACCACAATTGCGCGGCATTTTCAACCCTTGCGCCGGGCTCTACCCTGCGTAGGTTGCGGATTGCCCGCCAAGCTGGTATTCTGTTTACAGAATGAAAGGAGCGTGAAGCTTATGAATCATTATGTAACCGGAAGCGTCATCCATCAGCTCCGGGAAAAAGCAAAGCTTACCCAGGCACAGCTGGCGGAAAAGCTCTGCGTCAGCGACAAGGCGGTATCCAAGTGGGAGACCGGCCGGGGGCTTCCGGACATCAGTCTGCTGGAACCCCTTGCGGAATGCCTTGGCATCTCCGTGCCGGAGCTGCTCTCCGGCCAGCCCATCCACAATCAGAACAGGAGTGCCAACGTTATGCGGTCCCGGTTTTATGTCTGCCCGGTCTGCGGCAATGTGCTGTGGGCCACCGGAGAAGCCATGATCTCCTGCTGCGGCATTGCCCTGCCTGCGCTGGAAGCGGAGGAGCCTGAGGCGGCGCACCTTGCCCAGGTGGAAAGCGTGGAAGATGAGCTGCTTGTTACCCTGCCCCATCCCATGACCCGGGAGCACCACATCCGATTTATCGCCTATGTGACCTCTGACCGGACGGAACTGGTCCGGCTCTACCCGGAAGGGGACGCCCAGGCCCGTTTCCCGAACCGCGGCCGGGGGAAGCTCTACTGGTACTGCAACCGGCATGGGCTGTACGCCGCCCATTACGGAAGGAAAACCCGGATATAAAAAACCCGTCTCGGTTGAGACGGGTTTTCATTCCTGTATCAGTCAGTGACGTAGGGCAGCAGGGCGATCTGGCGGGCACGCTTGATGGCGGTGGTCAGGTCGCGCTGATGGGCTGCGCAGGTACCGGTGGTACGGCGGGGCAGGATCTTGCCGCGCTCGGACAGGTAACGGCGGAGCTTTGCGGTATCCTTATAGTCAATGCTGGTCACTTTATCCACACAGAAAGCGCAGACCTTTCTACGCTTACGGGGACGCATACGCTGTTCGTTAGCCATGGAAAATTCCCTCCTTTAAGTTTTGATAGAAAAGTTTCTCAGAAGGGCAGCTGGGCGTCATCGTCTTCCAGCATCGCGAAATCGGATGCGGGAGCACTGGCGGGAGCGGAATAGCTGTTGTTGGCAGAGCCATAGCCGCCGGTGGAAGCACCGCCGTAACTATTGCCGCCGTAGCTGTTATTGCCACCGTAGCTGTTTCCGCCGTCGCTGTCACGCTTACTGTCGCCAAAGTAGGCATTCGCCACAACGACCTCAGCAGACGTACGCTTGTTGCCGTCCTTGTCGGTCCAGTCGCGCATTTCGAGGCGGCCATCC
Organism: Oscillospiraceae bacterium; assembly: GCA_017622995.1. Classification (GTDB taxonomy): domain Bacteria; phylum Bacillota; class Clostridia; order Oscillospirales; family Oscillospiraceae; genus Faecousia. Next base: position 53,792 of record JAGAQA010000031.1, read on the forward strand.
ACCACAATCATGCGGCCCTTGGTGAAGTACTTGGAGATGAACTCTCCCGTCTGACGCCAGGCAACACAATCGATGAAGTCAGCCTTTCTCTCTGAGCCGTCCTTGGGAGCGAAGTCCCGATCTACGGCTACGCGAAAGCTTGCCACAGCCACACCGCTGCCAGTGCGACGCAGCTCAGGGTCACGGACCAGGCGACCCATGATGACAATGTGGTTGAGCATAGAATTACTCCTCCACAGCGGTGGTCAGGCAGCGCAGGACGCCGTCGGTGATCTTCATCACACGCTCCAGCTCTGCGGGGAAGTCGGGCTTGCATTCCATGTTCATCAGAACATAGTAGCCCTCAGCCAGGTCGTTGATGGGATAGGCCAGCCGACGCTTGCCCCACTCATCAATGCTGGACAGAGTACCCTCCGCCTCCACCATTGCCTTGAACTTTTCTACCAAAGCAGCGATGCCCTCTTCGCCCTGAGCAGGGTCGACGATGTAAAGCACCTCATACTTACCGGTGATCTTAGCCATGTTGATTGCACCTCCTTTTGGACTTTTGGCCCCCGGCGCCGCCGGGAGCAAGGATCGTCTGCACTCGCAGACCGGTTCATTTTACAGGATTTTCTTCCAATTGTCAAGGCCTTTTTCCGATATTTTTCACCAAGTCAGGCCTTTGGGATAGAAAAAGCGCAGTTTTTCCTTTGCCAGGGAAATGCGGATTTCCTCCGCCCGGCGCAGCTCTCCGTCCAGGTTGATGGCTGTGGGTCCCTTTGCCCGGATGGTCAGACTGTCCGTACGGAAATGGCGGATATACCGGGGCAGCTCCCGATAGCGGCCCGCCTTATATTTGCCGATGAGCCCCGGCACCTGATGCCTTCGCACCTTGTCCACCAGCAGCACCTCCAGCATCCCATCCGCCGGGTCCGCCTCCGGCACCGGGCAGAAGCCGCCGCCATAGTACCGCCCATTGCATACGCAGACCATGGTCATCTCCCCGGCGAAGCGTTCCCCGCAGATTTCCACCTCCAGGGGCTCCGCAATTCCCTTGATCACATTCACCACTGCGGAAGCCGCATAGGCCCGGAAGCCCTGCAGCAGGGGGAACCGCTTGTAGCTTGCCACATCGGTGCCGATACGGGCATCCAGGCCCACGGAGCAGATGTTCACGGACAGGCTGTCGTTGCACCGAATGAGGTCCAGCTCCCGCTCCTGGGCATCCAGCAGCCGGTGCAGATCCCGGAAGGCCTGGGGCTCGGAAAACAGCCGCACAAAATCATTGCCGCTGCCCCCGGCGAATACCGTCACCGCGGCATTGGGATAACCCGCCGCACCGGCGGCCACCTCGTTCAGGGTGCCGTCGCCGCCGCAGGCATAAATGCGGTATTCCTCCCCGCTTTTTGCCGCCTCTGACGCCAGACGGGTACAGTCCCCCGGCGCCGCGGAAACCTCCACCCGGTAGTCAAGGCCCTGGCAGGCCTCCGCAATGGCCTTCCGATATTCCTTTGTCCGGTCCCGGCTGCCCGCTGCCGGGTTGATGATAAACAGGTGTTTCATCTCTCTATCCCGCCCTACGTTACCGTTTTCCCTTTTGCTTGGGGCCCAGATACATATAGTAGTCGCACTTGATCATTCCGTTGTAGAGCTTGCGCTTCTTGTCCGCCCGCTTTCCGAAGTAGTGCTCAAACTCCGGCTCGGAGGTGATCACATACTTTTTCCAGCCGTCGGCAAACTTCAGGTGCCGTCCCAGGGCGGCATAGAGCCGCTGGGCGCTTTGCTGTTCCATCATCCGCTGGCCATAGGGCGGGTTGCAGATCAGAATGCCTTCGTCGCAGGGCAGGCTCAGCTTGGTGGCGTCCCCGTCCCGGAAGTCGATCAGGTCCCCCAGCCCCGCCTTGCGGGCATTTGCCATAGCCAGAGACACGCACTTGGGGTCATTGTCGGAGCCCAGAATCCGGTAGTTGCCGTGAAACTCCCGGTCCTTTGCCTCCGTGCGGACCTCCCCCCAGAGCTTGGGGTCCATCCAGGCGAAGGCCTCGGCAGAGAACCGGCGGTAGGCACCGGGGGCCTTGTTCTTGGCAATCATCGCCGCCTCAATGGGAATGGTTCCGCTGCCGCAGAAGGGATCCCACAAAAACTCCCGGCCCCGATACCGGGTCAGGATCACCATGGCGGCGGCCAGCGTCTCCCGCAGGGGGGCATCGTTGGCGTTTGCCCGGTAGCCCCGCTTGTGCAGGCCCGGGCCGGAGGTATCCAGGAACAGCTGCGCCCGGTCGTTCATCAGGGAGAACTGAAGCTGATACTTGGCGCCGGTTTCCGGCAGCCAGGATATGCCGTATTTTTCTCCCAACCGTCTGGAAGCGGCCTTTTTCACAATGGCCTGGCAGTCCGGAACGCTCATAAGGGTGCTGTTCAGGCAGTGGCCCTTTACCGGGAAGGCGCCGTCCTTGGGAATATAGGCTTCCAGAGGGGTATTGTAAACCCCCTGGAACAGTTCTTCAAAGGTTGTGGCCCGGAAATCCGCCAGGACGATGAGCACCCGCTCGCCGGTGCGCAGGCACACATTGGCCTTGGCCAGGGCCCGGGCATCGCCGGAGAACAGCACCCGGCCGTTTTCCACACGGACGTTGTCCATGTTCAGCCGCCGCAGCTCGTCTCCCGTCAGGCCCTCCAGGCCAAAGAGACAGGGGACGTAAAATTCCATTTGATCCATATACATTCTCACTTTCTGTCAGGGAATGATCTTGCTTTTCTTCAAATACCGCTCTTCCTCGGAGAACACGCAGCCGCAGTACTTCTGGATGTAGAAGCCCAGCTCTCTGGCCTTTTCCTGCCCCGCACGGAAATAGGGGCGGAAATCCCGGTACAAAAATTCCACCCCGTATTCTGCCGCCGCCCGCTGGGCCACCTCCCGCATCAGCTCGTGGTTCTGGTAGGGGCTGATGAACAGCGAGGAAGTGAAGCTGTCAAAGCCCCCTTCCTTCGCCGCCCGGGCGGCTTCAAACAGGCGGAATTCGTAGCATTTCACGCAGCGGTGCTCGATGTCCTCCGCCACTGCCCGGACAAAGGGGCGCAGGCCATAGTCGTTGCGTTCGATGAGAGGCAGGTCGATGGTCTGGGCATACTCCCGGAGGCAGTTTCGTCTTGCCCGGTACTCGGTAAAGGGGTGAATGTTGGGGTTATACCAGTAGCCGGTTACCTCATAGTGATCGGCCCGCAGAACGTCAATGCATTGATTGGCGCAGGGGGCGCAGCAGATATGCAGCAGGGTATTCATAGCTTCCTCCGGATTCCGACGGGGCCTGGAGCGCCCCGGTTGTTGGATATGTTGCCATCACTATAACATGGCCGCCCCAAAAACGCAACGAAAACCGGATGGATCTCCCTGCCGATTTTCGTTGGGGGGGCAAAGCCCGCCCTTATAGAAAGAAGCCCGCTTCCAGGAGCCGGGTCAGGGCCTCGTTGGCCTGCTCATCGGTAAACAGTCCCGTAAACCGCTTGTCCACCGCCAGGGCCTCCAGCGACAGATCCAGCCGTTTTTTCGCGGCCAGGGCATCAAAGCCGTCGCTGAGCCGTCTGCCGGAAAGCATCCGCCGGGCGGAAGCCAGGGCCTGTCCCTTTTCCACCGGGCGCATCCGCACCCCCAGTGCCAGCGCATCCAAACGGGCCTTTTCCCAGGCGGCAGCAAATTTTTCTTCCATATTGTTTCTCCTTAATCCCGCACATAGAGATAGCGGTTGATCAGTTTCTTCCAGAACGGTGCCTTTTGCAGCCGCTCCCGGCATTCCTGGCAGAAGGTTTCCAGAGGCACCGCGTCCATGGCGGTGATCCGGTGCTGGCTGAATTTCGCCCTCTGGGCAAGCTCCAGCAGCTCATCGGGTATGGGTTTTCCGGTGGCTTCGGAAAGGTCCTCCGCTTCCTGCCACAAAAGGAGAATTCGCTTTCGGGCGGGCGAGCGCCGTTTCCGGCCCTCCCGAACCAACCGCACCAGTGCCCTTCGGGCCGCCAGCACCAGTGCCACACCCGGAAGCACCAGCCACACCGGAAGCCAGGCTTTTGCTGTTTCCGACCCGGCGGGAGGTTCCTCCTGAGCGGGCGTTTCCGCATGGGGCCGGTCAGCATCGGGTTCCGGAGCCGTCGCAGAGCCGTCTGCCGAAATTTCCCTGCCGGGGGTTGCCTCCAGGATTTTCCAGCAGCCCCTTTCCCCGTCATAGTATTCCGCCCAGGCGTGGGCTTCCTGAGAGGTGACCACCGTGGGCTTTCCCGCCGAAACCTCCTGCCGGTAGCCGGTTACATACCGGGCGGGAATCCCGGCGGCCCGGAGCAGCACCGTAGCCAGGGACGCGAAATGGACACAGTAGCCCCGGTCCGACTGTTCCCAGAACCAACGGACGAAGTCCGTCTCCCCTTCCGGCATTTGAGGTGTTTTCAGATCGTAGACGGCGCTCCCCTCCACCAGAGCCTCGATTGTGGCCGGATCCGCGGAAGCCGGCAGGATTCCCTTTGCCCAGCCCAGTGTGCTTTCCGGCAGGGAAAGATAGATTTCCAGGGCCTCCTGGGGAAGGGCGCTGCCCTGGCTGCGGTTGGGGAAGGTATAGCTGGTGGTGCCGCCGGTATTCGGCAGGGCCCCGCCGGTGAGGATGGTGCCGGTGCCGGGATAGTAAGGAAGATAGATAAGGTCCTGCACCGCAAAGGTCTTTACGGAAAAGGCGCCCTTTTCCTCCCCCCAGCCGTCAAAGTTTTCGGACCGGGCCGGATCTGCCGTCCAGCCCCTGCCGGTATAGGTGTCAAAATCCTGGCCCCGGAGGTATACGCCGCCGTTTTCGGGGGCTGTCACCGTCAGCACCGGCATCCGGGGCTGTTCTCCGCCGGAAAGGGCTGCCAGATCCCTGCTCCGGTCCACCTGGGGAACGAAGGCATAACGGGAGAGCGCCCCGGAGCCGCCCCGGAATTTCGCGAGAATCGCCTCCCGGACAGGGGCTGACCGGTCAACATAACGTTCCTGGGGATTGCACAGCAGCAGCGCCCCCACGCAGACCAGCACCGGAAGCGCCGCCCCGAAGGTCAGACGCAAGCCCTGCAGGGCGCCGTTTTTCCGGGCGCCGGAAGTCAGCAGCAGCATACCGGCGCCGAACAGCAGGCAGGCCACCGCCCAGGCTGCCGGATTTTTCCCCTGGACCATGGCGCACAGCGCCACCGGCGGCGCGGCCAGCAGAATGGGCACCAAGCTTGTCCGTCTGCGCAGCACACTGCGGCACACCGCCAGACACAGGCCGCAGCCGTAGATACACAGCGGCAGCTCCGTGTTCCCCGGCTTCAGGCCGGGAAACACAAAATAGCCCCAATGGTATACCCCATCCAGAAAGATGCTCACATCATACAAAAAGCTCTTGATCTGCCGGACAGTTTCCGGACGGTGGAGCAGATAGCCCAGGGCCAGGGCGCACAGCGCCAGGGTAAGCTCGCTTCCCCGGCGCAGGGGCAGCACCAGAATGCCAAACAATGCCGCTGCCAGAAGGGAGCACACCAGGGATGGCTCCGAAAAGGGCAGGGGGTACACCGTCAGCAGACAGCCCAGGGCTCCTGCCGTCAGCGCCAGGGCCAGGAGAAACGCCCAGAATCGGTTGGCAAGGGCTGCTTTCATGATTCCGAACCTCCGATCGCGTAATGCCACCCGGTGCCCTCCGGCTCGGGAGGCACAGGTTCCACCGGCTCCGGCAGGCAGAGCATGGCATCCACCGCCTGTGACAGACTCTTTTCATCCGAAACCCGGAATCTGGCGGTTCCTTCCCCGGAGGACACCAGAATCACCGGCTCCATCCCGGCATACAGCAGTTCCCTGCCGATCCACAGGAGTCTGCCCAAGCGGTCATCCACCTGTTCCGGCGTGCCCCCCAGGGTCAGGGTCAGGCAGGCCTTCTGGCGCAGCGGCTCCATGGTCTCCCGGACCGTCAGCTTTCCCGTCTTCGCGGAGAGCTTCCAGTGGACACTGTTCAGGCTGTCTCCCGGGCGGTAGGGCCGCAGCTCATAATTTTCACCCAACCGGCAGGGGCTGGCTTTCCAGCGCACAGGGGGCTGGGTCAGCAGCCGGGGCAGGTCCTCTGCCGGTATGGGTATCGGGGCAACCAGAATCCGGGCGCTCTGCTTCTTCCGCACCGGAAAGGAAAAGAGACCCAGGTAATCCATCACCCGGCCCTTTTCCACCGTAACCTCATAGCCTCCGCAGTGGACGGGCGTAAAGCCCAGCTCTTCCCGGTAGGCGATTTTTTCACCGGTGCGCAGATTCCGCAGCCGGATTTTCCCCTTAAAGGGCGGCATGGGGCTGCCGCAGGAGCCCATCAGCATCAGCTCCGCCTTCTCCCCCACCGCCACACGCTCCGGGCCCATCGGCGCCAGCTGAAAATCCAGGATGGCTTTCATGCTCAGTGCCAGAGAAAGCAGAGGCAAGCTCAGAAGGCCCAGCAGAAATATCCAGGCCAGCCACTGCCCGAAGGTCAGATACCACAGTCCTGCCCCCAACAGGGCGATGATGTACGCGGCCCTCCGCATATCAGCGCAGACGGGGGGCAGGGGTAACATCCAGAATGGATTTTAACACCTGCTCCGCCGTTTTCCCCTGGGTTTCCGCCCGGCCGGTGAGGATCATCCGGTGAGCCAGGGTGGGAATGAACACTTCCTTCACATCCCCCGGCACCACAAAGTCTCTGCCCCGGAGCTGGGCGATGGATTTGGACATGGCCGCCACAGACAGGGTCCCTCTGGGGCTGGCCCCCCGGGCGAAGAACTCCTGCTTCCGGGTGGCGTCGCAAAGGGCCACAATGTAATCAATGACGCTGTCGCTGAGAAAGGTGGCCTCCACCGTCTCCTGGAGGGTCAGGAATTTCTGTCGGGTCAGCACACTGCGGACCGTTTCCAGGGGGTTCACGCCCTGGCGGGTTTTGATCATGGCGGCCTCGTCCCTGGGGGCGGGGTAGCCCAGCCGGATCCGCAGGGCGAACCGGTCGATCTGGCTGTCCGGCAGCAGCTGGGTGCCCGCCGCGCCGGTGGGATTCTGGGTGGCGATCACCGCAAAGGGCCGGGGAAGGGGGTGGCTCACCCCGTCCACCGTCACCTGTCCCTCCTCCATGGCCTCCAAAAGGGCGGACTGGGTTCGGGAGGTGGCCCGGTTCAGCTCGTCCGCCAGGAACAGATTGCACAGAATCCCGCCGGGACGGTACACCATATTGCCCGTACCGTCGGGCACGCTGTAGCCGGTTACATCCGAGGGCAGCACATCCGGCGTAAACTGGATGCGTCCGTATTCCAGATCCAGGGCCCGGGCAAAGGACAGGGCCATGGTGGTTTTGCCCACACCGGGTACATCCTCCAACAGGATATGGCCCTTGGCCAGCAGCGCCGCCAGTACCCAAAGAAGGACCTCATCCTTTCCCACGATGACCCGCCGCACCTGATCCAGAATCTGATGCACGCTGGCAACCACTTCATTTTCCCGGGTCTGCATTGTTACCTGCCCCTTTCGCATTGGTTTTGGATACCATTATACCCGCTGATTATCCGAAAAACAAGTCGGTTTCCAAGATGGCAGGGGAACACAAAATTCCCCCGCCGGACCAGCCGGCGGGGGATGGGCTCAATTGGTTTCAGGGGCGGAATCCGGAGCGGGATCCTGCCGGGGCGGGGTTTTCCTGGGAGGCATACCCCTTTCCAGATTCCGGGAAACAAACAGGAAGACGGGCTTTAAGAACCGGAAGAAGATGCTCAGCACCAGATACAGCGCCGCGTTCTGGGGATCGCAGGAGGCGTATACATCGTACAGCGCCATCAGCTTTACCACCCCCAGGGCGATGGCGGTGCCGCCGGTAAGCAGCACAGCCGCCAACAGGGTCACCAGGGAAGCGGTGCTTCCGTTGGCGGCAAAAACCCAGACCGCACAGCCCACCAGCGCGCCGGACAGGGCCCCGGTGACAATCTCCAGCACCAGCAGCACCACCCGCTTGTGCTTTACCTGTCCCCAGGTCAGATACCGGTACTGGTCGGACAGAGAGCCCAGCAGCCACAGATTCGCCACGGGAATCCAGGCCAGCCAGGGAGCTGCAATTCCCCTGCGCCGGGCCATGGTGTACAGGGCCAGGGCCGTGAACACATAGATGGCCAGGCTCAAAAGAGGCGCCACACCGCCGGTGAGCACCTTGGCAGCCAGCGACAGCCCGTGGTTAATATAGTAGTGGGTTTGGGGAAACAGCATGGCTCTCCCGCCTTTCTATTTTTCTAAGGGTACTTCGATTGATTATTTTACCAGACGGCACACCAGATCGGTGTAGGCGTAGGGGTCATCAATGGGCAGCTGGGCCATGAGCTGGGCCTGATAGCACAGCAGCTGAGCCATATCCTTGGCCTTGACGGGATCCTCGGTCATGATGCTTTGCAGCTGTTTGACGGTATCGTGGTCCGGATTCAGCTCCAGAATTCTGGCAGCGGGGAAGGCGAACTCCGGGTTCACCCGCTTCATATACTTCTCCATCTCAAAGCTCATACCGGCATCGGGAACCATGGCGGCAGGGTAAGCGCCCAGGTTCTTGGACAGCTTTACCTCCTTGACCTGGTCGCCCAGGCTCTCCTTGACGAAGGTCAGGAAGCCCTTCTTCTCCTCTGCTTCGGCCTCGGCAGCCTTCTTTTCCTCCTCGGACTGGAGACCCAGGTCCTCGGTGGACACGTTGCAGAACGGCTTCTCCTGATAGGTCATCAGGGTCTGGGGCACAAACTCATCCACATCCTCGGTAAAGAGCAATGTGTCAAAGCCCTTGCTGTCCAGCAGGGAAACCTGGGGGAGCTTGCTGAGCAGCTCCTTGTTCTCGCCGGGGGCAAAGTAGATCTTCTCCTGGCCCTCAGCCATGGCATCCACATACTCCTTCAGGGAGATGAGCTTCTTCTGCTTATGGCTGTAGAACAGCAGCAGATCCTGGCAGCTGTCCTTGTGGGCGCCGTAGTCGGAAACCGTACCGTACTTCAGCTGACGGCCAAAGGCGGCGTAGAATTCCTCGTACTTCTCCCGGTCGTTGTCCAGCATGGACTTGAGCTCGCTCTTGATCTTCTTTTCGATGTTCCGGGCGATGATGGTCAGCTGGCGGTTGTGCTGCAGCATTTCCCGGCTGATGTTCAGGGAAAGATCCTGGCTGTCTACCACACCCCGGACAAAGCGGAAGTGCTCGGGCAGCAGGTCCTCACAGGAATCCATAATCATGACGCCGCTGGAATAGAGCTGCAGGCCCCGCTTGAAGTCCTTGGTGTAGAAATCGTAGGGCGCCTTGGAGGGGATATACAGCAGGGCCTTGAAGGAAACCTGGCCCTCGGCGCTGAAGTGGATCACCCGCAGGGGCTTGTTGTAGTCGTAGAACTTATCCTGATAGAAGGCGTTATATTCTTCCTCGGTCACGTCCTTCTTATTCTTCTGCCACAGGGGGACCATGGAGTTGAGGGTGGTCATCTCGGTGTAGCTTTCGTATTCGGGCTTATCCTCGGGAGAATCCTCCTTCTTCCGGGACTTCTCCACCTCCATGCGGATGGGGTAGCGGATGTAGTCGGAATACTTGGTAACCAGGTTGCGGATTTCGTACTCCTCCAGATACTGGTTGTAGGTATCCTCCTCGGTATCGGCCTTCAGCACCATAATCACATCGGTGCCGGCGCTATCCCGCTCCGCTTCCTCAATGGTATAGCCGTCGGTGCCCTGGGAGACCCACTTATAGGCCACATCGGAGCCGTACTTTTTGGAAATCACGGTCACCTGGGAGGCCACCATAAAGGCAGAGTAGAAGCCCACGCCGAACTGGCCGATGATGTCAATGTCGTCCTTCTTTTCCATGGCCTGCTTGAAGCCCAGAGAGCCGGACTTGGCAATGGTGCCCAGATTCTCCTCCATCTCCTCCTTGGACATACCGATGCCGTTATCGGAAACGGTCAGGGTTCTTGCTTCCTTATCCCGGGTGATGGTGATGGCGAACTGATCCCGATTCAGTCCAACCTTGTCATCGGTCAGCGCCGTGTAGGCCAGCTTGTCGATGGCATCGGAGGCATTGGAGATAATCTCCCGGAGGAAGATCTCCCGGTGGGTATAAATTGAATTGATCATCAAATCCAGCAGCCGCTGAGATTCCGCCTGAAACTGTTTCTTTTCCATAATCGAAGCTTCCTTTCGTAATGTCCGAATGCATTTAGCACTCGCTTCATATGAGTGCTAATATTATAGCGCACTTCCCGGAAAAAGCAAGTACCTGAAAAAAAGTTCTTTCTTTATTTACAATTTTGTGGTAACATTAGGCTGTATGAGTATGTAAAAAAGCCCTCTCCTGGGAGAGGGTGGCACGGCGGAGCCGTGACGGGTGTGGGGCGGTACACGGTGCGAATTTGGCTGTCCGGGAATCCTACCCTTCCCCGCCCCACATCCGCCCTTCGGGCACCTTCTCCCAGGAGAAGGCTATATTTCGTCAACAATTATTTCATATAAGGAGACTCTCAATGATCACAGTCAGCAATTTGGGTATGCAGTTCGGCGGCCAGTGGCTGTTCCAGCATGTAGACCTGCAATTCCTGCCCGGCAACTGCTACGGCATCATCGGTGCCAACGGCGCGGGCAAATCCACCTTCCTGCGGATCCTCACCGGTGAGCTGGATTCCACCACCGGCAGCGTAGAGATTGACCCCACCAAGCGGATGTCCGTTCTGAAGCAGAACCAGAACGCCTACGATGAATTTACCGTTCTTGACACCGTCATTATGGGCAACCAGCACCTGTATGATGTGATGAAGGAAAAGGACGCCATCTACGAAAAGCCCGACTTTACTGACGAAGACGGTCTGCGGGCCGCCGACCTGGAGGCAGAGTTTGCCGAGCTGGGCGGCTGGGAGGCCGAATCCGACGCCAGCCGCCTTCTTCAGGGTCTGGGCATCGGCACCGAGCTGCACTACGACCAGATGGCAAACGTGGACCCCCGGCTGAAGGTGAAGGTTCTGCTTGCCCAGGCGCTCTTCGGCAATCCCGACATCGTCATGCTGGACGAGCCCACCAACAACCTGGACATCGAGGCCATCAACTGGCTGGAGGACTTCCTGCTGGACTTCCCCGGCATGGTCATCGCCGTTTCCCACGACCGTCACTTCCTGAACACCGTGTGCACCCACACCGTGGACATCGACTACGGCAAGATCAAGATGTATGTGGGCAACTACGACTTCTGGTACGAATCCTCCCAGATGGTCCAGGCCATGATCCGCAACAAGAACAAGAAAAACCAGGAAAAGATTGAGGAGCTGCAGCTGTTCATCCAGCGGTTCTCCGCCAACAAGGCCAAGGCCAAGCAGGCCACCGCCAGAAGAAAGCTGCTGGACAAGCTGACCGTGGAAGAAATGCCCTCCTCCACCCGACGCTATCCCTTTGTGGGCTTTATGCCGGAACGGGAGCTGGGCAAGGATGTGCTCACCGTGAAGGATGTGTCCGTCACCGTAGACGGGGTAAAGCTGCTGGACAAGGTCTACTTCTCCGTGGGCCGCACCGACAAGATTGCCTTTGTGGGTGAAAATGAATTGGCCCAGACCGCCCTCTTCAAGGTACTGATGGGTGAGCTGGAGCCGGACGAAGGCAGCGTCAAATGGGGCGTTTCCACCATCCGCAGCTACCTGCCCAAGGACAACAGCGAATACTTCGAGGGCAACGAGATGGAGCTGGTGGACTGGCTGCGGCAGTACTCCGCCAAGAAGGACGATGTGTACCTCCGGGGCTTCCTGGGCCGGATGCTCTTCTCCAACGAGGATGTATTCAAGCATGTAAACGTTCTGTCCGGCGGTGAGAAGGTCCGCTGTATGCTGAGTAAAATGATGCTTTCCGGCGCCAACGTGGTGCTGCTGGACCAGCCCACCAACCATCTGGACATGGAATCCATCCAGGCGGTGAACAAGGGTCTGGAAGCCTTTACGGGCGTGGTGCTGCTGGCCTCCCACGACCACGAAATGCTGACCTCCACCTGTAACCGGGTGATTGCCTTCCAGCCCGACGGCACCATCGTGGACCGCTACGGCACCTACGACGACTATCTGGAATGGGTCGCCCAGCAGAAGCAGGGCTAAGGAGTTATTATGGAAAAAATCTTAGACATCATCACCGAAAAAATGCAGCAGGCCTTTGAGGCCGCGGGCTATGACCCCGCCTTTGGCCGGGTCACCGTATCCAACCGGCCTGACCTGTGCGAATATCAGTGCAACGGCGCTCTGTCCGCCGCCAAGCAGTACAAGTGTGCCCCCATTCAGATCGCCAAGGCAGTGGTGGAGCAGCTGAACGCCCAGGACTACAGTCTGGTGGAGGCGGTTATGCCGGGCTTTATCAACCTGAAGCTCTCCGGCAGCTTCCTGCAAAGCTATCTGGAACAGATGCGCACCGCGGAAAAATTTGGCGTTGCCATGTCCGGTTCGGGCAAGACCATTGTGGTGGACTACGGCGGCGCCAATGTGGCCAAGCCTCTGCACATCGGCCACCTGCGCCCCGCCATCATCGGCGAAAGCCTGAAACGGCTCTACAACTATCTGGGCTGGAACACCATCGGCGATGTCCACCTGGGAGACTGGGGCTTGCAGATGGGCCTGATTATCGCGGAGCTTTCCGAGCGGCAGCCGGAGCTTCCCTATTTTGATCCCGATTATACCGGGGACTATCCCACGGAGGCACCCTTCACCGTCACGGATCTGGAAGAAATCTACCCCACCGCCTCCGCCAAGAAGTCTGACCCGGAATTCTCCCATAAGGCCCACCAGGCCACCCTGGAGCTGCAACAGGGCCGCCGGGGCTACCGGGCGCTGTGGCAGCATATTATGAACGTATCCGTGGCGGATCTGCGGAAAAACTACGACAATCTGGATGTCCACTTTGAAAAATGGCTGGGAGAGAGTGACGCCGATCCCTACATCCCCGCCATGGTGGAGAATCTGAAGGCCAGAGGCATCGCCGTCCAGTCCCAGGGCGCCTGGGTCATTCCCGTGGCCCAGGAAGGCGACAAAAAGGAGATTCCCCCCTGCATCCTGGTGAAGTCCGACGGCTCCTCCATCTATGCCACCACCGACCTGGCCACCCTGGTGCAGCGGATGCAGGACTGGCACCCGGACAAGGTGCTCTATGTCACCGACAAGCGGCAGAATCTGCACTTTGAGCAGGTGTTCCGGGCTGCCCGGAAGGCAGGCATCGTTCCTCCCGAAACCGAGCTGGAGCACGTGGGCTTCGGCACCATGAACGGAGCCGACGGCAAGCCCTTCAAGACCCGGGACGGCGGCGTGCTGCGGCTGGAAACCCTGATTTCCGACATGACCGATTTTGTCAGAGCCAAGGTCGTGGAAAACAAGATCGTAGACGACAGCGAGGTGGAAGCCACCACTGCCAAGATTGCCATGGCGGCCCTGAAGTACGGCGACCTTTCCAACCAGCCCACCAAGGACTACAACTTTGACATGGAGCGGTTTGCCGCCTTTGAGGGCAACACCGGCCCCTACATTCTCTACACCATTGTCCGGATCAAGAGCATCCTGACCCGGTACGGCGCCTGGGAAGGACTTCCCATCCAGGCCCCCGCCAATGACTGCGCCAAGGATCTGATGCTCTCTGTCACCAAGCTGGGGCCCACCCTGGAGCAGGCCCAAAAAGCCTCCTGCCCCAACCTGATCTGTGCCTATATCTATGAGCTGGCCGGCTGTGTGAACAAGTTCTACCACGAAACCCGGATTCTCAGCGAGGAAGACGAAAGCCTGAAGGCAGGCTACATTTCCCTCATTGGTCTTTCCAAGGAGATTCTCGAAACCTGCATCGGCATCCTGGGCTTCTCCGCCCCGGAGAAAATGTAAGCAACACACCGCCCTTTCTGATTCGGAAAGGGCGGTGTGTTGTTCATTGACAATTGACAATTGGGAAAACTCTTTCCCCGGTGCATCCGGTTCCCTACAGCAGATTCCACCAGGTCAGGCGGTGGGCGTCGGACATGGCTTCGATCCGCCGTGCCAGCTCCCGGCAGGCGGCCACATAGTGGGTCTGTTCCCGCTGGGTCAAATACACCGGAAGCTCCGAAAACATGCTGTCGATATCCTCCATGGGCATATGATCCGCAAAGGCTGCGGTGAGCCGCCAGCTCTTCCGCCAAAGCCTGGCGGCGTTCTCCTGGTGGACCAGAGCCGCATCCCACAGCTCCCGGGTTCCCGTCTCAGCGGCCTGGGTCAGCTCTCTGGCAATGGGCGCGTGGATGGTATCCATGGTAAACTGGACGAACATCCCCCCTGCCAGCAGCACCAGCAGCAGTACCACGCCAATGATGCCCCGTGTCACATCACTTCCTCCCTTCCGATCCAGTGGTGCTTCCCGGCGGCATCCACCGTCAGCAGCATGGTGGTTTTCACCTCCGCCTGGTGGGCGTCCAGGGTATCTTTCACCCACTGTTCACTCTTTCCGCTCTTTTGCAGATTCTGCCGGATGAGTTTTCCGTCATCCACCAGCACAATGGGCAGAAACTGGTCGCTGGCCTGGAGCCCTGCGTCCTTGGCGCTGGCAGGAGTAAACTTGGGATAGAGAAACACGGACAGATTGCCGTCGGTTTCCAGGATGGCGTACTGGACCTGGGAAATATCCAGCACATCCTTTTCCCGGAGCTTTCCGGCCAGCTCATCCAGGGTGACCCGGGTCATGCGCAGATTCCCCTGGAGGAGCTTTCCGTTGTCAATGAGCAGAATGGGCTTCCCGCAGAAAAACCGCCGCAGAAGCCCGCACTTCAGCACCAGCCAGGAAAGCACCAGCTCCACGGCCAGCACCGTAAGAATGGGCACCAGCCCCGACAAAAGGGGAATGCCGCTGTCCTGCATGGGGATGGCCGCCAGATTCGCAACCAGCATGGTTACCACAAATTCCGCCGGCTCCATTTCCCCGATCTGCCGCTTGCCCATAAGCCGAATGACGCAAATCAGCACCAGATAGAGGATCACCGTGCGGACATAGGATAGGATCATCTTCCCGCCCCCTTCCGGAACAGGTTTCCCGGAAAACCGGGAATTATACCCGGGAGCCGCCGAAAGAAAAGGGAGATTCTTTTCTCAAATAAGGGTGCAATTGCGGATCAGGACTTGTTCTCTTCTGGATCATGCACGATCCAGAAATCATCCACGCCGTTCTTGCTGCAGGTAGAGCAATTCATAACGATTTCCGTCCACTTTCCGAGATTACCGTTATTCCATTTCAGTGTGGATGCTCCATTTTCATTATTGAAGACATAGTAATGAACATCTTTCGGATTAGAGTCGTCAATGAAGTAGTCGCCCCGCTGGAGACTGATGTATCTGTTTTCGTTATTCCACTCTGTAATCCGATTGTTGTATACGATATTTTTCCCGTCTTCTAAGACATTCTTGCTATATTGGAAAACCTGAGGGTATTTCTTTTCGGTAACAGTTTGGGGAATATCGTTTTCCTCGTAATACTGGGGCTTCTGGAGAGGAATGAAATCCTTCCAATACTCCTGGGAGTCAGGGCTAAAGTCTTTGCCTGCGGGAATCTTGCGATTCGTGTTTGCAATGTAGATCGTATCATTATACATATACCGATGGCCCAACTGGAATTTCACGCCCGACGTGGTACTTCCCTGCTTCACTTCGGAAAATTCGTGGTAATGACCGGAGGAAGTGGTTTCTTCAGAACCGGATGGAACGCTGGGATTCGGGGTATCGGGATCCTCCTTTTCCGTAGGCTCTGTGGTGGGCCGGGTGTGGAATGTGGCGTAGGTCGGGGCGGTGGCAGAGGGTGTGCCGGTGGAATGGTCGCCTACACTCCAGTGAACGTGGGCAATCCGGGTATCTGAATCATACCAGCAGACGATGTAGGCACCGGTATAGTCCAGAGAAGGATCGTATTCATAATCATCGCAGGAGGACCAGACCTCACCGCCGGATTTGGCGGTGCCTCTGCCGTAGCCCACAGGCTGGGCAGCTACCAGATTCCCGGCTTCGTCAAAGTAGAGCGGGTGGTCCCGGGTATAGTCTCTTGCGGGCTTGCCGCCGATGACCTTGCCGCTGAGGGCCGCGGAGGTAATCAGGGAGTCCGCGCTCTGCATGGCCGTAATATCATTGGATTCCTTGCTTTTTTCAAAGCTCTTTTCAACGGTCGGATAGCCGATGGCGGCCAGTGCACTGATGGCGCCCACAACCACCAGCATTTCAATCAGGCCGAAGCCCAGTTTTCTTTTCAAAGCCTGGCACCTTCCTTTCTATATCTATCATTATGCAATCGGATTTTCAATCTGACAAGGTGTTATCCGGGAGGAAACGGAAACTTTTCATACCCTTTCCAGCAGCTCCGGAAGCTGGGAAAGGGATTCAATCCGGTAGTCCGGCACAATATCCGGCCTGCCCTGGGCCTCCGGGGGGCAGACCCAGCAGGTTTTCATCCCGGCGTTGATCCCACCCAGGATGTCGGAGGTCAGGCTGTCGCCCACCATCAGGGCCTTTTGGGGATCGAAACCTGGAATCTGGGCGGCACAGGCATCGAAAAACGCCCTGGAGGGCTTGTTGGCCCCCAGAGCCTGGGAGACGAACACCTTTTCAAAATAGGGGTACAGCCCCGCGCTGGTCAGGCGGCTGTGCTGCACCGAGGCGGTGCCGTTGCTGGCGAGGAACAGCCGGTATTTCCCCCGGAGGGCATCCAGCGCTTCCTTTGCCCCGGGGAGGAAATAGTGGCCAAGCCCCAGGTTGTGTTCATAGCCTTTGGCAACGGCTTGGGGCTGGGCGGGAATGCCCAGCTCCTCAAAGAGCATCTGAAACCGGCCGGTAAGCACCTGATCCCGGGTGAGCTCTCCCCTTTCCAGCCGTTCCCAGTGCTGGCGGTTGATCACATGGTAGCGCTCCAGCACCTGATCCGTGGGCTCCAGGCCGAAGGAACGGAAGGTCCTGGAAATGGCCAGCCGTTCTGCCTTGTGGAAATCCAGAATGGTGTCGTCCAGGTCGAGAAAGAGAAATTCCGTCATCTGCTTCTCCTCCCGGCGATGGCGTTGGCAATGGCGGCGAATTCCGGGATGCCCAGGGTTTCCCCCCGGACATTATCCGGGAAGCCGCAGGCTTGCAGCACTTCCTCCGCTCCGGCTTTGCCCAGCTCCGGGAAACCGGAGGCCAGACCGTTGGAGAGCTTCTTGCGCCGCATGGCAAAGCTGGCCTTTACCACCCGGAAGAAAACCGCCGGATCCCCGATGTCCCAGGGGCGGCTTTCCCGGCGGCGCAGGGTAATCACGCCGGAAGTAACCTTGGGCTGGGGCACAAAGCAGTGGGGCGGTACGTCAAACAGATACTTTGGCTCCGTGTAATACTGGCAGAAGACGGAGAAAGCGCCGTAGTCGGCGGTGCCGGGCCGGGCGGCAATCCGCTGGGCCACCTCCTTCTGCACCATAACGGTAACAGAATCGAAGCAGTCCGCTTCCAGCAGGGCGGAGAGAATGGGTGTGGTAATGTAGTAGGGCAGATTGGCGCAGGCCATGGGCCGCAGCCCGGGGAACTGCCGGGCCACCAGGGCGGGGATGTCCTGCTTCAGCACATCCCCCCAGAGGATGTCCAGGTTATCAAATTCGCCTACGGTTTCCCGCAGGATGGGTTCCAGCCGGTTGTCCACCTCCACGGCGCAGACCTTTCCCGCCCGCAGACACAGCTGCTGGGTCAGGGGGCCCATGCCGGGGCCGATTTCCAGCACACCGGAGGACCGGTCCACCCCGGCCTCTTCGGCAATGGAGGCGGGGACCCAGGGGGCAACCAGGAAATTTTGCCCCTTGGCCTTGGAAAAGTGGAAGCCATGGGCAGCCAGCAGCGGCTTCATCACCTGAATATCACATACATTGATCATTCTATTTTGCCTTTCTGTCTATCCGATACTATGTTCCAATTGAAAATGTGAATCAAGCGTTGAAATAGGGTAAACGCTTGAATCACAGAAACGTATGTCATCCTGAGCGGAGCGCGAAGCGCGCAGTCGAAGGATCTTTCCGGTAATTTGACCGTGCTGCTGGGCGAAGCTAGAAGATCCTTCGACTCGCTGCGCTCGCTCAGGATGACAAATCCGTACGTACTCCGGTTATTCGTAACCTTTCAATCCTTGATTCGCATTGAAAGTAGACTTTCAATGCGAACGGCATCGCTTGATCGCGTTGCCGAAGCTGTGATTTTTGGAAAGAAAATCACAGCTTCCCATTTCATCCAATCTCGGGTATTATACCATACCCGGGGCCCTTTTTACAACATCATTCCAGAAAATACACGGTACAGCGGCGCCTTCCAAAGGCCATGCACTCCTGGTAATTGGGCAGGTACAGATCCACCCGGTCCCCCTTGATGTCACCGCCGCAGTCCTCCGCCTCCGCCAGGCCGTAGATATAGCTGCCGTCGGAGGCCATAATGAACATCCGGGTGCCGTAGGGAATGTACCGGGGATCCACGGCTACGGTGCCCCGGTGGACCCGGGAACCGGTGGCGGTGGTGCTGGTGCAGCCCGCGTCCGTATGGGTATAGGCGGTAGCCCGGACATAATCCACCCGATTGTAGCGCACCCGCTCCCCTGTGGGCAGGAGAATTTCCTGATCCGTAATGACAGGCTGGGGCGTTTCAGCCCCTTCCGCGGTGCCGGTGCCCACCGCCACCATTTCCGTGACGGGAGAACAGGTCAGTGTCTCCTCCAGCACCTCCCGGGCGGATTCCTCTCCGTTTACATAAGTAACCCAAGCCCGGCATTTCAGGGTGCCGTCCCGCCCTTCCACCAGCACCTTCCGGCTGCCCTCCGGTAGGGCGGCGCAGTACAGCTCCTCTGTTTCGTGGGGGAGGCACCGGGTAAAGCAGGTCTCCCGGCTGATTACCCGGTCAACCCGCAGAACCATCCCTTCGCACAGCAGAGTCTGGGCAGGGATGTTCAGCACATCGTCCTCCTCCAGGCTGAGGCCCAGCCGGTCCAGAAGGGCCTGGGCCGTTTCTTCCCGGGTGGAGACGGAGATGCTCTGGCCGTGCCAGATTACCTCCACCACCGGCGCCCGCCGGACGGTAATGGTGCCCGCGTCCCTTATAAGCTGATCCCGGTCATCCAGGGCCACCCCTGCCCCCTGGAGCACGGCGGAGGTATCCCGGGAAAAGCCGGTGTAGGAATAGACCCGGCCGCCGTCCCGAATGGTAAAGCTGGCGGCAAATACACTCTGCACCATTACCCCGGCGGTAAACAGAACAGGAATCATCAGGAAAATAGCAAGCATTCTTCGCACAGAGACTGTCCTCCATAACCCGTCCAGTCTCTGTGTCTCCTGGGAAGTGGCCTTTCCCGGGACGGTTTCCCTATAGAATGGCTTTATTATATATTTTTCTATAGAAAAGTCAAGTTTTTTCGTATTACATAGAATTTTCGAAACTTTTCGAAACCAATCGAGCCACCCCGGTATTTGCCGGAGCGGCAGGAAAAAAAGCATTTGCCGTCGAAGAAATGGCAAGAAGCCTCCGGGGCTGCCCCGGAGGCTTCGGTTAAAGGTTTATGATTTCCCGGATTCCCAGCTTGTCCCCGTCCTCCGGGTGGTGGGTCACCAGCAGGAGGGTGGCATTGGGACAGTGGGACAGGATAGCCCTGCGGCAGCGGTCCGTGGCTTCTTCATCCAGTCCCGTAAAGGGCTCATCCAGAACCAGCAGCTCCGGATCCGTCAGAATTGCCCGGGCCAGCGCTGCTCTGCGGGCCATGCCGCCGGAAAGCTGAGAAGCGGGAAGGTTCGCGGCCTGTTCGATGCCAAGCTCGGCAAGGGTATCCAAAATCGCCCGGTCAGGGACCTTTCTCCCCAGAACCATACGCAGGTTCCCCATGACCGTCAGATTCCGGCACAGCCGGTCTTCCTGAAAGACTGCGGCTTTTCGGTCCGGGATGCCGGTGACCGTGCCGCTCTGGGGCTTTTCCAGGCCCAGTATCAGCCGAAGCAGGGTGGTTTTTCCCCTGCCGGAGGGGCCGGAGATCCGGTAGCGTCCCCCGCTTTCAAAGGTGAGGGAGACATCTTCCAGTACGGTCTTCTCCCCATAGGCTTTGGTGATGTGGCTCACAATCAGTTCCATGGGCCGCCTCCTACCATGCCGTTTCCAGGGCCCGGAAAACACGGTCCAACAGGAACAAAAACAGCTTTTCAAAACAGGCGCTGATGGCCACAATGATCACGGTCCAGGCAAACAGATCCCCGATTTCCAGGTAAACCTTGGCATCATACAGCATCCCTCCGATGGAGTGGGAGGTGACGGCAATGACCTCGGCAGCAACACCGGATTTCCAGCACATGCCCAGGGCCACCCGGCTGCCGGACCGGAGGCTTGGAGCCAGGGCGGGCAGGTAGATACCCGGAATCCGGCGGTACAGGGGAACCCGGAAAACCCGGGCCATTTCGAGAAGCTGAGGATCGGCGTTTTTCAGTCCCTGCAAGGCGTTGGCGTACAGCACCGGCAGCACCATGAGAAAGGAAATGAAGGTGCCGAGTTTTTCCCCGGAGAGCCACAGCAGGGCAATCACAATAAAGGAGGCCACGGGAACGGACTGAACCGCCAGAATATAGGGCCGCAGCAGCACCTCCACCGTATGGGACGCCGCGCTGGCGGCAGCCAGGGCCAGAGCCACCAGGAAGGCCAGCAGAAAGCCCAGGCTGATGCGTTGAAAGGTAAAGCCGATGGCCTGCCAGGTACTTGCGTCCCCCAGCAGCCGCCACAGAGCCAGGGCCACCTGGATGGGGCCTACCAGCAGCAGCCGGTTGTGGAGTCCCAGGGCAGCCAGCTGCCACAGAACCAGGGCAAGCGCCACCGAAAGAATCCGCAGGGCTTTCCTGGTGGGATCAGGCACCATAGTAGAAGTCGTCGCCGGGCAGGTTCCCGCCTACGGCCTTGGGATTCTGCTCAAAGAGCACCTGCAGGCAGCCTCCCAGGGCCGAGCGCATCTCGGAACCGGTGATGCAGACGATGTTGCACCTGGGGATGGCCTTTTTGGCAACGGGAGCCTTGACAATCTCATATTTACCGCAGAGCTCACCGGCATCCTCTACGTTTTCATTGACCCAGGAGGCGCTGGCGGCAAAGTCGGACAGGAACTTCTCAACCGCTTCCGGATGCTCCTCCGCGAATTTGGTGCGGACCAGAATGCAGGCGGTGGTGCACAGGCTGCCTGCACCCACCTTTTCCCATTCCTCCGAGACGGAGAGCTTGATTTTGAAGTTCTCGCCCAGCTGTCCGGCCGCGGCAATCACATAGGGCTGGGGCAGCATGGCGATGCCGCTGCCCTCGGCGTTCAGAACGGCCACCACCTCGCTGGGCTCGCTCTTAAAGTCGATGGTCACGTCCTTGTCCGGGTCCAGACCGTTCTGGGTCAGCACATAGCGCAGGAAGTATTCAGGGGTGGAGCCCTTGCCGGTGGCATAGATGGTCTTGCCCTTCAGGTCGGCAACGGAAGCTACTTCGTCACTGCCAAACTCCGCGATGTAAAGCACGCCCAGCACGTTGACGGCCAGGGCCCGAACGCCGCCCTCGGTCTTGTTGTACAGGACGGAAGCCAGGTTGGCGGGTACGGATACTATGTCCAGCTCCTCCTGCAGGAGCATGGGGGTCAGCTCGTCGGCAGCGCCCTTGATGGTGTAGGTATAGCCGGAAGCGGCATCCTGATCCGCATCGTCAAAGAGCTTTATCATACCGATGCCGGTGGGACCGGTCATGGCGCCCAGACGCACGGGAACCGGCGCGACGGTGGGAGCCTCCGTAGGGGCCTCGGTTGCCGCGGTGGTTTCGGGAGCGGCAGTGGTCTCGGGGGCTGTGGCGGCGGGAGCGGCAGGGGCGCCGCAGCCGGAAAGCATGGAGAGCACCAAAGCCAGCAGGCAAAGAACGGAAGTCAGTTTTTTCATAACGATACCTTCTCTCTGGGAAAGCCCCATTGGGACGTTCCCGTATTCCCCCAACGGGAAGGGGGATCCTGTCTGCATTGTACAATAGAAACGGGCAGCATTTCCGTTGCGAATGCAACGAAGTCTGAAAAACAGAAAAGCCTGCCGCAAAAACTGCGGCAGGCGGAAGGGACGCTTACTCCTCGAAGGTCAGCACATCCTTGTACTTCTCTTTGAAAATGTCATACACCGCGTTCAGGATGGTTTCATCCTGGACGGAAAGGTAGTTCTCGGTTTCCTCGTCCACAGGCTCCACTTCCAGAATGATAATGTCGGTGGCAGCTTCGTCGGCAGGCATCAGAACCAGGTATTCCTTGCCCTCATAGTCAATGCAGTCCAGGTATTCAAAGTCGGTATCCACACCGTTTTCATCGGTAAGGGTCAGAATGCTGGTTTCTTCCTCGTTTTCCAGAATTTCGTTGTCCATCTAAAGGTACTCCTTTCCAAATGTGGGTTTATTATACGGGATTTCCCGGGAAAAAGCAAGGCTTCAAATCATTTCTTCCGGGTGGAACACCTCATCGAACCGTTCCGGGGTAAGGAAACCCAGCTTTACGCAGGCATCCTTCAAGGAAATGTTCTCTTTGTAGGCAAGCTTCGCGGTTTTGGCCGCGTTTTCGTATCCGATATAGGGGTTCAGGGCCGTGACCAGCATCAGGGAATTGTGCAGGTTTCCGGCCATCTTTTCCTTGTTGGCCCGGATGCCCGCCACACAGCGGTCATGGAACGAAACCATCACTTCGGCCAGGAGCCGGGCGGACTGCAGGAAATTGTAGGCCAGCACCGGCATGAACACATTGAGCTCGAAGTTGCCCTGGCTGGCGGCAAAGCCCACGGCGGCATCGTTGCCCATGACCTGCACGGCCACCATAGTTACGGCTTCGCACTGGGTTGGGTTCACCTTGCCGGGCATAATGGAGGAGCCGGGCTCGTTTTCCGGGATGAAGATCTCCCCCAGACCGTCCCGGGGACCAGAGGCAAGCCAGCGAATGTCGTTGGCGATTTTCATCAGGTCGGCGGCCAGGGCCTTTAGAGCCCCGTGGGCGAAGACCAGCTCATCCTTGGAGGTCAGGGCGTGGAACTTGTTGGGGGCGGTGACAAAGTGCCGGCAGGTCAGGGCGCTGATCTTTTCCGCCACCAGGGAATCAAATCCTTCCGGGGCGTTCAGGCCGGTGCCCACGGCGGTGCCGCCCAGCGCCAGCTCCCGCAGGGGCTCCAGGGCCAATTCAATCAGCTGCCGGTCCCGCTCCAGACTGGTGCGCCAGCCGGAGATCTCCTGGGAGAAGGCGATGGGGGTGGCGTCCTGCAAATGGGTGCGGCCGGATTTGACGATGCCCCGGTTTTCCTCCTCCAGCCGGGCGAAGGCGGCGGTGAGCAGGTCAATGGCGGGGATCACCCGGTCAGAAAGGCTCAGCACCGCCGCAATGTGCATGGCTGTGGGGAAGGTGTCGTTGGAGGACTGGGACATATTCACATCGTCA
Source organism: Oscillospiraceae bacterium (assembly GCA_017622995.1). Lineage (GTDB taxonomy): Bacteria > Bacillota > Clostridia > Oscillospirales > Oscillospiraceae > Faecousia. Next base: position 77,238 of record JAGAQA010000031.1, read on the forward strand.
TTGGGATGCAGCAGCTTTTCCCCCAGGATGGCGTTGCCCCGGCCGGCAATGACCTCGTTGGCGTTCATATTGGACTGGGTGCCGGAGCCGGTCTGCCAGACCACCAGCGGAAAATGGTCGGACAGCTCCCCATGAATCACTTCATCCGCGGCCTGACAAATGGCATCCCGCTTTTTTTCGGTCATCTTTTCCGGCCGGAGCTGGGCGTTTGCCTGGGCAGCTGCCTTTTTCAGGATGCCGAAGGCGTGGATAATCTCCCGGGGCATGGTCTCCTGCCCGACGCCGATGGGAAAATTCTGGTGGGAGCGCTGGGTCTGGGCACCCCAATATTTGTCGGCAGGCACCTGCATTTGCCCCATAGAGTCGTGCTCGATTCGGTATTCCATAGATAGCCTCCTGTTTTTTTCTTCAATATACCAACTGGGCGAGCCGCTGTCAACGGCGGTTTTCCCTTTACTTTCCGGCCCCAATGGGGTAGAATAACGAAAAGATTCTGTACGACCGTGGGAGGATGGGAACCATGTTTGATAATCCCAGAAAAGAACTGGAGCGGCTTCAGCAGGAGCTGCTGGCGGCTGAAGAACCGGAAGAACCGGAAGAGCCGGAAGCGGATTTTGATATTCCTCTGGAGTGGGACGAGGAAGAGCGGGAGCCCCTTTCTCACAGCTATACCGATGCCGGGGACGACACCCGGATCTGGGAAACGCCGGAGGAAGAACCCTTTGAGGAAGTGCCGGAAAAGCCCCAGAAGAAGCACTATGTGGGCCTGAAATTTGCCATCGCGCTGGAGCTTCTGGGCATTGCGGCCCTGTTCTGGTGGTGGTATCTATGGATTCGGTAACCCCTGTGGGGCGGTTTGCCCCCACGCCCTCGGGCAGAATGCATCTGGGCAACGTGTTCGCGGCCCTGATTGCCTGGCTGTCGGTGAAATCCCAGGGCGGTGAAATGGTTCTTCGGATGGAGGATCTGGATACCCAGCGCACCAGTGAAGAATACGTCCGGGTTCTGCGGGAGGACCTTACCTGGCTGGGTCTGACCTGGGACCGGGAGACACCGCCCCAGAGCAGGCAGACAAGGGTGTATGATGCTTATTTTGAGCAGCTCCGGGACAAGGGTCTGCTGTATCCCTGCTACTGCACCCGCAGCCAGCTCCACAGCGTCAATGCCCCCCACCTGAGCGACGGCACCTATGTCTATCCCGGCACCTGCCGGAACCTGAGTCAGTCGGAGCGGGCGGCCATGGGCAGGAATCCTGCCTGGCGGGTGCGGGTACCGGACCGGGTCTGGGAGGTAGAGGACCGGATCCAGGGAATCTCCCGGTGGAACCTTGCCACGGACTGCGGGGATATGGTGGTCCGGCGGGCCGACGGCGTATACGTGTATCAGCTGGCGGTCACCGTGGACGACGGCCTTGCCGGGGTAACAGAGGTGGTAAGGGGCTCGGATTTGCTGAGCTCTGCCCCCCGGCAGATGTATTTGCAGGAGCTCTTTGGGTTTCCCCACCCGGAGTATGCCCATGTGCCCATGCTGCTGGCCCCCGATGGACGGCGGCTGAGCAAGCGGGACAGAGATTTAGACCTGGGGCAGCTGCGGAAGGTGCTTCACCCCCAGGAGCTGATTGGCGCCCTCGCCTTTTCCGCCGGTCTTTTGGACCGGCCGGAGCCCATCGGGGTTTGGGAGCTTGCGGCCCTGTTTTCCTGGCAGAAGCTGCAAAAGGAGGACTTCTGTCTGGAGCTGCCTCAGCTGATGGAGCTGTAGCAATGGCCCGCGGCACAGTGCCGCGGGCCATTGTGTTCACAAATTACCCGGCAACTCTTTACAATTTATTCATGCGAACCGGCGGTTTTGCGCTATAATAGGGAGTATATAGAAGATTCGCTTTCCCGGGGTACCGGGAAAGCCAAAAAGGAGAGGACTCATTATGGCTGTGTCTGTTTTGATTGTAGAGGACGACCGCAATATTGCGGAGCTTTTGCAGATGTATCTGGAAAAAGAGGGCTATGCCGTTACCATTGCCGGAGACGGAGGCCAGGGTCTTGCGAAATACCGGGCCATCAAGCCGGACCTGGTGCTGCTGGATGTGATGATGCCGGTCATGGACGGCTGGGCGGTCTGCCGGGCCATCCGGGCCGAGAGTCAGACCCCCATCATCATGCTCACCGCCAAGGGCGAGACCGACGACAAGGTTTCCGGCCTGAAGAACGGCGCCGATGACTACATCACCAAGCCCTTTGAAATGAAAGAGGTGCTGGCCCGGATTGAGGCCGTTCTGCGCCGCAGCACCGGAGCCGCAGCGGAAAAGAAAGCCCGGCGCCTGGTGTTTGACAAGCTGGTCATCGATATGGATGCCTTTGAACTGACCGTAGACGGAAAAAAGGTGGATACGCCCCCCAAGGAGATGGAGCTGCTGTACTATCTGGCCTCCTCACCCAATCGGGTGTACACCCGCAATCAGCTGCTGGACGAGGTCTGGGGCTTTGATTATTTCGGTGATTCCCGGACGGTGGATGTTCACGTCAAGCGCCTGCGGGAAAAGCTGGAGGGCGTCAGCCCCAACTGGAATCTGAAGACGGTTTGGGGCGTGGGGTATAAGTTCGAGGTGCTGCAGGGCACTTGACTTCTCCCCGGGTTGTGGTATAATGAACATGAAAAGAGCACTGCCGATAAGCGGTTCGCTCAAGTTTGTTGGTCTAATGCAAACGCTTAGAAACCGTCACTTGGCCGAGTGGCGGTTTCTGCTTTTTACAGTGATTGTAATGGTATAGTAACCAATATGTACAGTCAAAGTAATGGGCATATGCTTCACCCCCTCTCAGGAGTGTAGCCAACCGCCTATCCGTTATGGCAATGCTCTTCCCAGCCCCAAATGGGGCCTCGTTCATTCTATCAACGAACGGGAAAAAAGTCAAGAAACCGCGGTCTGCCTGAAGATTGGCAGGCCGCGGTTTTGCGAAGTTGTAAACTTTTTGTGCGTTTCATTGAAAACCGGAGAAACTGTGATATAATTCTACCGTAATTCAAAGAAAAGAGGTGCCTGGAACATGAAATCGACCTTCGGCCGGAGCTTTTCCGTATTTGCCGGGATTCTCCTGGTTGCGCTGACGGTGCTGGGCGGCTCTTTTCAGCTGATGGTGCAGGACTATCTGACGGAAACCACCTTTGATTCTCTGGAACAGGATGCCCAGATCGTCGCGGACCTGGCAGCCAGCTATCTGGAAGACGAGAGCCTGTCCGGCCGGGAATTCTTAATGAACCTGGATATTGCCTGCAAGGTTTCCGGCTCCGACGCGGTAATCTGCAATTCCCAGGGCAAGGTGCGCATCTGCTCCGACAGTATGTTCGGCTGCGAGCATCTGGGTCTGTATGTCAATGAAAGCTACCTCAAAAAGGTCCTCACCCAGGGGTCCGACCGGGCCACGGGGCTTATCAAGGGGCTCTATAATGAGGAGCGGTTCCTGGTGGCCCTGCCGGTGGCGGCGCCCAGCGGCAATTCCGGCATCATCATTGTGTCCACCCCCTCCGCGGATGTGCGGGAAGTGCTGACCAAGATTTCCAATATTTTCCTGACCACCGCTATCTGCGTCATCCTGGTATCCGTGGTTGCGGTCAGCTTCTTCGCCCGGCGGGAAAGCCGGCCTCTGCAGGATCTGGCAAAGGCGGCCAATGCCTTCGGCCACGGCAATCTGGAAGCCCGGGTCCGGGTGGAAGAGGGATCCAGCGAAGAACTGGAGGAGCTGGCCCTGGCCTTTAACAATATGGCCTCTTCTCTTCAGAAAAGCGAGTACCGGCGGCAGGAGTTTGTGGCCAATGTTTCCCATGAGCTGAAAACCCCCATGACCACCATCTCCGGCTATGTGGACGGCATGCTGGATAAAACCATTCCGGAAGAGAAGTGGCCCCACTATCTGCAGATCGTCTCCGATGAAACCAAGCGACTCAGCCGGCTGGTGCGCAGTATGCTGGATATTTCTCAGCTGCAGAGCGAGGGCGGCATTCCGGAGGAAAAGAAAATCCACTTCGACCTGGAGGAGTGCTGCGGTCAGGTACTCATTACCTTTGAAAAGAAGATCGAGGATAAGCATCTCAATGTGGAGGTGGATATGCCGGAGCACCCGGTTTACACCTTCGCCAACGAGGACTACATCACCCAGGTGATCTATAACCTGCTGGACAACGCGGTGAAATTCTGCCCCTCCGGCAAGACCCTGGGGCTGAAAATCCGGGAGGGCGGAGCAAAGGTCTATATTTCCGTATCCAACGAGGGAGATACCATCCCGCCGGAGGAGCTGCCTCTGGTATTCGACCGGTTCCACAAGCTGGATAAGAGCCGGTCCCAGAACCGGGATGGCTGGGGTCTGGGTCTGTATATCGTCAAAACCATTGTGTGCAGCCACGGCGAGAACATCGGCGTGACCAGCCGGGACGGGAAAACGGAATTTACCTTCACCATGCCCCTGGTGAACTGAGAAAGGAGGCGGCTTTATGGACGACAAGCGATATCCCTTTGACAGCGGCTTTGATGACGGCGTCTACGGCACCGGCTGTACCGAGCCGCCGAAAAATCACCAGGCCATCATCGCGCTGCTTCTCATCGCCGTGATTTTCCTGGGAGGCATTTCCACAGCCCTCAGTGTGCTCAATATCCGCCTGTTCCAGCAGCTGAACCGGCCGGAGGAGCAGGCGGTGGCCTTTTCCGCCGCCCGGCAAAACCCGGCGGAAAGCACAGAGCCTACGGCGCCTCTGGGGCAGGACGCTTCTACCGTAGCGATTCATGCCGCACCGGACCCCCAGGCCAGCCCGGAAGGTCAAGCCCTCAGCTTACAGGAGATCTATGAAAAGAACATCCCCAGCGTGGTTTCCATTACGGCGCAGTCCGTCGGGGCAACCTCCACCGGCACCGGTGTAGTACTGTCCGTAAAGGGCTACCTGGTGACCAACTGCCATGTGGTGGAGGGTGCCCAGGATTTGCGTGTCCGGCTCAGCGATGATCGGGAATGCGCCGCGGCACTGGTGGGCAGCGACCCGGTATCGGATCTGGCAGTGCTGTATATCGATGCGGAGGGCCTGACGGAGGCCCAGTTCGGCGATTCCGACAGTCTCCGGGTGGGCGACAGTGTGGTGGCCATCGGCGATCCCCTGGGCGTGGAGCTGCGGGGCACCATGACTGACGGCATTGTGTCCGCCATCAACCGGGGCGTAACCGTCAATGGCAGAACCATGAATCTGATCCAGACCAACGCGGCTCTGAATTCCGGGAATTCCGGCGGACCTCTTATCAACAGCTTTGGCCAGGTGGTGGGCATCAACACCATGAAAATCGGCACCTTTACGGACAAATCCGGCGTGGAGGGGCTGGGCTTTGCCATCCCCAGCGCCACCGTCAAGGAGATCGTCAATCAGATCATCTGCCAGGGCTATGTGTCCGGCCGCCCCTGGCTGGGTCTGACCGGAGAAGGCTTTTCCCCCTTCTATCAGCGGTTCTACCAGGTGCCCACAGGACTGTATATCACCCAGGTGGACCCGGGCAGCCCCGCGGATGCCGTGGGCCTGGTGCCGGGAGATATTCTCGTGGCCATGGACGGCACCGGTATTGCCAGCATGGAGGATCTGAACACCGCCCTCTATGCCCACCAGGTTGGAGACCGGGTGAACCTGACCGTTTTCCGCAACGGCCTTCAGGCCGATGTGGAGGTAGCGCTGACAGAAAACAAAGGATAAATTCATTTGAAATCGAGGCAGAAACATGGAATCCGTATTTACGCAAACCTATGAAATCAAAGACAATATGGTGGATTGCCTGGGCTTTCTGAGGCCCTCCCAGATCCTCTTTATCGCCCAGGACATGGGCGGACGCCACTGCAGAGAGCTGGCGCTGAGCTATGACGAGATGGCGGCCCGGGGCCTTTTCTGGGCGGTCAGCCGGCACAGGGTGCAGATCACCCGGCTGCCCCGGTCCGGAGAAATCCTGCGGGTGGAAACCTGGCCCATGCCGGCCACGGCTGCTGCCTTCCCCAGAAGCGTGGTGGCCTACGACGAAGGGGGGAAGGAATGCTTCCGCTCCATTACCCTGTGGGTGATCATGACCCTGGATACCCGGAAGATGATTGCCCCCGGCAAGAGCGGAATCATGGTGCCCGGTACGGTTCGGGGACTGGAGCTGGCAAATCCCAAGGGTCTGGTTCCCCGGGACATGGTGAACTCCTGCCCCAGAAAGGTGTGCTTTACAGACATCGACCGGAACGGACACATGAACAACACCCGGTATCTGGACTGGGTAGACGATCTGTTCCCCAGTGACTTCCACCGGGAGCATCAGCTGAAGGAGCTGCTGGTCTGCTACCTGGCGGAAAGCAGAGAGGGGCAGACTCTGGATCTGCATTATGATCTGGGTGATGCCGACTGCGTTCAGGTGGATGCCTACCGCCAGGATGGGGAAGAAAACCACCGGGTCTTCTCCGCGCGGATGCTCTATGCATAAAACCGTGTTCTGTCAACACAAGCTTTTCCACAGCCCAAATGCGGGCTGTGGAATTTTTGATCCCCAAACCGGGTTTTCTCCCGGGGTTTCCCCGATTTTCCTGGGGATACGCTGTGGAGAAACCTGTGGACAATGTGGATAAACTCTGTGTATAAACGTTTCAAATGGCCGGAATCCCGTGATTATGTAAAGTTCTTTTATGGTACAAACGCAAATCGGAATGCAAAACGGGAGCGCGCTGTGGGCGTAAGGCCCTGTAAGCCGGTGAGGCGGATTGCCGGGCGGCCTCCGGCTTTTTCCTGCCGCGTCTCTTTCCCGTGATTTTTGCAGGATCTTTCTACGAAAAAAGTGAAAGAAATGCTTTACTTCCGGGAAAACTTATGGTACAATACCGGAGCTGGTTATGGCCAGCTGATATTTTGTGCCCTCGGCTCAGTTGCGGGAGAAAACCCATCGGGTATTTCACCGGACCCCATACTTAGCCCTTGGGAAATTTTTTGAAAAGGTGGAAAACACAATGATCCAGAAGGAAAAGAAGACCCAGGTTATCCTGGACAACGCAACCCACGAAGGCGACACCGGCTCTCCCGAGGTTCAGATCGCCATTCTGACCGCCCGTATCAACGAGCTGACCGATCACCTGCGTGTGCACAAGCACGACAACCACTCCCGCCGCGGTCTGCTGATGATGGTTGGTAAGCGCCGCAAGATGCTGGACTATCTGGCAAACAAGGACATCAACCGTTACCGTGCTCTGATCGCCAAGCTGGGTATCCGTAAATAATCGTTTCCGGGGCGACGGCTACCGTCGCCCCCTTTTCGCATTCACGCGCAACGAAAACCCCCGGGAGACCCTTTAGCGTTTGAAAGTGATGTTTTTTCAGGAAACCATCAGTTTCAAGTGCTAAATCCTCCCGGAAAAAATAAAAAAATCAGGAGGAAAAATCTATGATCACCCACAAGCAGTTCCCCAATCATAAGGTGTACGAGATGGAAATCGGCGGCCGCCCCTTTACCGTGGAAACCGGTAAGGTCGCGGAACTGGCCAATGCCGAGTGCATCTGCCGTTACGGCGACACCGTGGTGCTGACCACCTGCACCGCCAACCCCATTCCCAAGGCCGGTATTGACTACTTCCCCTTAACCATCGAGTTTGAGGAGCGGATGTATTCCGTAGGCCGGATCCCCGGCTCCTTCAACCGCCGGGAAGGCAAGCCCTCCGAGCGGGGCATCCTCAACAGCCGGATCATTGACCGGCCCATGCGTCCCCTGTTCGACGAAGAGCTGCGCAACGACACCGTGGTCACCTGCACCGTCATGGCCAACGACTACGACAATCCTGTGGAAATCGTGGCTTCCCTGGGCGCTTCCATCGCCATCGCTTCTTCCGATGTGCCCTGGAACGGGCCCGTTGCCACCACCAACGTGTGCCACCTGAACGGGGAATACATTGTGAACCCCTCCCAGGACCAGAGAAACGCTTCCGATTGCTTCGTGTGCATCTCCTCCACCTTTGAGAAGGTGGTCATGATCGAGACCGAGGCCAACGAGGCCCCCGAGTCCGTGGTGCTGGAGTCCATCCGCATCGCCCACGAGACCAATATGGAGATCGTGAAGTTCATCAATGGCATCGTTGCCGAAATCGGCAAGCCCAAGTTCACCTTCGAGAAGGCCGCCGTCAACCACGAGCTGCTGGACGACCTGATGAACTATGGCTTGGGCCAGATTGAATACGCTCTGGATACCGATGACAAGAACGTCCGGGAGGAGCGGCTCACCGCTGCCCGTCTGGACTTTGCCGATAAGTTCGCGGACAAGTACGAGGACTTCGAAACCCACATTGAGGTCTGCCTCTACAAGATGCAGAAGAAGGTCGTCAAGAAGTGGCTGCTCCAGGGCAAGCGGGTGGACGGCCGCGGTATGGATGAGATCCGTCCCCTGGCTGCCGAAGTCGGCGTCCTGCCCAGAGTACACGGCAGCGGCCTGTTCACCCGGGGCCAGACCCAGGTTCTGTCTGTCTGCACCCTGAACACCCTGTCCGCCGCTCAGAAGCTGGACACCATCTACCAGGAAGACACCAAGCGCTATATCCACCACTACAACTTCCCCGCCTACTCCACCGGCGAAGCCCGTGCCGCCCGTTCCACCTCCCGTCGTGAAATCGGCCATGGCGCTCTGGCGGAAAAGGCGCTGCTGCCGGTCATTCCCAGCGTGGAAGAGTTCCCCTACGCCATCCGTGTGGTTTCCGAGGTTCTGAGCTCCAACGGCTCCACCTCTCAGGGCTCCATCTGCGGCTCCACCCTGGCACTGATGGATGCGGGTGTGCCCATCAAGCGGCCCGTGGCCGGTATTTCCTGCGGCCTGATCTCCGACCAGGAGACCGGGGAGTGGAGAACCTTCACCGACATTCAGGGCGTGGAAGACTTCCACGGCGAAATGGACTTTAAGGTCGCCGGCACCACCGAGGGCATTACCGCCATTCAGATGGACCTGAAGAACAAGGGCCTGACCATGGAAATCATTGCCGACGCTCTGGAGCGCTGCCGCAAGGCCCGGCTGGAGATCCTGAACGAGATCATGCTGCCCTGCATCGCCGAGCCCAGACCCGAGGTTTCCGAGTACGCCCCCAAGATGCTGAGCCTGAAGATTCCCGTGGACAAGATCCGGGAGGTCATAGGTTCCGGCGGCAAGACCATCCAGAAGATCTGCGCCGATACCGGCGCCAAGGTGGACATCGATGATGACGGCTCCGTCTTCATCTCCGCCGTGGACGCCGCCGCTGCCTACGCTGCCAAGAAGATGGTTGACGACATCTGCTTCGTTCCCGAGGTGGGCAAGCTGTACTACGGCAAGGTGGTCCGCATCCTGCCCATCGGCGCCTTTGTGGAGATTGCCCCCGGCCACGACGGCATGGTGCACATCTCCAAGCTGGAGAACCGCCGGGTAGAGAAGGTGGAGGATGTTCTGAACCTGGGCGACATGACCTGGGTCAAGTTCATGGGCTTTGATGAGAAGGGCCGCGCCAACTTCAGCCGTAAGGATGCCCTGAAGGAAATGGAAGGCAAATAAGCCTGCCTAAGATCACAGATCCGGACTTTGCGTCAGGCAGAGTCCGGATTTTTCAGGGGTCGTTTTTCCCCGGGAGAAAGGCAAGTGAAGATAAATGGCTGACAAAATCCCTCAGCCCATCTCCAACAGCTCTTCAATGGCCTGGGCAAGGACCGGGATGGTCCGCAGGGCTTCCTGCCGGGTGTTGCCCGCACCGCCGATTTCCACAATCAGGCAGCCGGGAGACAAATCCTGATTAAACCGCTGGGGCCGCAGGCAGGTGGGACGGGTCAGCCCCGGCGACAGCCGCTCCAAAAGGGCCTGGAGCTTCAGCCCTATGGAAAGGTTTTCTTCCCAGTTGGGATGCACCAGCCCCCGGGCATCGGTGCCCACCACCAGCATCAGCTGAGCCGAATTCTCCCCATCTGTCTGGGCCAGGGTCCGCAGCTGGCCGGAGCCGGTGTCCGCCGCGTCCCGGTGCAGGTCCAGAGCCAGTACAATGGATGGATATGCCCGCAGATACGCCCGGAGGGATTTCCGGCTGCTCCCGTAGGCGCTGTTGTAGGAGGGGTAATCATAGATGGTTTCATCCCGCAGAACCGGGATCCCCCGGTCAAGAAGCGCTTCTTCCAGTGCCTTCCCCAGAGACAGCATATTGCAGCCTTTCTCCAGAGTGCGGTATGGGGCTGTTTCCGGATAGGGCTCCTGCCCCTGGGTGTAGCTTTCCGTGGAGTGGGTGCTGTAGATCAGCACTCTGGGCCCCTCTCCTTCCGGGAAGGGCGTGTCCCGGAGCAGCAGCTCCCCCGGATCCGCCTGCAGGCCGGAGGTATTGTAGAGCTTCAGAGCCTCCCCCTCTTCCTGGGTAAAGGGGGCCGGTCCGGTTTCTTCCGGCAGAGACGCTTCTTCCTGCACCGGGGCTGTGGTTTCCGGAATCCATGCCGGCGATGACTCCGGTGCGTAGGAAAGCTCCCATACAGAAGAAGACCGGACTGCCCGTCCGGTCTCTAAATATATCAGGAAGTCCCGTATTCTGGGGGTATTCAGCAGCGCCGCTGTTTTGGGGATCAGCCCCTCGGAAAACAGCCGGACAATCAGGGCACACAGCACAATGGCAGCCCCCAGCCGCAGGCTTTTTTCATACTGCCGCACACGCCTTCCCCCCAGCCAATCACTCCCGCCGCGGCCGCCACTTGGGGCGGGTACGCAGTGTCACACGCAAATCCTGAAAAAACTGCCGCAGAAGCCGGGCCGACTCCTCCTCCATAAGCCCGCCTTCCAATTGGGGATGGTGGTGAAAGTCCATGGAAAACAGATCGCACACCGAGCCGCAGGCCCCGTACTTACTGTCTCTGGCCCCGTAGACCACTCTGGGAATCCTGGCCTGGAGAATGGCCCCGGCACACATGGGGCAGGGCTCCAGGGTCACATAGAGGGTACACTCCCACAGCCGCCAGCCCCCCAGGTTCCTGCAGGCCTGGTTGATGGCCTCCACCTCCGCGTGGAAAAGGGCGTTTTTCCCGGTTTCCCGGCGATTATAGCCCCGGCCTACGATTGCTCCCCGGCACACCACCACACAGCCCACCGGCACTTCTCCCATGTCAAAGGCCTTTTGGGCCAGGGCCAACGCCTCCTGCATATACAATCTATCTTCCACGGTCAGGTCCATCCCTTTTTCTTTTATCATATCACATTCGTCAAGGAACAGAATACCACAGACCAGCGGAAAAATCTGCCGGAAGCCGTCCCCTTTACACCGGGGAGAAAATTTGGTATGCTATAGGCAAAAGGGAGCTTTTGTGAATTGACAATTGACAATGAACAATTGACAATTATGGTATCCCTTCGGGATGATTGAAATAAATTGGTTAGGAAGGCTGGAAAATACCCAGAAACCTTTCAGTTTCACAATCATATTATATTCATCCCCGGAGGGGATTCCTTCATTGTCAACTGTCAACTGTCAACTGTCAATTGTCAATTGTCAATTGTCAACTGACCATACTCCTTCTTATCCTCTTCCAAAAGGAATCACTTTCTATGAAAACACGAAAAATGGTCCTGCTGGCGCTGCTTTCCGCCATTGCGCTGACCATCTTTATGATCGAAGCCCAGATCCCCATGCCCATTCCCATTCCGGGAATCAAGCTGGGCCTTGCCAATATCGTGACCGTTTTTACGGTGTTTCTGCTGGGTCCCATGTCCGGCATCGCCGTACTGCTGACCCGGATTTTTCTGGGCGCCGTCTTTGCCGGGAACTTCAGCACCATTCTCTACTCTCTGGCCGGCGGCGGACTGGCGATTCTCACCACCATATTGCTGCGAAAGGTGCTGAAACACAACCAGCTCTGGATCGCCGGCTGCATGGGAGCCATTGCCCACAGCATCGGGCAGATGATTGTGGCCATCTGGGTCTCCGGAACGCCGGGGCTCATTGTCTACCTGCCTGTTATGATCGCCACCGGCATTGTAACCGGTCTATTCACCGGGCTCTGCGCCCAGTTTTTGCTGAATCGAGGGAACCGCTTTTGGAAAACTATTTTCAGATGAATCTGCCCAAGAATAAAATCGATGCCATTTCCAACCTGGGCCTTGCCCACATCGGAGACGGGGTCTTTGAGCTGCTGTGCCGCAGCTACCTGTGCGCCCAGGGCCACACCAATGTGCTGGAGCTCCACAAACGCACCGTTGCCATGGTCAAGGCGCCGGCCCAGGCCGCTTTTGCGGAACGGCTTCTGCCCAGCCTCACCCCGGAGGAAACGGACTACTACCGCCGGGGCAAGAATGCCCACGTTCACGCGGTCCCCAAGGGGGCAACCCCCGCCCAGTATGCCAAGGCCACCGGCCTGGAAGCACTCTTCGGGCGGCTGTACCTGGAAGGAAAGCTGGAAAGAATCAACGAGCTCTTTGCTTTGGGACTGACGAAGGAGGAAGAAAATGGCCTTTGATGCGTTTTATCTCTCCGCCGTTCTGGGGGAAATGGAAGAAAAATGCCAGCAGGCCCGGGTGGAAAAGATCTTTCAGCCCAGCCGGGACACCCTGATTTTCCTGCTGCGCTGCAAAGAGGGCCGGGAAAAGCTGCTGATTGCCGCCAATCCCACCGCCCCCCGGCTGCACCTGACCACCGCTTCTCCGGAAAATCCCCCGGAGCCGCCCATGTTCTGTATGCTTCTGCGCAAGCACCTGATGGGCGCCCGGCTCAGCGCCATCAGCCAGACGCCCATGGAGCGGGCTGTGGAATTTACCTTTGACTGCACCGATGAAATGGGCTACCCCATCCGGAAAAAGCTGGTGGTGGAGCTCATGGGCCGGACCTGCAACGTATACCTGCTGGGGCCGGAAGACCGGATCCTGGACTGCCTGCGCCGGGTGGGTCTGGACGAAACCAGCCGTCCTGCCCTGCCGGGGCTCCACTATCAGCCACCCCGGAGGGTGGAAAAGCAAGACCCCCGGAGCCTGTCCCAGGAAGGCTTTGTCGGGCTTCTCCGTGGCCCGGGAGCGGATATTCTGGCTGACCGGTTGATGGACGCCCTGGGTGGACTGTCCCCCCTGGTCTGCCGGGAGGCCGCCCTGTACGCGGCGGGAGATGTGGATGCCCGGGTGGATGGGTTGGACCCGGATACAGCGGCGGAAAAGCTGAGCCGTTTCTTTGGCGATGCCTTCTCCGCTCCCGCCCCCTGGTACTGGAGCGCTCCGGACGGGACCCCAAAGCAGTTTGCCTTCTGCCCTATTCATGAATACGGACAGTGCCAAAAGGCCGAGAGCTTCAGCGCCCTGCTGGACCGCTTTTACACCCTGCGGGACCGGAAGGACGCCATGCGGCAGAAAGGCCAGGCTCTGCGCAAAACGGTTCAAAACAGCTGCCAGCGGCTGAAGCGGAAGCTCAGTTTACAGGAAAAGGAGCTGGCGGCCACCCTGGACCGGGAGCGGCTGCGGCAGCTGGGAGATATTCTCACCGCCAACATCCATCGGATTCAAAAGGGTCAGACCACCATCCGCTGTGAAGACTTCTACGACGAGGACATGAAGGAAATTGACATTCCCCTGAGCCCCATCCTCTCCCCCCAGCAGAACGCCGCCAAATTCTACAAGGACTACAGCCGGATGAAAAACGCCCAGAAGGAGCTGACCCGGCAGCTGGAGCTGGGGACCGAGGAGCTGAGCTATCTGGAAAGCGTACTGGAGGAGCTGAACCGGGCCCAGACGGATGGCGAGCTGGAGGAAATCCGGCAAGAGCTCTATGCCGGGGGCTACGTCCGCATGGATTCCGCCCGGAAACGAATGAAAACAGCCAGGCTCTCCCCCATGCGGTTTGAGAGCACCGACGGTTTCCCCATCTATGTGGGCCGCAACAACCGCCAGAATGACGAGCTGACCTTCCGGCTTGCCCGAAAGGACGACATCTGGTGCCACGCCTCCAAGGTTCACGGCAGCCATGTGATCATCTCCTGCGGCGGAAAGACCCCTCCGGACAACACCGTTACCCAGGCGGCCCAGCTGGCGGCTTACTATGCCGAATCCACTGGCGGCCAGAACATCCCGGTGGACGTAACCACCGTCAAGCAGGTGAAAAAGGTTCCCAGCGGCAAGCCCGGCATGGTCATATACCACACCTACCGCACCGCCATTGTGAATCCCTATCCCGATGTCAGAATCGACCCGCTGAACGCGGAAGCAACAGGAGAATAAGCTTGGGCTCGCCGCTTTCCTTTGCGGCGAGCCCTTTTTGCTTTGTTTTGAAATTGACAGTTGAGAAATCCCCTTCAGGGATGAATAAAATATTATCGTGAAACTGGAAGTTTTCTGGGTATTTACCGGACTTGCCAACCAAATATTTTGAATCATCCCGAAGGGATACCATAATTGTCAATTGTTCAATGTCAATTGTCAATTCACAAAAGCACCCGTTCCCCCATAAAAAGCATACCTTATCCACAGAAAAACCCGCCCCGGGAACGGGGCGGGCAAATCAGCAGCTTTCGAAATTACAGGAGCTTTGCGAAGTACTTGATGGTGCGGCACATCTGAGAAACGTAGGAGTTCTCGTTGTCGTACCAGGACACAACCTGAACCTGAGCCTTGCCGTCGGGCAGAGCGCAAACCATGGTCTGGGTGGCATCGAACAGGGAGCCGAAACGCATGCCAATGATGTCGGAGGAAACGATCTCGTCCTCGTTGTAGCCGAAGGACTCGGTAGCGGCAGCCTTCATGGCGGCGTTGATCTCATCCTTGGTAACAGCCTTGGAAACAACGGCGTTCAGGATGGTGGTGGAGCCGGTGGGGGTGGGAACACGCTGTGCAGCGCCGATCAGCTTGCCGTTCAGCTCGGGGATAACCAGGCCGATGGCCTTAGCAGCACCGGTGGAGTTGGGAACGATGTTCACAGCGCCGGCACGGGAACGACGCAGGTCGCCCTTTCTCTGGGGGCCGTCCAGGATCATCTGGTCGCCGGTGTAGGCGTGGATGGTGCACATAATGCCGGACTCGATGGAAGCCAGGTCATTCAGAGCCTTGGCCATGGGAGCCAGGCAGTTGGTGGTGCAGGAAGCGGCGGAGATGATGTTGTCTTCCTTGGTCAGGGTCTCATGGTTGACGTTGTAAACGATGGTGGGCAGGTCATTGCCGGCAGGAGCGGAGATAACGACCTTCTTGGCGCCGGCATCGATGTGTGCCTGAGCCTTGGCCTTGGAGGTGTAGAAACCGGTGCACTCCAGAACAACATCCACACCCAGCTCGCCCCAGGGCAGCTCGGCAGCGTTGGCCTTGGCGTAGATGGTGATCTTCTTGCCGTCGACAACGATGTTGTCCTCGCCAGCCTCAACGACATGGCCCTGAGCAGCGTAGTTGCCCTGGGTGGAATCGTATTTCAGCAGGTGAGCCAGCATCTTGGGAGAGGTCAGATCGTTGATGGCAACGATCTCGAAGCCCTCAGCACCGAACATCTGACGGAAAGCCAGACGGCCGATACGGCCAAAACCATTGATCGCAACTTTAACAGACATGGGAATTTCCTCCATTTCAAAAATTACTGTTTTTGCCAGTAGCTTATTGCTTCAGCACAGGAATCGATATTCCCGTACGGATTCCATTATACTATATGATAAGGTTCTTGTAAACTGGAAAAAGCGTCAAAACCGCCAAAATTTCCGGTCCGATTTTTGTGCAAAATCAGGTTTTCTTTCGGATGCGGGGACTTGCTCCGAAATGCTGGCCGAAACACCTGTACACATTCCTTTCTCTCTACGAAAAACCCGCCCGGTTCCCCGGGCGGGCAAGGGCGTTATTCAAAGGTTACGGGAGAATCCTGGGGCGCGATGGCCATATAGGTGTTGCCCACGCCCAGCTCCAGAGGCGCGCCGTCGGCAGTCTTGAACCAGAAGGGGCTGGTTTCATCATCGGCGCCCCAGAAGATGGGGATGATCTTGCCGCCGCAGGCATAGTAGCCGGTGCCGCCGTTTACAAAGTCGGCGGTATGGTAGATGCTGTCCCGGGTGATGTCTGCCAGCATCACAATGACGTTGGTGAAGCACTCGGGATCCTGGGTGTCACCCACCACCATTGCCTTGCCGTACTGGTTGTATACATACTTGCCCAGGGCCGCGTCATAAACCATGGTGGTATCCTTCTTGGAGCCCCGGAAGGTAAAGCTGACGGTTACCTTGTTGGCAGTTTCGCCGTCGGCGGGGGTGCCGTCCTCCCGGAAGCGCAGGTTATACTCCTTGCCCTCCGGCTGGGTCACCGAGAAGCCCTTCTGCTTGGCATACTCCACCAGGCCCGGGCCCTTGGCAAACAGGCTGTGCTCAAACTTGCTCTCCGGCTGGAAGGTGAAGGCCCGCTTGGTGTTCCGGACGGAATAGTCTGTGGTGCCGCTGGTGTCGATCATCAGGCGGTTGACATTCTTGTTCCGGGCGTCATTCAGGACCTGATCGGAACCCGCCGCATCGGCGATGATGGCATCGTAATGCTTGGCAATCTGGTTGAACATCAGCCGGTCGGAACGGACGGAGCCGATGGCCTCTGCCTTAGTAACATCGGTATACAGGGCCAGGTCACGGATAATGGAGTGGTTGACAAACATTTCCATCAGAATATCCGCTTCCATGGTGCCGTAGTGGGGCAGCGCGTCGTGAATGTTGCTGATGGTCACCGCGAAGATCCGGCCGGTGTAGGGCTCGTCCAGGGGCTGCCCGTTCAGGGGATTAAAGTAAGCAGGGGCGGGCTCGGTGGTTTCCGGCACCGTCTCCTCCACAGTGGGCTGGGTCTCAGGTGCAGCGGTTGCCTCCGTGGCAGGGACAGCCTCCGTGGGAGCGGGCTCCGTTTTGGCGCCGCAGCCGCACAGGAGCAGGCAGAGCGCCAGGGTGATTGCAAGAATTCTTTTCATAAAAACGTACCTCTTTTCTTAAAAGCATTACTTGTTTTCTGTATTATCCTCCAGAATAGACGCCATGGTCTTTCCGATGGTATAATAGAACACATTGTCCCGGGACGGGTTCAGGTCCAGCAGCTCTCCCCGCTTGGAGTAGATATTGTAGGTGCCGAACAGCACCGGAATCACGCTGCCGTCCTCCGCCACCATCTGGTTGAGGTTGTAGAAATTGCCGCTGTTGGACAGGGACTCCTTGGCCATGTTGAGAAGGGTCTCGTTGGCCAGCACGCTGTTGCCCAGATTTCCGTAGCCCTTGAAGAACTCGGACACATCATAGGTAGGCGGCAGCCGGGTCTGGCCCAGGTAAAGATCATAGGTTCCGGCGTTGATGACATGGCGATAGGTCACAGCGCCGCCGGAGCCGTATTCCAGCACGCCCGCGGGGATACCCAGCTCCGTCAGGTGACTGGCGATCTGCCGGGCCGCCCGCAGCCGGGCGGAATCGTCCGCGTTCACCAGGATTTTCAGCTTCTGCACCTCGTTCTTATCGTTCTTGGGCAGCTGAATATTGCCGATGGCATCCAGAAACCGCATGGGGTCATACTCATATTTCTTGGCCAGGTCCGCATTGTAATAGGGGCTGCGGGGGGAGGTAATCAGGGTGCTGGGCTGGGCCATGCCCCGATAGTTGTCCTCATTGATCTGCTCCCGGTCAATGGCATAGGTCAGGGCCTTGCGGAGGCGGTCGTTGTCCTTGAACCAGTCGGAGTACAGGGTGTTGCAGGCCAGGTAAACCATGACGCCGTTGTCTACTTCCCAGAGCTCAAAGTCGCAGCGGTATTCGCCGTAGGAGTCCAGCAGCGGGTCGGCGCAGGCCAGGTTCAGGTCGCCGAACTCAAACTCGTCCCGCAGCTGGCTCTGGCTGGTGGCCTCGATTACATTAATCTTCTTTGCCCGGGTGGACAGGTTTGCCTCGCACCACCAGGATTCCACCTTCGTCAGATCCGTGCCGTCTTCCCCGGCGTGGAATTCATAGGGGCCGGTGCCCAGCGGATGCTCCGCCGCCACCTCCGATGCCTTGACAATGGGAATGTCCAGCAGCAGCGGCAGATTTTCATAGGGCGTATCCAGGTAGAAGGTCAGGCCCTCATCCTCCCGGAGCTTGTACTCAATAATATGGGTAAACCGGCCCTTGTAATAGTCGCTCTCCCGGGCGGCATCGTAGGACGCGATCACATCGCCGATGGTGACCCGGGTGCCGTCGGAAAACCGGGCGTTGGGGTCCACATAGAAGGTGTAAATCATGTTGTCCGGGGATACCCGGTATTTGGAACACAGGATGGGCACCGTCTGATTCTGGCTGTTGTAGGCAAACAGGCCCTGATAGATCAGGGAAAACAGCACCCGGTTGGAAAAGTTCATGGCGATCAGGGGATTCATGGACCGGTTGGGGTAATAGGCCAGAACAAGTGTCTCATCCTCACCGGCATCCGGCGCCTCCGTGGGCTCCTCCCCCTCCATCAGGATGGCGTCGCCGGTGGGCACATAGGCTTCCTCTTCCTCCTTGGTGCCGCAGGCAGCAAACAGGCTCAGGATGGTACACAGGCACAAGGCCATTGCAACGATTCGTTTCACGCCCATACCTCCCTGCATACAATCACTGCCCCCTGGCTGCCCCGCTGGCCCTGGGTGACCCGGTGGGACCAGAAGCGGTGGCTCTGACACACGGTGCAATCCCCGCTGATGTCCATTTTGTCCACCCCGGCCCTGCGCAGCACCCAGGCGTTGACCGCTTTCAGGTCAACATAATACTTCTCGCCCTGGGGCCGGATAAAGGCATTCATGTCCGGGCCGAGGGCTTCCAGCAGCGCCCGGGGCACATCCTCACCGGTTTCAAAATGGCAGGCGCCGATATTGGGGCCGATGGCAGCGCGGATGTCTTCCGGCCTGCTTCCGAAGCACGCCCGCATAGCCTCCACGGTTTTGGCCGCGATGCCGGAAACCGTTCCCCGCCATCCGGCGTGGGCAGCGCCCACGGCCCCGGTAACGGGATCCCAAAACAGGATGGGGGTGCAGTCGGCGGTGAATACCACCAGGGCCGTGCCCGGTGTGTTGGTCACCAGGCCGTCGCAGTCCGGCAGGGGCTGGGTATACAGTCCCGCGCCCCAGTCTCCCTCCCCCACCGGCAGTACGATATTGGAATGAACCTGCCGGGATAGTACCGCCTTTTTGGGATCAAAGCCCAGGGCTTCTCCAAGGATTGCGTAGTTCTTGCGGACATTTTCCGGGTCGTCTCCCCGGCTCATGCCCAGATTCAGGGAACGGAGATACCCTTCGCTGACGCCGCCCAGCCGGGTGGTGAAGCAGTGGGGGGCGGAGATGCCCTCCGCGGTCAGGTATTCCAGGTTCCCTTTTTTCTGTGTGATTACCATATGTTGTCTCCGAAGGGGATCGATTACTCCATCCCCGCTTCTTTATCTTTCTGCATACAGCACTTTTTATACTTTTTGCCGCTGCCGCAGGGGCAGGGATCGTTGGGGCCCACCTTCTTGGAGGCATTGCGGATGGGCGCTTTCTTTACGGCGCTTCCGTCGCTGGCACCGGCGGCACCGGTCTCCTTGGCCACCTTCTCCCGCTTGACCTCCTGCTGGGGCTGGACCCGCACCAGGAACATCCGGCGGACCGTCTCCTCCTTGATGGACTCGATCATGCTCTCGAACATCTGGTAGCCCTCTTCCTTGTAGGCCACCACCGGATCATGCTGGCCGTAGGCCCGCAGACCGATGCCCTGCTTCAGATCGTCCATGGCGTCGATGTTGTCCATCCAGTATTCGTCCACCACCCGGAGCATGACCACACGCTCCAGCTCCCGCATCAGGTTTTCGCCGTAGGCGTTTTCCTTTGCCTGATAGGTGGCCAGGCAGATGCCGTAGATGGTATCGGTCAGGGCCGCCCCATCCATGGCCAGCAGCTGGGCTTCCCGGCTCTGGAGGGTGCCCTTGATGAAGTAGATGCCCTCCATCTGGCGGGCCAGCTCCTTCAGCGCTTCCTCGTTCACACTGCCGCCGTTTTCACTGAGGGCGGTGGACACATTGCCCTCCACCACCGTGCGGAGCATGGACAGGATGTTCTCCCGCAGGTCCTCTCCGTCCAGCACCTTCTGTCGCTGGGCGTAGATCACCTCACGCTGGGTGTTCATCACGTCGTCGTATTCCAGCACGTTCTTTCTGGCCTTGAAGTTCCGGCTTTCCACGTTCTTCTGGGCGTTTTCCACGGCGCCGGAGAGAATCTTGGCGTCGATGGGGGTATCCTCATCCAGGCCCAGGGAATCCATCATGCCCATAACCCGTTCCGAGGAGAACAGCCGCATCAGGTCGTCCTGCAGGCTCAGGTAGAACCGACTCTCACCAGGATCGCCCTGACGGCCGGAACGGCCACGGAGCTGATTGTCGATCCGGCGGGACTCATGCCGCTCGGTGCCGATGATGAAGAGGCCCCCGGCCTGGCGGACCTGCTGGGCTTCTTCGGAGATATGGGCCTTGTAGGCTTTCAGCAGATTGTTGTATTCCTCCCGGATGGCCAATACTTCCGGATCCCGGGTTTCGGCAAAGGAATCGGCCTCGGCGATCAGCTCCTCGGGCTTTCCCTGTCTGCGCAGGTCTGCCTTTGCCAGGAACTCGGCGTTGCCGCCCAGCATGATGTCCGTACCACGGCCTGCCATATTGGTGGCGATGGTCACGGCCCCCAGCTTACCGGCCTGGGCCACGATCTGGGCTTCCATTTCGTGGTATTTGGCGTTCAGCACGTTGTGGGGGATGCCCTCCCGCTTCAGCATCTTGCTGAGAATTTCACTTTTTTCGATGGAGATGGTGCCCACCAGCACAGGCTGGCCCTTGGCGTGGCACTGCTTCACCTGCTCCACAATGGCGCGGAATTTGCCCGCCTCTGTTTTGAACACCACATCCGGGTGATCCACACGAATCACAGGCCGGTTGGTGGGAATTTCCACCACATCCAGGTTATAAATGGCTTCAAATTCTTCCTGCTCGGTCAGCGCGGTGCCGGTCATGCCGGAGAGCTTATCATACAGCCGGAAGAAATTCTGGAAGGTAACGGTGGCCAAAGTCTTACTTTCGCTGGCAACGTTTACGCCTTCCTTGGCTTCGATGGCCTGGTGCAGGCCCTCGTTATAACGTCGGCCGTACATCAGCCGTCCGGTGAACTCATCCACAATGATGACTTCCCCATCCTTGACCACATAGTCAATGTCCTTTTTCATCAGGCCCCGGGCCTTCATGGCCTGGTTGATGTGGTGAGACAATGTGGCATTCTCGGCATCGGCCAGGTTGTCCACGCCGAAGAACCGCTCCGCCTTGGCAATGCCTTCGGCGGTCAGGGAGACGGTGCGGGATTTTTCATCCACAAAGTAGTCGCAGTCGTAGTCATCCTGGACTTCCTTATCCTCCGTCTTGGCAAAAACCTGCTTGCGCAGGGAGGAGACGAACCGGTCGGCCATCTGGTAGAGCTGGGAGGAGTCCTCCCCCTTGCCGGAAATGATCAGAGGGGTACGGGCTTCGTCAATGAGGATGGAGTCCACCTCGTCCACGATGGCAAAGGCATGGCCCCGCTGGACCAGTTCCTGCTTGTAAATGGCCATATTGTCCCGGAGGTAGTCAAAGCCCAGCTCGTTATTGGTGCAGTAGGTAATATCCGCGGCATAGGCAAGGCGCCGCTGGGCAGGCTGCACACCGGGAATCACCAGGCCCACGGTAAGGCCCATATACCGGTAGACCTTGCCCATCCACTCAGACTGATATTTGGCAAGGTAATCGTTGACGGTAACAATATGGACGCCCCGGCCCGCCAGGGCATTGAGATAGGCAGGCAGAATGGCCACCAGGGTTTTGCCTTCGCCGGTTTTCATCTCGGCGATGCGGCCCTGATGCAGCACAATGCCGCCGATGAGCTGCACCGGATAGGGCCGCAGACCGATGACCCGGTCGGCAGCCTCCCGGATGGCCGCGAAGGCCTCCGGCAGCAGATCATCCAAAGTCTCGCCTTTTTCCAGCCGGGCCCGGAATTCCGCGGTTTTGCCCTTCAGCTCCTCTTCCGGCATTTGCTTATATTGGGATTCCAGCGCCAGAATGGCATCCACCATGGGCTGGATTTTCTTCAGTTCACGCTGGGAACGGGTTCCGAACAGCTTTGTGATCAGTCCCATTGGAGTTTCTCCTTTCACGTCCCCGGTAAATCCGGGGTTCTATAAAAAATCACCGTATCCAAAGCATTATAGCATACCCTTCCGGAAAAATATAGGTTTTTTTGTAAACAAACGGCAGGCGGCAATCAAATCTGCCGGAACCCCTTTTCCAGGAAGAATTTCCGGATTTCTTCTTTGGAAGCCCGGAGCCTGCCCATCTGGAAGGGGGGCTTACCGCCGCCCCGGCCGGAAAGGGCAGCATTCATTTCCTTGTTCAGGCTCCGCAGGTCGCCCCCGGGAAGGGCCAGGCAGTAGTCAAAGCCCTCTGCCATTTCGCCAAATACCGCAGTGATGCCGCCGGACACCCTTGCCGCTCCGTCCGTCAGCTCCCGCAGGCCGTCGGGGCTCAGGTCCCCTCCGAAGGTGAAGCAGTTCCCCGCCCCCCCAAATGCGTCTACCCGGGCAAGCAGGCTCTGCTTTTCCAGATTCAGCGCCTTTGTTTTCCAGCTTTCCAGGGTACAAAGCAGCTTTTCCACAGCCTGACCGGTCTGGGTGATCTGGGCGGACAGGAGCCGGGATACCTGTTTATTCTGTTCAAACACCCGGTTGAGCAGTGCCAGCGCCGGGACGCCGCAGGCCATTTCCATCCGTGTGCCCCCCCGGAACGGAATGGCGGAAAAGAGCTTGATGAGGCCAATCTCGCCCGTGGCCGCCACATGGGTGCCGCAGCAGGCGCAGGTATCGTAGCCCGGAATCTCCACAATCCGTACCGGCCAGGGAAGCGCCCGCTTTGTCCGGTAGGAAAGAGCCGCCAGCTCTTCCGGGCCGGGGGTGAAGACCCGCACCGGGATATTCCGCATCACTGCCCGGTTGGCCTCGGCCTCGATTTCCGGCAGCACTTCCACCGGAATCACGCCGTCAAAATCGATGACGACGCTCTGCAGGTTCATGTGAAAGCCCGTATTGTGGTAGCCCCAGCGCTGGTGGATAATGCCGGAAACAATGTGCTCTCCGCTGTGCTGCTGCATCCGCACAAACCGGTCCTGATAATCGATGGTACCCTCCACCTGGGTGCCGGGCGTCAGCGCAGCGTCACACAGGTGGATAATATCCTTCCCCTGCTCCCGGGTATCCAGCACCCGGGCATTCCCCAAAACACCGGTATCCGCTGCCTGGCCGCCGCCAAGGGGGTAAAACGCCGTTCGATCCAACACCACTTCAAAGCCCTTTTCCGTCTGGGTGCAGGAGATGACCTCCGCCCGGAAGGAAGCCAGGTGGCTGTCGAGATAATAGAGTTTTTCGGTCATAATGGAGAGTCCTTTCTGTGAATCGGAAGGCGGAAACACCGGCCTTTTTCCGGAAAATCCGCCTTGCTGCCCCGCACTGCTGCCAGATTCTGCCCGCTTTCATCCATCGGGCGTTCAAAATACCAGGTGATTATACCATATCCCCCCGGCGTTCGCAATGAAAAGCCGTAAAAAGCCCCCAAAGAAAATTTTACAAAAAAGTATCTGGTTTTTCTAGCGGAAATGGGTTACAATGGAAAAAACTTTTCCGAGGTGACTTCCATGCCTTCTGCCTACGCGCATCTGCGGTTTGGCTGGGAAATGACCCCTCCCGGCAAATACGCGGTGCTTTCCAAGAATTTTCCCCAGCTTTACAACGTGGGGCTTCAGGGCCCGGACCTGCTGTTTTACCACAACCCCCTGGTCTCCACAGCCGTCACAAAGCTGGGCTACAGCCTTCACAGCCTTTCCGGCCAGACCTTTTTCGGCAATGCGCTGGAAGCCTTCCGGAAAGCGCCCTCCGACGGCGCAAAGGCCTACCTGTTCGGCCTTCTGG
This sequence comes from Oscillospiraceae bacterium, assembly GCA_017622995.1. Classification (GTDB taxonomy): domain Bacteria; phylum Bacillota; class Clostridia; order Oscillospirales; family Oscillospiraceae; genus Faecousia. The sequence continues at coordinate 101,169 of JAGAQA010000031.1, forward strand.
GCCACTACTGCCTGGACTCCCGGTGTCATCCCCTGATCAACCAGCTCACGGCCCAGGGGCAGCCCGGCCATATGGAGCTGGAAACGGAATTTGACCGGTATTTGCAGCAGCTGGACGGCAAGGTGCTGCCCCAGGACCGGCATGTGAGCCAATACCTCCGGCTGACCCGGGGGGAGCAGGCCACCGTGTCCGGGTTCTACAATGAGGTATCCCCCGGCGCCATCGGCTGGTGCTCCGGAAATATGGCACGGGTCTACCGGATCATCACCTCCCGCAGGCGGAACACCGCCCGGTTTCTGCTGAGCCTGGGAGGCGAAAAGGCCAAGGGCCTGCTGCCCACCGTGGGCCCCAACCCAAGCTGCGCCTATCTGAACGGGAGCCTCTTTACCTGCTACCAGATGGCCGCGGAGGACTACCCGGTTCTGGCGGAGCAGCTGGTCCGCGCGCTGGAAGAAAACAGCCCTCTTGGCGAGGAATTTGCCCCTATTTTTGGTTGATTGGAGAGCGGAATATGAAAGAAAAGTTCAAACTCACGGCTCTGGAAAAATCCTGGATCGGCTACGACATCGGCAACTCCGCCTTTATTCTGCTGGTCACCGCCATCGTCCCCATCTATTTCAACGCCCTGACCGATGCCGCCGGGCTGACGGAGAGCCAATACTTCTCCTACTGGGGCATCGCCACCTCCATTGCCACCCTTTTGGTTGCGTTCATCGGCCCCATCTGCGGCACCCTGGCGGACTACAAAGGCTTCAAAAAGCCGCTGTTCACTCTGTGTGTCATGCTGGGTGTTCTCGGCTGTGCCGCCCTGGGAGCCGCCCACTCCTGGCTGTCCTTCCTGGTGATCTTCGTCATCGCCAAGGTTGGCTTCAATTCCAGCCTGATCTTCTACGACGCCATGCTGCCCGAGGTCACCGACGACAAGCGGATGGACAACGTGTCCGCCACCGGCTATGCGCTGGGCTACATCGGCTCCGTGATTCCCTTCATCGTCTGCCTGGTGCTGGTTCTGTTTGCCGGATCCTTCGGCATTTCCACCGGCACCGCCATGGCCATCGCCTTTCTGATCACCGCCGGATGGTGGGTGCTCCTCACCCTTCCTCTGCTGAAGCGCTACCGGCAGGTTAGCTTCGTGGAGCCGGAAGCCCATCCCTTTGTGGATTCCTTCCGCCGTCTGGGCACAACCCTGGGGAAGGTGAAGCAGGAAAAGCACATCTTCCTGTACCTGCTGGCGTTTTTCTTTTTCATCGACGGCGTCTACACCATCATCAGCATGGCAACCACCTACGGCCAGTCCCTGGGTCTTGACAGCACCGGACTGCTGCTTGCTCTGCTGGTGACCCAGATCGTGGCCTTCCCCTTCTCCATCCTCTTCGGCCGGCTCTCCGCCAAATATGACACGGGTCTGCTGATCAAGGTCTGCATTCTGTGCTACACCGGCATCACCATCTTCGGTATGTTCCTGTTCCACCTGTGGCAGTTCTGGGTGCTGGCGGTGCTGGTGGGGATGTTCCAGGGCGGTGTGCAGGCTATGAGCCGCTCCTACCTGGGCAAGATTATCCCGCCGGAAAACAGCGGCGAATACTTCGGCCTTATGGACATCTGCGGCAAGGGCGCGGACGCCCTGGGCCCGGCCCTCATCGCCATGGTTTCCAGCCTGATGGGAGCGCGGACGGTGACGGTTTTCGGAATGCGTCTTCAGGGTCAGAACCTGGGCGTGGGCTTCCTGACTGTACTTTTTGTCATCGGATATGTCCTGTTCTGCAAGGCGGACAAGCTCAACAAAGCCCGCCTGCCCAAGGTCTGACCACCCCGCAAATACAGGTTTCCTCCCCCTGCGGAAAAATTTTTGAAAATGGGGCTTGACAAACGGGGTTTTGTCCTGTAAGATGCAGACAACAATTTCACACCGCTTCCAAATGTGTTGAATCAGAAGAGTAGGTTCCCGATTCCCTCATCAGAGAGCTGCCGGAAGGTGCAAGGCAGTTGTGAGACCCGATCCGAAAATCCCTGAGGAGCAGCCTGCTGAAAGGAAACAAGTAAGCCAGGACGTAGGGCATACGTTATCGTGCCGCGCGTTTAACCGGTAAGGGCGACGTGACTAAGGGGCCGTTTTAGCGGCAAATTGAGTGGTACCGCGGAGTTTGTATATGCACAGCTTCGTCTCAAGGTTTGAGACGAAGCTGTTATTTTTTTCACAACCAACAAAAAGGAGCGATTGGATATGAACACTTACACCAACTGCCTGCCCGCCTGGAGCGTTGGCCCTGACTGCTACCGGGAGGTTTGGAGCGTGGTCCGCCGTTACGGCAAAACCGCCGCTGTGGTAGGCGGCAAAACCGCCCTGCAAAAGGGCTACGGCAAGCTGAAGGCCGCCCTGGAGGGCACCGGCCTGACCCTCTCGGAGCCCCTGTGGTACGGCGGCAATTCCACCTATGAAAACGGCGACATGGTTGCCGCCCAGGACGCGGTGAAAAACGCGGACATGATCTTTGCCATGGGCGGCGGCCGGGCAGTGGACACCTGCAAATATGTGGCCGACAAGCTGGATAAGCCCCTGTTTACCTTCCCCACCATTGCCTCCAACTGCGCCCCCGTCACCGCCATCGGCGTCATGTACAACCCGGACGACAGCTTCAAGGATTACTTCTACCCCACCCGCTGCCCTCTGCACACCTTCCTGGACACCCAGATTGTGGCCGAGGCTCCGGAGCAGCTCCTCTGGGCCGGCATCGGCGACGCCCTGAGCAAGGAGTGCGAGGTGGAGCTGTGCACCCGGGGCCGTGACCTGCCCCACACCCCCCTGATGGGCCGGACCATGGCCGCCTGCTGTACCGATCCCCTGGTAAAGTACGGCAAGGCCGCTTTGGAGGAGTGCCGCCAGAACAAGGCCGGTGATGCTTTGCAGCAGGTGGCCCTGTGCATTGTGGTATCCACCGGTCTGGTGTCCAATTTCACCACCACCGCCAATGACTATTACTACAACAGCAGCCTTGCTCACTGTGTCTACTACGGCGCTACTCTGGTGCCCGCCTCCGGCCGGAATCACCTCCACGGTGAAATCGTCTCCTTCGGCGTTCTGGTGCTGCTGACCTACGACCGGAACTTCGCCCGCCGGGATGAACTGCTGGCCTTCAATGCCTCCGTGGGCCTGCCCGTAACCCTTTCCCAGGTAGAGCTGACGGAAGCGGATCTGCAAACTGTAGCGGATAAGGCCGCCACCGTTGTAGAGTGGACCAGTTCCCTGCAAACCTTTACCAAAGAAGGCTTTATGCAGGCCATGCGGGATGCCGACGCGGCGGGCAAAGCGTATCTGGAGGCAAACAGGTAAGCGCCGTCGGAACAGTCCTTTCGTAAACGATAGGATGCTTAAGCAAATTGACAATTGTCAACTGAGCTTAATCCCTCTTTAGAGAAGTAAGAAATTCCGGGCTTGACCAGCCCGAAGGATCAAGAGAAAAGGAGTATTCACCATGAACACCAAGGCCAAATCCTCCTGGGCAGCCGCCCTGTCCATCGGCTTTACCGCCTTTGCCGCCCACGCCGGCGGCGGCTTCGCCACCGGCAATCAGGCCAATACCAACTTTGTTTCCCTGGGCTGGGTGGGCATTCTGAGCGCCCTGCTGGCCATGGTCCTGCTGGCCCTTTCCACCCGGGAAGCACAGCTGCTGTGGAACACCCGGGGCTGCAAGAGCTACAAGGATCTGTTCTCCGCCCTCTACCATCCCTACGATCGGATGTGGGTCACCTTTGATGTGTTCTACGATATTATGATTCTCATGGTGGTGGCCTCCTGCATCGCCGGCGCCGCCAGCGCCCTGAACCAGTATCTGGGGGTCAACTACTACCTGGGCGCCCTGGCCGTGGGCGTTGTGATCCTGCTGCTGAGCATCTTCGGGGCCAACCTGGTCCGCATGGGCTCCTCCTACATGGGCCTTGCCATCCTGGTGCTGTCTCTCGTCATCTACTTCTACGGCCTCATGAAGGGCGTCAACCTCTTCGATACTCTGAAGCAGACCTTTGAAACCGACGGCCTGTCCAAGCTCCCCAAGGCGCTGTTGGGCGGCGTGAACTACGCCGCCTTCCAGTGGGTGACCATTCCCGGCGTTCTGGCCTGCGGCACCGTGCTGAAGACCAAGAAGGACTGCACCCGGGGCATGGGCTGTATGCTCCTGTTCAATGTACTGGGCCTGGGCCTGTCCGTTCTGATGCTCACCGCCTGGAGCGGCTACTTCACCTCCGTCACCGGCGGCACCACCCTGCCCACTCTCACAGTGCTGATGCGTCTGGATGTGAACTGGCTGGTGGTTCTGTACTGCCTGGTTCTGTTCCTGTGCATGATCTCCTCCGGTGTTGTTGTGGTCTTCGGCTTTATCAACCGGTTTGAAAACGCCAGCTATCTGCGGTTCCTGAAGAATACCCATGTGCGCCGGGGCGCCATTGCCACCGCCATCATGTGCGTGTCCATGTTCATCTCCTTCGCCGGTCTGACCAATATCGTCAAATATGGCTACGGCTACTGCGGCTACTGGGCCATCGTATTCGTCATTGTCCCCCTGCTGACCGTGGGTGTCTACAAGAACCGCCGGTTCCTGAAGGGCCTGCCCGATGACGGCAGCAGCTTTGAAGCCCTCAGCGGCACCGAAACCGCCATGTAACCCTCCGTCGAGAGACTGTCTCCGAAGAATCCTTTCGTCAAAAAGCGTAAAGAAAACTGTCATTTCGAGCCAGCGATCACACCGGTTTGATATGCTCCCTTTATGAGATACAGTGAAATAGCAAACACTGTAGAACATGAAGGGAGCATTATTATGCCAAGACGAAAATACAGCATAGCCCAGCAGATCAGTGCGGCAAAGGCGTGCATCGCTGGTGAAGCAAGCATA